>CAZIGH010000009.1:0-119844 GCA_964538625.1 uncultured Verrucomicrobiaceae bacterium
TGGTCGGGCCGGCGAGATTCGAACTCACGACCTCTTGCACCCCATGCAAGCGTTCTACCAGGCTGAACTACGGCCCGACGTGTTTTGGCGAGGGCGGCTAATGTGGCGTGAAGCCGAAGACGATCAAGCGGAGAATCGACTTTTGTCATCTTCTCTTCCACCCAGCCTATGGCGTTGTCTGAAATGATGAGAGTCCTTGGTCTAAATTCGCAAGAGAAAGCGGCGTTTCTGGACGACCCCTGCACCATGTCCTCTTCTGTCCTGATTCTGGGTGCGGGTGTCATCGGTTTGAATGTGGCGCTCGCCTGTGTGCGCCGCGGCTTCTCCGTGACGATAGTGGAACGCCTGCCGCAGCGTCGGGAAGGCTGCTCCTTTGGCAACGCCGGCATGGTGGTGCCGAGTCACTTCATGCCGCTCGCTGCGCCCGGTATGGTCTCGCTTGGACTGCGGATGATGTGGAATCCTGAGTCTCCCTTTTACATCAAGCCAAGACTCGACGCCACGCTGATGCAGTGGGGCTGGCAGTTCTTCAGGGCCGCCTCACAGCAGCGTGCGGACGCTGCTTCGGTGCTTCTTCGAGACTTTGGCCTACTGAGTCGGCAGTGTTTCGAGCGCATGGCGCTGGACTTTGGGCTGGAACGGCGTGGTCTGCTCATGCTCTGCAAAACGCCTCACGCTCTGCACGAAGAGGCGCGGATGGCGGGTAGAGCCCATGAGCTGGGCATCCCCGCCGAGGTATTGGACGCGCGAGGCACTGCGGCACTGGACCCAGGGGTGACCATGGATGTCTGCGGCAGTGTGTACTATCCGCTGGACTGTCACCTGTCTCCAGCGCGCTTCATGGCGGCTTTGGAGGACGAACTCATTCGCTGCGGGGTGAAGTTCCTTTGGGAGACGGAGGTCACAGGATTCGACTGCGATGGGAAGAAGTTGCGAGCCATCCACACGGCCTGCGGGCCACTTGAAGCGGATGAAGTCCTATTGTGTGGCGGTGTTTGGTCGTCGGAAATCGTCACGTCCTTGGGTCTGAATCTTCCCATGCAGGCTGGGAAGGGTTACAGCCTCACCCTGGAGAATCCGCGTGAGCTTCCTTCTCTTTGCAGCATCTGTACGGAGGCACGTCTGGCGGTCACTCCCATGGGAGGCGCTCTGCGCGTGGGCGGAACGATGGAACTCGCAGGCATTGACACGAGCATCAATCAGCGGCGTGTGCGGGGCATCGTGAAGAGCTTTCCACACTACTTTCCCACCTTCAAACCGCAGGACTTCAATGAGGTGAAACCCTGGAGCGGCTTGCGCCCGGTGTCTCCAGACGGGCTTCCTTACGTGGGCCGCACCAGCCGCTGGGAAAACCTGACCATCGCAACAGGACATGCCATGATGGGCCTCAGTCTGGCACCTGCCACGGGCGAAATCGTGGCAAATATTCTCACTGGCCAGCAACCAAACATCGCCCTGGACCTCCTTTCGCCAGATCGGTTTGGCTAATCAAGCGTCTGTCTTCAGTGCCCCATGGCTGCGGACATGAGCTTTTCCTGCGTGGCCTCGGTGCGGGAGAACTCTCCACCGACGCGGCCTTCATTGAGCATAAGAATGCGATCGCTCATGCCGATAAGTTCGGGCAGCTCGCTGCTGACCAATAGGACCGCCTTCCCCTCCGCCGTGAGACGGTTGATGATTTCGTAGATCTCAAGCTTGGCTCCGACGTCAATACCACGCGTCGGCTCATCCAGTAGGATCACTTTAGGTTCGGTCATCAGCGCCTTGCCGAGGACAATCTTTTGCTGGTTGCCACCGGAAAGTCTGCCCGCCACCGCATCGAGTCCCGTCGCCTTGATGCGCAGAGAATCAAAGAACCCCATGTTGGCACGGCGCTCTGACTTGTGGTCGATGAGTCCCATGCGGGTGTAGCGCGTGATGGAGGACAGGGAAAGATTAAAGCCCACTTCCTTCTCAAGGATGAGTCCATACCTTCGGCGGTCTTCACTGACGAGCACCATGCCGCGCTGGATGACCTCGTCGGGGCCAGCCCCTGCATCCAGCTTTTCGCCATCCAAATAAACATGTCCTGAGACACGGGTACCGAGCGCACCGATGAGATGCATGAACAACTCGGTGCGTCCTGCTCCCATAAGACCGCCAATACCCAACACTTCTCCAGCGCGAACCTCGAAGCGGATGTTTCGCAGCCTTACCACGCCTTCTTGCTTCATGGTAAGGCCCTCGACTTTTAGAACTACTTCTCCCTGCGTCGTTTTGCGGCGCGGAAAGAGGTCACCTAACTCTCTTCCCACCATGTGCCGGATGATTTCGGGCTTATTGGTATCAGCAGCATTTGCTGAAAACACGGTGGCGCCATCTCTCAAAACGGTGATGCGGTCTGACACGGCGAAGACCTCATCCAGCTTGTGGGAGATGTAGATGCAGCTCATGCCACGTCGGCGCAGGTCTTTGATGATGTCCAGCAGGATGACCACTTCATGCTCGGCAAGCGCGGCTGTGGGTTCATCAAGGATGAGGACCTTGGAATCTTTGGCCAGCGCCTTGACGATTTCGACGAGCTGTTTCTGACCCACTCCCAGAGAAGACACCAGCGCTTGGGGGTCAAGCTTCACGCCGAAGCGCTCCAGCAGCTCAGCCGCTTCTCGGTACATCCGTGGCCAGTCGATGAAGCCGCCCAAGCGCTTTGGCTCACGGCCCAGGAAGATGTTCTCTGCCACAGACATTTCTTCCACCAGAGCCAACTCCTGGTAGATGACTGCTATGCCTGCACGCCCTGCATCTGCGATGCCTGTGAAGCGTGCTTCCTGGCCGTTCACCTCGTAGCGCCCCTCGTAGCTACCGTAGGAGTGGATGCCGCTGAGCAGCTTGATGAGAGTGCTCTTGCCTGCACCATTCTCACCACACAAGGAATGCACCTCCCCGTGGCCAAGATCGAAGGACACACCACTGAGCGCCACTACGCCGGGGAAGCGCTTCACGATGCCAGATGTGCTGAGGATCGGTTTCATGTGCGTGCTTGAAGCTGGTTGGCTACTTGGGTCAGCCACGGCTCCTCGGGCAATCCATACGGGCGGAATGTCTCCAGGTGCCCTTCCTGTTGGTTGTAAAAGATGGCGCGGTGAAGCCCCAGCTCACTGGCCTTGGGCGATTCGATCAAGGTGGCGGAGTCATTCGCACTCATCTGGAAGAGCACACGCATTTCGATCTCGCTGAGGGCTTTGCGGCTCAGGAAGCGGCTGACGTTATTATAGGTATCAACCGTGGCGATGAGGTGCAGGCCCAGGGCGCTGCCTTCGGTGATGAGCTCGGTGAGCTGCGCGGCGGGATTGCCTCCGCTGTCGCTGTCACTGCTGAGTGAGAAGCTGAAATCATCCTCCTGTCGCAGTTTCTTGAAGCGTTGCAGCCCGAGCACAAACAGGAACACGGACGGCTCGCCTTCGTGACCGGAGGATGCGCGCTCCCGCTGAATCTCTGCCATCTCATTCATCAGATCTCCCACCTCGGCTCCGCGCGCTAGCCGGATGCTCTGCGGAACGGCAGCGGCCACCTGATTGAGAAAACGCTCTTCGGCTGAGCCTGGAGTGGCTGCGTGGAGAACGAAGAACTTGGCCCCGTGTTTGGAATGTTGCGCTGCCAGTGAAAGAATGGAGGTGCCGATCATGGCGAGCGCCGCTTCCTCACGCTGCCCGATGATGAGAAGGTGATTCCCGCTCTGGCGCTGGAAGGTGGCCTCTGTGGGTCCCTTGATGGAGTTTGGGGCACCGAGCCAGCAGCGGGCTACCGACGGAATGCCGATGGGTGCGCTGTGGAGAGCATGAGTCAGGGCTCCATTCTCGCTCACATCCGCAGGGGCATTCCCCTCAAAGACGATGGGCGGCGGATGCTGCCGTCCGCTGCGGTGCTCGAGTTCATTCACCTTATCCAGCCACTGGTCTCGCTCTTCGTCGGGAAGCCAGACGACCTGGAAGGGGCTGTTCCCTTCTAGCGCACCTGCGGCGTCATTGTAAATCCCCTCACCCGGGCGCGTAAGCAGCCGTGGTGCGGGGTTGGTTTCATCCATGATGAGGTAGGCGTCCGCTTCATTGCACTGAAGCGCGACACGGATGACCATCTGACCCAGCGTGGCGCGAGCGAGCGTGTAGGCTCCGCCGAGAGTCTGCGAACCCAGCAGCACGTGAATGCCGAACGCACGACCTTGTCTGACGATGCGATCAAACAACAGGGAGGCAGCCTGTGCCACGGCATCGTCATCCACGAAGAACTCCTGAAACTCGTCAATCATGAGCAGCGTGCGCGGCATCGGCTCCGTGCCGCCAGCACGCTTGTAACCTGCGACATCCTGCACACCCAGCTTGCGGAAGAGATCACCGCGACGTTTGAGTTCCTCATCCACGCGCTGCAATACGCTGAGGCCAAACTCTCGATCTGACTCGATGGCGATGACCCGTGCATGGGGCAGCTTTTTGGTGGCGTAGCACTTGAACTCTACGCCCTTCTTGAAGTCAATGAGGTAGAACTCCACCTGGTCGGGATTGCAATGCAAAGCCAGATTGGTGATGATGACGTGGAAGAGCGTCGATTTGCCAGAACCTGTTTTGCCGGCGAAGAGCGCATGCTGCCGGGTGCCTTTGCCGATGGACAGGTATTGCAGCTTGGTAGCGCCCGTGCGACCGATGGCGACCCTGAGTTCGTTCGTAGTGTCATCCTTCCAGAACTCCGTCTCCTGTGGCGCGATGATGCTGAAGGGCACTTCGACCCGGTTGGAGTCGATGCTTGCCTTGCCGATACGGTGAACGAGCTCGACAGCCACTTCGTCTGAAGGCGGTGCGTCTAGCGCGAGTGTGGCTCTGTTCTGCTTCAGGCCCTCCGCCATGAGCTGCCAGCCCTGCGGACCTCGGGTGAGCACCACGGAGGCCTTTCGCAGTTCCTCCGCCACCAGCCCATCCGGAGCTGGCTGACGCTTGTCCCAGTGCAACAGGGTGAAAACTCCGCAGCGTGGTCCGCTGGCGGCGATGCTCTGCAGGCGCTTGACGGCGGTCTCACTGAAGCCTGCCGGAAAATCTGCGATGACCAGGAAATGATACTTCTCCGCTACGCTACCCGCCTGCTCATTGTATTCGGTGATGGTGGCGTACTCGTTGCGAAGGTACATCTGGATGACCTTCTCGATGTGCTCATTGAGCTCCTGGAGCCGGTCTTCGATCTGATCCCTCTGCGTCCAGATGCGGCGATTGATGAGCGCGTCTTCGTAGTCGCCTAGGTGCATGAGTCCCGCGAAGTTCTGCCCCAGGCCCACGGGGTCAATCACGGTGATGGCTATTTTCCCGGGCGGCGTGGTGGCAAAGAGGCGAAAGATGAGATGGTTCAGCGTGCCAACCACATCTGGCGTGCCGCTTTCACTCGTCTCCAGCAGCAGGGAACCCTCATCCGGATAGGACAGCGCTACGGGAACACTTACCTCAGCCGGGCCGGGCAGCGCTAGGCGTTCATCTTTGGGGCATGAATCGGGTTCAAGCTTCAACTCCAGCTTGGCGAACCGCGTGGCAGGTTCAAAGTGATCCGGAGCCGTCCAGGCAGAGGCCAAAGCCATCGTCCAAGGCGGCGGATTGGCCACGTGGGGACGATTCATCTCCGCCATACCTTCGTAGAGTGGCACCACAGTAGAGCGCCACTCCGCAGCCAGGGCGTTCCATTTGCTTTCGGATTCAGCATTCAGTGTAGCCAGATCGGCATCACGCGCCTGGGTGAGAGTCCCATGACGACTCATGGTCTCCTCTCGGACTTTTCGCACCGCCTCCTCACAATGAGCGCGGATGAAGTCCACACGTTTGTTGAGATGCACATCGTTCTTCCCCCAGGACCGGGGCACCTGAACTCGCAACTTCTCACGCATGGTGGCTTCGAAGTCTCCCTTCACGCGGTCTGCCTTTTCCCATTCTGCGTGAATGTCACGCAGCTCCAGCTCGGTCTTCTGCTCAGCAGCTTTCTTGTCCGCCATGAGCCGCGCCTTTGCAGATGCAGCCGCGTCTTCGTGCTGTTTGACTGCTGTGGAGAGAACCGCTGCCAGCTCATGGGCAGGACGAGCGGCCTGCATACGACCAATGAGCCAAAGGAGGCTCAGTAACACGATCAAGCCAACGCTCAGACCTGCCGCGATCATCATGGCCTGCGAGGTAAGCCCCAGTGCTGCCGCGACGACAACACCCAGCACGACGGCGAGGAGAATCATCGGCATCAAGCCAACGCCGGAGAAGAGCTTGGGGAGAGGCAGTCTTTTGATCTCCGCCGCCATGGCCTCTGCTTTGCCGAGGGCCTCATCGATTTGAGGTATCAGACTTTCAGGATTCACCGTAGCCGAGGGCTCACCCTTCTGTCTGCGGAAGAGGTTGCGTAAGCTTGCGTAGCCGGAGAGGGAGACCTTGGCCAGCCGGTCCATTTCCACAAGGCGCCCGCTGCGTTCTTTTAAGGCGTCGTCCACTCGCTGGAAGGCTGCCTCAGCGAGTTTGACTGCCTGTGCTCCGCGCCGCTCGATGTTGATCTTCTTAACCTGAAGACTTCCAAGCCAGCGCTCTCGCACTTCTTCGGCGCGCTTGTGCAAATCACGGTTGCCGGTTCGCTGAGCTTTATTGATACGCTCTCGACGTCTCTCATGATTGTCATGAACACGCTGCTCCCATGCCTCGTGATGAGCGCGGATCTGAGCCACCTTCTCTTCCAGCGCCTCCGTGTAGTCGCCGGAGGCATTTTTGTGCTTTCTTTCCAGCTGAAACTTTTTGGTCGAATGTTCGGACCGCAACTGTTCTTCACGTTCCGCAAACGTGGCCACAGCGCGTTGCAACTCCGCCACAAGCCGCAGACTGCGGCTGGCTGTCATATCGATTTTCTCACTCACAATCCGCTTTTGCCTTTCTCATCAGGTTGTCCAGCTCACTCAAGATCAGCCCCACTTTGGTAGAGAGATCAGGCAGCTCGGAGAGATAGTTCTCTTCGAACTCCAGCGCTTTTGAATCCCGCCAAGATGCCCTCGTCTGCTGCCACGCGAGTGACAGATCTTTGAACCCCTGCGAAAGGGCGGCTGCGTTTGCCTTGAGACTCATGCTCCGTGGGATTCTTCAGTGGTTGCAGGGCGGGGTGCGGCGGTGGCTGTGGGTGCATCCGTCTTGGCATAGTCCTCGAGCGTGCGCTGCGCATTCCACAGGAACGCGGATGCCTTGGGCACGTCGGCGTCCAGCCAGCCGCGCAGACGCTCCAGCTTTTTAAGGTGCGGCTCGGCCTGCCTCTCAAACTCCGTGCTCCACTTCTTGACCATGCGGAGCTTTTCCTCCGCCTCTTCCAGCGCTCGTTTAGCCTTTCTGACGGCAGCCTGCTGAACAGTAGGTGATTCCACGAACTCTGAGAAACGAGCGGTCATCAACTCAGCTTCCGCAAGCTCCAGCATTTTCGTGCGCTTCTTGATCTGCATCTCCCAGAAGCGCCACTGGTCGTTCTGAAGCCAGTTGCGCATCCGTTTCACCTCGTCGCGGGTGTCATCCAAGACACGCTGGGCCTTGGACTGAAACACGAGCAGACGCTGCCGGAAAAACTCCAGCGCATCCAAGGAAGTGACCTTTGCCTGATCTGCCATGCGGGAGAAGGTGGAACGGGTCTAACGCTGGTCGAGATACTCCTCAATGCGCTGCGCCTTGCGCAGGAGGAACGGGGTGTGTTTTTCCGACACTTCCATGAACTTGCGCAGCGCTTTCATAGTGACCACGAACTCTTCCGCGAACTTCTCGTGCTCCTGGTCCTGCCAAGTGGATGATAATGAGGCAAACCTTGCCTGAAGACCGGCTGCGCGCGTCGCCAGGTCATCATTGAAGCGCTTCAGCTCCTTCGCGAAACGCCTCACCTCTTCGGGATCCATGATTGCTTGTGCCATGCCCTTTTCCTACCAGTCTCCGGCGGGCTTGGCAACGGTTCGTCTAGGAAAGTGCGGAGAACCTTTGAGACGATTGACCGTTGCTTTCCACGATTTGGGATGGTGGGAGTGGTAGCCTGACGGCTACTTCCCTGGGCACTCGCCAGATGCGCTGCACTACCACTTCAGCGGCCCCAGCAGATGCGCTGCCTTGGCGTAGTTTGTATCCACGAGCAGGAGCCACAACGTCGCAAGACTTGTGACTAGGGTGCAGAGGATGATCCACGGGTTCTTCAGCAGTTGCTCGGGTTCCAGACGAGCAGTCTCCGCCTTCATCGCATGGTTGAAGTAGAACAGCACGGCCGCCACCACCAAGGGGAAGATGAAGACGAGGTTGTTCAGCTTTTCATAAACCGCCATGGCCACCCCAGTGCAGAAGCAGAACAGATTCGCGTAGGTGATCATGGCCAGTATGAGAGACTTTTCCGTGTAGGTCTTGAAGGAGCGCCGATAACGACCCGAGAGTTCCGCGTCATTGATGAAACGAAACTCTGAGTAACGCTTGCCCGTCATAAGCAGCGCGCCGAAGAACCACCAGGCGAGCACGATGGATGCTGGAGGAACGGTGCGAGGTTCCACCAGAGCGTAATACCCAAGCCAAAGGCGGATGGGGTTGTTGAACGACTCCGCTATAACATCCATGAAGGCGCGATCCTTCAGCCGTAGCGGGCGCACATTGTAAACCACTCCGCTGATGAGCAGCAGCAGGAGCGAGGCGTGGTAAGCCCAGTTGAAACCCCAGTAATAAGCAAGGGAGAAAGCGCTCACGATGAGTCCTGCCTTGATCCACCACAGGTAAACCACCTTCACTTTCCCGGCAGGGATGCCCCTCAGCCGCTTGGTGGGATGCATGGCATCAAACGGTGCGTCGAGAATCTCATTGAGCACGTAGTTGGCTGAGGCGATGAGGCACGCCGGAATCAGAGAGAGCAGGGCCATCCGCAGAAGCCCGGTGTCGAACTCAAAGTCCAGCACCAGAGCAAGCGCGACGACGTGGCCAAAGAGAATGAAGACATTCTTCAGCCAGTGGTCAGGGCGGCAAATTTTGAGATACTCGATCACGCGCAAACGCATTCGCGTGGACTTGGGCCAGATGCAAGCCGGAGGTGCAAAATCACCTCCGGCATTCCTGTGTCCGAAGCCGGACTTATTGCGTGATCACGAACTTGCCAGAGAGCGTGGAGGCAGGCAGCCCTGGCTGCGCTGCCAGGAAGTAGCCGGCAGCCTTGGTGGTGCCATTGGCATAGCGGATGATGATGCCCGTGAAGGGTACCACCGGTTTGGCTGAACCTACCTGGAAGACGAAGTTCCCGGAGATCGCCCCCGTCGCGGCGGCGATTTTCAGCGTGGTTTTGGCTTGGTGGCCGGGTGGGATCACCGGGACAAAGGCCGAGGTGAGCGTGAAAGCAGGCACATCAGGATTGAAGGCCGCCGCACCCAGTCCACCCTCGCTGAAGTCCAGCGCCGCAGATGAAGTGGTGGACGGCAGACCCTGCACAACGCTGCCTTTCGCTGCCACGGCCAAATAGCCCCCCTCAGCACTGAGCACGAGCGGTCCGAACTGGCTTGGATACAGCTTGCCTGAGGTGGAGGGTTTGGACCATGTGACTTGACCTGAGATGGCATTCCCGGAGAAGTCGCCATTGGCATCTGCCTCAATCTCCAGCGTTCCGAGCAGCGAACCCAGCTTGGCATTGAGCTGCTGATAGACGAGGAATCGACCATCCTGACCCACATGACCTGCGGTAGTGATGGCGCTGCCATCGGCAGCCTTGCCTTTGACAGTAAGCTTGCCATCCACACCCACGGTGAAGCTGGCGAACCCGGTGCCCTGGGGCACGGTACCGGTTCCGATGTCCGTCGTCAGGTCCATGCCGAAGCTGTAGTATCCGGCCAGGCTGGAGGCAGGCCGCGCTGCCTTGCTCCAGACGTTTTTCCAGCCTTCGATGTCAGCCGAGGCCATGCCGACCGTGGCCGTGCCGTCCACAGAGTTCGCATCTGGGTCGAAAACGAGCCTCACACTGGCACTTCCCAGCGTGGCATTGATTTCCGGAGCCTGGCCCAGTACCACATCCAACACGCCTTTCTGAGTGACCGCTGTGGTTCCCTGGGTAAGCTTGAGGGTGTAAGCGCCCGTGACGGTGGTGGTGAGGTCTAGCCTGCCGCCAAGGTTGCCATTCACGGCGGCATCCCTTTCGACCATCCCCACAAAAGTGCCCACGGCACCGGTAGGCAACGCTCTGACCACCAGCGGTGCCACAATCTCGGGGCCAAATCCTTTTCCGTTCTTCGCCTTGAGCCTCACCATAAAGAGTCCGGAAGCCGTCGGGCGTCCACTGATGAGACCACTGGCTGCGTTGAACTTCAGCCCGGCTGGAAGGCCGGAGGCTGCATAACCGGAGGGAGCCGGAGAAGCAGTGATGCTTTGGATGAAAACCGCTCCCACAGACGTCACCGGGAAGGCTGGATCATCCACGGTGGGTGAGACGAGGCTATCATTCACTACGAGAGTGAACGCTTTGCTGGAGACACTCCCGCCCGGAGCCTGTGCGGAGACGGTGAAGCTCGCCGTGCCCGAGGCGGTAGGCGAGCCAGTGAGTTGGCCGTTGGCTGCAAGGGTAAGGTTGGCAGGCAACGCGCCTGCCGTCACGGCCCAAGTGTAAGTGCCCCCTCCCTGAATACTGAAGGTGTATGCGTATGGCGAACCGACAACGCCCTGAGGAAGCACGGTGGGACTGGTAATCGGAGGTGAAGCGGTGACCACGATGCTAAAGGACTTGCTGGCGGACAGCCCTCCAGCGTCTGTGACTTGAGCTGTGAAGTTGTAAGTAGCCGGCGCTCCGAGATTACCGGAGATATCGCCGCCAGCGCCGAGAGAAACGGTCCCCGGTAGGCTTCCCGCAGTCACGGTGAACGAATAAGGCGCAGTGCCTCCGCTAGCTGCCAAGGCGGTTGTGTAGCCGGCACCCTGGATGCCGCCCGGCAGAATGCTCGCTGTGGTAATGGACAAACTCGAAGCAGCGATGACCAAGGTGACGCTCTTGGATTCATTCACCCCCAGATCATCAGTGACCGTCACCGTGAAGTTGAAAGTGCCTGCTGCGGTGGGGATGCCGCTGAGGGTGCCATTGGCGGCGAGGCTTACCCCACCGGGCAAAGTGCCGCCGGTCACCGCCCAGCCTAGGGGCGAGCGGCCACCTGTAGCCGCAAGTGAGGTGGTGTAGGTCACGCCGACTACCCCACCAGGCAGGGAGGTGCCTGTGACGATGGTCAGCGGCGCGTCAATGACCGCCATGCCGAAGTTTGGCGCGCCAGTCTCCCCTGAAGTGCCTACGGGAAAAGCGCCCACCACCACTCTGGCACCTGCGGCCAGCGTGCTACTGCCTGTGGTGAGATCCGTGAGTTCGATGGTGGTGACTCCTGGCACAGGTTCCTCGCCAGGGAAAACCCACCGAACTCCCGGTGGCTGCGGCGAGCTGTCGGGGTTGGTCGTGAGATCGGTGGCGTCCCAGTAAACGATGGCCTGCTGCGTCGCTGAGGCGAGAGGCCCGTTCATCACCCACAGGTACATCTGACGCCCCGCAATCGCCAGCCCACCGTTGCCGGTATTTGCTGAGCTGTTGGCAGAAAAGTGGCCTGCTATGGCAGGTGAAAAGCCTGATCCAATGGTGGTGCTGGCCGCCTGAACAAAGTAGGTATTGAGCACGGACGGGGTACCTGCAAGCGCTTGGATCTGGCTGTCGGTGAGCTGAAGCCCGGTCCCCGGATCACGGAACCACCCGACACGAACCAGCGAACCAACCGGAGCAGAGCTGCCGTTGGCGAGGCTGAAGCCGTTGTTGACTCCAGCAGACCAGTTGATGGTGGCGGCGCTTCCTTGCAAAGAGAGGCCTGCGGCGAGGAGAAGGCTGTAAAGTAGCGATTTCATGTCCTAAAATGAAGCGGGGTGCTGGGGCATCACCCAGGTGAATGCGCCCGGCGCCGTGCGCCGGACGATGATGCTGCTCAGTGCAGGGATGGGGGTGGCGCTAGCGTCCGTGGTCATGTCTCCCACTTTCCTCCAACCCGTGCCGCCAATGCCTGAGGTCTGGTAGTAGTAGGTGTCGTAGCTGGTCCCATTCCACGCGAGCAGCTGATCGGCGGTGGCGATGTTTCCTCCGGCGAGACCGGTGGCGGGATTGCCAGTGTAGATGTTGCAACTGGCCAGCGTCATAGCCACGGAGTAGGGATTGGGGATAAAGTTGAACCCAGGGCTGACGGTGACGCTGGTCTGCCCCGTTTTCACTTCCCCAATCACTGTCACCGCCACGTCCTGGGCCTGGCCGCGCTTGACGATCAAGCTCTGGTCTGGACGGACGATGGTGCCGCTGGCATCTTCAGATTGATTTCCCACCCTTCTCCAGCCAGTGCCGCCGATGCCGGCAGTCTGGTAGTAGTAGCTCTCATAAGTGCCGCCGAACCAAAGCTGGATATGGTCTGCGGTAACGGAGGTTCCGCCTTGAAGGCCGGCTGTGTTGGTGGCTCCAAAAAGCCCCGCCAAGGTCCAGTGCTTGACGATGCGGTAGCCGACCGGCGTGCCGAGACCAGCAGGCAAGTTGGTCGCCAGAGTCACCGTCTTACTGCTCGCTATGGTGTCGCTGATGAGATAGGTGCTTCCCACGCCAGCGGCCGAGGTGGAACCGCCGAGGCTCGTGATCTCAAGATAATGCGGTCCATTCGCTCCGTTGAACTGATCATCCGTCCAGCTGGCCAACGAATCGCTCAAGCTTGAGGTGGTCACAGTCGAGGAGGCACCTACGTGCTTCACCGAGGCGAGAAACTCCGTTCCGAGGAAGCTGATTTGGCTGCCGCCACCCGACGCTCCACCTACCTGGAGTGTATCGAACCCAACGATGGGGGTGGTGACCGCTACCTGGGCACTCACCAGAGCAGGCCAGAGCACGGCTCCGAGGAGACAGCGTTTTGCGGCGTTCAAGTTCATTGCTTGGAAGACAGAGAGGTTGAGGTTTTGTTCGAAAATGTCGTTGAGAAACCGAGGGCCGGAGGCCAACGCAGAGCTCCTACCATTCTATAATCCCCGAAATGTGGTTGTTGTTACAAGACAAAACTGATTTAGCGACTTTTTGTTATTCCTCCCAAAGGGTAATGGGCGAGCAAGCATACCACAATCTTTTTTCGTCATCTTGAACTTGGTGAATTGACCAAGCGTGCGGCCTCGATCACACGCCCTACAACAGGCCTCTCAGCAAAATGGTCAGCCCTGGGTTCCCAGTACCCTTTTTCTTGGTGTTATTACAATGACTTAGTCTGCTGGCACTGACTTGCCGGTGAGTCCCACGATCGCAATGAAATCCGTACCAGTGGCTCACCACCGGAATCTGAAGACTTATTTGACGAATCGGAAAACCTTGGTTCCCTTTTGGCGTTGAATGGGTGGCGTTCCCGCGCCAACCCTTCGCGCAGCTTAGGCCGTGGTCATACGTCCTTTGCGTCTCTCACTCATCCCCTCCCAGCGACATTTCCTCCCGACAATGTCTAAATCAGACAAACCGACGTCCCGACGTTCGGCCCCTAAACTCACGCCCGAAGACTACGAGTTTCTCGGTGCAGTGTCTTTGCGGGCCGATGTTGATCCACGCCTTGCGCGGCGTGCTCGCTTCCTGCTCGCATTCGCGCACGGCATGAAAATCACCGATGCCGCCAAGCTGGCCGGCTTCTCACGCCCCGTCGCCTACCGCTGGCTGGAGCGGGTGGCTGAGTTGGGGGTCAAAGCGGGGATAGCGGACAAGCCTTACGAAAAGGGAAACCGACCGGACGAGAGCCTTCGATGGCTCACTGCCATCGCCAAGAAAACGCCGGCGGAGTTCGACGAAAAAGGCACCGCCTGGAGCTACGAGCAGCTGACACGCTTCGTGCGGTCACGCGCAAATCGGGAGGGACATCCCGATCTGGCGCGGATCACCACTGGCGGATTGCGGCGCATTCTGAATGCCGAGGGCGTGGATTTCTCCGACTCTGCTGAAGCCTAAACTCAGCCCGCCCACGCCATGAGGGTGACCCGGCGGGACTCACAGAGTGCCAGGATTTCTGAACGACCGAGCAGCAAGGTCTTCTCTGCTTCTACGGCGATGACATCCACACCGGCATCGGCGGCAGTCAGGATGGTCTCAGGTCCGACCACGGGCACGTCAAACCGCATGTCGTGGCTGGTTTTGGCCACCTTTACCATGGTGGCTCCCCCTTTGCCCAAGGCACCGCCACGCCGAATGCACTCGTTGGTGCCCTCGAAGGCCTCCACGGCGAGCACAGTGCCGTTGCGGACGATGACTGTCTGCCCGATGTCCAGACGGGAGGATTCCTTTGCAATGCTGAAGCCGTAGGCCACATCATCGAGCCGACGCTTCTTCGGCACGGGGCCAGCGATGTGGCCCGCCGCCGGCATGAGGTCTTCCAGAAAGGTGGTGGCGGGCAGCAGCTCGATACCGTCCTTTTTCAACTCGTCTCCAATGGCTCCGAACAGCGTCTCTGCATTGCGCTTCTTGACCCGCGCGAGCATGAGCAGCGTCCTCACATCCGGGCGGAGGTCGAAAAGGTTTTTCGGCGCTATCTGCCCCACCATGACGCAACGCGTGATGCCCTGCCGCTTGAAGAACTTGATCATCCGGCTGAGCTGTCCTACGCGGACCCACTCGATAGCGTCCACTATTTCGGCGAGTTCAGGCTTGGTTTCGTTCTCAAAGGCGCACGCCACAAGTCTGGCCACACCGGCCTTCCTTGCCCCTGCTACGAATGTCTCGGGGTAAATGCCATTTCCGGCGATGATGCCGATGCTGCTGTCTGAACTCGGGGATTGGGAAGACATGAGGCTGGAGGCGATAGCTTGGATTCGGCACTTTGCCACTGCGGATGGCGGCGCTTTCAGGGCAGGTCATCCGCATCACGGTGTGCCCGCGGCTTGAGCCGACGCTCGTGCTCACGCCGGTCTGCCCAGTTCCTCGCCTGCACCCGATGGTCTCTCTTGCTGCGGCGCTCCAGCGTCATCTGCCGCTTCTTCCGGCGACGATGCAACTCTGCTATTTCCTCATCCAGCCGCAGAAAGGCGTCGAGGCGCGCAGAGTCCAACTCGCCTTCTCGGATCGCTGCCTGAATGGCACATCCCTTGTCTTTGCCGTGCTTGCAATCTGCAAACTGGCAGCTAGCAGCCAGGGCGGAGATGTCCAAAAAGCGCTCTCGCAGCGTGCGCTCATCCGTCCACATCTGGATTTCCTTGATGCCAGGATTATCGATGATGATACCGCCTTTTCTCAGCACCATGAGTTCCCTTGCCGTCGTGGTGTGCTTGCCTTTTCCCGTGCCTTCATCCACTTCGCCAGTCCACTGGTACTCACCGCCGAGAAGCGCATTGACAAGTTCCGACTTGCCCACCCCACTGGAGCCGATGAATGCCGTAGTGGTGCCAGGTGCCAGATGCCGCTGGAGCGCTCTGAGACCCTTCTTTTCCAAAGCACTGATGACGTGGATCTCCACTTCCGGATGCAGCTCCCGCACTCGGGTCACCGCTTCTTCGCATTCCCTTCTGGTGTAAAGATCCGCTTTGTTGACCAACACCACCGGAGCGGCACCGCTGCGCCCGATGATGGCAAAGTAGCGTTCCAGACGGCGAAGGTTGAAATCCGTACATGGATCCGTCACCACCGCTACCGTCGTCACATTGGCCGCGATCACTTGCTCTTCGGCACTGAAGCCAGAACCTTTTCTGGAAAAACAGGTGAGTCGGGGCAGGCGCGCACGAATGACTGGAAAGTCCGAGTCCGCATCCACATCCAGAGCCACCCAGTCACCCACGGCGGGTAGCTCGGCATCTGTTTCCGCGTCATGATAGACCTTGCCGCTAAGGATGACTTCATGCTCAACGAACTTGCCCTCTTCCACCGTCAGCGCTCCAAGCGTGATCTTGTTATCCCGGATCAAACGCGCAGGCACCAGTCCGTCCGCAAGATATGGTTCAATGGCGGTCTCGAAGTGCGAGCACCAACCCAGATCTTGAAGGGAACGGCTACTCATACACCTTACTATGAGGACGTTTGACGTTGCAGCCTTAACCAAGCCGCTGCACACTCGCCGCCCTTTTCTCCATGTCCCAATCCACACTCGAACTCGGAAAAGCATTCCAGGCTGAAAATGCCAAAGTCGAAGGCGTTGTCACCACGGCCAGTGGCCTCCAGTATCAGATCCTCACGCCGGGCACCGGAAAGCGTCCCGGACCGAGAGACACCGTGGTCGTCCACTACCGAGGCACGCTGATTAATGGCAGTGAGTTCGACAGCAGCTACCTCGCCGGTCGAGAAGCCGCCGAGTTCCCGCTGAATCGCGTCATCAAAGGCTGGACCGAGGGCCTTCAGCTCATGCAGGAGGGGGCGAAGTATCGCTTCGTCATTCCCGCTCACCTGGCATACGGAGCCCGCGGCGCACCGCCGGACATCGCTCCCCACGAAACACTCATCTTTGAGGTGGAACTGCTCAAAGTGTGGGATGACTGAAGCGCTCGCAGGTCTCACCATTCCAGGTTTTTCAGGAACTCGACATGCTGCGGAAGCTGGATCAGCACGGAGTCCGACTCATCCTCGATGAAGTGATGCTGCACGCCAGCCTTTGAAGCAGCCTGGAAGAACGCCTTCCAGTCCACCTGGCCCTGCCCCAGCGGCACGTTGTTGTTCACGTCTGTGCGACCGGTCAGCACGCCCGTTTCGACTCCTTTTTTCAAGTCCTTCAAATGACTCAGTACCCAACGCCCTGGATGCTGCTCAAGCAACTTCACCGGATCACGCCCCGGGAAAACAATCCATAGCACATCCATCTGGGCGAAGACGTACTGGGGGTTGGTCTCCTTCATGAACAGGTCAAACAAAGTGCCATCACCATGCGGCTGAAACTCAAACCCGTGAAAGTGATAGAAGAACTTGATGCCCTCCTTTGCCAAGGCTTCACCCGCACGGTTAAAGGTAGTGATGGCGTCCCGGCACTCCGCCTCGTCAAACGTGTCCTGATGATCAATCCACGCACAGCCCGCATACTGGATCCCCATCGCCTTGGCATCTCGCACGATCCCCTCCAGATCCTCCTTGTAGCGCTTGTAACCAAAGTGGCTGCTCACTGCCCTCAGCCCCCGGGCTTTGAGCTTCTCCGTGAGCTCGGCAATCGGAATGTCTGGAATGCCAGATGCCAGCTCCACTGTCGTGATGCCGTGCGCCTTCACCTGATCCAGCGTCCAGTCCACTCCGCGCAGTTTGAACTGAGACCTCAGGGAATAAAGCTGAAGACCCGGCAGAGATTCGAGCTTCTCTGCCGCCGCAGAGAGCGGCAGCGCAAAAGTAGCACAGAGGGCTATACGACGGAGGATGCAGCTACTAATCATGAGTTGACCTTGGATAAAATGATGTCTGCGGCGCGTGTGCCAGAGAGCAAAGCGCCGTTGATGGTAGGATCTTCAGTGTAGTCACCGCAGCGGTAAATACCTGGGCGCACCTCTCCTGCCAGTGAGCCATCTCCCACGTTCATCTGACGGGCGGCGGGCACGGCGTTTCGGATCTGATACGTGCGCAAGTGCCGCCAGCGGCTCGCCGACTCACCGAACCAACCCCTCATCTGTTCCCTCACCACATCCTCAAGCTCCACACTAGAGGGCGAGCCGATAATGGAGCAAGAAATCAAGTGCTGCCCCGGTGGCGCATAATCTGAGGAAACGGCCGACAGCACACAGGCATGATTGACCGGACCACGCAGATCTCCGTCCAGATGCAGCACTGGCTCCGCGTCCAGCCGCTCGTCTGTGGCGAAATACAGGCAAGTCGTGCTTCGGGTGCGCAGCGGGCGCGTCGCAGTCAGCTCTGGGAGGAGCGCCGAAGCAGCGTCCTCATCTGTGGCCACCAGGATGTGCTCGGCACGTATGACCTCGCCAGAGTCCAGCGTCAGTTCTCCGGCACGCAGCGCCGTCACGCGGCGGTTGAAATGAAGGAAACTCGCTGGCAGCTGCTTCGCCATGTGACGGGGTATCTCCTGCATTCCCCTGGCCGGCAGTGCCGTGCCTCCACGGTCAAACATTGAGAAAACAAACTCAAACAAGCGGGCATCCGTCGTCAGTTCTCGATCCAAAAATACGCCTCCGAAAAAGGGACGCAGAAACCGCTCCCGGAACACCTCAGAGAAACCCCAGTCTCGCAAATAACCATCTGTGGACTGACGCGGCCCATGCCTGGGAACCTGTCGCAGACCGAAGACGTGCTTTCGCAGAAGCATGGTGAACACTTTGTCACGCCACGGCACGATCTTGTCACGGATGCTGCGGAATGCGTCTCCTGGATGGTGAATGGGATCAGCCAAGCGATGCACCTGCCCCGCCCAGTGGACCAATGAACCGCGGTAGAAGGGGCGCAAGTCCAGCTCCTCGTAGTCCAGCAGCTTCCTCGCACGCGGGTAACCCGGCAAAAATACCTGAAAGCCGCGGTCCAGCCGAAACCCTTCAACCATGTCCGTTCGCAAACGCCCACCAGGCTCATCGGATGCTTCAAAAAGCACAAACGAATGCCCCGCCTGGTGCAAACGAGCCGCTGCGGCCAGGCCTGAGAGGCCTGCACCAATGATCGCGATGCTGGGTTTGCCGTGGGCCATGCGCTTGAGCTGGCTGTCACGATGGGCGGCGCCGCAAAAGATGCAAGCGCTCCTCGTGAGCCGGATGTTTGCTCAATGGTGCGCGGTACAGGGTTCGAACCTGTGGCCCCCACCATGTCAAGGTGATGCTCTACCACTGAGCTAACCGCGCGTCTCCGTTACCGGGTGGATTCCATACGATGGCCTGCCGTCTGCCGCAAATGGATTTTCATTCACCAAAGTGATGGCCAGCAAGCAGTCCAAACTCATTTTCTCGCTTCCAGAAGGGTTCTGCCTCGGTCACTTTACCCTTCATGCTCCACCCTCTAGTGCCAGGCGTTCTCACCCTGCTACTCGCAGCGTCCCCGCTGCTTGCACAGTCCGTGCTCCGCTCAGCACGCGAAGTCCGCGAACTCAGTGCCACGGAAGCGGCAGAGGGACGCACGGCTCACCTCGAAGTGAACGTGGTCTTTGTAGAATCGCCAGGCACGGTCTTTGTTCAGGACGACAGCGGCTCCACCTTTCTCCGCAGCAAAAATCCCATCCCAACCCTGAAAAGGGGTGACCTCATCCGCGCCACGGGTAAAACATTTCCAGGACTCTTCCTCCCCGGAGTGGAGATCGACTCGCTGGAACTCGTAGGCCCGGGCAAGCTGCGCACACCGCCACAAGTGGTTTATGACGACCTCATGTCTGCCAAATACCACTACGCAGAAGTGCAGCTGCAAGGCGTAGGCAGACGCATAGAGGCCCTAGGGGATACCAAGTCTGTTCTCAAACTCGGCACGGGACGCCAAGTGATCGAAGTGCGTGTGGACGCGCCGCCTACAGACGCTCCGACCAGTCTCCTGGATGCAGAACTCAATGTCCGCGGACTTGCAGCAGGTGGCATCAATGACCGGCGTCAACTTGTGTTTCCCTACCTCCGCCTGCGTGACTGGTCGCAGATCACCATCATCTCCCCTGCCCCAGAGATGGACAGCATGCCACTCTCCACCGCAGATCAGCTCATGTCCTTCGGCTCTGCACTGACATCTGCGAGAAGAGTCAAGCTGCTAGGCACGGTGCTCGCAGCCTTTCACCCCTCACGCCTCTACGTCAGAAGCGAGGTGCCTGGAAAAGACAATGCATTGAGTTCCACTCTCGCTTTCGCCGTTTACACCACCCATGGCCTCGAAGACTTCCAGCCCGGTCAGCGAGTCATGATCGCAGGCTTTCCTTTCATGGACCGTTACAGCGCCGCACTTGGTGATGCCCAGGTCACCCATGTGGATGATCCATATCCAACCACACTTCCTCAACCTCTCGACATCGATCTCCCCGCGCTGAACAGCGGCGTTCACGACGGCGACTTGGTCAGACTCTCCGGCACGCTGGAGGCAGCGTTCACCACAGCCAGCCACACCGAACTGGTCCTGCGTACGGCAGAGGGAGAGTTCCGGGCCTGGATTCCGCAAGCCTTCGACACTCCGGAACAAGGCTCCACGCTGAAGGTCTCCGGCATCTGCGAGGTGGACGGCACCGTCAGCGACCGCGGCTTCCGCTCCCTACCCGCCTCAGTTCGTGTGCTCCTTCGCGGCATGGATGATCTTCACCTCCTGCAATCCCCGCCCTGGTGGACGGCCGAACGGCTTCTGCTAGCACTAGGCTCCACGCTGGTGCTTCTCGTTCTGTCCGGCGCATGGATCGCACTGCTGCAACGCCAGGTAGCTAGACAGACCGAGACCATTCGAGGTCAGATCGCTCACGAAGCAGTGCTGGAGGAACGCCAGCGGATCGCACGCGAGTTCCATGACACCCTGGAGCAAGAACTCGCAGGACTTTCATTGCGGCTGGATGCGGCAAGCACGCGGACGCTCGATGACAAGGCTCTCAGCCTGCTGAGCACCTCCCGCCACCTTGTCTCACGGATCCAGTCCGAGGCTCGCAACCTCGTGGCCGACCTGCGTGCCGACATGGACGGCACCGGAAACCTGGGCTCAGCCCTCAAGGAACTCGCTGACCGCACCTCTTTTGGATCCACTTCAGTAGAAGCCATCGTGGCTGAAGACTTGCCAGAGCTCCCAGCTCATCTGGTCCATCACCTGCGCATGGTCGCCCAAGAGACCGTGACGAATGCACTCAAGCACGCCAGGGCGCATCACATCCAGCTTCACCTCAGTCACCTAGGCCACCTCCTCACCCTCGAGGTGCGAGACGACGGCGTGGGACTCGTCGATCTAGCCGACACCTTGGGAAAACCCGGACACTTTGGCTGCATGGGCATCCGAGAGCGCTGCCGGAGCATCGGCGCGGATGTTCAGTGGACTGGAGCAGATGGCTGCGGCACCTGTGTGAAGATCTCCCTTCCCCTCTCCTCGTAATCTGAGTCTCATGGCTGCACCGCTCATCAAGCTTCTGCTCGTAGATGACCACTTTGTGGTTCGCAGTGGACTGGCCGCATCTTTGGAACTTGAAGAGGATCTTGTCGTAGTGGGAGAGAGCGAAAACGGCAGCGACGTCATATCCCTCTTCAGCAGACTCAAGCCAGATGTCGTGTTGCTGGATCTGCAGCTCCCTGACAAGAGCGGCATAGAGGTGACTGCTCACTTGCTCAAGGCGCATCCCGCTGCGCGAGTGCTCATCTTTTCCACCTTTGCACGCGATGACGAGATCCTGGCCGCACTCCGGGCTGGCGCACTGGGGTACCTGCAAAAGTCCGCCTCACGCGAGGCCCTGCTGCGCGCCATCCGCTTTACGGCGAAAGGAGCGCGGAACCTTCCCGAAGAGGTGGCCAGACGCCTCGAGCAGCGGCAGAGCGAACCGGAGATCACCATCCGTGAGCGCGAGATCCTTCAGCTCATCACACAGGGGAATGCCAACAAGGAAATCGCCGCCCAGCTTGGCATCTCAGAAGACACGGTGAAACAGCACGTCAGCCGCATCCTGGACAAACTCAGGGTAAAGGACCGCGCCCAAGCCACCGCTGAGGCGCTTCGGCGCGGCATTGTCAAAATGTAACCGCCAGAACCATCAGTGCAGGAAGTGACGGTGGCCCGTGAAGCACATGGCCATGTCACGCTCGTTCGCTGCCGCTATGACCTCTTCATCCCTCATGCTGCCCCCAGGCTGAATGGCTGCCGTGGCTCCCGCTTCAGCTGCGGCTATGAGCCCGTCGGCAAAAGGGAACATCGCATCACTGGCGACCACGCTGCCCTTGAGTGAAAGCCCAGCCTCCTGCGCCTTCCATACCGCGATGCGGCAGGAATCCACGCGGCTCATCTGCCCGGCCCCGATGCCGAGCGTTCGGTCATGCGAGGCAAACACAATGGCATTGCTCTTCACATGCTTCACCACACGCCACGCGAAACGCATGGCCTCAAGCTCCTCTCGAGTCGGTGGCCGCTGGGTCTTCACCTTGCTCTCCAAATCATCCAGCCCCAGAGCGCGAGGATCCGCATCCATCACCATCAGCCCGCCCGGCGCACTGCGAATCATCGGAGCGCTCAGCGCCTCAGGCACCGTCTCCAGCATTTGAATCAGTCTGAGGTTTTTCTTCTTCTGCAAGTGCGCCCGTGCATCCGCATCGAAGTCCGGCGCGATGATCACGTCCGTGAAGATTTCACTGATCAACTTGGCAAGTCCCAGCGTCATGGAGCGATTCGTGACGATGACCCCGCCAAACGGTGCCTGCTTGTCCGTCTCAAAGGCCTTCTCCCAAGCTTCCCTCAGATCCTCGTCCGCACAGCCCACGCCGCAGGGGTTCGTGTGCTTCAGTATGCAAACTGTGGGTCGGCGAAACTCCTGCACCACCCCTGCCGCCGCCTGAATATCGAGAATGTTTGTGTAGCTCAAGTCCTTCCCATGCAGCTTCACAAAATAATCCCCAAAGTTCCCATACAGCGCAGCCGCCTGATGAGGATTGTCCCCGTACCGCAGTTCGGAATAGAGAGGCAGGCTCACCGAAAATGTCTTCTGAGACTCCTGCTCTTTGTTGAGGAAAGCTGCGATGGCGCTGTCGTATGCAGAAGTGCGCTGGAACACCTTGCAAGCCAAGCGCTCCCGAGTGGACAGCTTGGTCTCACCGCCACTCTCTTTCATTTCAGCCAACACCACCGCGTAATCCGCAGGGTCACTGATCACCGTGACCCACCTATGGTTCTTCGCAGCCGAACGCAGCATCGACGGTCCGCCGATGTCAATGTTTTCAATCGCCTCCTCCAGCGTCACCCCAGCCTTGGCAACCGTTTGCTCAAAGGGGTAAAGATTGATGGCCACGAGATCAATGACCGGAATGTCGTGCTTCCGTGCGTCACGTACGTCCTCCTCATTGTCACGCCTCTGGAGCAAGCCGCCATGCACCTTCGGATGCAGCGTCTTCACCCGTCCGTCGAAAAGCTCAGGAAACTTCGTGTGCTCAGAGACATCCGTCACGGCAACACCGTTGTCCTTCAAATGCTTGGCCGTGCCACCTGTGGACAAAATTTCAACGCCAAGTTCAGCAAGACCCCGGGCAAAGTCCAGGATACCAGTTTTGTCAGAGACAGAGAGAAGCGCGCGTGTGATGGGCATGATAAAAAGTTGGGGGACGTGACTTACCTGCGGATTGGCGAGCGTGCAAACCCGAACACAACACGCCGAAGTCAGGGGGCCGGAATGCCTCCCGAGGCATTCGCTGGAGGTGGCGTGTAGCTCGGCCAGAACTTCCGCTGGCCAAACTCCAGATACTGATCCTCACCGCTCTTCACGAACAGTCTGCCTGCGGCGGCATCACTATCCGCAGAATAAACATACACCCTGCCCTGCTCTTCCCTTGCCACCTTCACCATCCGTTCGTCTTTGCGACTGACCGGATTGACCATCCTCCGGTAAAGCCCTTCACTCCGCCCCTCAAGACGCAGATTGCCCTCGTAGTAATCATTGTTGCCAAGGGAGCTGTAAAGCAGGTTGTCCCCCAGCCCGGTAGGATATTCCACCCACTCAAAAGCCGCCCGCTGCGCATGCACGCGCCAAGCAAAAAGCACTACCACCGGCATCAAGCATGACCATAGCAGCAGCAGCCTCCCCGGTGTCCCTCGACGAACGTTGTCCGACATGCCGCCAAATCTGGCACGCAGCAGCTACCGCGCAACTCCCGTTCAAACTCCGAACCTCCTCCATTCGTGAAAGCCTTGGACAGACAATGCGAAAGCCCGAGGAAGCGAGCCAGAGCCCATGTGTCAGACATCGCGAATGGGCCCCTTGCCCCACACACTTCAAGGCCAAACCAATGCCGACAACGAGAGCTTGCAACAAATCACCTCTGCTCACCGGCTAAGACTCCAGCACCGCCGTCGCGATTTCATCCCACAAGGCATCGATTTGACCGCTCTTCCGGGAAGGCCTACCTGCCCTGGAGAACCAATAGTCCGCATTCCACTGATCACCCTCAATCAAGTGCAGAAGCGCGTGGACCCAGGAACCCATGGGTGTGTGAATCTCCTGAGCGATGTCATGAGCAGCAGCCCAATCCGCATTGTGGGCGGAGTGTCCAGCCCTCTTCGCATACCACAGAGCCAGCGCTTCACCGGAAAGGAAATGCGGCGGAGACACATCACACCCCGCAGACGCGGCAAGCTCGGCGGCGGTCATCACTCAATCCTCCGGCAGAGGGCGTCCCTTGGTCTCAGGCAGGAACATCAGCGCGATGAGGCCCACCAGGAAAACCGCGCTCATGTAGCTGCAAGCATCGCGGAAAGCGTCGATCTTCTCTGAGGTGGTCGTAGCACCCTTGGCCAGTGCCTGCTGAAGCAACCCCAGAGTGAAAGGGCCGCTCGCAGCCAGGAAGCGCCCCACATTGTAGCAGAAGCTCGTGCCCGTGCTGCGAAGCCGCGTAGGGAACAGCTCAGGAAGATAAATCGCAAATCCCGCAAACAGCGCGAGCTGGAAGAAGCCCATAACGCCGCTCATCCAGATGTGCTGAATGCCATTGAAGGTCTGGAAGTAGCCGAGCGTGGCAGCCGCCGCGCCGATGAAGCCGATAGTGAAAGCAGACTTGCGACCGATCTTCTGGCACAGCCATGCAAAGGCGATCATGCCAAAAAACGCACCAATGTTCTGCACAATGCTGTTGATGCCCTTCCAGTGTGCTTCTGCCGCCTTCACTTCTGCAGCGGGAAGGTTCTGCGCCTTAAGCGAGTTGGATATCACGTCTCCCACCAACTCCGGCGCGAAGAAACCGATACCCCAGAGACCAATGACACCCGAGATGCACAGCACCATGCCCAGCAGAGCCGGCTTCCTCCAGCGTGACTCGCCCAGCAGACTGCCGTAGGAACCCATCACCTTGCCGGCGAGCTTGCTGGCATCACGAGCCTTCACCCACTTCTCCGGCTCCTTTAGCTTGCTCTGAATGAAGACACACAGAAAGGCAGGTGCCGCCCCCATGAGGAAGGCGATCTTCCACGCCGTACCGGAACTGAGGGTGCCGGAGCCAATCATGCCTCCAATCCACATGCTGATGAGTCCCGCCGTGATGTTGCCCACCGCAGAAAGCGCCTGAAGGAGGCCCAGCGCGCTGGCTCTTGCGTGGTCAGGCAGCGTGTCGGCCACCAAGGCGACAGCCAAGCCAAATACGCCACCGACTCCCAGCCCCGTGATGAAGCGATAGATCGCAAAGTCAAGCCAGCCCGTGGACAAGGCTGACAGCCCGGTGAACACCGAATACAACAACACCGTCAGCGTAAGCATCTTCGCGCGTCCATACTTGTCTCCCAGCGAACCAAAAATGAGCCCCCCAGTGGCCCAACCGGCCACGAAGATGGACGTGGCATAACCTCCATAGGTCTTCACCTCCGTGGGGTCTGTTCCTGGCGGCAGTAGGTTTTCGAGCGCCTGATTGCGGAAGAGCAAGAAGATCTGCTGGTCAAGGCAGTCGAACATCCAGGCTAGGGATGCCATGCTGAAAACAAACCAGTGGTACGGCGTCAAAGTCTTGTACCATCGAACATTCGGTGCAGTTGTATCTGGCTGGCTCATGCGGGCAGATGTTGGAGAGAAAGCCAGCATCTGGCAAACGCAAAACACCACCTTGCGCGACTCTTAGCCTGACTTATTCATGAAAGTCGTAGCGAGACGCAGTGAAAGCCCGCAGTGGCAAGGCGGGCGCAGTTTTGAAAGGCTGAGTGCATTGGTGAATGCTCGATGCCTTTCAAAACAAGCCCAACGCCGCGAATGCGGGCTTGCAGCAAGGCGCAGTAGCGTTTCATGAATAAGTCAGGTTAGGAACAGGGAATCCTTTGAAAGATTGTGGAAAAATCCAGCGCCATCGTCATCGGCAGACACCAGCTCACGGAGACCAGTCTCATCGTGCACTGGTGCACCGCAAGTCACGGCCTTCTTAAAACGGTCGCCAAGGGTGCGCTCCGGCCCAAGTCCGTCTTTGCCGGACGGCTAGACCTTTTTGTCTCCGCAGACATCCGCTGGACGCCCAGCCGCACCGGTGACCTGCACACTCTGGCTGAGGTGGCGCTCACCGAACCCAGACTTCACCTCAGAGATACTTACTCCCGAGTTCTTGCCGCCACTTACCTGGTAAAGCTCGTCGAAATGAGCGTGGAGCGGGAGACACCTATCCCGGAGATTCATGACCTCCTGCACAAGGCGCTCGACTATCTTGTGACTCATAACCCCAGCATGCCATTGGTCGAACGCTTTGAACTCCGCCTCGCCGAGACTCTGGGCCTCACCGGTGGAGCGGGACGCCCCATTGCAGCACTTCAATCCGTCGTCCACAAAGCGCTACCTGTTCAGCGAGCCCAACTCTGGCGCCACCTGAGCGCCGCCGCTCCGAAGTGAACGCCTACATGGATGGTGGCCGCTTCGCATCCGTCAGTCCAGAATGCCGGAACTGCAGTTCAGCGAGCTTCTCAGCCATGTCATGCGAGGTGTCAAACACCAGCTCGGCTGCGGCGGCACGTGAGATGCGGGCTCTCATCGTTTTCACCACCCCCTGGTCATTGCCGTCGATGAATGCCCTCACAGGTCGATGCACAGGATCCAGATTCTCAATCTCGACGGTAGAATCGATCGAAAGCAGAGCGCTCTTCCAGTCGATGGGCTCCATCACATTGGACCCCACCAACAGCCACGCAGGTGTGTCTGCCAGCAGCGGCGTAGCACCCATGGCTCGCGCATAAGCCGTGGAACCTGCAGCTGTGGCGAAGAGCGCGCCATCGCTCACCAGCTTCTGCAGGCGCACCCTGTCATTGATCTTCACCCGGAGCCACGCCGACTGAGACGTCTCTCGTTCCACCCACGCGTCATTGAACCCGTAAGCAGTCGTCGTCTGCCCCTCCACCGTCTCCACCTCTACATACAACATGGGCAGCTGCCTGAAGATCACCTCCTGGGGAGGGAAGTCATTGTCCAGCACCGTGTCTGCTTCATTCATGAGGAAACCCAGGTGTCCAGCATTTACGCCGAAATAAGGCAGGCGCTCACGCCAGCCCTCGCGGATGGACCTCAGCATGGCCCCGTCTCCACCCAGCACCGTCACAAACGCTGGCCGGTCAGACTCACTGAACCTTGACTCCCAGTGCGCTGCCTTCGGGTTACGACGATCCACCATCAGCCTGTAAGGCGCACCGGTAAGCGCCCCCCTGGCCCATGTGGCAGGAGTGGGTGCGCGGTAAATCCCATAGCGCTGAATGTAAGAGAGCGTGCGCGCCGTAAGCATCTCATCCACCGGTTTGTCCCGTTGAATGCGATCCCGTATCTCACTGCTCGCTCCCGGGATGTCAGTCTCAATGACCAGACTGTTCGGCGGCAGATCACTCCGATCAAACTCATGGCCCGGACGCGTCAGCACCACAAAATGGGAGTGTTGCCAGAGTGTGACACCCTTCTCCCAGCTGCGCTGGATCTCAGACTGCCCCTGTCCGCCGCCTTTGATCAAGTCCACTCCCACCACATGCCAGATCTCTCCACGCCTTCTGAACCTGTCTTCCAGAGCATGGGATCGGGTGAACACATTCTGCTCCAGGTCTGACAGATCCACCTCCACTTTGGCCATGCCGCCAAAGGTCATGTCGGCCATCGCTGCACGATACACAGGCGGTATAAGATTGGTGGAAGCCTTGTCTGGACGAGGCCCGCAGGGAATCACCAGCACACGGTCAAAATGCTCGGCCAGTGTCTCGACCAGCAGGCGGTGATGAAGGCCAGGAGGATTAAAACTGCCGCCAAACAAGGCGATGCGCTCAGACATGGGAAGACACTGCCTCACCAACGCCACCGGGTCGAGAGAAGTTTTGCGTTCAAGCTCATAAACCACAAGGCTTCAACGCCAGCCGCGCCCATGGAACACTCAAGCGCCCCCCAGCTACCCCACCCTGCCTAGGCAGCCACTTCCGCCACGGCAACCGCCTCCGACGCTGGAACTTCCAGCTCCTCCTCCACGCGCAGGTTCTCCACGATGTAGCCTTGCCGCTCTGGCGTGTTCTTGCCCATGTAGAACTGAAGCAGTTCTTTGATGGGCTTGTGCTCAGGCATGATGACCGGCTCCAGCCTCATGTGGGAGCCGATGAAGTGCTTGAACTCATCTGGACTGATCTCGCCCAAACCTTTGAAACGCGTAATTTCCGCCGCTCGACCCAGCTTGGCCAGAGCACGCTGCTTCTCGCTTTCGTCGTAGCAGTAGAGGGTCTCCTTCTTGTTGCGAACCCGGAAGAGCGGGGTCTGCAGAATGTAAACGTGCCCCTTGCGAATCAACTCGGGGAAGAACTGAAGAAAGAAGGTGATCATCAGAAGCCGAATGTGCATCCCGTCCACATCTGCATCAGTGGCGAGGATGATCCTGTTGTAGCGCAGGTCTTCTATGTCGTCCTCAATCTGCAAAGCGTTGGCCAGCAGGTACAGCTCCTCGTTCTCATACACCACCTTTCGGCTCATCCCAAAGCAGTTCAGCGGCTTGCCACGAAGGCTGAACACCGCCTGCGTATTCACATCCCTGCTCTTGGTGATGGACCCGGAAGCACTGTCCCCTTCCGTAATGAAGATGGTGCTCTGCTCTCGCTGCTTGTCTTTGGTGTCCAGGTGCACCCGGCAGTCCCGCAGTTTTTTGTTATGTACCTTGGCCTTCCTGGCGCTTTCTCGGGCGGCCTTTTGGATGCCGCTGATGTCCTTGCGCTCCTTCTCGTTAAGTTGCAGCTTTTCGAGCAGCGTCTTCGCCACGTCTCCGTTTTTGTGGAGATGATTGTCAAGTTGCTGAACGACCAGATTGTTGATGTGCGTGCGCAGGTTTCTCCCGCCCGGCTCCATGTGCGTGGAACCAAGTTTGGTCTTCGTCTGAGACTCAAACACCGGCTCCTGCACTTTCACGCTGATCGCAGCCACTAGGCTACCGCGCACATCACCCGGCTCCCATTGCTTCTTGTAGAACTCTCGGCACTCCTGCACGATCGCCTCCTTGAACGCATTGAGATGCGTTCCGCCCTGGGTCGTGTTCTGCCCGTTGACGAAGCTGTAGTACTCCTCCCCCACACCTGTGCCGTGCGTAAAGGCCACTTCCACATCCGGCCCTTTCAGGTAGATGATGGGATATAACGGCTCCTCCGGCATCTTCGCACGAATGAGGTCCAGCAGTCCGTCCTTGCTGCGGAACTCCTCTCCATTCAGACGCAGCGTCAAACCAGGATTCAACCACGCGTAGTAGCGCAGCATCTCCCGCACGTAGTCCAGGCGGAAGCGCACGTCATCATCAAAGGCTTCCGGGTCCGGACGGAAGACGATCATCGTGCCATCCTTCTCATCCGTGGGCACCGGTGACTTCACTTCCTTCTTCACCAGCCCCTGGCTGAACTCAATGGCGCGGGTCTGACCATCGCGGAACGCTTGGATGCCAAATAAGGATGAGAGCGCATTCACCGCCTTGATGCCCACGCCGTTCAAACCCACCGAGCGCTTGAAGACCTCGCTGTCATACTTGGCACCGGTGTTGATCTGGGCGCACACCTCTTTCAGTTTGCCAAGCGGCACCCCGCGACCGTAGTCCCTGATCGTGCAGGTCTGATTTTCATCTATGTTGATTTCCACCACCTTGCCGAAACCCATGACATGTTCGTCAATGGCGTTGTCGATGACTTCCTTGATCAAAACATAAATGCCGTCCTCTGGAAGCGAGCCATCTCCCAGCTTGCCGATGTACATGCCGGGCCGAAGCCGAATGTGTTCCCGCCAGTCGAGGGATTTGATGGAGTCTTCGGTGTAGCCGTGGGACGGAGCGGAGGTGTCTGCCATGATGAGGCCGTCTGGTTAGTGCAAGCCGCCCAGGGAGTCAAGCCGCCAGCATTCCAGCCGTCCCGCATCCCCCAGTGGTCTTCACCTTCTTGCTCAAAAAATCCTTGCCGCAGCGCTGGCTGCACTACACTGCTGGCCCCCATTTTACCCCTCTCAAACCTATGAGTCAGACCCCTGAACACCGCGAGTTCCAAGCTGAAGTCCGCCAGCTTCTCGACATCGTCATCCACTCCCTCTACACGGACAAAGAAATCTTCGTGCGGGAGCTGGTAAGCAATGCCGCAGACTCCATGGAGAAGCTCAAACACACGCAGCTCACCGGGAACCAAATCTATCAGCCCCATCTGCCGCTGGAAATCCACCTCACCACTGATGAGGAGGCCCGCACCCTGACCATCGCAGACCACGGCGTAGGCCTCACGCGCGGCGAGCTGGTGCAAAACCTCGGCACCATAGCGCACTCAGGTTCCAAGGCCTTTGTGGAAGCACTCAAAAACAGTGGCAAGGACGCCAACGGCACTCAACTCATCGGCCAGTTTGGCGTGGGCTTCTACTCTGCCTTCATGGTGGCTCACAAGGTGGACGTCCACACGCGCTCTTGGCAGCCTGATGCCGAGGACCTCGTGTGGAGCAGTGATGGTGCCACGGGCTATGACATTACACCCTCCGAAAACGAGGCCCGGGGCGCACGCATCGTGCTGCATCTCAATGAGGCGGACGCGGAGTTCGCCAAAGCCAGCCGCATCCGGCAGATTCTCACCAAGTATTCGAACTTCGTCGCCTTCCCCATCCACCTCAACGGTGAGCGCATCAACACCGTGGAAGCACTGTGGCTGAAGCCGAAAAGCGAAGTGACGCAGGAGCAATACAACGAGTTCTACAAGTTCGCCGCACACGCCTTTGAGGAACCCAGCTACACACTTCACTTCGCAGCGGAAGGCACTCGCAACATCAAGGCGCTCATCTTTGCCCCCGGCGAAAACATGGAACTCTGGGGCATGGGCCAGATGCAGCCCGGTGTAGCCCTCTACTGCAAAAAAGTTCTCATCGACCCGCATCCACCCAAACTCCTGCCAGAGTGGATGCGCTTCCTGCGCGGAGTCATCGACTCTGAAGACATTCCCCTCAACATCTCTCGCGAGTCCATGCAGGACTCCGCCCTCGTCCGTTCCCTGGGAGACACCGTGGCCAAACGCTTCCTCAAGTTCCTCGACAAAGAAGCTGCCGACGCTCCAGAAAAGTATGTCGAGTTCTACACCAAGTTCTCGCGCTTCATCAAGGAAGGCGTGGCCACAGACCATGAGCATCGCGAGGCCGTGGCCAAACTGTTACGGTTCGAGTCCTCCTTCACTGAGCCGGGGAAAACCACCAGCTTCCAGGAGTATGTCAGCCGCATGAAAGACGGCCAGAAAGACATCTATTACCAGATCGCCCCGAGCCGTGCTGCCATCGAGAGCGGACCCTACCTCGAAGCATTCAAAGCACGTGGACTGGAGGTCATCTACCTCTTTGAGCAGATCGACGACTATGTGGTCAACTCACTGCGTGAGTTCGATGGCAAGTCCCTTCAACCGGTGAACTCGGACAAACTGGAACTCCCAGACGCACCCGAGGCCGAGGGCGAGGCTCTCGATGCAGATGCCGCCGCCTCCCTCACCTCCTGGCTGAGCGAAAAGCTGAAAGAGCGCGTGACCTCAGTACGCACTGGCACGCGCCTTGTCAGCAGTCATGCGGCGGCACTGCTTCCGGAAAATGAGCCCTCCCCACAAATGCGGCAGATGATGCGCGCCCTCAGACAGGACACCGGCCTCGACCACCCCAAAGTCATCCTGGAACTCAATCCCCGCTCGCCGCTCATCAAGAATCTCGCCGCCCATAAGGACCGCGACGCCGAAACGGCCACCCTCATCGCCGAGCACTTGCTGGACACCACCCTGCTCAGCGCAGGCCTCATCGAGGACCCCCAAACCCTTGTCACCCGCAGCCAAAAACTGCTCGAGACGCTGTCAATGAAGCTGGCCTAATCTTGGCCCAGCATGGAAGATTCGCCCCCGGGGACAGGTAGCGAACCTGCCTCCCCGGGATTGTTACGCAGATGTGACGACGCTGCGGATACCACGGGGGCAGTATTGCTCTTGGCTTTCGATTGTGGTTCAATTATAATAACCATAATTCAATGCACTCCCGTCTTCTTTGCATCGCATGCCTTGCGCTCTTCTTCATGGGGGACCGCTACGGCATAGCTCAGCCGGCACCCGAGCAAGTGAAGCTCATCCTGTTGGATGGCGACTTGCGGGAGGACTGGCCCGACCGTGGTCATGTGGCCGTGACACGCAGCGGCACTGTCGGCGACCTCACGGTGAACTTAGCGCTCTCCGGCACTGCGAGCACCGGCGTGGACTACCTAGCGGATACCACCAGCTCCATCGTCATCCCAGACGGCGAGAGAGAGTCCTGGATTGAGTTCACTCCACTGCCGGACACCCTGAGTGAGACCACTGAGACCATCATCGTCACCCTGCTTCCCGGAACGGGCTACACACTCCCGGCACGACCCGCAGACAAAGCGACCACCCTCCGACTCGGCAATGCTTCAAACAAACCCGGAGCCAAAGCCGCAGCACGTTTCCTCATGCAGGCGGCATTCGGCCCCAACTCGGATTCCACTGCGGATGCCGACATCATTCCGCAGAATGTGCAAACGGTCATGAGCATGGGCATACCGGCATGGATTGAGGATCAGTTCAAAAAGCCACTGGGTCTTCACCAGCCTCACCTAGACTACCTAGTAAGAACGGGCACCACCATCTACGGCGACCACAAGGCGCAGAGCTGGTGGAGACAGGTCATGGGCGCAGGCAGTCCATATCCCGGAGCGCGGACACAGGCACCGGACCCCCTTCGCCAGCGGGTCGCCTTCGCATTGAGCCAGATCTTCGTCATCTCGGACCATGTGGAAGTCCTCTACAACCAGCCGCGCGGCATGGCGAACTACTATGATGTGCTAGTGCGCGGAGCATTCGGAAACTTTCGAGATTTGCTCTTCAAAGTCTCCACCCACCCCTGCATGGGCGTGTATCTGAGTCACTTGAAAAATCGGAAAGCCGATCCCGTGGCGGGCACCTTCCCGGATGAAAACTACGCCCGCGAGGTCATGCAGCTTTTCAGCATCGGCCTGTGGGAGCTCAACCCCGACGGCACCCGCAAGCTCGATAACCTAGGCCAGCCCATCCCGACCTATGACAACGAAGACATTACCAACTTCGCCCGGGTCTTCACCGGCATGAGCTACGGAGGACCCGGAGCAAACCAGTTCTGGTGGCCGCCAGCCAACTACACCGTGCCCATGAGAATGTGGGATGAGTATCACGACCTGGAGCCCAAAACCCTGCTCAATGGAGTAACCCTTCCCGCGAGAACCGCCAGCAACCCTGACAAAGGCACTGCCTGTCTGGCGGACGTCAATGCCGCCATCGACTGCCTCTTTAACCATCCCAACACCGGCCCCTTCATCTGCAAGCAGCTCATCCAGCGCTTCGTTACCTCCAATCCCTCCCCCGCCTATGTAGGGCGCGTCGCTGCCGCATTTGCAAACAACGGCAGCAATGTGCGCGGTGACATGAAGGCCGTCATTCGCGCCATTCTGCTCGATGACGAGGCGCGCAATCCCGCCTTTCTCTCCAGCCACACCTTCGGCAAACTCAAGGAGCCCTACCTGCGCACCGTCAGCTTGGCGCGCGCATTCAACGCGCGTTCCACCTCCGGCCACTATCGAATGTCCTACCTTGGGGAGATCCACTTCCAGCAGCCCCTGTCCTCACCCAGTGTGTTCAACTTCTTCCGCCCCGGCTACAGCCCCGCCGGCCCACTCTCAGATGCGGGCCTCCTTGCACCCGAGTTCCAGATCATGAACGCCATCTCCGCGCTCTCCCTGCCGAACTACTACTTCCGCATCTTCAACTGGGGCTGGGGCTTCAACCGCTGGGGAGACTCCAACGCCGCTTACGTGGTCCGCGCCCAGCTCGCCCCCGAGAAAGCGCTCTACAACGACGTCCCCGCACTGTTGCGCAGGCTGGACCTCGTACTCACCGGCGGCACTCTGCCCCCCCAGCAACACGAAATCATACGCTACGCAGTGGAGTCCATCAACAGCACCCACGGGGACTGGGTCAACGAACGCATCCACATGGCGATTTACCTCGTCGCCTCCACACCCGAAGCCGCCATCCTCCGCTGAAGCGCCGTCACCATGAATGCCCATCCCTCACGTCGTCGCTTTCTCGGACAGGCCAGTTGTGCAGCCGTCTCCTCTCTGCCCATCCTCAGCACCCTGCTCAATCTCAAACTCGCCGGCAACGTGGCGGCTGCCGCACCTGCGCCGGGAGAGTTTCGGGCACTCGTGTGCCTTTTCTTTTCCGGCGGCATCGACTCCTTCAACCTCCTCGTCCCCAGAGGCATCAGCGAGTATGCCGAGTATGCCGGCATTCGCGGAGACTTGGCGCTACCACGCAGCGGCCTTCTCCCCATCACGCCCACCAATACGCCCGGCATCGAGCTGGGGCTGCACCCAGGCATGAGCGGCATCCAGTCCCTATTTGAAGCCGGAAAGGCCGCCTTCATAGCCAATGTCGGCACCCTTGTGGAACCCGTCACCAAGGCCCAATACTTCGATGACTCCGGCAAGTTTCCCCTCGGCCTGTTTTCCCACTCCGACCAGATCGAACAGTGGCAGACCTCCATGCCAGACGTGCGCTCCGCCAGAGGCTGGGCAGGGCGTGCCGGTGATCTCCTTCAGTCCCTCAACTCCAATCCACAGGTCTCCATGAACATCTCCCTGGCCGGCAGCAATGTCTGGCAGAGCGGCGAGAGCGTTTACGAATATGCGGTCGGCCCCGATGGCGCCGCCACCCTCCAAGGTTACGATCCAGATGAAACCAGCCCCTGGAGCATCACTCCCATCCGCACCCGCGCCGTGGATGGCCAGCTCGCCCTGCAATACCAGCACCTCATCACTGAAGCCTTCTCCGCCAAAAAGCGCAGCGCCATGGATGCCTTCCAGCTCTTCAACACCGCCACCGACATCGCCCTGCCCTCCAGCGTCGTCTTTCCCACAGGCAACCTTTCCGCTCAGTTCCAGCGCGTAGCCAAGTCCATAGCCGGGCACTCCGCACTTGGCCACACCAGGCAGACCTACTTCATCAACGTGGGCGGGTGGGATCACCATGATGAGGTGCTCAACAACATGAACGGCATGGTGCCGCCGGTAAGCGCCTGCGTCACCGCCTTCTTCGCGGCACTAGCTGAGCTGGGACTGGACAACTCCGTCACTCTCTTCACCTCATCCGACTTCGGACGCACCCTCACCTCCAACGGTGCCGGTTCAGACCACGCCTGGGGCAGCATTCAGTTCGTCGCAGGGGGCGCAGTAGCCGGGCGCAAGGTGTACGGGCAGTTCCCCTCCCTCTACGAAAACAATCCCCTGGATGTAGGGCGCGGCCGCCTCATCCCCACGCTCTCAGTCGATGAATACTTTGCCGAACTAGCCCTCTGGTTTGGAGTTCCCAAGTCCAGTCTCGACCTCGTGTTGCCCAACATCAGCCGATTCTACAGCCTCGCCAGCGCCGCTAACCCCGTAGGCTTCCTGCCCTAGCTTGACTGATTCATGAAAGTCGTAGCCAGACGCAGTGAATGCCCGCAGTGGCAAGGCGGGCGCAGTTTTGAAAGGCTGACTGCATGGGTGAATGCTCGATGCCTTTCAAAACAAGCCCAACGCCGCTACTACGGGCTTGCAGCAAGTTGCAGTAACGTTTCATGAATCAGTCAGGCTAGCGTTCACCATCCATTCCCGTTCACTGCAACAAACCCTCCCGCCGCCACGTTCCCGGCGCAATGCGTTGCCTCTTTCTTTCACTCCTCCTCACCTTGCCCGTTGCTGCGGAAACCAAGCTGCCAAACCTCGTGATCGTCTTCTGTGATGATCTTGGCTACTCGGACATCGGCCCCTTCGGAGCGCAGGACTACGAGACCCCTCATCTCGACAAACTGGCCCAACAAGGCAGCAAGCTGACCAACTTCCACGTCAGCCAACCCGTCTGCTCCGCCTCCCGTGCCAGCCTCCTTACCGGCTGTTACTCCAACCGCATCGGCATTCACGGCGCCCTCTCACCCAAGTCCGAGCATGGCCTCGCCGACTCCGAAGTGACGCTCGCGGAACTGGCCAAGCAAAAGGGCTACGTCACCTGCGCCGTCGGCAAGTGGCACCTCGGTCACCACCCGCAGTTCCTGCCCACCCGGCACGGTTTCGACTCCTGGCTAGGCCTCCCCTACTCCAATGACATGTGGCCATTTCACCCGGAGGCAAAACCCGGCACCTATCCTGACCTGCCACTCTTCGAAAACGAAAAAGTCATCGATGCACAAGTCACCCCAGAGGACCAGACCCAGCTCACCACCAGATTCACCGAGCGCGCCGTACAGTTCCTAGACCAAGCCAAGGACAAGCCCTTCTTCCTCTACCTAGCCCACCCCATGCCTCACGTACCACTCTACGTCAGCGACAAGTTCGCCGGCAAAACCAAGCGAGGCCTCTTCGGAGATGTCATCGCCGAGATCGACTGGTCAGTCGGTCAGGTCATGGAGGCCCTCAAGCGCAACGGTCAAGAAGACAACACCTGGCTCATCTTCACCTCAGATAACGGACCCTGGCTAAGTTACGGACGCCACGCTGGCTCCGCAGGCCCCTTGCGCGAGGGCAAAGGCACCAGCTGGGAGGGCGGCGTGCGCGTGCCCTGCCTCATGCGTTTTCCAGGCCGCATCCCAGCCGGTTCCACCAGCGATGCCATGGCCATGACCATCGACATTCTGCCCACCTTTGCCTCACTCATTGGCGCGGAGCTACCCTCACACCCCATCGACGGCAAGAACCTCTGGACCATCTTCTCCCAGCAGCCAGACGCGGTTAATCCCCACCCCTGGTACGGCCACTGGTATCAGCAAAACGAGCTGGAAGCCGTCACCTCCGGTGATGGACGCTGGAAACTCCTTCTGCCCCACCGCTACCGCACCATGGGCGATCAGCCACCTGTCTCCGGTCCCAAGCCCGGCAAATACGAACACCGCCAGATCGTGGAACCCGAGTTGTATGACCTTTACGCCGACATGGGCGAAGCCAGAAACGTCTCCGCCCAGCACCCAGAGATACTCAAGAGAATGCTCACCTTCGCGGACGAAGCCAGAAACAAACTTGGAGACAAACTCACCAAAACGACCGCCACTGAATCGCGCCCAGCGGGCACGAGACAGTGACGAACGCCAAACTCCGGGACCAACCTCAGGCCGCCTTGGCTAGGGCGAACTCGGCTACCGCATCATCCGTAGCCTGTGACAGAACCGCCAAGCCCTCCTCCAGAGCCTCCCTCGGGATGCTCAGCGGCGGCGTGATCTTCACCGTCTGCCCCCACGCCCCTACTGGCGCAAAGAACAAAAGCCCGCGCTGGAAGCACAGCTCTATGATGCGGTGCGCAAGGTCATGGTCCGGCTCCTGCGTGCCAGCCTTCACCGTCTGCATACCCGCCACCAGTCCCGCAGCGGTCACATGGCCGATGACATCTGGATGCCGCGCCTGAATGGCTTTGAGCCCCGCGAGCAGCACAGGCTCCAGCTTCGCCGCGTTACCCGTCATATCCTCCCGCAAAATCTTCCGTATGGCAGCCACCGCCGCCGCGCAGCAGACCGGGTTACCAGTATGCGTGCTCGTCATAGAACCCGGGCCATACTGGTCCATGATGTGGCGCCGACCAAGCACGGCGCTCAGCGGAAGCGAGGAGGAAATTCCCTTTCCACAGCAAATGAGGTCCGGGGTCACCCCGTAGTGCTCAAACGCCCAAAACTTGCCCGTACGACCGAACCCCGCCTGCACTTCGTCAAAGATCAGCACCACCTTGTGCTCATCACACCAGGCCCGCAGCTTCTCCGCATACTCCTTTGGCGCAAAGTCAGGTCCCACTCCCTGATAGGATTCCATAATCACTCCGGCGATGTGATCCGGCGTCAATCCCCGCTCCTCAATCGCCCTCGTAAACGTGTCAAAACTCACATCCTTCTGCCAGTAACCATCCGGAAACGGCGCATTCAGAATCGCCGGATCCTCGTTCACGATCCACGCCTTCTGTCCTGCCATGCCACCCGCCTGCTGGGAACCCATCGTGCGCCCATGGAAGCCTCGCGCAAAGCCCACAATGCCGATCTTCTGTTTCCCCCCCACCGAGATCCCATGCGTGCGTGCCAGCTTGATCGCGCACTCCGTCGCCTCAGAGCCTGTCGTCAGCAGAAACACCTTATCCAGGCCCTCCGGCGACACCTCGGCCAGCAGCTCCACCAGTTCAGCCCGTTCCTCGCTGGGAAAAACGTAGTTGTGCAGAAGACCCGAGTTAACCTGATCAATGATGGCCTGCTTGACCTCAGGCACTCCGTGGCCCGCATTCGTCACCAGCACCCCAGAACTCCAGTCCAGCCAGCGGTTTCCATGCTTGTCATAAACAAAAATGTCCTCAGCCTTCTCCCACACAATGGGCGGCTGCCCCTGCATGGACAGCGGCTCCAAGCGGCGCAGCTTCTCCAGCGTAGGCAATGACTCCGGATGCGGAATCGGGGTTTGGATAAGACGAAACTTGGTTTCAACGTGCGGAACGTTGACCGGCGTGATGTTGAACTCTTTTCCCATTGGCAACCTTTGTTAGCGGTTGCTGCCCTCACTTAAGCCGCAAAACGGTCCCTGCAAATGGTTTTGTTGAATCTTCCACGATCAATCTCACCCCCACCTCCCACAGGTCCCTCTCCACTCAAAGGGAGAGACCTTGTGCCCTTGCTAAGCCGCAGCCCACCAGTCCGAGAACCTCATCTCCCAATCCAGGAATCCCACTCCAGCTGAGCCGAACCAACCCTCTGCCTAACCCATCTCGGCCCACTCAGACCGGCCGCCGAACGGGTCAGCGCGGTCGAACGGCCACAAGAACCCTCCCCTTCCAGAAACACTACCTTGGAGAGTTCCAACAGAAAATCGCGTTAGTATCAAAAATGTGAATATTCTTATTGCAGATTTTCTGTTTTGCGATTATTCTAATGAAGAATCCAGTTTTTATCAGTCAAGCCACTAACTATTCAAGACCATGACTGCCAGCACGACTTTCCTTCCCACTGAGCTCCAACGCTCCGCCACCGCCACGCTCGGAACCATGCTCCCCAACGGACAGTCGGCAGAAGCCACCTTCCACCTGCCCGTTTGTCCTCCACCACCAGCGGATCTCAAGGCGCTTCAAGACGCGGTGGAGTCCACCCTGCTCATGCGCCCCATGCCCACCAAACGCGCCCCCACCCTCCGCCTCGCGGTGGAAGCACTTAAGCGCGGCGAAACCCCTTTCCTCACCCCGACGAGGTAACCATTCAAGCACCCGGCCCCGGCGGTCACCGGGCGCGAATATTGAGGGATATTTCGCGCTCACCACGTTTCCGCCGGTGGCCGGAGTGCTTGCTCCCCCGCACCCAGCTCCCTCGCAACCTGCGCTTGCACCCCACCCCCAAGCGGGAACCGGCCCAGACGACCTCAGGTGGGACCTTGCCCACACGCGCCTCGACCCTCTCACGGCAGCCGCGCTCTTGCACCCCGGCAAGCTAACGAGGCAAGCCACCCAACCCAAGAACCATGCCACCCACAGGCACGGACAAGCTCCAAAACCTGTTCTCCAACAAAAAAGGCCGCGACACCTCCGTGCCGCGGCCAAACTTGCAGAGGGGCCAGTGATTACTTGGTGGCGTACACTTCTACTTCAATGTAGCGGTTGAAGTCGTCTTGAGTGCTGCCGTTGGACCAGAGACGCACGTAGCGGCCCTTGGTACCCTTGCCGCTGATGAGACGACCGTGGTTGGTCTGCACCCATGCTTTGTCCTCTCCCACTCCCTGTCCACAGGCGTTGTCAATGTCGGCGTTATAAACCGTTGTCACGCCAGTCTTGAACTCGGGGTCATCGCTGATCTGCACCACTACGCCCTTGACGATCACAGCCTGCTTGTGGAAGTGCCATACAAGGATCTGGTGAATGTTGTGGGGGGCTTCGAGGTCAATCTGCACCCATTGAGGGCCAGGCATCAACTCCACGAAGCAGCCATCCGAGCTGTCAGCATCACCATCCGTGATGAGATTCAACGCGTCAGGACCGGGAATAATCGGAGCCGGGTCAGAGGAGGTGACCTTCTTGTTGAGCGCCACGTTGGTGGTGCCCTTGGGAGCCTGGAAGCTGGTCACAGGCTCTTTCGGCGTGTCCAAGTTCGGAACGTCACCTGGGGGGATGGGAGTGCCCTGGAAAGCAGGCTTGGGAAACTTGGGTGAGATGGTTTCCATATCACCGGCAGGTGTGGGCGCGGCTGCGGCTGGCGCCGCTGCGGCTGTCTCTGCGGGCGGCGTGGCACCGGGACCCTTGGGGGCCTCAGCTTGATCTCCGCAAGAGGTAAGGACAAGACCAGAAGCCATTGCGGCTGCGGTGAGGAGCAGATTTTGGGTGGGTTTCATCATGGGAATGAGATTAGATTGGGGATGCAGTATGGAGGTCAAACAACAAAATCTTCCGGGCTGAACACATATTTTTGACCGGAAGCGATCGATTCATAGCACTTGAGCACCGTCACGCAGGTGCGGAAAGCGTCCTCCACCGGGCAGTTGAGGAGGGAAGCGTCCTTCTTCCGAGCTGCGGTAAAGAAGTTGTTCAAGTGAGGAGCATGGTAAGCACCGTTCAGCTTCGCCCCGAGTTCCCAAGACTCCAGACCGGCAGTGGCACGAGCGTCCGTGTAAGGCACGTCCAGCCAAGTGTCTGGCCGCGTCCATGGCTTGGGCTTCTCCCAGATCTTGTGATGCACGGAGGCGGCAGAACGCGTCAGAATGGGGTGTTCGCCCTCAGCATACTTGTCCCACGAAGGAGCCGCCGGCTCCCGGTAAACCTGGTTCACGGTGGCGGACTCCGAGATGACCACAGAGCCATCAATGCCCATGAGCTTCTCGTAGTAACCTTGAGATCCGGTGGTCGTCAGCACCTGATAATACGCCCGCATGGTGCCCTCCTCCGTCTTGAACTCGTAGTTCGCCATCACGTTGTCTGGCAGCTCAAACTTCGCCTTTGGCTTGCCATCAGGCCCCGGCGTACCGTCAAAGTAATCGACGCCTCCCGTGGCGATAAGAGCCACCGGCGTCGTCTTGAAGAACCAGTTGAACATGCCAATCTGGTGCGCGCCAAGGTCAGCTATGGGTCCCGCTCCATACTTCTTGAAGAAGCGCCAGTTCAGGAACTCCGTCATGTCCGCATAGCCATTCTTCTCCAGCGTCGCCTGATCGATTGCATTGCTCTTGTTTGGCACAAAGGGAGCAGAAGAGGCCACACCGCGGTTCCACTGGCCATAGCAATGCGTGACACGACCCAGAAGCCGGTTACCGTGCAGCACATTGTCCCTGAGGTTAATGTAGCGCGGATTCGACTGACGCTGATGCCCGATCTGCAGGATTCCACCAGTCTCCCGCTGCGCACGAACCATGTCCTTCGCAGCTTCGATGGTATTGGACATCATCTTCTCGCAGTACACCGCCTTCCCGGCAGTGAGCGCAAGACGTGTGTGGGGGGCGTGCATGAAATCCGGAGTGGCGATGAGCACCGCCTCGATGGACTTCTCCTTGTCCAGCATTTCCTCCAAACTCTCATACTCCGTGCACGCACCATATTTGGCCTTGATGCGCGCGGCAGCAATGCGCCGATTGTATGGCCAGATATCCGCACAAGCCACAATATTGATACCTGTAAGCTCAGCGGCAGCCTTCAGTAGCGTCTGACCCTGCGCACCACAGCCTACCAGCGCTACCACCAGCGGCTTCTCCCCGCTCTCGGACTGGGCCACAGCCCCTTTGCTGGTGGCAAGGTAAACCCCAGCTCCGGTCATCACGCCGGTACGGAGGAAGTTGCGCCGGTCCAGATAGCGGCCCAGCGGAGTCAGGGAAGATGAAGCAGCGTCTGTCATGGTGATACGAGCGTTGAGTTTCGGATCTCTTCCAACTTACGATGCAGAGGCCTCAGAGGACTTCTTCCCAAAGAACAGACCGTCCACGGAGAGCTTGTTGTGGCTTGCAGTAATCAGGGCGAAGGCAGTAATAGCCACCTGAATGCCCAGCCAGACGGCATCCTTGTCATCCGGCAGCGCCATGATGCCAAAGCTCAGCGAGACAAACAGAAGACCGCCCAGGAGCAGCGAAAGACGGGTGGCTATTCCCAGAATACAGGTGAAGCCCACGATGACCAACGCAAAGCTCAGAACATAGAAGTAGGGGGCGATCACCGCATCAGGCAGCAGAAAGTTGGGCGTGTTCTCGGTCATCAGCTTCTCAATCGGCGTCAGATTGGTCTTCAGATTGCCAAAGCTGAACGTGGTGCCTCCCTTCTCACGGAACTTGTCGATGCCTGCCATGAACAAACGCAGACCGACCCAGAGACGGAGGATGAGATGGGCGAAGGTCCACTCGAGGCGGCAGCAGGAGGCACTTTTATCGGACATGATGTTTCAGCGAGGTTGGAGGTGATGATGGTTGAACGAAGGGCGGGGACTGTGAAGCGACTACGCGCTAAATCCAGCGAAAAATCATAGACATCTGGCCATGGCCAGACCTCACTCCCCGCGCTCAGCCGCCGTTTTCACCGTCGCCAGCAGTTTGTCAATGATGTCATCCACCTTCACCTGCTGGGCCTCGCCCTCGAAGTTCAGAATGACCCTGTGCCGCAGCGCCACCCGAGCCACGCGCAGCACGTCAGCGCAGGAAGCATGCAGCCCCCCACGCACCGCAGCCCACACCCGCGCGCCGCGGATCAGGGCTTGCAGCCCCCGGGGGCTGCTTCCGTAAGAGACAAAGCGCTTCACCTCGGGCAGGGCCTCGGGCTGCTCCGGATGCGTACCCAGCACCAGCCGTGCCGCGTAAGCCGCCACCGGGTCCGGCACCGCCACCCCAGCCAGAGCCCTCTGCGCCGCCATCAGCCCCGCTCCGCTCATGATGGTCTCAAGCTGCGGTTCACTGAAGCCAGTCGTGCGCCTGCTGATCTCCACCAGAGACTCAAGGTCCGGAAATGGCACCCTGATCTTGAACATGAAGCGATCCAGCTGCGCCTCCGGCAGCGGGTACGTGCCCTCCATCTCCATGGGGTTCTGCGTAGCCAGCACGAAAAACGGCTCCGGCAGCGCCAGCCTCTCCCCACCCGCAGTCACTGCATGCTCCTGCATCACCTCCAGCAGCGCCGCCTGCGTCTTGGGCGTCGCCCGGTTGATCTCATCCACCAGCAGCAGGTTCTTGAACACCGGCCCTTTCTCAAAAAACATCACCCTTCTTCCGCGGTCGTCCTCGTTCACGATGTGCGTGCCCAGAATGTCCGCTGGCATCAAGTCCGGCGTACACTGAACCCGGCCCGGCTCCACACCGATGACCTGCGAAAGCGTGCGCACCAGATACGTCTTCCCCAGCCCAGGCACCCCCTCAAGCAGCACGTGTCCACCAGAGAATACCGCCAGCAGCACATCCGTCAGCATTTCATCATAGCCCACGATCGCCCTGCCCATCTCCGACTTCAGCCGGGCAAACAGCCCCTGAAACGATGCCAAATCAAACTCCGTGCTCATTCGTCACACATCAAACCATCTCTAACCATTGCCAACAACTGCAAACCAGACCAAACTCACGACGTTCTCACTCCTCGCCATGACCACACGCCTCGCTCTCGCCCTAGCCACCCTCACCCTCACTGCTCAGGCAAACTGGCCCCAGTGGCGCGGTCCCAACCAGGACGGCTCCACCAGCGCCACCGGCCTTCCCACCAAGTTCTCCCTCACCGAAGGCGTCAAGTGGTCCACACCACTACCCTCCAGCTCAGCCTCGAGCCCCATTGTCTATGGAAAAATGGTCTTCGTCACCGCCATCGATGTCGAAAAACAGCAGCTCCTCGGCCTCGCCTTCGACGCAGAATCAGGCAAGGAACTCTGGCGCAAGGCCATCGGCTCCGGCTACAAGTGGGACAAAAATTCCAACCTCGCCTCCCCATCTCCTGCCGCTGACTCCAAGAACGTCTATTTCTTCTTCGCCACCGGTGACCTCCACGCATTCACCCACGACGGCACCGAAGTCTGGACCCGCTCCATCACCAAGGATCACGGAAACTTCGGCACCCAGTGGACCTACTCCTCCTCCGCCACGCTAGACAACAACAAGCTCTACGTGCAGGTCCTTCAGCGAGACGAAGCCTTCGAGTTCCAAGGCACCCAGAAAGGCACCCCCGGCGGTGACAACCGCTCCTACATCCTCTGCATTGACGCCACCTCCGGCAAGGATCTATGGAAACACTACCGCCCCAGCGATGCCGTGGCCGAAACGCTCGAAGCCTTCTCCTCCCCCGTCTTTCACGACCATGAGGGCAAACGCCAAATGCTCATCGTCGGCGGGGACTGCATCACCGGGCACGACGCCGCCACCGGTGAGGAACTCTGGCGCTGGGGCAGTTGGAACCCCGAAAAAATCGGTCACTGGCGCCTCGTCCCCAGCGTAGTCGCAGGAGACGGCGTAGCCCTGGCCTGCGCACCCAAAAACAACCCCGTTTTCGCCGTGCCCCTAGGCAAAACCGGCCTGCTCAACGACAGCGACGTCCTCTGGACTTCCGACCCCAAAGTCGTCACCTCTGACGTTTCCACACCGCTCTACTACCAAGGTTACTTCTACGTGCTCGACTCCGGACGCAAAACCATCTCCTGCGTCGAAACCAAAACCGGCAAAGTGCTCTGGACCGGAGACACCGGCAGCAAGGCCAAGTTTGAGTCCTCGCCCACCGCAGCCGACGGCAAAATCTACGCCACCAACTTCTGGGGAGACGTCTATGTCATCGCCGCCAACCCCGCCAAGTTCGAGCTCCTTCATGTCGCAGAAATGGGCAACGGCACCCGCCCCCAAGGCAACGATGAATCCGTGCGCGCCTCCGTCGCCATCGCCCACGACCGTCTCTACATCCGCACCCAGGACAAGCTGCACTGCGTAGGCAAGTGACCCTGCCACATCCGCAGAGGCCGCACCGCCATTGAGCACCAGCTCCACCTCGAAAGCCCAGCGCCTTTTCAAGCGTTCGGTCCGGATGCTCGTACCACGTCGCACCCTTCTCAAACAACTTCCCGCTGCCGCACTGACGGGTGGCTTCCACATCCTCGCCCGCGCCCAATCCCCAAAAGAACTCTGGAAAACAGGGAACCCCTCCATCGACAAACCCCGAGAAATCGCCCTCAGCCTTCTCAAGCCCACCCAAGCCCAACTGGAACACGCCTGGGAACTCCATTTCAACTCCCTTGTCTTTGAATCCTACGGTTTCGCACCCCGCTTCGCCACTGACGCCGAAGCACTGAACCACGCATTCGATAGCGGAGCCTCCGCCGCCGAGCTCTCAGACTTGCGCGAAAGCCAGACCATGAATCGCGGCGCCACCCACGAGCGCGAGCGCCGTGAGTTCTTCCATGCCTTCCACGCAGCCGGCGTCACCTGCATCTTCCAAAACACCGGAGAAGAAGGCAGCGACCCCATGCGCCTCCTCAAGCGCCTCGCCCACTTCACCCGTGCTACCGACCTCCTCCAGCCCGCTCTCAGCAAAGTCGTCACCGCGGACGAGATTGAGGCAGTCAAGAAGGCAGGCCACGTCAGCCTCTGCTTCACCACCAACGGCGTCCCCTTGCGCCAGCAATGGGACAGCGTCAGAGATGAACTCCGCCTTATCAGCCTCTTCCAGGAACTCGGCGTGCGCATGATGCACGTCACCTACAACCGGCGCAATCCCCTCGGCGACGGGGCCGGAGAACCGCACGATGGCGGCCTCAGCGACTTCGGGCACGCCGCCGTGGCCGAAATGAACCGCGCCGGCATCATCGTGGACACCGCCCACAGCGGTTGGAAGACGGCCGAAGACGCCGCCAAAGCCTCCACCAAACCCATGGTCGCCAGCCACACCACCTGCGCCGCCCTCTACAAACACTTCCGTGGCAAGCCAGACTCCGCCATCAAGGCCATCTGCGACACCGACGGACTCGTGGGCATCTGTTGCATCCCTCGATTCCTCGGAGGAAAAGGCGACATCACCGCCATGATGGATCACCTCGATCACCTCATCAAAACCTTCGGCGCCCGACATGCCGCCATCGGCTGTGACGTGGCCTATGTCTCCCGCTTTGAAAAGGAGGAAAGAGCCAAGCTCAAGCGCCGCCCTGACGGCACCTCGCCACTCACAGGCAGTTCCAGCCGCTGGGAACACCTCTGGCCCAAGGACGACTTCCAAACCACCCTCGAGGCAGAGCAAAGCATCGCCTGGACCAACTGGCCACTCTTCACCCTCGGCCTCATCCAGCGCGGTCACAGCGACGATCAGATCCGCCAGATCCTCGGCGGCAACATGCTCCGCGTTCTTCGGGCCAACCAAGTCTAAGCCTCCGCAAAGCAACCCACCCCTCCCCTCCGCACCAGCAAACCATCTTCAAAAGCACTTTGGGTAGAAACCTAACTGCGCCATCGTTGTCACTCTCCCCTTTCACCTCATGGATCGCCGACACTTCCTCACCACCTCCGCCACCGCACTCGCAGCCGTAGCCACCCGCTCCCATGCAGCCCCGGGCAGCCGTCCAAAAGTGGGCATGGATCACTTCGCCGTCCGCGCCACGGGTTGGAAGGCGGGAGACTACGTGGACTATGCCGCATCACTGAAACTGGACGCCATCTTCATCTCCGAGCTGGGTCCGTTTGAATCCTTTGAAGATGACTATCTCAAACAACTCAAGGCAAAGGCAGACGCTGCCGGACTTCAGTTCTACGTAGGCAGCTCCTCCATCTGCAAGACCTCCAACACCTGGAAAGACACCTGGGGCACACCAGACGAGCACCTCGCACTCATCATCCGCCTCGCAAAAGCACTCGGTTCTCCCGTGGCCAGGTGCTACCTCGGAAATGCCAAAGACCGCAGCACAGATGGCGGCATCGATCGCCACATCGAAGAATGCGTCAAGGTCCTCAAGGCTGCACAGAACCGCTGCGAAACCGAGGGCATCAAGATCGCCATGGAAAACCACGCCGGCGACATGCAAAGCCGCGAACTCAAGGCACTCATCGAAGCCGCAGGAAAAGGCCACGTAGGAGCCAACATCGACCCCGGCAACGCCGTCTGGTCGCTCGAAGACCCCATGGAAAATCTCGAAGTCCTGGGCCCCTACACCATCTGCTCCTCCATCCGAGACTCCGTCATCTGGGAAAGTGAGGCCGGGGCCACTGTCCAGTGGACGGCCGTGGGAGATGGCCTCGTCGATTTCAAGGCCTACTGCAAACGCTTCGCCGAGCTGGCCCCCGATGCACCGCTGAACGTGGAGACCATCTCCGGTTTCAACCGCCCCTTCCCCTACCTCACCGAAGAGTTCTGGCAGCCCTACCCAAAAGCGAACGCCGCCTCCTTCGCCAAGTGGGTGGCACTCTCCAAAAAAGGAAAGCCCCTAGAACCCTTCAAGGCACCGGACGGTCCGGGCAAAAAAGAAGCCGAGATCGCCTACCAAAAAGAGCAACTTTCCCGCAGCACCAAGTGGCTTCAGGACCACCTGTGACAGAGCCTACCCCTCCTCCTCGTCATCTTCCTCCCACTCCTGCATCAGCCTGCCGAGCTTGCGCTTCAGGCCCAGCTTCGCCGCAGGACTCATCCGGTCGATGAACAGGATCCCATTCAAATGGTCCGTCTCATGCTGGAAAGCGCGGGCCAACAGCCCATCCGTCTCGATCACGTGGGTGGCACCATCCAGCGTCTGGTAGGTCACCTTAATGTCCGCAGGGCGCTTGATCTGACCGCGAAGCCGCGGAAAGCTCAGGCACCCCTCCTCGTCCGTCTCCTTCTCCTTGCCCACAGGCTCGATTTTCGGATTCAGAAACACCACCGGCATGTAGTCCGTCATCTCCGCATCCGCTCCATCCATGCGGAAGTAGCTCACGCACTCGGGATTGTGCGAGACGTCGATCACCGCCATCTGGATGTCGCGCCCTATCTGCGGTGCCGCCAGCCCCACACCGTTCGCCGCCCTCATCGTCTCCAACATGTCCTCAGCGAGCTGCTTGTGCTCGTCCGTGGCGGTTGGGATATCCTTGCAGCGAACCCTTAGAACGGGCTCCGGATAACGAACAATTTTCAGGACCATCTGACGACTCAGGAAGTCTGACCCTCCAGATACACCGTCTGCCCTGCGGCAGGGACCGGCGAGTCCTCCACAGGCTCCGCCCTCCGGGATTCCTGCCCCCCCCGCTTCGCTGCTTTCGCCGCAGCGGCCTCAGCCTTTTTCTTTTCGCGCGCCGCCTTCCGCCCCTCCGGCGTGCTCGCCCGGTACTTCGCCCACTCTTCATTCACCCACGCCGTGTAAGCCGCCAGGTCTGCCTCATACGCATCACGCGCGTGGGACAGCGGCACCGTACCATCGTCCGCCACGATCGTCACCGGCGTCCCCACTGACACATTTCGGAAAAAGCGCTCCGCCATGTACTCCGGCAGGCGGATGCAACCATGCGACGCCCGATAGCCCGGCCGCGGCTGCGGCCCCACGTGCATACCCACCCCACTCCCCGTGAGGCGCATCCAGTACTTCATGTATGACCCCTCAAAGCGCCCTCCAGGCGGGATCTTGTCGCGCCGTGTGTCAGCATCACCATTAACCAGGGCACCGCTCGCATTGTAGATCCTACCATAGAGATTCGAGTGCTTGTCCAGCGTCTTCTCCAGAATCTTGAAAGAACCCGTAGGCGTCGGATGACTCGGCAAGCCAGACGCCACCGCCGTCCAGCCGATTTCCGTGTTCCCCTTGTAAAAAGTCGCCTTCTGCTGCTTGAGACCGATGCGGATGCGCGGCGCACCCTTCACCGTGCTGGCCAGCTCCTCATTCCATTCATATACCGTCGGCTGCGTAGGCGGAGTCCGCGGCCCGGTGTAAGTTGGCTCAGGCTTCGTTCCAGCACAGGAACTCAGCGACACAACAGCCGCCACCCCGGCCAGACGCAAAAGATTCTGCGGGGTCATAAAAGATGTAGGGTGAGAGGGCATGTGAAGATGAATCTAAGTCCGGGCGAGTGTAGAATGCTTTTCCACCGGCACAAGCCGTGAGTTGCTCCAAGCTCGTTCCAAAACCGCCCCAGCATTCTCATTGCCAACTTCCCCTTGCAGTTCAACCTTGAATCATGATGCAGTTTCTCTCCGTCTTCATTGGTCTGGTCTGCGCCGCGCTCCTCGTCCCGGGACTCATCCCCTTCCTCGGCTGGATGCAATGGGGCGTGCTCGTCGGCTGCGTGGTGGGAATCATCTTCGGCTCCTTCTGCGAGCGAAAAATCGGCTTCTACATCAACATCGCCGTAGGCGTCGTGGCCCTAGCCAGGCTCTTCCTCGGCGGCGGTGTGTTTTGAATCCGAACTTCCGGCTTGGCATCCGCAGCATCCTGCTTCTAGGTGCCGCGTGAACCGTCTCACAGACAAAGTCATTCTCATCACCGGAAGCGTCACCGGCATTGGCAAGGCCATCGCGGCACGCTGCGTAGCCGAAGGTGCCCGCGTCGTCATCCATGGACTGGAGCAAGAACTCGGAGAACAAGCCATCGAGGAACTCGGCGCCGAAAACGTCGTGCTCGACATCGCGGACCTCGCAGCAGAGTCCACCCCATCGCGCCTCGTGCAGCGCGCCGTCACTGCCTTCGGGCGGCTTGATGCCGTAGTCAATAACGCCGCCCAGGTCGGCACCGGAAACATCCATGACACCGACGCCGCGTGGTTCCGCCGTATGCTTGAGATCAACTGCGTCGTCCCCTACCTCCTCATCCGCGCCGCACTGCCAGAACTCCGCAAGGTTCGCGGCTCAGTCCTCAACATCGGCAGCGTCAACGCCTACAGCGGAGAACCCAACCTCATGCCCTACAGCGTCAGCAAAGGTGCCCTCATGACCCTCACCCGCAACCTCGGAGACACCCTCATGCGTGAGGACGGCGTCCGCGTCAACCAAATCAACCCCGGCTGGGTGCTCACGGAAAACGAAGCCAAGCGGAAGCGCGAACACGGCCTCGCCGAAGACTGGTACACCCACGTCCCAAAGGTCTATGCACCCGCAGGACGCATCCTCTTCCCCCAGGAGATCGCCGCTGCCGCCGCCTACTTCCTCTCAGACGAAAGCGGCCCCATCAGTGGCCAAGTCCTCGACATCGAGCAGCACCCCTTCATCGGCCGCAACCCGCCCAAAGACAACACCACCATCCCCAGCAAAAGCTGAACCCTCCCCCTTCCACCATGCGCTACGCCATCTGCAATGAACACTGGGGCAGCATGCCCTTCCCCCAAGTCTGTGAACGAATCGCCGCTGCCGGATTCGAAGGCGTCGAAATCGCCCCCTTCACCCTCCACGACGACCCCCGCGAACTCACGGATGCCGACATGATTCCCGTCGTCACCGCCGCCAAAAACGCAGGCATCGAAGTCATCGGCTTCCACTGGATCCTCACCCGCCCCGCCTTCCTCCATATCACCACCCCAGACGCCACCCAGCGTCGGGATGCCGCCAAGCTCGGAAAAAAACTCGCACGCCTCTGCGGCATGGCAGGCGGCAAGATCATGGTTTGGGGCAGCCCGCGCGCAAGGTCTCTCCAGCCAGAGTGGGCCTACGACGACGCCTTTCAGCGCGCCGTAGAAGTCGTCCGCTCCGTAGCCGAAGAAGCAGGCAAATACGGAGTCACCCTCGCCATGGAACCCCTAGGCCGCGCCGAGACCAACTTCCTCAACACCGCAGAGGAAACCATCCGCCTCTGCCGGGCTGTCGATCACCCCGCCTGCAAGCTCCACCTCGACGTCAAGGCCATGAGTGACGAAACCAAGCCCATCCCCCAGATCATCGAAGAAAGCAAAGACTGGACGGTCCACTTCCACACCAACGACCCCAACCTCCTCGGCCCCGGCATGGGCGAAGTGAAATATGAACCCATCATCGCCGCCCTTCGCCAAACCGGCTATAAAGGATGGCTCAGCACCGAAGTCTTCAAATACGACCTCGGACCCGACGTCATCGCCCAGCGCAGCATCGACTACCTGCGCCAAGTCATGGCCGCCTAAACACAAGCAGCCCGCCCACATGAACCGCTCGGGCAGCAGCCAGAGCCAACGCCTGCCGTTGAGCCCTTCACCGCCGCCGCCTTCGACGAGCCGAAGCGCAGAAACGTCATGAAGACACCTGCTCATGGGTTGCTGACGCCATGAACCAAGCATTCTAGCCTGACTGATTCATGAAAGTCGTAGCAAGTCGCAGTAGCGTTTCATGAATCCGTCAGGCTAAGATCCACGGTCACATGTCCAAGCCACTCATCGCCGTAACCATGGGTGACCCAGCCGGGGTCGGCCCTGAAATCTGTCTGCAACTCCTAGCAAACCCAGAGGTAAGCGCCGTAGCCACGCCCGTCATCTTCGGTGATGCAAGGCTCCTCGCTCGCTGCGCACGGCACACCGGACTGCAAGCTCCCCGGCGGATCCTCAGTGAACTCGACTGGCCCGTTGCCTGCAAAACGCTGACCGAGCCATGCGTACTGGACGTGTTTGGCTTCCACGCCGAAAACTTTTCCCCAGGCGTAGTGAGTGCCAGAACCGGCGCAGCAGGCTTCCGCTACGTGGAGAAGAGCATCGAAGCCGCACTCGCCGGACAGGTCTCCGGCGTCGCCACCGCACCGCTGAACAAAGAAGCCCTGCACGCCGCAGGCATCCCCTACCCCGGCCACACGGAGATCTTTGCAGAAAAAATGTCCGCACCCCGCTCCTGCATGACCTTCTTTTCCAGCGAGCTGATTTGCAGCCTCGTCACCGTTCACATCGGCTACCGAGACGTCATCCCCTCGCTCAGCCCGGGCAGGATCTTTGACGTCATCGAACTCACGTCAGCGGCCGTACAACACGTCAAAAAGCGCCGCCCCAGACTCTCCGTGCTCGGGCTCAATCCCCACGCCGGCGAGCATGGCCTCTTCGGCGCTCGTGAAGAGGAGCACCTCATCACTCCCGCCATCGCTCGCGCCAAAGAAGCAGGCATGGAGATCGAAGGTCCGCTGCCCCCAGACACCGCATTCATCCCAGCCAAACGGCGCGCTCTGGATGCTTACATCTGCATGTACCATGACCAGGCACTCATCCCCCTCAAGGCACTCGCCTTCGACACCGCCGTGAACACCACGCTCGGCCTTCCCGTGCCCCGCACCAGCGTGGATCATGGCACCGCCTGCGACATCGCCTGGCAGGGCAAGGCCAGCGCCACCAGCCTCATCGAAGCAGTGAAACTTGCCGCCCACATGGCGAGCTAACGCCGCCGTCTCGCTCAAGATTGCGTCTCACACACACGTTGAATGCCCATGCTTCGGCGTTGTCTTCTCACCCCACTTTTTCTCAGTTTCGCCGCTTCAGCATGGTCCGGCGTGGGAGATCCCCAGCTTGCCACCGACCACCCTTGGTATCCCGGAGAACTCGCCATGTCCACCTTCCAGCGGCTTCGGGAGACGCAGGCAGCCCTGTACCAACGCGCCACCGGCATCCTGCCCTCCACAGATCAGGACAAAGCGCTCGCCTCCTGGTTCTTCCGCAACACCCACTACGCTCACGGCGAGGAGGGCAAGGAAGACCTCTGGGGAAAAGGCTTCTCCAACGCCAGCGAGTCTGCCACGCGCGACTACTGGACAGGCCTCTTCGCCCACGGATTCGCACTTTGCGGCACCACGCACGCCCAGTGGACCGCAGAGCTGGATGTGCTGCTGGGTCACTGCCGCTCCCGCGTCACGGGGACCGCTGGACACAACGCCTTCGAAGTCTTCCTCACCGGCGGCCCCTACGGCACGGGGCGTTGGGCACTGCTGGACCACGACCTGTCCACCGTCATCTTTGATCCCCAGGGCCAGTCCCTGCTCGGGCTGGATGCCATAGCCCAAGACTGGAAGACCCTCGCAAGCAGAGAGCACGCACCCGCACGTCAGCAGGGCTGGCTCGTTTGCGGACTGCACCCCGGAGATGGCGGCTCCTATGCGGCCTACTCCTCCGCCGAATACCTCGCTGGCTATGCCGGGCCACCGCCCATCGTCCACTTGCGCAAAGGCGAGCGCCTGCGCCGGTGGTTTGAACCCGGATTGGACGACGGCAAAACCTTTGTCTTCTGGGGGCGCAACTACAACACCGGCGGCATCCCCGGCCCAGAGCGCTCCCGCACCTGGGTGAACCAGCCGGAAAAAATGCACGGCAGCCAAAAAGGCACCCCCCACATCAATGGCCAGGCACGCTACGGAAACGCCGTTTATACCTGGACGCCTGATTTCAAAGACGGCGCGGTCACTTCCACCGACACGGAGGTCACCCTGGAATTCTACACCCCCTACATCATCGCCGCCACACCCGCAGGCGAGGGTGCCTGGGACATCTACAAAGAAGGCTGCCGCAACGGTCTCGTCCTGCGAGGAAAGGCCACCTGCACCGTAGCGCTCTCCAAAGACGGCGGCGCGAGCTGGCTCGAATGTGGAACGTTTTCAGACGGCATGGACCTCACCGACCATGTCAAAGGCCACCGTCAGTGGCACCTGCGCTTCGGTGCCCCCGCTTCCAAACTCCGCGACGCCGAACTCACCATCACCACCGTCTGCCAAGCAAACCCAGCCACCTTTCCCAGACTCAAAGACGGCCGCACGCTCATTCGGCATGAAATCGGCGGACGTGCCATAGTGAGTTATGGCCCCAACAAAGCACAGGCAGCACCCCGCATCATTGAAGGCTCATTCGATAGCCCCCGCGTCACGCTGGAGTTCGCCACCCCGCGCGGCGAACCCATCCGCTCCTTGCATGTCGCCGCACAGGTGGCCTCCAGCAACCCACCAAATCCAGCCGTGCGCTACCACATCGACTACTCGCTCGATGAAGGTCAATCCTGGCAGCCCCTGCTCAAAGACAACCAGTTCCTGCGTCGTGGCTCCGAACCGAAAGACTTCTGGTCGCAGTCCCTCTGGCACGCCCAAGTGGAGCTGCCAGACACCACCGCCAGCACGACACACGTCCGCTTTCACAATGACGGCGGCAAACGCTACCTCCGCGCCGAAGGCCATCTCACCTACCCCGCCCACAGCGGATCCAGCACCACCGTCACCTATGCCTGGCAGGACGACAGCGGTGACCAGCGCCAAAGCCGCAAAATGCGTCACGGAGAAACCTGGGACCTCCCCACCGGCACCAACGTAAAAACCCGCTGGGTGGAACTGGCCGCAGACTGAACAAGCGCACTCCTCACCGTCCCATCAGTCCCGGCAGCTTGCGAATCAAGTGCTCGCAACCGTTCTCCAGAATGTCCAGCACGTGCTCAAACCCACCATCTCCCCCGTAGTAAGGGTCCGGCACCTGCGTTTCCTCCCGGTCCTCCGCGTAGTCCGTGAAGAGCTTCACCTTCTTCATCGCCCCAGCATCCGGTGCGAAAGGCCGAATGTCCCGCACATTCTGCTGATCCATCACCAGAATGAGATCGAACTCATAAAAGTCCGAAGTCGTCACCTGGCGCGCAATGCTGTCGAACTCATAGCCCCGCCTCAGCCCGTGACGCCGCATCCTCGCATCCGCAGAGTCACCCGCGTGCCAGGCCCCCGTGCCCGCCGAGTCCACCGCCACCACCCCTTGTAGTCCAGCCTCGGCCAAACGCTTTTTCATAATACCCTCCGCAGCGGGAGAGCGGCAGATATTCCCCATGCACACGAAAAGCAGACGAAAAGGCTTGGATTGACTCGACACACCGTTCCGTAATCCCAGCCTGGGCATGGTGCAACCCCTCAGGAAAACATCTCGCCTTCCGCACTCTCCGCGCCATCTTCACCGCACCGATTCTCCCCCACACTCCATGTTCTCCGCACTCACTGACAAGCTCGAAGACGCATTCAAGAAACTCCGTGGCCAGGGCCGCATCTCGGAGAAAAACATCAGCGACTCCATGCAGGAAATCCGCATGGCACTCCTTGAGGCAGATGTCGATTTCACCGTCACCAAGGAACTCATCGAAGCCGTCAAGACAGCCTCCATGGGCCAGGAAGTCCTGCGCTCCGTCAAGCCCGGCGAACAGATCGTCAAAATCTTCCATGACGAACTCGTCAAACTCCTCGGCAGCGAAGCCACCGCCCTCAACGCCGCAGCCGGCACACGCATCCTCATCGCCGGACTAAACGGAGCCGGCAAAACCACTACCGCAGGCAAGCTCGCCCACCACCTCAAAAAGCAGGGTAAGCGCCCGCTGCTCGTCCCGCTCGACCTCTATCGACCCGCAGCCGTTCACCAGCTCACCGTCCTCGCTCAGAACCTCGGCGTGCCCGCATACGCTCCCGAGCCAGGACAGACGGATCCAGTGAAAGCAGCCACCCATGCCATCAACTGGGTCAATGCACAGGGCTCAGGCCACATCGCCATCTTCGACACCGCAGGCCGCCAGGAAGTGGATGACGCGCTCATCTCCGAACTCAAAAAAGTCGCCGCCATCGTCAAGCCCACCGAAACCCTCCTGGTGGCAGACGCAGCCACCGGTCAGGCCGCCGTGTCCGTGGCACGCACCTTCCACGACGCCATTACCGTCACCGGCCTCATCATGACCAAGCTGGATGGCGACGCCCGCGGCGGTGCCATTCTCTCCATGCGCCAAGTGACCGGTTGCCCCATCAAGTTCCTCGGTGTCGGCGAAAAAGTAGAGCAGCTCGAAGTCTTCCACCCCGACCGCATGGCCCAGCGCATCCTCGGCATGGGAGACGTCGTCTCGCTCGTGGAAAAAGCGGCCGAGCAAATCGAGGAAAAGGAAGCCGAGCGCCTCGCCAAGCGCATGGAGTCCGGTAAGTTCGACTTCAATGACTTCCTGGGCCAAATGAAAATGATGAAGAAACTCGGCTCCATGTCCGGCATCATGGGCATGCTGCCAGGCATGGGCAAAATGAAGGAAGCCATGGCCGGCGTGGACACTGACCAGCGCATGAAACACATGGAAGCCATCGTACTCTCCATGACGCCCAAAGAGCGCTCAAGCCCAGGCATCCTCAACGGCTCCCGCAAAAAGCGCATCGCCGCAGGCGCAGGCCGCCCCATCGTAGAGGTCAGTCAGCTTCTCAAACAGTTCGAGATGATGCAGGGCCTCATGGCCAACCGCGGCATGATGGGCAATCTCATGAGCGCCATGATGGGCGGCGGCAAAGGCATGCCCGGCATGGGAGACATGGCAGGTCTCCTGGGCGGTCTCAAAGGCATGAAAGGCGGCCCTGGCCTGCCCGGAGCCAAACCGAAGATGCACAAAAGATTCAAGTTCTAACACACCCCTGCACCCCTCAGTCCTCCGCCGCGCTCACCAGCAGCAAGCGGAACGACTTCACATACTTCAGCGGCGTCATGCCCATGTGCTTGTGAAAGTGATGGGTGAATGCACTCTGGTCCCTGAAACCCACCTCCCTCGCGATCTCGCTGATCTGCGCCCCCTCCTTCTGCAACGCCTCACACGCAGCCTGAATGCGCAGCTTCATGATGAACGCCTGCGGACTCGCCCCAAAGGTCTCCACAAACTTCCTGTGCAGCTGCCGCGGCGAAAGGTGCACAATCTCCGCCAGCTCCGTCACCGTCACGCCACGGCGGAAGTTCTCACGAATGTAAACCACCGCACGGTCCAGTTGCAGGTAAGGCTGCAGCACACGCTTCCGCCCCTCGTAGCTTTGCACCGTGCCCATCACGCCTATGACCATCCCCTGGTCATCCTTGATAGGCAGCTTGTTGGTGATGAACCAGTCCGGCAGACCCTGCTCCGTAAAAAACAGTTCCACAATGTTCAGCTTCGGACGCCCCGTACGCATCACCTCCTCATCATCACGACGAAAGTTCTCCGCCAACCGCGCTGGAAACAGATCAAAATCCGTCAGCCCCACCAACTCCTCCTCCCGCGTACGGCCAAAACGCTCCACGAACCGCTTGCTCGCACACATGAAGCGAAACGCACTGTCCTTGGCAAAAAAAGACACGTCCGGCATGTGGTCAAAGAGCCGGTAGAACCCCGATTCCACCCCCATGCGTTTCATAAACCGTGCCCGTAACCGCGCCGCCTCGGCCACTGCCTCTTCACTCATGGTTGGCTGATTCCGCATAAAAGTCGTCTGAACAGGAAACGTGTTCTTTCGTTAGAATCAACTGTCACATGCGCACTTTCATCCCCCTTCTCATCCTCCTCTTCCACTGCATCACCGCTGGCGCGCGTCCGATTCGTGTTTTGTATCTCGATCCCGAGGGCCGCGAGCAAACCACCGTCGGTGCCCTCCATGAAGCGATGCGTGACCTAGGTCGTGACGCCATCTGGTTCGACTACGCTAAGGAAAAAATAGAAGCACCCTATGACCTCATCGTGAATCCAGGCGACGACCTGAGCCGCGAAGCCATCCTCTCCAAACTCACCTCCCAGCGCATCGCCGAGTGGAAAGCCTTCCTCGACCAGAGGGACCCCGAGAAACGCGAACCTCATCCCCAGGTGGCCAACTACGAAAAGCGCCCCCAGCCCATCACCTTTCAGCACCCCTTCAGCGTCAAAGGCAGCATGGAGCGCACCCAGGTTCCTGCCGACCTAGAACTCAAACTCTTCGCCAGCGAGCCAGACATCTCCAAACCCATCGCCTTCGCATGGGATGAACGCGGCCGCTGCTGGGTCGTGGAAACACGGGACTACCCCCACGGCCTCGCCGAGAACGGCGGCGGACAGGACAGCGTCAAAATCTGCGAAGACACCGACGGCGACGGCAGAGCGGACAAGTTCACCATCTTCGCCGACAAGCTCACGCTGCCCACCGGCATCGTCTTCGCGCGCAAAGGCATCATCATCGCCGCCCCGCCACAGTTCATCTACATGGAAGACACCGACGGAGATGACAAAGCAGACAAACGGGAAGTCATCATCGACTGCTGGGGTATCAAAGACACCCACGCCCAGGCCAGCAACCTCCACTACGGCTTTGACAACTGGATCTACGGCTGCGTCGGCTACTCCGGCATCGAAGGCTACGTGGGCGGAAAACAGCAGCAGTTTGCCATGGGCACCTACCGCTTCAAGCCGGACGGCAGTGCCATCGAGTTCCTTCACCAGTTCACCAACAATGCATGGGCACACAGCACCAATGCCGCAGGTGACCAGTTCGGCGGCACCGCCAATGGCGCTCCCATCTTCTTCGGCGGCATACCAGCCACCGCCTTCCCAGAGAAGTCACGCGGCATGACCGCAAAGAAGATCAACGTCGTGGACACCTGCCACACCATCACACCCAATTTCCGCCAAGTGGACGTCTTCGGCGGTTACACCGCTGCCGCAGGCAGCAACTTCATTTACAGCAGCGCCCTCCCAAACCGGCTCCAAGGCATGGCCATGATCTGCGAACCCACCATGAAGGTCGTAGCCCTCATGGACGTGCAACCAGACGGCGCAGGCTGGAAAGCACTGGATGCCTACAACCTCTACGCCAGCACAGATGAGTGGAACAGCCCCGTCCACGCCGAAGTGGGTCCAGATGGAGCCGTCTGGATCGCCGACTTCCAGAACTTCATCATTCAGCACAATCCCACCCCCAGCATCGAGCGCGGCGGCTTCACCGGCACCACAGGCCCCGGCGGTGCGCACGAGAACGAACTGCGAGACCACAGCCGCGGACGCATCTACCGCATCGTCAGCAGAAAGCCAACCAAAGAAGCCGACACCCTATACGGCCGCCTCCACAAACAACAGCGCCTCTTGAGCGATCCGTCAGATCCGCCCAAACCGTCCAATCTGCCTCCCATCCACCAACTCTGGACACAACACGCCCTCGGCCAGCTCGACCCCCAGGCCCACCAGGCCGCTCTCACCTCCCCAGACGCAGCGCTGCGCCGCAATGCCATCCGCGCCCTCAGCAACGACAAACCCGCTCAGGACCTCTTTTTCGGCTCCGGCGTCATCTCCGATCCCGACCCGCAAACACGGCTCGCAGCCTTCGTCAAACTCGCAGACTTCGCCACCACACCCGAGATTCAAACGCTCGTCAAAAAGCTCTCATCTGATCCTCTGGTGAAAGGCGACGAGTGGCTTGCTGAAGCCGTCAAACTACTTTCCCGCAAGCACAACGCACTCAGTTACAAAGAAGGCCCCAATCTCCTGCCCAATCCGGGCTTTGAAGAGCCGCTCGCCGACACATGGAAGCCGCGTCACTACGGCAACAGACCCGGCAACGCAGGAGCCGAGTGGCAAATCGTCAGCGACCCCAAAATGGTCCACACTGGACGCCACGCCATGCGCGTCATCACCCGCAATGAGGCAGATACCAGTTCTTTCACCGACGTGCCACTCAAGCCCAACACTGACTACAAACTCAGCGCGTGGATCAAGACACATGCCTTCCGGGGTAAAGCCTCCCTCAACGACCACATAGGCCGCGCCGAGACCTCCCCAAAAATCTCCCGCACCCAGGACTGGACAGAAGTGGAAGTCATCTTCAACAGCAAAGACCGCCCAAAAGCCAGCATCAACCTCCTCCACGTCGGCCAAGGTGATACCTACTTTGATGACGTGAAGCTCTGCGAGCTCATCCCCGAAGTGGAAGATGACCCCTCACTGCTGGCCGGAGACATCGCCCGCGGAGAAAAGCTCTTCTGGGAGCACCCCGTCGCCGCGTGCAAAAACTGCCACATGCTCAAAGGTCAGGGCAGCGCCGTGGGTCCCGCTCTGGACGGCATAGCCAGCCGCAAGGACCACGCCTATCTCACCGAGTCCCTCCTCAACCCAAACGCCAAGCTCGCCGAAGGATTCGAGAAGCTGGGGGTCTCTCCCATGCCCCCCCTTGGACTCATCCTCAAGCCCCAGGAAATAGCCGACATCAAAGCCTTCCTCTTCTCACTTACCGAGTAGCGGAAGTTTTGGTTGCTCGTTGCCCTTTCGAGGTGAGAACATAGGGCTTCCGATGACTCCCGCGTCCAACGAACCCAACGTCCTTTCTCACAGCCGAGCGGCAGAGCTTCTGGGTGCCGGAGATTTGGAAGGCGCAGTCCATGCAGCCCAGTCCGAACTGGCCGCCCTGGATGCAGATGCACGCGACGATGAGCGCTGGCATGGCCTTCGCGCGCTTGTGTTGGAAACCCTCGGCACCGCCAACTTCAAGCTCTCTCAGCCCGACGACGCAGAACGTCACCTCCTTCAAGCCATCGAGTTCGCCAGCTCATCACTGCCCGTTTCGGATGTGGCACGCATGAGAATGACCCTCTGCGCCCTGCTCGAAGACGCTGGCCGCGAAGACGAAGCCATGAAAGTGTACGAAGCCGCAGTTGCCGCCTTCGAAGCAGCGGACCCGCCGGATCATCTGGCTGCCGCACGTCTGCGCAACAACCTCGGCCTCGGCTTCAAGCGCATGGGCAAGTTCGCCCTGGCCGAGCAGCACTACCTGCGTGCCCTCGAAGTCATGGAGAACGCACTCGGAAAAGACAACGAGGAGGTAGCCTCCCTCTACAACAACATCGGCAGCCTCTACTACAGCGCCGGCTTCGCACCCCAGGCGCGCGAGACGTTTGAAGAAACCCTGGCCATCAGAACCACGCTCCTCGGGCCAGAACACCCTGACGTCGCCCAGTCACTCATCAACCTAGGTACAGCCTGTTACGAACTGGGAGACAACGACCGCGCCGTAGAGTGCTATGAAAAAGGCATCGCCATCCTGGAAAGCCTCCTGCCCGACAAAGCACGCAGTTACCAGACAGCCACCGAGGACTTCATCGCCCTCCTGGGAGCTCTCGGCAGGGACCAAGACGCAGCTTCCATTCAGCAGGCACGAGATGCGAAGCTCGCAGCCGTTTGAATGAACCACCCTCCCCTCACACGTAAGCCTATTCTCCTTCCCATCATGAACCTTCGGCACCTCGTTCTCACATGCCTGCTTTCCACCCTGCCAGCGCAGGCAGAAATCAGCCAAGCCATCAAAACCATCCAGGCCGTCGAACGCGAAGGTCAGGGCAACGCTGATGCCGGAAAAGCTTGGCAAACACTCGCCGACGCGCCCGTCACAGCCCTACCCGAGCTGCTCTCCGCCCTGGAGCACGCCAATCCCCTAGCAGAGAACTGGATCCGTGCTGCCATCTCCTCTCTCGAAGAGCGCGGGGCCAAAGACAAATCCCTGCCCCTGGATGCACTCGAAGCCTATGTAAGGATAACCGATCACCCAGTCCCAGCTCGGGTCATCGCCTTTGACCTGCTCCTACGTCACGCTCCCGATAAAGCCGAGGCACTCTCTCCCAGCCTGCTGGATGACGTCAGCTCCGAACTACGCCGTCACCCCGTGGCCACGCTCATGAAAAAGGCCGAGGCCCTCATGCCCACCGATAAACCCACAGCCATAGCCCTCTACCGGCAAGCTCTCACCGCCGCCAGGGATGAAGACCAGATCAAGCCCATCACCAAAAGCCTCCGCGATGCCGGCGAAAATGTGGACCTGCCCAAGCACTTCGGATTTCTCATGAGCTGGAACCTCATCGCCCCCTTCAACAACGGTAGCCGAAAAGGCCACGACACCGTCTTTCCACCCGAAACACAACTCGACTTCACGGCCAAATACGAGGGCCGCGGGAAAACTGCTGAGTGGAAACCCTTCACCTCAGAAGATGAATACGGTAAGATCGACTTCAACAAAGTCTTCGGCATGGAAAAAGAAGTGACCGGCTACGCCGCCACCGACTTTTACAGCAAGACGGACCGTCAGGCTGAAATCCGTCTCGGTTGCAAAAACGCATGGAAGGTCTGGCTCAACGGCGAGCTACTCTTCGCGCGGGATGAATACCACCGCGGTGCCAAGCTGGATCAATACAAACTGCCCATCACCCTCAAGGCGGGCAAAAACACCCTGCTGGTCAAGTGCAGCCAGAACGAACAGACCGAGCAGTGGACAGTCGAGTGGGAGTTCCAACTCCGCATCTGTGACTCCACCGGGACCGCCATTGCCTCAGCGCAATAAGCAACACGCTGGCCCACCCAAGACCAGAAGAAAATCACCGCTCCCTCGCAAGCCCTTCCCAACGCACCCTACCACTTCGCCGTCACCCGCATGACGCGCACGGAGCCGTCAGCGTGCCATCCACCTTCACGGACCAAAACTCCCGTGAGAGATTTCTTGAAGCCGCCAGGCAAGTAGTCAGGACGCTCAAGGTGGAATACAACGCGCCCCTCACTCCACTCAATGCGCTGGGGTTTGTCAGTGTCCACCTGACCATCTTCGGTGAACCAGATGAGCTTTCGAGCCTCCCGCTCCGTAATAGGACGTGCCCCCACTCCAGGGCTGAGTGTGGCCACATATCCTGTATCACCCACAGGCTCTACGGACAGCGTCCAAGCACCGCTCTTCACCGGACGACGCGCCAGCTCTGTGTCAATACGCACCTTCCACTTCTCATCGAACGCCGTCTCTGCCGCCTCGGAGACAGGCAGGGTAATCGACAGATCTTTGAAACCCGGATTGCACTGCTTCGCACAGCTCATCCAACCTGCCTTCCCCTTCAACGTCACAGTGCTTCCCGGCTTCAGATGCTTCGGAGGGGTAATGAGCACTGGCAGCAGCACATCCCGCTCATAGCCTTGAGATTTGATCTGGAACATGTAAACGCGCTCCGGTGCCGGCCAGTCTATCTCGCTGGCGCTGAAGCCTCGTGGCAAATCGGTCCACTTGATACTTGTGGGCACACCTACAATGCCCGGCATCTTCCAGTAGCTGTGGTAACCACGCCCATGCTCCAGCGCCAGCGCCACATAAAACGGCTGCCCCGGCTGCACAGTCCTCACACTGCTGACCAGCTCAATCTGCATGGGAACATCAGCCCTGGCGGCACCCATGGCGGACATGGCGATGAAAGTGAACAGAAGTCGATTCATGAACTTAACAACGCACGAAACGAACACAGGTGCCAGTGCGAAGCAGAAATGAACGCTCAACTCGCAACAAACGCGCTCCCCACCATGAAACGTCCCTTCCGCAGTGCTACGCCCTCCTCATCTGGCAGGCAGGCCCGGCAAACAGCGTGCTTCATCCTTTCCCCAAATCCCAAAGCCGGTCGGAGTAAATGACCACCCGGTCCATGGCGCGAGTGATCCCCACATAAATTTGTCGTGTATGGTGTTGCCTAAGCTCCATGCGCTCTTCTTCAGACCGCAACGGATTGGCTTCCTCCGCAGCAAGTTCATCCACGCCGAGCAAAATGACCACAGGCCTCTCCAGCCCAGTAGCCGCCATGAGGTGAGCCACGCCTACGCTCTCCTGAGCCGCAGTGTCGTCACGCACCGAAGTCGCGACTCCCTCCCCAAGCCGTATATTCAAATGCTCCAGCACCGCACGCACACTCAGGTTCCTCCCGGCCACCAGAACCAAGATATGCCCAGCTGGAACACCGGCACCCAACAGCTCTTGAAGCTCTGCGGAAAGGCGGCGCAACTGATCTTGCCCAGGTCCTCCCGGCTGAACCACAGGAGGAACACCCGGTTCCAGCGTCTCCAGCCACTCGGGTGCAGGCAGATTGAGAGGCTCATCATCCTCCGGCAGACGGCACCGGTAGAAGTCCCGCGCAAACTCCAAAATAGCACGCGTGCTACGGTGGGGCTTCTCCAGTTTGTGGGATCGGCTGCGCACATCAAGGCCCACCGCACCCCACGAGAGACGCCGCTTGAGGAATCCCTGCGTGGGGTCCGCACACAAGAATAGGTGCCCACCCGGTTTGAGTGCCGAACGCAGCAGCTCCAACCAGACGGGAGCAAAGAACTGCGCCTCATCAATGAGCAGATGATCAAACTGCTGCACAGCCAATGACACAGGGAGACGCTCCCGCACGGATAGCGGCCACTCCGACCAGTCAGCGCGTCCAGCCCGCTTCAGATAGGCACGATACCGTCGGAGCAGATCCAGCAGTTCACCCCGCTGCCGGGCGCTGAGTCGCGTACCGCGGCCCCTGCGTTCGGCAGTCAGGTAGCTCTCGTCTGCCAGCGAGTGATCACACATCCACCGCAGTTCATCCCGCAGCCACTCGGAGGTCAGCTTTTCCAGTGAAGGCATGGCGCTCCGCTCACGCTCGATCCAGCGCAGTACCTCTGCCTCACTCATCATGTCACCGCCAGACCGCGCCACCCGGCCGAGCCACTGATTGAAAGTAAGGCACTCCACCCTCCTGCCAGCATGATGCCTCGCCAGACGTCGGCTGAGCTCATTGATAAGCGGACGGTTAAAGCTCACGAGCAGAACCCGTGCATTCGGAAAATGGGTAGCCAGAAGCGCGGCACGGTGGATGAGCACCAGAGTCTTGCCACAGCCTGCCACTCCAGTGACCACCCTTACCCTCAGGTCGCGTACCAGTTGCTCCGCATCTCGCTCCATCTCCAGATCCAGCCGGGCACAGCGCTCCTGTTTGTAGTCCAAAAGCAGCGGTGCAGCCAGCTGGTCCGCTGGTCGCTGAACGCTTCTGCGTTTCCACGGGCTGTCGATGCGTACGTCAGGCACCGCCAGTGCCCGCCAGCTCGCCATCGAAGCTGCGGTGAGCACCGTGCACGTCATGCCAAGCAGACGCTGCGCCAGGAGGGCTGGCTTTTTGCAATCTTGTTGGCTGATGACAGCTAGGCTCTCACCGCCTTCTTGCCAGCAACCCTCTGGAAGCTCTGTCGCGGGCAAAGCAGGAGCTACGATGACCATCTCCGGTAGCTGCCCGCCCGCACTGGCTGCCATTTCACGACGCCATTCCATGAACTGACGCGCCACCTGCCCCAAAGGCGGCACCATCTCATCGGCAAACAGGGCCTCTTGAACCGTTGAGCCACCCCAGAGCACCACGAGCCAGCCGCGCCCGTCGCTCGCAGCCAACCAAGCATCTGGCGCAAAGTGATCCCTTCCCCCAGCTCGCAATGGCCGACTGGCATCAATACCATGACGCCCCAACTGGCCCAACATGGCACGCGCTTTGACAAGACGGATCATGAATCAACGGACACACTCTTTGCCATCCGCGCCAGAGACTTTAACAAAGCCTGCTCCTCCGCAAGGTCGGTATCGTTCAGTTCGACATTCAAAATACTCTCCGCCGCCACAACGATGAACTTGGCCCGGGCGCGAGTCGCTGCTACATTAAGCCGACGAGGATCATACAGAAACTCAGCCTGCCTCTGGATGAAACGAGGCTCTGATGCACACAGCGAAAGGATCACTGCCTCCCGCTCCTGCCCCTGCATGCGCTCCACCGTGTCAATGAGACAGCCTCTCCACGAATCTCCGGGCATCATAGACTCCAAACGATGTCGCATGGCGCGCGCCTGTCTTCGATACGGCGTAACCACGGCCACATCTTCAGGTCTAACGCCTCCCTGCCTCATCGCGCGCAAAAGCTCGGCAATGCAGTCTGCCTCACGCTGGTTCACCGTCCTGCCTCTTTCATCCACATTCCAAAGCCACACCAGGGGGCTTGCCGGATCAAGTGCCTCACCCAACCAGCCTGACAGCGCATTTGTCATGCTCCATGCAAGCCGCCTGTCAGCCGCCGTTGGTGCAGGCGTGAGCTCGCCATGATAAAAGTTCTCCGAAGGCCACTCCGCAAGACGCGCATTGAGTCGGTACGTCACATCCAGCATGGTGCCCTGCCTTGCCTGTGACTTCAGCGTGTGAAAGATTCCCGCTCTAGCTGCATCCCGCCTCGGCTGGCTCACCACCACAGGACCAAGCTGCTGGTCGTCTCCAAACAAAAGATATTTTCGTCCGCGCAGCATGGCCATGATGGCGAGTGCCGTGGTCATCTGACCTGCTTCATCCACCACGATCGTGTCAAACTCCACTCCGGGTAGCCGTTTGTTTAGTGCAAACGGCGTTGCCGCTGCCACCCAGCCACCTGCTTGTTCGGCCAGCGGACAAGCAGAAAAGTGTTCGTATCGGTCAAAGTTCTCACTCCTTCCATGAACCGGCGCGCAAATGCGTGCCACACGGCTGCGGTCGTCTATCGCTCTCGCAGTCGCAGCCAAAACGTTGTCGATGGCACGGTGAGTGAAGCCGGTGATTAAGACACGCTCACCGCGCTCCACCAGCCTGCGAACCACTTCGGCAAGCACGCGTGTCTTGCCCGTCCCTGGCGGCCCCTGCACCACGTAGCAACGGTCCGCAGCGAGGCAACTGGCTATGGCATCCTGTTGCGCTTCCTCCCAGGAGCGTGGCGCAGCAGAAAGCTCTTCCATAGCACCGTTGAACTCCTCCTCGTCCAACTCCGTCTCATCTTCACCATTGAGTAACGGCAAAATGCACTCCTGGCCTATCGCAGTGGTTGCCACCCGTTCCAGCGCGGTCAGGTAATGCCCCTCAAGATCCAAAAAAGCTTCATCAACAAACCACTCATCAACCACTTCAAACATCGCATCACGGAAACCCCTCTCCGTCACCAGCCAGAGCTGCTCTCTCTCCTCACGGTAAATGGATGCCGTGGTTTCATCACCATCCTCACTCTGCCTCAGCGTGACCAAGTCACCCTCCCTAAGCCGCGAATCATTCCCGTGATGTCGGAACACCGCACAGCCAGCTTCATCCACGCGCACAAACGTCAGACCGTCTATGCAGGTGCCATCTTCCACACGCTCCTGACGAGGCTTGGCTCGCTGCTCTTGATAGCTGGTGCGCTGCACGAGGAACTCCGCCTCCACGAAGGCCCGAAGTTCTTGCAATCTGTCCTCAGAAAAAAGCGAAACCAAAGTCACCCTAGAATCTACATGCGTGTTCAGACCTTGGAAAGCCTAAGGCTACCATGCCGCAGGCATTTCTCCCACTCTTGGTCAGCAGGTGCATGCACGAATTCCACATCATCTTGAGCCGCGTCTCTTCTCATCTCGGCAGACTCTCCCTGAAACCACTCACCACCGAACAGACGACAGCAGGCTTGTCAAACTGTGCCCTTTCACCTCAGCAACCCCGCAAACAACAGAACACACAGATCTCCAGCAAAAGCAGCCTCATTCCTCCGGCCCAGTGCCACTATTTCGGACCTATGACAGGTCGCGCCCGCGCATTCTGAAGCAGTCAGGTTCGCTCATGGCTGCGTCATCACCTTGTCAGGCATCATCACCGCATCGACATCACTGAGCTTCAACTTCAGAACTTCGACCGTCTGCTTTCCTCCTGCGAATGCGATGTAAAGGCAGCGATCGTGTTCGATGACGTGAGGATAGTCGATGTGACGTCCGCCCACAAGGTAGAGCATCTTGGTGAAGACGACTCCATCCTGGCTGATGGAGAGAGTGAGCGGATCACGCTTCTTCGGTCTGGGATTTGACACCAGAACATAGCGACCATCTTCAAGGCGCAGTCCACTTATCTTCGAAGTGGCATCTGGAAAGTTGGTTTTCACCGGCTGGCTCCAGGTGCGGCCATCATCTGAGGAGAATGCGCGGTAGAGAAAGCCACTTCGGCGGTTATCACGAAAGACGGCCGCCAGTTTTTGATCTGGCAAAATCCACCAGTCCGGTTCCTCCGCTTTCAGCTCGGAGGAGGTGCCCAATACGGGATGAGATTGCCAGTCACCAAGCGACCTCACACCGCCTACGAGAAAGTGCACGCCGACCTTGGAATAGTCATGGGTGCGGCGAGACATCATCCAGTCACCTGTATGCAGTCGGATAGGTGGAAAGTTGTTGATCGTATTGTCATAGACTAGCCCCGCATCTCTCCATTCCCCAGTGCCCTTATCATAGCGGAACGCCCTGAGCTGAAGACTTGCTCCAAAAAAGCCTGCCGCCTCATCCAGTGAAGCCAGGGCCAGTAGCTCGCCATCCCGTCTCCAGAATCCACGGGAGATCCACCGCATTCCCTTCTTGGTACGGGTGCCGTAGTGAGGTGAGTCAGGACCCGAGTTCGGTGGTATGGGAGTGATGAACCTCGACTCGCCCCACTTCAGGCCGTCGAGGCTTGTGGCATACTTCACCCGCTGACCTACACGATCCTCGATGCCCGGACCATCGCTCCACATCGCCCAGAACCGGCCATCATGATAAACGAGGTAGTTGTGCTGATTCACACCGCCAGTCTTCTTGTTGAGCACGTCGGGCGTCGTTTCCCTGGCCCGTACATCACTCACCATACTGTGTTGCGAGGGAACACGCGGCAAGGCATCAAAGTCCAACTGCTGAGGATTCTCCGGCACCCACGGACCGGAGAGCATGACGGAAGACACTTCCACTTGCGCGGACGAAAGCTGACCAACAAGGAGAAGTGCAGACAGCAGCGTTTTGGGCGAGAGCAGAATCACCCGACCGTCAACGCCACACTCTGCCTCAGTGTTTCGTGACGTTTATGCGATGATGTCTTTCAACACATGGCCGTGAACATCCGTGAGACGGCGATCAATGCCGTTGTTCCGTACCGTCAATCGGGTGTGGTCCAGACCGAGCTGATGCAGGATGGTCGCATGGATGTCATACACCTCTGTGGGGCTGGCTCGGTCCAGCGGCTTGTAACCCCACTGGTCGCTTTCACCGGCAGTCACCCCGCCCTTGATGCCGCCACCACAAAGCCAGTTCGTGAAGACGTAAGGGTTGTGATCCCTGCCCTTGCCACCCTGAGTGCTCGGCATTCGCCCAAACTCGGTGGTCCAGAGCACGATCGTATCCTCCAGCATCCCGCGCTGCTTCAGGTCACGGATCAATGCACTGGCCCCTCGCGCAAAGCCGCGTGCCAGAGGTCCGTGATCCCTCTCCACATCCTCGTGGGAGTCCCAGTTGCGACGCGGAAAGCCATTGTCATTTCCGCTCCAGATCTGCACGAACCGCACCCCACGCTCCAGTAGTCGCCGTGCCGCAAGACACTTGCGTCCAAAGATGTCCATCTCTTCCTCAGCATTGATCTCTTTGGGCCACGACCTTCCGTCTTCGCGTATGCCATACATCTCACGGATGCGCGGCGGTTCCTTTGAGATGTCCAGTGCCTCAGGTGCGGCGAGCTGCATCTTGGCCGCCAGTTCATAGCCCCGGATGCGAGCCTCCAGTCGCTCATCCCCAGGCCGCTCTAAAGCATGCAGTCCGTTGAGTTTGGTCAGCAGCGCACCGCCCTCGCTCTCACTCCGAGCCGTGATGAAACGGCCGTGCTGTCCGGGAAAGAGGTCCACAATGGGCGTCTCGCTGCCGGGATAGATCACCGTTCCCTGGTGTTGGGCAGGGAGAAACGCTGCATCCCAGTTTTTCGTGCCGTTGGAGGCGAGTCCACGATGGTCTGGAAGCACCACAAAGGCAGGCAGATTATCATTCAGCGAGCCGAGTCCATAACTGATCCACGAACCCGCACTAGGGAAACCGGGCCGGTTGAATCCCGTCGTTTGCAAAAGCGTGCCCTGGGAGTGCACACCGGTCTTGCCTACCACATTGTGAATCCACGCGATGTCATCTACTACATTGCCGAGATCAGCCACTACTTCGCTGAGCATCTTGCCAGACTGTCCATAGGGTCTAAAGTCCCACACCGGCCTCTTCCAGGGGCCGAGTCCGTTCTGAAACGCCTCCACCTTTTCTCCAAAATCACTGGGCTGCCCGTGGCGCTTCACCAGCTCCGGTTTGAAGTCGAATAGGTCAAGGTGGCTGGCTGCACCCGCCATGAACAGCTGCACCACACGCTTTGCACGAGGTGGATGATGCAGCACTCCCGCCCGCGCTTGCTCTTGGTTGAGAAGAGAGGCCAAAGCAATACCACCTAGTCCTCCACCGCTCTGCCACAGGAACTCTCGCCGACTCATGGTGTGAAAGGGTGCACTCTTCATGGTTAGTCCACAAAAACAAACTCGTTCAAATTCAGAAGTAACCGGCACGCATTCGTCATGCCGTGGTCTGCTGCATATCGTTGCAGCTCGCTGCGTTCCTGAGGGGTGGGATCCCGCTGCAACGCGATGCGCACCGCCTCATCCACATCAGTCTCACCCACTCGGGCAGCGAAGTGTCTCGCCATCACTAACCCCAGCTGATTGTTCAACTGCGCCAGTGCCTGCAGCGGCGTTATGGTTTCATTGCGCCTATCCACAAGCATGGATGGATCCGCACAATCCAGCGCCGCCATCCACGGCTGTTGCTGGCTTCGCACCAGAAAGCGATAGACCGAGCGCCGGTGCAACTTCGGATCCTCCGGGTCAGCGAGATGGTATTGGTAATGCGGTGAGTGCTGCGGTTTCTCAATCACGAAGTCCTGAAAGCTTGGGCCTCCCATGCTGAAGTCCAGCTTCCCAGCGGCAGCAAGAATGCTGTCCCGAACGGCCTCAGCCTCCAGTCTGCGTCGGTTCTGGCGCCAGAGCAGCGTGTTGGCCGCATCCAGCTCGGACGCACGACGCATGAGATCCTCATCCGCCACGGAACTCTGTCGGTAGGTCCTGCTGGTTACGATCAGCTTGTGCAGGGCTTTGAGAGAGCCCTTAGCCTCATCGCGGAACCAGATAGCGAGCCAGTCCAGCAGCTCCGGATGACTCGGTGCACCGCCCATTTTCCCGAAGTCGTTCGGTGTCTCCACGATACCTCTTCCGAAATGATAGTGCCAAACCCGGTTCACAATGCTCCGCCAAGTCAGTGCGTTCTCTGGCGCAGTGATCCACTTCGCCAGTGCAGCACGCCGTTCGGCCTCGTTGCCACTGTCAGCCAAATCAAAGCTCAGTCCGAGCTGCTTTCCTATGCGCTCCAGAGCACCTGGCTTCACTTCTTCGCCCGGCTGGGTCACATCCCCACGGCGGAGCAGGTGGATAGGGCGTGGCTTGCCGCCACTCGTTCCCGTGCCCATAAAGGCACCACTGCCCGTGTGAATGGCCCCAGCATAAACCTTTTGAGGCTTTGGTAGCACTGGAAGGGCAGCCAGTTGCAAACGCAGATCCGCGAGCCTCTGTTTGATGCTCTCATCCGCATGAGCAAGCACCAATGCATCGCGCTGCGCCATCAGGCGGGCTTTGTCCTCAGGATCTTTCAACTGCGGGAAGGCACCATCCGTAAGGTTGCTTCTTCGCCAGCGCGGCGAGGCTTCGATGCTGTCCAAAGCCGTCACCGGCCTCCCCGCCGCTAGGTTCGGTCCGGCTTGATCTGCATAGACTTCCAGCTCCGCTAGGGCGAAGATGTAGTCCTCCCGTCGTGTGGCCAGCTTAGTAGCAGTGACGCGCACGTAGCGTCCCTTCACGCCGTCATCTGGGGCAGTTCCCGTTTCGAAGGCTGTCAGTCCGGGATTGGGGAAGTCATTCATGAAGGTGGCGTCATGTTTGCGCCAAATGAGATGCACCCCAACCTTGAAGTCCGCATCATCACTGACCTCCACCTTGAAGCGAATGGGAAACCCAAACCCTGCTCCAATCTTTGCGAAGTCGTCGTAGCAAGGCTTCATCACCACACGCTGCACCTCCACACTACGGCCCAAGTCCACCTGCACCCACTTCGCGGCATCCTGCACTGTCGAAATGGCGCTGTGATACCCGAACTCAGGACCAGCATTGGGCGCTCCCGTAGAGGGTGCAGGTGCATCGATGCGTTTGCTCAGCTCCGCGTAAGCACGACCCGCCTTTTCCACCAGCGGTGCCTCAAGCGACTGGATTTCCCCAGTGATTTGCTTCCTTCTCTCTCCCACATGAATGAACCGACTCATCGTTTCATCGTCCTCATAATAGTCTCTCTCCGTCCTGTCCAGTGCGGCAAACACTGCCTGCAGAGCGTAGTAATCTCGCTGTGAAACGGGATCAAACTTGTGGTCATGGCACTGCGCGCAATGAACCGTGACTGACTGAAACGTGTTCAGCGTATTGCTCACCATGTCGTCCCTGTCCAGGTGTCTGGCTATCTTGCCATCCGTCTTAGTCTCAGGCACCTCTGCATGACCTATGAGGTCCCATGGTCCGGCTGCAATGAATCCCAGCGCCGTAATGCCATCCACCGTACCGGGAAACAACGCATCACCGGCGACCTGCTCCTGCACGAAACGGGGATACGGTTTGTCGTTGTTGAAGGCGCGGATCACGTAGTCACGGTACGGCCAGGCATTCAGGCGCGGCTTATCCTTGTCGTAGCCATGCGTCTCACCAAAATGCACCACATCCAGCCAGTGACGTGCCCAGCGTTCGCCGTAGCGTGGACTGGCCAGCAGACGATCCACAAGCTTCTCGTAAGCCAGCGGATCTCTGTCTGCCTCGAAGGTCTTCACCTCTTCGTATGCGGGTGGCAGTCCAGTGAGGTTAAAACTGAGACGCCGGATCAGCGTGCGCCGATTCGCCTCCGTCGAATGCTTCAAACCATGCTCGTTCAACTTGGCCACAATGAAGGAGTCGATGGGATTCGCTTCATCCCCGGGTACTTTTGGCATTCTTAGAGGCTGGAAGCTCCAGTGAGTCAAGGCATCGCCCTGCTTCGCTGCGCCATTCTGCATCTCAGGCCACACGGCACCCTCCGCAATCCATCTTCGCAACGTATCCACTTGGCCCGCACTCAAGGGGGCCACTTCACTTTTCCTCGGGGGCATAAAGAGTAATTTGTTTGAACCATCGACCAGATGGATCAGCGTTCCATCGCCTGGCTTGCCCGGGACGATGGCCAACTCCCCGCTGTCCCCGCCAGCGAGAGCTACCGTGGGATCATCCAGTCGGTAGCCACTTTTCTGTTTTTCAGCCCCATGGCACTGCACACAGTGCGCTTCAAAGATGGGTTTCACGTCACGAAGAAAATCCACCCTCGCCGCATACAGCGGCGTGGTACTGCCAACGATCAACCATAAAAGCAGCTTCATCGCGTTCCGAGCGTACATCATCCCAGCGGTCTGTCATGCCACGCGAGCGCGGGACAAGCTCAGACCAGTCCCTCCTTCAAGGCCTTGGCCACCGCCCCGGTGCGTGTATTGACCTCCAGCTTTTCGTAAATGCGGCGCAGGTAGGTATCGACTGTATGCACACTCAGCGTCAGACGGTCTGCTATTTCCTTTTTGATCAACCCGCCCACCATAAGCTGAAGAATCTCTTTCTCCCGCTCACTCAAACCATAGTCTTCCGGCGGTCTCGGAGCGAGCCTGGAAAACATATCCAGCACACGGCGAGCGATGCGAGGATTCATTGGCGAGCCACCCGCTGCCGCATCACGCACCGCTTGGACGATGTCCTTGGCACTTCCCGTTTTCAAAAGGTAGCCGGCGGCTCCTGCACAAATGGCCTGGAACACTTTATCGTCATCCTCGAAGACCGTGAGGATCACAACGACCGCCTTCGGACAGCGTTGCCTTATCAAACGAAGGCCCTCCAGACCGCTCATGCCAGGAAGACCTACATCCAGCAGCACCAAGTCAGGCTTTTCATTGCCCTCCATGGCCGCGAGCGCTTTCTCACACGCATCGAACTCACGAGTGAAGCACCGCTCATTGTATGCCTTCAACACGCGGGCCAGTGTTCGGCGAAAGGGGGCATGATCTTCAATAATCCAGATGTGATTCATTCCAAAGGTACCTCCAAGATGATGCGAGTGCCGTCTCCCGGCCTACTTTCGAGCCACAATTCTCCGCTTAAACATTCCGCACGATGCCGCAGATTCGACAAGCCGTGACCACCTTCCACCTTTTCCACATCAAAGCCGCGACCGTTGTCCTCGATCTGAAGCACAAGCCTACCTGCTCGGCACATCATCACGATCTCCACTCTAGTGGCACCAGCATGTCGTGCGATGTTGTGAGCCGTCTCGCGAAAGAACAGCAGCACCTGTCGGTGCAGCCGCAGAGGAGCGGTTTGGTCAGCGTCCAACCGCTCCACATTGAGTGACCAGTCTTTGCCTTTCAACAGCGAACCGGCGCTCTGGCGCACAGCTTCAGCCAGACTCATCAATGCGGGTGCATCGCCCTCTCGCACGAGCCAGATAATATCGCGCATCGACTCTGCCGCCTCGCCCGCAAGCCTATGAATCTCCTGCAAGCATTCGTCATTACAGCCCTCCCGCAGGGACAGCTCTGACATCAATCGAATGCTGCCCAAGTGACTTCCTATCTCATCATGCAAGTCACGCGCAAGCCGATCTCGCAGTGCATTCATCTCCAGCTGTCGGAGATGCTGCACTCGCCACACCCAAACGAGAAGACCACCTAGCATAACCAGCGTCACCCCCAGCGTCAGCCATGCAGCACGCCGCTGGGCCAGCTCCCTTGCAGCGCCCATGGCCACCAGCAGAGCGGCGCCTTCCTGCTCCAGCTGCCGACGCACCGAGAGTCCTCTCAACCACTCCACCTCGGGGATGAGCAGGCCATTGCTGGCCTGACCATCCACCAAAAACTCTGGCCGCCAGTGCGTCGTGAGCGTTTCATCCAAGCAAGTGACGCGCGAACCGGCAGCGAGGTTCTGGCCGCGGAGAAGAAGCTGCACTTCTGCCAGTGCGAATGCATAGTCACTACTGCGCTCCCAGAGCCGTGTGGCGGTGATTCGAAACGTCTTCGCTACCAGACCCGGCAAGGGAAAAGCCACAGGCGTGCTTCCGGGATTTGGAAAGTCAGAAGCCGTACTGTCAAAGATTACCGTCTCGTCCGCTTCCACCTTGAATCGCAGTGGAAACCCAAACCCCAAGCGATCTGGGTAATCACTCGGATGGGCAGGTATGATACGCAGTTCATGCACCGGAGAGGGCGACGCAAGCTCCAACTGCACCCACTTGACCGTATCTTGCTCTGTCGAGATTCCACTGTGCCAGCCGTTCGTTCTTGTTTTGCCAGGGATGACCGGCAGCCCCAGTGCATAGGTGCCATCCACCAGATGGCGGGGCGACCACGTTGGCAGAGTCTCCACCGAGCGCGGTGCCTCGACCTTGCTTTGAAGAGCCACGTTGCGCCCACCACTGAATACGAGCAGCTCACCCAGGCAAAACATGAAACGGGATCCAAGACCCGGCTGAGGACTCAGCTTGGTGGCAGTGAATCGGACGTACCTTGCCCTCACCGCCCTAGCCTCCACATACCAGGGGGCCAATGCACTTGGTGCATCGCGTTCTGTGTGATTCAGCAGCAGCGTGGACTCCGCAAACGAAGCATCTTCAGACACATCCACGCGGAATCGCGAAGGAAAACCATAAGCCTCCGAGCCACCCCGAGACGCGGGCACAACTACCACAGCATCCAAGGTCTGAGACTCGCCCAGATCCACCTGCAACCAACGCATGGAGTCCTCAGCAGGAGCGAAGCCACTGTGGAATCCGGCTCGCTCATGCGTCTGCGGAGATGGCCGCGCCGGCAGCTCGGAAAGCGCCGTATCCAAGCCCATCTTTCGCTCCTCCAGCAGGAAGAGCTCACGATTCAACCATGCCCAGGCATCCCGAGCCACAAGACTCGGCGAAAACAGAACGATGAGAATGGTGAGGAGCGTTTTCAACCCGAAGCACTCCCACAACGTTCCATCACGCGCCACTCACGCAAACGCGGGATGAAGACTCGACTTCACTCCGGCCACCTTCCATCCACAATCGGTTTCGTGGTGAGCCGCGTGGGGTCAATGACGACATGCTTCACTTTTTGGCGTTTCCAGGTGTAGGTGGCGTGGACGAGGCCATCTCGAGTCTGAATGATAGCAGGGTAGCTGTATTCTCCGGGCTCATTCTCCAGGACAAGTGCAGCCTCCCAGTTCTTCCCATCCCTACTCACAGCGAGATTCAACGGAGTGCGCTTGCCACCCCACTTCCCTGGCGTGCCACCCACGTGATTGTAGATGATGAGGTGCGTGCCGTCGGACAGAGTCACGGCGTCGGTGCCGCTGTTGTTGTTCGGCAGCGTGCCGAGCCTCATCTCTCCCCAGGACTTGCCACCGTCTTCGCTGCTGATTTCAAACACTCTGTCCTGCCGGGAACGCCCCAGGGCGAGGAGCCTGTTTTCGCCGAGGAAAAGAATACTTGGCTGGATGGCCTGGATGGTGGTGCCGTCATGCAACGGAGGGGTGCGTGTCCAACTTCTGCCGAAGTCCTTGGTCATTTCAAAGTGGACGCTCCACTTCTCCACCCCCCCTTTTTCCGCCGCTTTCACCTCTTCGCTAGTGGGGCAGAGAATAGTGCCATCCTGAAGCTGCACCGGCTTGTTTTTCACTGGGCCAAGGATGCCCTCCGGAAGACGTCTCGGCTGGGTCCAGCTTTGTCCGCCATCCGTGGACGTGGTGAGTTCTCCCCACCACGTTTGCGGTGTGGGCCCAGCTTTGAAGAAGAGCATCAACGGCCCTTCCTTGGGTTGAAAGAGCACCGGGTTCCATGTGGGATGCCGCACCACGGTGCCATCACTGAGCGAATATTGGATGCCATTGGCTACTTCTACGCTTTGGGTCCACTCACCGTCCACCTGACGCGAGACCCAGATGCCCACATCAGGGTGCTTCTCATGCGTTCCGCCAAACCACGCTGCGACGAGTCCCGTGGGAGTCTCAACGATGGTGCTGGCGTGAATCTGCGGGTATGGACCGGTGTCGTAAATGAACTCGGACTTCACCACAGCAGATTCAGAAGCGCTGAGTGCAAAAGGCAGCAGAGCTGCGACGAAGATGGCTTTCATGAGGGGAGGATGTTGAGAGCTTGAAGATGGTTCTTGATTTGATCACGTTCCGGCTGGCGGAAGCTGTGGAACGGCTCTGCCATGGCATCACTGCAAATGCCAAGGAGACTCAGGGAACACTTGATGCCTTTAATAATGGCGGACTTATGCCTGCCCACTGCATAGATGCGGCTGGCGAGTTCGATGACCTGGTAATGCAGCTCGCGCACCCTAGCCAGATCTTGTGCCGCAGCGGCCTGGTAGAGTTCTACGTAGAGACGCGGATGAATGTTGGCACCGCCATTGACACCGCCATGGGCACCGAGGAGCACGGCTTCCGCGGTAAGCTCCTCCGGGCCTACGAGCAGCGACCAATCTGGCCGTTCTCTCGTCAGCCGCAGCAGCTTGTGAAAATAGATCATGTCACAGGAGGAATCCTTGATTCCGATGACCTTCACCCACTTCATCGCTGCTCGGATGACCTCGTGCTCAAAGTTCACCTTGGTGAGGCCAGGCATGTTGTAAAGAAACATGGGCAGCGGCAGCTCCTTCACGAGATCGTCTAGGTATTCGATCAGCTCCGCCTGCCCAGCGGGAAAGTAATACGGCGGAGCCAGCACAGTGCTGTGGCAGCCGTGGTCTGCCGCATGTTGCGCAAGCTGCACGGACTCGGTGAAGGATGTGTCCGTGATGCCGACCAGCACTGGCACGCGGCTCTTTGCCAGCGCACAGGTGCGCTCGATAAGCTCCCTCCGGAGACGATAACTGAGACTGGGGCCTTCACCTGTGGTGCCCAGTATGAACAGGCCCGAGACGCCACCAGCGATGAGGTGTTCGATGAGCCGCTCTAGGCCCTCCACATCAAGGGTGTCGCGATCTGAGAGCGGAGTGACAAGGGGTGGGACGATGCCTTTGAGCATGATTACCGAGAGCGGGGATTCTTCATAAAATAAAAACGACCATCTTCAGCACCACCAATGAAGTCTGGCACTTGGTCCCCATCAAAATCCACCACGGTGGGGCTGACATCGTGACCTTCGATGTTTCGTTCGGCGAGCGTGCCTGCGTTCTTCATGACCCACAGACCGTCCTTGAAATCAATCTGACGGAGGAAATCGGCGTTGGAGGAGTTAAGAAGGAAGTCGAACTTGCCATCGCCATCCCAGTCGGTGACGCAGAGCTTGCGTCGTCCACTTTTGCCTGCGGTGCCAGCATTGAGCTGAAGGGGCTTCCCTGCTTCATCCACGAACGCACGCCGTGGGTGCTTGAGAATGAGTTTTCCGTCCACCTTGGCGCGCTCGAAAAAGGCAAGGTAACCTTCAGTGTCCAGCATGGCGAGGTCTATGAGACCATCTCCATTGAAGTCGTGAATGGCCGGTGTAGTGCGCCACTGAGTAACGATGCCTTTCCCATCCGGCTTGATCCAGCCCCAGGCGAGTGTGGGCTGTGCACCTTCCCACTCCACTTCCACTGGCTGGGCTGCGGCCAGTTTCGGCTCAGTGCGGGTGCCAGTGTTTTTCAGCCATTGCACGCGACTGATGATGGAGTTTAGCACGATGTCTGGCAGGCCATCTCCATCCCAGTCGGCCACGTTGAGTGTGGTGTAGCCCCACTTGGCTTCGGCTGGGCCCTGAATGCTCTGATTCCCCGCCAACACACGAAAGGTTTTGCCCTCTGCCCGGAGACGCTTCGGTGCATTCCACTTCGGCTCAGCCACTCCAGGACCACTGAGGTTTTCGAAGAACTCAATGTAACCCGCCGTGTTGCCGCTGATGATGTCGGTGTCCCCATCGCCATCCCAATCAAATCCCACGGGCGTAGCTAGCGCTCCGCTCTTCAGCGTGTCAGCCTCCTGTTTGAAATACTTCGTCCTCTCAAAAATGGGCGTCATGTCTTCGGTGAACCTGCCAGTGTTCTCTATGAAAGCCACGCGCCCATCTTCATCTCCGACGATGAGGTCAAAGTCACCATCTTTGTCCCAATCAAAAGCCACGGGCACGATCATCTCCAAATCCATGCGAGCGTGTTTGCCATCCACATTCGTGACACGGCGGCCCGCAGCATACTTCGGCTCGGTGCGAGTGCCTACGTTCTCAAAGTAAGTGAACTTGTCCAAGAACTCACCACAGAGAATGTCCAAGTCTCCATCCTTGTCGAAGTCCTCAAAGTTGGGCGAAGGGCAGCCGTAGGTGTCGAGGCGTTTGCCGCCTGCATCGATGAACTTTGGCTCCGCATACTTCGGCTCGGCAGTGGAGCCAGTGTTTTTAACGAAATAGATCCAGCCGTGCAGCGGACCGTTCGTCCACTTGCCCTCCGCATTCCATGCATCATCCCAGCCGTAGTAGCTCCAATCTTCAACCGCCACCACCAGATCCAGCGCACCATCGCCATCGTAGTCCGTGTAGCGCCATTGGTTGTGCCGCATCTTCGGTCCTTTCGGCTGCTTGCCCTGGGGCTTGTGAAACTTCGCGTCCAGAGGCAGCTTCACGGACTCGGCCGTCCCGGTCTTGGTGAAGTTGAGATACTCCGTGGCGGGGGACAACACACGCATCTTCCCATCCACATAGCTTGGCATCACGTAGTGCACTGTTTTGCTGAGATGCTTGCCCGGCTTAAATACCGGCATCTTGTGCTTTGCGGTGTCGCCGGTAACATTTTCAAAGAGATAAACGCCATTTGAGGGCTTGTCAGGGCAGGAGACGATGAGGTCGAAGTCGCCATCACCATCCGCATCACAGGGAACGGGCCACGCCCACAGTCCGACGCCTAGATCGACTACAAGACCGGGGTTGTTGTAAGGCAGGCGTTCAAGCGCTGAGACGCAAGCACAAGCAATAAGGCTGAGTGCAGTGGTGAGTAAATTGCAGGTTTTCATGGTTGGGAAAAAGGGGGGCATCATCGAGCCCTTCGCTTCTTGGCGCTTATGGGACGATTGAGTTCTGCCAGTAGCTGTTCCGTGTGCGTTGGAGTCCGATCACTGGCCAGTTGATGGTCGTATGCCTCAAGCGCCTGCGCCTTGCTGTGACGGATGTGTTGGAGCATCAATGCGCTCGCACGAGCGCCATCGCCGCGCTCCACAGCGAGCAGAATCGCCTTGTGTTGTTCAAGCGTCGTCTTCAACACTTCAGCGGTGTGCGCTTGGCGGCGACTATAAAAAATGCCGGTTAACAGGCGTGAGTCCGACACAATTTTCACCATGCGCCCATTCCCAGACATCCGCAGCAAAGTAAGATGAAAGCCGAGGTCCGCCGTCAGTAACCGACGCAGTTGAACGTCATCCAGCGCTGCCGCGCCGGAGGCGGAAAGCTCTGAGATGAGACGACGAAACTCTTCACACAGTTCCTTGAGCGATCGCACGTCATCCGCTGTAGCCCTACTAGCCGCCTGGCTGACGGAAAACGGTTCGATTGCCTCCCTCAGTTCAAAAAGCTCTATCAAATCCCTGCGATCCAGCTTGCGTACTACCGTACCAAAACGCGGCACCTGCTCCAGCACACCCTCCTGCTCCAGAGTGCGAATGGCCTCCCGAACAGGGGTGCGACTGATGCCGATCTCCGTGGCCAGCGACTGCTCGGACACCACAGAACCAGAACGCAACTCGCCATTGATCAGCTTGCGCTGGAGATAGGCGTAAGCACGCTGGCGAAGGCTGGATTCCGGTTGTGACATGGTTTAGTGTGTCGCTGGTATACCAGTAACGTGGCGGTTGAAACCATTTCTTTCAATGTTCTCTCACCGACTCATCCAAACGTCCTGTCCTTGCTATGACAAAACCGCAGACACGTTTTTCTTCCCCTCTTGCATCCAACGCTTGGCGCATTAGACTCCCCGCCCCCTGAATCCAAGCACCATGAGCCAACCCAAGCATGTCGCCATCGTCGGAGCCACCGGCGCGGTCGGCGCGGAGATGATCCGCTGCCTCGAAGAACGTCAGTTTCCCGTCAGCGAGCTGACCCTCCTCGCCTCCGCACGCAGCGCTGGCAAAACGCTCAAGTTCAAATGGCAGGACATCGTCATTCAAGAGCTCACCGCTGACAGTTTCAAAGGCATCGACATCGCTCTCTTCAGTGCAGGTGGGGACATCTCTCGCAAGTTTGCCAAGGCCGCCGTCGATGCGGGTGCCGTGGTGGTGGACAACTCCTCTGCGTTCCGCATGGACCCTGACGTTCCGCTTGTGGTGCCGGAAATCAATGCCTCCGACGTGAAGGCTCACAAAGGCATCATCGCTAACCCAAACTGCACCACAGCCATCTCACTCATGGCACTCTACCCGCTGCATCAGGCCTTCGGCGTGACGCGCATCTTTGCCTCCAGCTATCAGGCCGTATCCGGCACTGGTGCGCAGGCCATTGAGGAACTGGCGAACCAGTCCCGCGAGTGGGCGGCTGAGAACCGCGCTTGGGATGCGGCGAAACTTGCCAGTAAGCCTCACGTGTATCCCCACCAGATCGCCTTCAACGCCATTCCCCACGTGGACTCCTTCCTCGACTCAGGCTACACCAAAGAGGAGATGAAAATGGAGAATGAAGGCCGCAAGATCATGCACCACCCTGGTTTCCGCGCCTCAGTGACCTGCGTGCGCATCCCCGTCTTCCGCGCACACAGCATCGCCATCAGCGCCGAGTTTGAAAAGCCCGTCAGCGTGGAGGCAGCCCGCGAGGTGCTCTCCAGGGCACCGGGTCTCGATATCTTGGATGACGTGGCAAACAAGGTCTATCCCCTGGCCCTCGACATCGCGGGCAGGGACAACTGCGCCGTGGGTCGCATCCGCAGGGATTGCGCGCTGGACAACGGCCTCGCCTTCTGGGTCGTAGGTGACCAGCTGCTCAAAGGCGCGGCACTGAACGCAGTGCAAATCGCGGAGTGTCTGTGAGATCATGAGCCTGAAGGAATACCTCTCAGAGCGCTGTCAAATGGTGGACGCAGCGCTGGATCGCTTCATCCCGTCCGTGGAGCAGCGTCCGGCGACCATTCACAAGGCCATGCGACACAGCGTCTTTGCCGGGGGCAAGCGCCTGCGTCCCATCCTCAGCTTGGCCGCTGCGGAGGCTTGCGGCGGCAGCCTGGAGGACGCCATGCCAGCCGCCTGCGCAGTAGAGAGCCTTCATACCTATTCACTCATTCACGATGACCTTCCCAGCATGGACAACGACGACTTCCGTCGCGGTGTGCCCACCTGCCACAAGGTCTTTGGCGATGGCATTGCCATCCTGGCCGGGGATGCCCTCCAGGCTCTCGCTTTCGAGCTGGTAGCACAAACCCCAGCCACCAGCCGATACGATGCCGCCTCCCTGGTGAGGGAACTCGCCCTCACCGCTGGCAGCCTGCACCTAGTGGGCGGTCAGGTGGCTGATCTCGAAGGGGAAGGCAAGCGCCTGCCGCTGGAGGACCTGCGCTACATCCACGAAAGCAAGACCGCAGCCCTGCTCACCACCAGCCTCAAGCTCGGTGCCATGAGTGCCAATGCAGCGCCAGAGTATCTCGCCGCCGTCCAGCGTTTCGGCATGTGCACGGGACTCGCCTTCCAGATCATCGACGATATTCTGGACGTCACCCAAACCAGCGAAAAGCTGGGCAAAAGCGCAGGCAAAGACCTTGCTTCAGAAAAGTCCACCTACCCCGCACTCATGGGGCTGGATGCCTCACGGGAGGAGGCCAAACGCCTCACCCAAGAGGCCATGGATGCCATCGATTGCTTCGGCAGCGGTGGAGATCGCCTACGCGAACTCGCCCATTATCTCCTCTCTCGGGATTACTGACTCTCCTCCTTCTTCGCAGCCTCCAGCCGGCGGCGAACGACGATGATGACAAAGGTCACCACAGCCAGCCCCAGCATCCCGGCTGAGACCTGCCAGAGCGCCTTACCCGCATCCTCCTTGCCCATTGCGCTACCCATTAGCGAGACCACGCCATTGCTGGGCAGATAACCAAGGAAGGTGCCTATCAAAAACTTCCGGTGCGGCGTCTTCAGCAGGCCCAGCAGCACGTTCGGCACCAATGCCGGAACCGGCAACTGGCGGACGAAGAAGATATTCAGGATCGACGGGGGCTCCAGCAGCCTCCGCAGAGACTCATTGGCCTGCACAAAGCTGCGAAACCTGTCTGGCCCTGCGCGCAGAACGGTCACGAAAGTCGTGTACGAACCCAGCAGACCGCTAAACATAGACACCAGAAACCCCTCCAGAGAGCCGAACAAGGCACCCGCAGCCAGCGCCATGAGCAGACGCGGTACACCGACCGCGATGGCTCCCACGCTCAGGACGATGAAACCCACGTGCGCCCACCAGCCGAACTGCCGCACATAGACCTTCCAGCCTTGAACGTCATCAATCCACTGCTTGAGCGGGGTGAAGTGCAGCACCGCTACCGCTCCCAGGACGAACAGCGCCAGAAACAGCAGGCGCTTCGTCTCACGGTTCGCGTCAGTGGTGGGATTCAGGGGGTCTGGCGGAGTATGAGCCATGCAGGGCTGGTGCCTAACCACGGACTAAGCACCAGCGCACCTGAAAAATGACTTCGTGTCCTGAGTCTCAGTTCGTCGTTGGCTGGCCTTGGTGCTCAGCCTTGTAATGCTGACCCAGCAGGTCCGCGCCGAAGTCTCCGTCGAAACTGCGCCAGACGCAGTGGACGTGATTGGCCTCATTCTGCACGTTGTCGTATTCCAAGAGAAAAGTCTTCCCCTGCACGCGGTAATAGTGGGGCTTGCCGCGCTCCTTCTCACCGGCCCAGGCAAAGTAGATGGGACCGGAGGCCTTGATCTCAGCCAGTGCCTCTTCGGCGATTTCTGGGCGCAGACGGTGCAGATACTCCTTCACTAGACGATCCAGCATGCCACGCTGCTCGGCATTGAGGTCTTCTTGAGAAATACCATCTGGCTTCAGCGGGTCCACCCAGCGCTCAGCCGCTGTAAGCATCTCCTTGGGAGCCACTTCGGCCACCAGAGCCTTCTTCATTTGCTCCTCGGAGAGGGACTTCACCAGATCCCGCCCCAGCTCCTCCTCCACGTGCAGGACACGCAGACCAGTGAGCGGACCGCTGCGGACTTCGCCCGGGTTCGACCCGAAAAAGGAAGGCGTACCGCGAAGCAAGGTTCCATCCTTGATCGTGAAGTTCATGGCCAGGTGGTGGCCCTCGATACGCCAGCCCCAGGTACCCTTGGGATCCGGAGTCCCGAAAATGCTGACGAAATACTTCTCCGGATCGCGCCGGACACGGACCGCCTCTCTGGCCGTCTCGTCTGCGGCCTTGGCCCCCTCCGTTTCATAAAGATACTCTTCCAAACTCATGATAGTGAACGCTTTGAGCGCACCGTCATGACTTAGGCCGGCATTGAGAAGCGCATTGGCCAGAAGGCGCTGCTGGGGCTTCATGTCCTTCATGGGCAGGCCCTTGCGCGTACGCGGGATGAAGTGCCAGTTCAGCCGCTCATCCGCTTCAAAAGGGAAAAGGGCAGCCTGCTTCTGCTCCTCGCTCAGCAGAGCGATGAATGAGGCGGCGATATTGGCCATCTGCGGTCCTGCGTCGTGAGCGCGGACGGCACTGGTGCCTAGGGCGAGGATGGCGAGGAAGGTGAGCGATGCGGACTTCATGAGGAATGTGGTATCTGGCAGCGAGAGCGAGAGAGTTCAATGTTGGCTACAACCTAACGCAATGAAACAACGGTTTTTCGGCGAGAAGATTGACACTTTGAGTTCTGGCGATGTAGTCTCGCCAGCCCGCTGAGAAAATCAGCGTTTTTCCGTTCACTCAAATCCCTTCTCGCCCCACCCCACCCGCATGTATTCAAACGAAGAGTATTTGCTCCAGCTCCTCCAGGAGGCTGACCTGATCAATCCGAAGCAAATCATGACGGCAAAGGGGGTCAAGAAACCCGCCGAGACGATTGTGGAAGCGCTTATCAAGACCGGCGTGGTGAGCGATGAGCAAGTGGCGCAAACCCTGGCCGTGAACTACGGCATGGAATACGTGGACCTTCACGGCTACGTGCCGAATCCGGAAATGAAAAACTTCGTCCCGGAAGAAGTGGCACGCCGCTACAAGATCGCCCCCCTAGGCGTAGATGGTGGGCGCATCCAAATCGCCGTGCCAGATCCGTCCAATCTCGAAGTGCTGGATGCACTGCCGCACGTGCTCAGTCCGGACATCGACTTCTACTGCTCCACCCCGAGCCTCATCCGCGCCGTCCTGTCCGCACTTTACGGAAATGAAGCGGACCTGGCAGAGACACTGGTAAAAGGTTCCGGCGGAGGCGGCGAAGGAGCGAATGACGCGCCCATCATCAAGCTGGTGACGAACTGCCTCATGGAAGGATTCAAGAGCCGCGCGTCCGACATCCACATCGAGCCGCTGGAGAAAGACATCCGCGTTCGCTACCGCATCGACGGCGTTCTGCACGACGTCGAGCACCATCCGAAGCGTCTGCTCTCCGCCATCATCAGCCGCATCAAAATCATGACCGGCTCCATGAGCATCGATGAGAAGCGCATCCCCCAGGACGGTCGTATCCAGATCGCCTTCGGTGACAAAGAGCTCGACCTTCGTGTCTCCATCATCCCCACTCAGCATGGCGAAAGCGTCGTCATGCGTATTCTGGACAAGAGTAGCCTCCGCCTCGGACTGTCGGACCTAGGCTTCCTCAGCGATGACCAGGAAGGCTTTGAAAAACTGCTCTCCCTGCCAGACGGCATCATCCTCGTCACCGGCCCCACAGGGTCCGGAAAAACCACCACGCTCTACGCCTGTCTCAACTTCATCAACCGTCCGGACAAAAAAATCATCACCGTGGAAGACCCGGTGGAATACGAGTTGCCTGGCATCAACCAAGTCATGGTGAAAGAAGACGTAGGCATGACCTTCGCCGCCGCGCTGAAAGCCATGCTGCGTCAGGCACCCAACATCGTAATGCTGGGTGAGATCCGTGATGCGGAAACGGCCAGCATTGCCATCCAAGCCGCGCTGACCGGGCACCTTGTGTTCTCCACCCTGCACACGAACGACGCACCCAGTGCCGTCGCCCGTCTCACAGACATCGGCATCAAGCCCTTCCTCACCGCCTCCGCCGTCCGGGCCATCCTCGCTCAGCGTCTAGTGCGCAAACTCTGCAACGAGTGCAAAACGCCAAGCGCCTTGAGTGAAAAAGAAATGCGTGCCCTCCGCCTGGATGCCGCACAGGTGATGGAGGCCACCATCATGGGACCAGCAGGCTGCAACAAGTGCCGCAAGGCAGGCTTCCGCGGGCGCTTGGCCGTGCTGGAAATCTTCAAGTTCGACGACGAAGTGCGCTCCATGGTCAATGAAGAACTCACCACTCCACAGCTCCGCAAACGCGCGCGTGAACTCGGCATGAGAACCCTGCGAGAGGACGGCATCCGCAAGGTGCTCGCCGGCATGACCACTGCAGAGGAAGTCATCGAGGCCACCATGGCAGACAACGACTGATATCAGAGCCGCCCATCCCTTCACACTGCAACTCAAGATTTACTCCTACTCATGACAGCTCAAAACGTAGTGGACATGCTCACCTCACGGGGCGTCATCAATGACGGCCAGGCGTACGACATCTCCAACGAGGCCGTGCACGGTGGCAAAGAAATCCTCCAGGTGCTCTTGGACTTTGGCGTCTTCACCCACGAGGACGAGTTCTGGTCCATGGTGGCTGAAGAACTCGGCGCCGAACACTTTGACCTCACCGACTTCGAACCGCCCAAGGAACTGGTCGAGATCATGCCCGCTGCCATGGCACGGCTTTATGGGGCCTTCCCCATCAATCTGGATTCCACCAGCATCCACGTCGCCTTCACCGATCCGCTGAACCCACAGCTGGCAGAAGACCTGCGCTTCGCCATCGGCAAGGACGTCATCCCCGTAGTGGCCAAGAAGGAACAGGTGGAGAAGCTCATCGAGAAGCACTACGGCAGCAGCAGCGCCAGCTTTGACGAGATCTTCAAGCAGCTCGGCCTCTCCGCAGCCAAGGACACAGGCGTGGAGGCAGACCCCAACTCCGCACCCATCGTGCGCTTTGTGGATCTGGTCATGACCCAGGCCATCAAAGAAAAAGCCTCGGACATCCACTTCGAACCCTTTGAGCACGAGTTCAAGATCCGCTACCGCGTGGACGGCGCGCTTTATGAAATGGCTCCGCCACCAGTGCACTTGGCCAACTCCATCATCTCCCGCGTCAAAGTGATGGCGAACCTCAACATCGCCGAGCGCCGCATCCCGCAGGACGGACGCATCATGACCACCGTGGACGGCAAACAAGTGGACATGCGCGTCTCCTCCCTACCCACACAGCACGGAGAGAGCGTAGTGCTGCGCGTGCTGGACCGCTCCTCCATCCAGCTCACACTCACGGATCTCGGCATGTCCGAGTATCTCTACAACTACATCGACGAAACCATCCACAAGCCCAACGGCATCTTCATCGTCACAGGCCCCACCGGAGCAGGCAAGACCACCACCCTCTATGCTGCACTGCGCCGCATCAACACCGTAGATGCCAAGCTGCTCACCGCCGAGGATCCCGTAGAGTATGAGCTCGACGGCATCATGCAGGTCCCCGTGAATGAAGCCGTAGGACTCACCTTTGCCAAAGCGCTGCGCGCCTTCCTGCGTCAGGATCCGGACCGCATCATGGTGGGAGAGCTCCGTGACCTCGAGACCGCCTCCATCGCCATTCAGGCCTCCCTCACAGGGCACTTGGTCCTCAGCACACTGCACACCAACGACGCCGCCGGTGCCGTGACCCGTCTCGTGGACCTAGGCGTGGAACCCTTCCTCATCTCCGCCACCCTGGAGGGCGTCCTGGCTCAGCGTCTGCTCCGCACCATCTGCAAAGACTGCAAAGTCCCGTATGACCCCAGTCAGTCCATCCTCAATCAGCTCGGCCTCACAAGCCATGACACCGCAGGGAAGCAGTTCTTCACCGGCGGCGGTTGCGGACGCTGCGGCAACACCGGCTACAAAGGCCGTAAGGGCCTCTTTGAACTCATGGACATGAACGACCCGCTCCGCGATCTCATCACCAAGCGCGCTCCCACTCTCACCCTCAAGCAAAAAGCCATCGAAATGGGCATGATCACCCTCCGTCAGGACGGCATCCGCAGCATCTTTGACGGCGTCACCACCATCGAAGAAGTGCTGAAATACACCTGACTTTTCCATTGCCGCCTCAGGAGCTGCTGGCTAGACCATCATCAAGGCCGCCGCTTTTTGAATCGACAAGCCACCCGCTCACCCGTTAATCTCAGATTCACCGAATCCAACTCCAACGCCGGACTCATCGTCACCTATGCCCAAGTTTCACTATCTCGCCCTGGACCAAAACGGCCAGGAAACCGCCGGGGACATCGACGCCTCTTCCGAAACCGACGCCATCAACCTCCTGCGCCAGCAGCAGCTCTATCCCACCAAAGTGGTGCAGGAAGGACGCGGAGACGCCAGTGAAATCAAGAGTAAGGCTGCCAAGAGCGTGAAATCCAAAGGGGGCGCTGCGGGCAAAGCCGCAGCGAACCTCACCATCAAGAGCAAGACGCTCATGATCTTCACCCGGCAGCTCGCCACGCTGATCGACTCCGGCCTGCCGCTGCTTCGCGGACTCACCGTATTGGGACGGCAGGAGCCGATTCCCAACATGAAGCGCACCATCACCCAGCTCGCGGACTCCGTGCAGACAGGAAGCACCTTCTCAGAGAGCCTCACCGCCTTCCCCAAGATCTTCAACAAGCTCTACGTGAACATGGTGAAGGCCGGCGAACTCGGCGGCGTGCTCGAAGTCGTCCTCAACCGCCTGGCTGAGTACCAGGAAAAAGCTCAAAAACTCAAGAACAAGATCGTAGCCGCCATGGTGTATCCGATGATCGTCATGATCATCGCCGTGCTCATCATGACCTTCCTCATGATCTTCATCGTCCCGCGGTTTGAAAAGATTTTCGACGATATGATTCCCGGCGGACGCTCCAAGCTACCCGCCCTCACCCAGTGGGTCATCGGCATTAGCCGTGGCATGGTGGATTACATCTGGTACATCCTCGTAGCCGTAGCCCTAGTGGTCATCGTCTGGAAAATCTTCGCATCCACTGCGGGTGGCAGAATCTGGATCGACAAAATGAAACTCAAGCTGCCGCTCTTTGGTGACGTGCAGAGAAAGAGCGCCATCTCCCGCTTCTCCCGCACCCTTGGCACACTCGCCACCTCCGGCGTGCCCATCCTGCAAGCCCTCAACATCACCCGCGAAACCGCCGGCAACCTCATCGTCTCAGACGCCATTCAAAAAGTTCATGACGCCGTCAAGGAAGGTGACTCCATGGTGGCACCGCTCGAAGCCAGCGGCGTCTTCCCCCCCATGGTCATCTCCATGGTGGACGTAGGTGAGGAAACCGGTCAGCTCCCGGAAATGCTGCTCAAAATCGCCGACGTGTATGAAGATGAGGTGGACAACTCCGTCTCTGCGCTCACCTCCATGCTCGAACCGCTCATGATCGTGGTGCTCGCCGTCGTGGTGGGTGTCATCGTCATGGCCCTCTTCATGCCGCTCATCAGCGTCATCAACAACCTCCAGGGAGCGACGTAAGTCCCGGACCCGCCCCACCCAACCAAGAACCAACCGAGTCCGACATGAAATCACACACCTTTGTTTCAACCGGCTACCCGCCGCGTGGCTTCACCCTCATGGAACTCATGGCCGTGGTAGCCATCATGGCCACCCTGGCCGCCCTCACCATGGTGGGCTTCCGTCATGCCCAGACCACGGCGGCCCGCAACCGGACCGCCGCCTTCCACCGTGCCATCATCTCCGGCCTGGAAGCCTACAACAACGACTTTGGAGAGTTCCCCACTCCGAAGAACCCCATGGACACCGCCAACTTCGCCGGACGCACCATCGTCAGCGGTGGAGCAGCCATGCTCTACCAGGCACTCAGTGGAGACGGGAATGACCAGATCGTTCTCGGTTCATCCGGCTCCACGCCATCGGATGGCAGCGTGTCAGCTCAGGAAGTGCAGTATGTGAAAATGGCAGACATGCCTCGGGAAATGATCATGGAAACCGGAAACAGTTGGGTGCTCATCGACGGCTTCAACCGCCCGTTTCAATACACCAAAGGGCCAGACAGACCGCGTCCGGGTCAGCCCCAGTCTGCACCCGAGACCATGAACCCCACCTACGACCTCTGGTCGTTCGCCGAGTCTGACAACTTTCCCCAAACCGTCAGTCTCTCCGAGAAGCGAGACACCAAGCTGTCCGCCAAGTGGATCAAGAACTGGTAACTTGGAGACTCTCACGCGCCGTTCGTGACCCGCAGCGCCAACTGGTGCCGGGCTTCCTGTTCCCCTGGTTCGCACTGCTCCTGTTGCTGCCTCGGGCCGCAGCAGCCGGCGTGGGTGACAACCCGGACATCGAAGTCGTTTATCAACTCAACCTAGCCCCCTCCGCATTCACCGCCTCAGCGGACGGCTCCTGGATCGTCGGGCTGGACCAGTCAGAGCGTCCACAGTTCCGCGCCGTCAGGGTCAAGAAAGCCACTGAGACCGCCCCGTTTCCCACGGATGGCATAGCACGCGCTGAACCATCGGCACCCATTACCCTGGACGCTGTCGAGGCACTGCACACCGACACCCGAGGAATCATCTGGCTCCTTGACAACGGCCGACGCTCGGAGATGCCACCAAAAATCGTCGCGTGGAACGATGAGGATTCCAAAGTGCAGCTCGTCCGCGCCCTCACCTCCCCTGCCACCGTTCCCGGCTCATTCCTGTCCGATTTCGTTGTGGATCCAGACTCACCCCTCATTGCCATCAGCGACCCCGCCAACGGCACTAACGCTGCGCTCATCCTCCTGGACCGGACGAGCGGAGTGGCCAGGCGCGTGCTTCAGGGGCACAGCTCCGTAGTCCCAGATCCCGCCGTCATTCTCTCCCTGCCCCGCGGCATGACTGCCGTCAAACGCCTAGACGGAACCGCCGTGCTCCCGCACGCAGGCATCCGCTCCCTAGCCCTGGATCGCAAGGCGGAATGGCTTTACTACGCACCGGTACAGTCACGGCATCTCTTTCGCATCCCAATGAAGCTTCTAAGGCGTGGAGACGTCAGCGCCGAAGCCATCGCCGAAGCCGTGGAGCAATACGCCTACAAGCCGCCTTGCTCTTCATTCGTCATCGACACCAAGGGCAACATCCACCTTGGAGACATCGAGTCCCGCGCCATCGGCGTCATCGAGGCTGGAAAGCGCGGCTACCGTGTCATCGCATCCGATGCGCGGCTTCTCTGGCCAGACGGACTTGCCTTCGGCCAGGATGGCAAGCTCTACTTCTTCTCCCGCACCCTGTGGCCCTCCGCTGGCAGCAGCAAGAGCGGAATGCTGACCACCCAGACCGCCCATGAACTGTTTCGGGTGAAGCCACTGGCCGAAGGCCGGGCTGGAGACTGAGAGGCGCTCTCCATGGAACGCGCCCCTTTACAAGGATGACAGGGGGCCTTTGGCCACGCCTTTGCTGAAAGCCCGACTCCTCCTGGAGAGTAGGTAACGACGTGTTTTCTCCGCTCCGCCATGCCCCGCTGTTGCTGTTCACCGCGCTTCTGCCCGCAGACTTGACGCTAGGGAAAAAGGATGAGGGACCAAAGCCTGTTCCCTGGTCCTTTCTGCCGCTGAAGCGCGTGGAACCGCCTGAAGTGCGGGACAAAGCGTGGCCACGAACGCGTATCGACCACTACCTGCTCGCAAAGATGGAGGCCGCCGGTCTCCAACCTGCACCCCGCGCGGAGGAACGTGTGCTCAAACGCCGCCTAGCCTACGACCTCACCGGTCTGCCCCCCACGGACGCTCGGCTGGAAGACTACCGTTTGCAGGTGGAAGAATACCTGGCCTCACCCCACCACGGCGAGCGCTGGGCACGCCACTGGCTGGATCTCGCACGCTACACCGACCTCACGCCAGACTGGCTAGACTCCACCAAGTACGCCTATCTCTACCGCGACTGGGTGGTGAAAGCATTCAATGACGACATGCCCTATCATGAGTTCGTCACCCGTCAGCTCGCAGCGGACTACCTGCCGCAGGCCAAACCGCAGGACCGCGTGGCACTCGGCTTCCTTGGGCTTAGCCCCACTTACTTCAAGGAACTACAGCTCCCGCCGGAGATCATCAAGACCACCGTTGCAGATGAGTGGGAGGAGCACGTGGATGCCGTCGGACGCACCTTTCTCGGCATCACCCTGGCCTGCGCACGCTGCCACGATCACAAGTCTGATCCCGTCACCGCCGCAGACTACTACGCTATCGCGGGAGTCTTCGCCTCAGTCAAGCTGGAGGAACTGCCCACCATGGATGACCAGTTTTGGCAACCCGTGGCCAAGGCCCGCGCGGAGGTGGCAGCACTGGAGGCGAAGCTCAAAGACCTGGCCAAGACAAAGCCGCAGGATCTCGCCGAGCAAAAAAAGGCGCTTGAGGAGCAGATAGCCGCCATCCAGGCCAGCACGCCACATTATGCCATGCCCATGGCCAACGGTGTGGTGGATGCCGCCCTCCACGTCGTCCACAAAGAGAACGAGCACGGCACCAAGCTCGACTACCGCATGGGCATGGCGCGTGATTTGGAGATGCAGCGGAGGGGTAATCCCAACGACCTCGGCGAAGTCATACAGAGGCGCTTCCTCAGTGCCTTCCCCTCCAAGACAGGCAAGCCACGGAAGTTCACCACCGGCAGCGGCAGACTGGAACTCGCACAGGCCATCGTGGAAGATGCAGCGCCACTCACCGCCCGGGTTATTGTCAACCGCGTCTGGAAGCACCACTTTGGCCGCGGGCTGGTGGACACACCCAGTGAGCTGGGCAATCTCGGCGAGGCACCCACGCACCCCGAACTACTGGATGATTTGGCAGGCCGCTTCATGGAACACGGATGGTCACTCAAGTGGCTGCACCGTGAGATACTATACTCCGCAGCATGGCAGCAAAGCAGTTCCGCCTCAGAGTCTGAGAAGTTGGACCCCGAAAACAAGCTCTACGCCCGCATGACGCGGCGCAGGCTGGACTGGGAAGCATGGCGAGACTCCCTGCTCGTGGCCACCGGCCAGTTGGACGTAAGCATGGGCGGGCCAGCCTCCGCTGCGAGTGATCTGAATAACCAGCGCCGCTCTCTCTACGGAGCCTCCGACCGTCAGGACATGGACCCCATGCTACGCATTCATGACGTGCCAGACCCAGGTGCACACAGCCCCTGGCGCACAGAGACCATCACGCCACTGCAGGGTCTCTTTGCCCTGAACTCGCCGTTTGTTCAGCAGCGGTCAGAGACCTTAGGACGCTGGATCATGTCCCACTCTCTCGAACAGGCTTTTGAACGTCTTTACCAGCGCCCACCCAGTGCAACTGAGGTCACCGTAGCCCAGGCCTTCCTCAGTGGGCGAGAAAAAGAACCCGCCGCTTGGGCGCTGCTAGCCCAGGCCCTGCTGATGGGCAACGAAATGCAGTTCATCGACTGACCCATGGATCTCACCTCCATTTCACGCAGACAACTCCTCGGCCAGATGGGCGGAGGACTCGGCTCTCTCGGTCTGGCCGCCACCCTTCAGGCCGCCGGAGGCATCCCGGTGACTCACGCCGCTCCTAGAGCCAAGCGGGTGATTCATCTCTTCATGAACGGCGGCCCCTTTGGCCCGGACTTCTTTGATCCCAAGCCTGCTTTGACCAAGTTCGCCGGACAGAAGCCCGAGGGTGCCGATCTCCGCACAGAGCGCCCCACCGGCGGTCTGCTGCCCTCGCCGTATGCCTACCAAAAGCATGGTCAGAGCGGACTGGAAATCAGCGAACTGCTTCCACACCTAGCCCGTCACGCAGATGACCTTTGCGTGCTGCGCTCCTGCCATACAGATAATCCCAATCACGGACCAGCACTGCTGCTGATGAACAACGGCACCATGACGGAACGAGTGCCCAGCATGGGTTCCTGGCTCAGCTACGGGCTGGGCAATGAAAATGCCAACCTCCCGTCCTACGTGGTGCTCTGCCCCGGCAGGCCCGTGCGCTTTTCCATCCTCTGGACCAGCGCCTTCCTGCCTGCCCAACATCAGGGCGTTTACATCAACCACAGCAATCTGGATCCCAAACAGATGATTCCGTGGCTCACCAGCGAGCGCACCTCTCAGAGTGACCAGCGCAGACTGCTGGACCTCTTGCAAGCGCTCAACCTGGAACATCTCAAAACGCGCGGAAGTCACGACGTCGCACTCAATGGCCGCATTCAGGCCATGGAGACCGCATACCGGATGCAGTCCGCAGCCACCGATGCCTTCGACGTGAACCTGGAGCCGGAGAAGGTTCGAGAGATGTACGGGAAAAGCCACTTCTCCAACGGCTGCCTCATGGCACGCAGGCTCGTCGAACGCGGTGTCCGCTTTGTTCAAGTGTACTATGGGAACGGCCAGCCGTGGGACTCGCACTCCAAGCACCACGAGACCACCACCCGTCTCGCCGCTGACATAGACCGCCCCATCGCCGCCCTGCTGTCCGACCTCAAGCAGCGCGGCCTGCTGGAGGACACGCTCGTCGTCTGGGGGGGTGAGTTTGGCCGTACACCCGTAAGTGAAAATGGAAACGGACGCGACCACAATCCCCATGGTTTCTGCATGTTCTTCGCCGGCGGTGGAGCACGTGGCGGCCAGGCTTACGGACAGAGTGACGACTTCGGCTTCAAGGCTGCCACGGACAAAATGCATGTGCACGACATCCACGCCACGATGCTGCACCTCCTGGGCATAGACCACGAGCGGCTCACTTACCGTTATGCCGGCAGGGACTACCGCCTCACGGATGTGCATGGCCGTGTACCACGAGCCATCGTGGGGTAGAAATCAGCGCGTGCCAAAGGCTGAGGCCGTCAAATCTCCCAGGCCAGCTTCTCCGCCTCGCGGTCCGCGTTGTTGAGCGTGTCGTGGAACAAGCCGCGCACCTTGGCTCTTGAGATGCGGCAGAAATACTGCACCAGACGCACCGTGTGGTCCACCTCACTGGCCGTCATGGTGGACTCAGAGCTCCTGGAACTGGCGTAACCAAGGGTGGTGGCCATAGCGAACAACTCCGCTCCTATGTCCACGAAGCGGCCCAGCAACACCTGGCGCTTCTCCAATGAGGGCCCATGCATCACCATGGCATAGAAGAGACGGCGAGCGAGCTTGCGGCTGAGCACTTCCACTTGGCGCATGTCACTCAGCAAAGAGGGATGAAGCGCATTTGCCCCCTCCACACCGCGCGGCACATACTTCACGGGCAGCCACACGGAGTAGAACTTCGCGGCACGCAGCGCAGCGCGCATCCTCTGCTTCATGGGAAGGGAGGCATTCACCACCTCAGCACCCACGCGAAGGTGCGGGTCCAGGGCCTCACGGGCGATGAACAGGCGCATGATCTCACTGCTGCCTTCAAAGATGGTATTGATCCTCGCGTCCCGAAAGAGGCGCTCCACGGGCTCAGGGCGCTCATGCCGCATCGCCAGAGACTCGGCCGTTTCATAACCGCGTCCACCGCGGATCTGCATCGTGTCATTGACGATCTCCCAAGCGCGCTCTGTGCCCCAGAGCTTGGCCAGCGCCGCCTCCAGGCGCACATCCGCATTTTTGTCTGCGTCAACCAGCGAGGAGACGTAGTGCGTCATGGCCTCCAGCGCGAAAGTGTGAGCCGCCATCCTGGCCAGCTTGTCCGCTATGGCCGCATGTTGCCGGATAGGCCGCCCCCACTGCTCACGCTCCTTCGCCCAGCGGGTGCTGATCTCTAGGCAGCGCCGCGCAAGGCCGGTGCATGCCGCAGGAAGGGTGATACGGCCCGTGTTCAGCGTGGTGAGCGCCACCTTCAATCCCCTGCCCTCTCCGCCGATGATGTGGGACTTCGGGACGAGGACGTTGTTAAACCGGATCACGCCATTGTAGAGTGCGCGCAGCCCCATGAACCGGCAGCGGTGCACTATCTCCACTCCGGGCCGGTCGTTTTCCACAATGAAAGCCGTGGTGGCGTGCGGTTTCTCCTTGGTCGGGGTGCGGGCCATGACCACGATGAGAGAGGCGCGGGTGCCGTTGGTGCACCAGAGTTTCTCGCCGTTGAGCACGTAGTGCTCCCCGTCTTCTGAGGGCGTGGCTAGGGTGCTGAGCCGGGCTGGGTCTGACCCCACGTCAGACTCAGTCAATGCGAAAGCGGAGATCTCGCCGCGTGCACACCGCGGAAGGAACATTTTCTTTTGCTCTTCGGTGCCAAAGGTAAGCAGCGGCTGGGGCACGCCGATGGATTGATGCGCGGAGATCAACGCCGTCAGGCTTCCGCAACAACCGCCCAGCATCATGGCAGCGCGGCTGTAGTTCGTCTGAGACAAGCCAAGCCCGCCATACTTCACCGGCACTTTGATGCCGAAAGCACCAATGCGAGCCAGCTCGTTGAACAGGGACTCCGGTATCTCGCCTTCGCGATCGATTGCATCCGGATCTGCATACTCATCCAGCACATGGCGCAGACGGCGGAGAAAGGCGTCGCCCTGATCTCGGTCCTCTACGCTCTGTTTTGGAAACGGCAGCACCTTGCCAAAGTCCGGTTCACCGAAGAAAAGGGATGCCGCAAAGCCGGCGTTTCGGCGCTCATCACGCGCGGCCTCCGTCATTTCCAGCGCAGCCCGCTGGGCAGCAGACATCTTCGACGTGTCGATGATGGGAGTAGGAGTGGTGGGTTCGGTGTTCATGGCTTGGGATGAGGTTGAGGATTGCCAGGGAGGGATGACTGCGATGAAAAGCGCGATTAACTGATGCCTGCGTAGGTGAGAGGACCACCGCGGACGGGCGGGTAGCCGGTGCCCAAGACCATGGCCAGGTCTATCTCCGCAGCACTGCGCACGATGCCGGCCCGGTGTACCTTCTCCGCCTCGTCCGAGAGCACACCCGAGAGGTGGGCCATCAGATCGAGTTCCGCCGGAATGCGAGCCTCGTTCAAAACGTGGAGGGCTTTACCCGTGCGGTGATCATAGAATCCACGACCGGACTTGCGGCCCAGATGGCCTTCCTGCACGAGACTGTCGATCAGAGCAGAGTCGAGCTTCAGCGAGTCTGCCACATGCTTCGCCACATCCAGGCCGATTTCATCCAACAGACGGAGCGGCCCCATGGGTAGTCCAAACTCCAGCATGGCCTCATCCACATGCTCCACCTCGTGACCTGCCTCTACGAGACGCACAGCCTCCATGAGGTAGGGCGTGAGAATGCGGTTCACTACGAAACCCGGGCTGTCTTTGACCACCACAGGCGTCTTGCCCAGGCGCTGCGCAAAGGCGTGCAGCGTGGCCACGTGTACCGGGCGAGAGTGCGGCGTGGTGATGACTTCCACCAGCGGCATGCGATGCACAGGATTGAAGAAATGAAACCCAAGCACACGTTCCGGGTGCGGCACGGCCTCCGCCATCTCGGTCACTGACAGCGCACTTGTATTCGTGGCCAGGATGGTGTCCGCGCCACAACGCGCCGCCAAGTCCCGCAGGATGCTCTTCTTTACCCCCATGCTTTCGGAGGCGGCCTCAATGACGAGGCTGTAACGGTGAAGCGGCACGCGCTCATGTGAGGTGGAAATGCGATCCAATACATCGCGACCCTCCAGCCTGGAGAGGACACGACGCCTCACGGCTTCATGCACCAGCTCGCGGATGCGAGTCATGCCCTTGGAGAGCGCCTCGGGTGAGACGTCTGTCATGAGCACCTGTATCCCGCGGACCGCCAGCCAGTGAGCGATGCCCGCGCCCATCACACCCGCCCCAATGACCACAACGCAGGTCACCGGAACGGGCGTCACGTCGGCTGCGTAAGGGCGCTTCGAGGCTTCCTCTCTGCGGAAGAAAAAGTCAATCAAACGCCCTGTGTCAGCGGTGGCAGCCAGTTCACTCATGGCCTCATGTTCGAGCGCAAGTGAAGCCGGCACTGACCGGCGCAAGCCCCGCGTGGCGACTTCCAGTGCGCGCAGCGGTGCGAGGTAAAGTCCGCGTGTCTTCCGCACGATATCCCGCTTCGCCTTCCAGGCCGCCAGTGCTGACAGGGGCCATGTAGAAAGCGCACGCCCCACCAGCGCCACTGGTCTCGGCATGGGCGACGTCTTGGTCAAAGCGGCGTCTCTTGCGGCTTCCTCCAGCTGCTCTGCGTAAACGACCTCATGCACCAGCCCGCGGCGAAGGGCTTCATCCGCCTTGAGAAGACGACCGCTGAGGATGAGGTCCAGCGCTCTCGGGAGCCCAATCAGACGCGGCAGCCTGGTGGTGCCACCCCAAGCAGGCAGAAGGCCGAGCTGCGTCTCGGGCAGGCCGATGCGGGTGCTGTCATCTCGGGTGGCCACTCGCACATCACAAGCGAGCGCCAGCTCAAAACCGCCGCCCACGCAGGCTCCGTGGATGGCTGCCACCTTTCGGATGGGCAGCGCCGCAAGCCGCTGAAACACGTCTTGCCCAAGACGTATCAGCTCACCCACTTCAGCGGGTTTGCGTGTGCGCACCGCCTTCAAGTCGGCCCCGGCTATGAACACTCGGTTTTTCGCGGAACGAATGACCAGGGCGCGAACGGAGGTCTCGTTCTCCAGGTCTTCGATGATTTCATCCAGCTCCCTGAGGGTTGCCTCACTGAGCAGATTCGCTGAACTGCCCGGCTGGTCAAATGTGAGCCATGCGATGCCGTGCGCATCATGCTTCAGTTCAAACGCGCGGGGTTCACCTATCCGCCGATGCTCATGCACGGGCGGCTCGATGTGAGTCGGATCCAATACAAGCGTATTCATGGCCGTTCAAGGATGGCCGCCACACCCTGTCCGCCTCCGACGCAAAGGCTGACGAGCGCGCGGCTCTGATTGGTTTGTCTAAGTTGCTCCAGCGCCGAAAGTACGAGACGCGCACCAGTAGCGCCCACCGGGTGCCCCAGTGCGATGCTGCCGCCACGAGGGTTGAGCCGAGCGGGATCAATCTCGCCCAGCGGTTCCTCCAGTCCGCAGCGTCTGGCAGATGCGGCGTCCGTCATGGCCTTGAGCACTGCCAGCACCTGTGCAGCGAAGGCCTCATTGATCTCCACCAGGTCGAAGTCAGACAACCGCTGTCCAGTCCGGTGCAGCACCTTGTCGATGGCGGTCACCGGCCCCAGGCCCATTCGCTTCGGATCACACCCCGTAGCGGCATAGTCCACCAGCCGCCCCAGTGGCTCGAGGCCGAACTGCTGGGCCTTTTCTTCAGTGGCCACCAGCAGTGCTACCGCTCCATCGGTGATCTGGCTGGAGTTTCCAGCGGTGACCGTGCCGCGATGCTTTTCAAAAAGGGCTGGCAGCGCAGCCAACTTCTCAAGCGTGGAGCCGGTGCGGATGCCGTTGTCCGCTGTGACCGCTCCGGCATCCGTGTGCACGGGGATGACTTCGCTCAAGGACCCAGCGGCCGCAGCGCGCATGTGGGAGCGCAGCGCAAAGGCATCCTGCATCTCACGCGTGATGCCGAACTCCCGCGCCAGCACCTCTGCTGTCTGCCCCATGTTCAGACCAGATACTGGGTCCGTGAGGCCAAGCTGCAAGCCAGCCAGTGGAGCCAGGTCTCCCGGGCGAAAGGAAGCGAACGCTGCGGCACGCTGACCGAACGTACGGCTGCGAGCCACCGCACTGAACTTGTCCGCCGCTCTTTGGGAAAAGAACAACGGCATCTGCGACATGCTTTCCACGCCGCCAACAATAAACACTTCCCCCTGCCCGGCACAGGCCCTGGCATGAGCCGTGGTGATGGCCTCCAGACCGGAGGCGCAGTTCCGATGCACGGTGAATGCCGGCCGGTCCTCAGGGAGACCAGCACGGAGAGCGATGACCCGCGCCACATTCTGCGCCTGCGGTGGCTGGCCTACACATCCGAGGATCGTTTCATCCACAAGGTGTGGATCAATCCCCGTCTTCGTGAGCAACGCGCTCACAGCAGTGCGACCGAGTTCCACGGCATCGAGACCGGCCAAAGCGGACCCCGCGCGGCAGAAAGGTGTGCGGACACCGGCGATGAGGTAGAGGTTCTTTTTCATCTGCGGATCTGGGTTGAAGAGTTCCTGCAGTCACCAGAGATACGTCCGGTGGCTGAAGGGGGATGAGGAAACCGGACGACCCGCGTGCGTTTCTCTCTGGCGGACTTGCGTCCGCGTCGATCGAGAGGAGCCAGCATTTTCATGGCACGGCGACGGGTTCAAGGGATTGGACACACTGACGGCCCGTTCCGCTGAAAAAAAGGTGCGATTGTGCCGCACGCAGAGGGCAAGCAGCGTTGGGCTTCAACTTCTCCGTTTCCACCCGAGTGAAACGGAAGTTCGCCTGGCTGCGCCGCGAGATGCTACACGCACGCTCACCCTCCCGTAGAAGCAAACGTGATTTTGCCTCGTCTCATCCGAAGCGCGTCCCTCGGAAGTCTGACTTCCCCTAAGTCACGCCCGCCATAGAAACAAATGTAAAACCCACCAGCACAAGGCCGCTTTAGGCGGCTGGTCATGTCTGGTGGGCGAGAAAGCCGCTTCAGCAATGGGCGGACTGCACCGTCACTCGTCAGCTTGGCAGTGGGTCAGGCTCGGCCGAGATAGGTGCCGTCTTCGGTCTTGATGCTGATTTTCTCTCCAGGGCCGATGAAGAGAGGCACCTGGACGGGGAGGCCGGTCTCCATGATGGCGGCCTTGTAAACGTTGTTGGCGGAGTCCCCCTTCACACCTTCGGGAGCTTCCGCGACGGTGAGCACGACGGAGGCAGGGAGTTCCACTGCGGCTACGACGTCGTCGGTGAAGACGAGGTTGTACTTGCCGCCTTCCACGAGATAGAGCTTGACGGGTTCCACCATTTCTGCGCCCACCAGCACGTCATCAAAGGTCTCAGGGTGCAGGAAGTGGTAGCCATCACCGTCCTTGTAGCTGTACTCGTAGGGTTCGCGGTTCAGGTTCACGGCATCCAGAGACTCGTTGGAGGTCATGCGGAGGTTGCTGACGCGTCCGGTGGTGAGGCCCTTGATGGTCATCTGGACATAAGAAGCCATACGCGGAGGGGTCTTGAGCTCCGTGCTTGTGATGACGCAGACGTCGTTGTTGTAACGCACGGCTTGGCCGCGGCGGAGGTTGATCACGGGTGTGTTTGCCATAAAGGGAAAGCGGGCCGCCTTATTGCAGGCAACTGGGGGCAAAAGCAAGTGCATTTCGCGCCTCCGAAAAGGGAATCGCCAGGGCGGACGGCAGCCGCCCCGGCGATCCCATTTGGAAGGTCAAATACCTGCTTCTCAGTTCCTGCGACGGCGAACGAGGAAGGCGAGCAGTCCGAAGAGCATGAGCAGCACACGGCTGGGTTCCGGCACTACGACCACGATGTATCCGTAGGTATTGAACTGGCTGACATCCCAGCGGAAGTGACCGCCGAGTTCGAAGAGATCGAGATCCGTGCCGGTCTCAGCTCCGGTGCGCAACATACCGCCGTTGTAAGCCGTGCCACCGACGTTCCAGGTGCCGGTGAGGGAGCCGAGCCAGTCGATGAGGTTGAAAATGTCACCTGCATTCGGCACGTAACCCAGGTTCTGGAGCACGAACTTGCCGCCCGCCGTGACGTTTCCTGTGACCAGGATCTTATCGTGCTGGGAGGTGGTCACCGGATCGTTCATGAGGTGGCTGTAAGTGGGATCCGAGATGATGTTGGAGAGCCAGGTGCCGAAGCCGGGATCGTTGTATTGAATGGCGTTCATGGCGGTATAGGAGGCGCGCTGTACCTGCATGGTGGTAACGGCGGTGGAGCCAAAGGTGAGGTTGCCAGTAAAGGTGAGCGTGCCCATGCTGCGACCTGCTTCATCACCGGGCCGGAGGTTACCATTGATGACGGAGTTCCCAGGGATCTGGCCTGTGCCTGCCACGGTGGCACCCACATTAACCACAAGCCCGGCAGCGCCCGGTCCGCCGGAAGTGCCGATGCCGTTCTTGCCGACTTGAAGCACACCTGCCTCGACGACGGTGGTGCCGGTGTAGGCGTTGTTGACCGCAAGGGTGGCCCAGCCTCCACCGGACTTGACGAGGTTCAGAGCAGCGGCGGGTGTGGGACCGGCTCCCGGAGCGAAGAACTGGCTGTTCAGCGTGCCGTCACGGAAGTGCGCATTCCAGACGACCTCCGTGTTCACCGGAGTGGTCTGGTTGATGCGCAGCGTGCCCTGAGTGGAGGCGGCGTTCTCGATGACGACGGTGGTGCCATTGGTCTGGCCGTTCATGGTGCCGGTATCACCGATGAAGTTGCCCACGCCGCCGAGAGTGGTGAGGGAACCCACGTTTCGCAGGCCGCCGCCCACTTGCAGCATGGAGTTGAAGTTCATGATGATGTCATTCGCGGCAGTAAGCGCATTGCTGTGCTCCAGGCGCAGGATGGTGGTCTGGTCCTGGTCATAGCTGGTGTTGGCGCTGACGATGGCATCGCCGGTCCAGAGGCTGTTGTCGTTTTTCAGCACGAAGTAGCTGTAGGGGCGTCCGTTGGTGTTGTCATTAGCTCCACCGGCGTCATCACCCCAGAAGAGAACGTTACCGCTGGTGGTGGCTCCGTCTTTGAGGCGGCCATTGATGGTGAGGAAGTTCTGGCTACCGCCGGTTTCAGCACCGTCGTTGAAGTAGAGCTGGAGGTTGTCGTTGAGGATGATGTCACCATTGATGAGGTTGGTGCCACCGTTGCCAACGCTCTGGAAGGCAAGGCGCTTGGTCTGGGCAGGATTGTAAACCACGTTGATGTCGTGGTTGAGTTCAAGCTGCCAGTTGTGAATGGAGGACTCGCTGTCAATGAAGAGTTCGGCTGTGCCTTGGCGGCTGGTAGAGCCGAGGGTGATGGTCTTGTTCACGCCGAGGTAGCCGGTGCCGAGCACGTCTGCCTGGCCAAGAGCGGTAAGGCGACCTTGGGCAATGACGATGCTGCCGGTGTATTCGGGGTTATTGGTGCGCAGTTCCATGGAGCCCTGGCCGTCTTTGATCAAGGTGCCGTTGCCAGTGAGGAAGCCAGCAGCGCCACCGTTCCAGCCGAGGCGGAGGGTCTGGGAAGGCACTGTGTCGAAGGTGACGGTGCCGTTCAGGGTGATGACGCCGCCAAGGTTGACCAAGCGCATGGCGGGGTTGCTGAACCCGGTCGGGGTGGCGACCGTGGTGTTCAGCGAACCGACGGTGACGTAGTTGTTGCCCTCGAAGGTGAACCACTCGTCAATGATGAACTCCTGGGCGTTGGCCAAGTTGCCCATCTGGATGGCGAGGTTGGTACCGGTTCGGAAGATCGTTCCGTCAGCGTAAGAGGTGTTGGTTCCAAGAATGGTCGAAGTGGTAGCGGCTGTGGTGCTGGCACCCGTGTTATCCCCATTCAGACGCAGGGTGCCCTGGCGGATGTCGAGCAGGCCGGTGAAGCTGGCGTTGTTGGTGGTGTTCGCCGTGCCTTCGAGGGTAAGGGTGCCGGCACCGACCTTGATGAGATCACCACGGTACTGGGCGGCTGAGGCGATGGTGCGGACACGGAGTTCTGCCGCGCCGTCGGTGACGTCGATGGTGGCACCTGCGCCGTTAATCAGAGCACCACGGTTGGCGAGATCAGCATATCCGGTGCCGGTGTAGCGAAGGGTGCCGCCGTTGAAGTTGATTTGGTCGGGGGTGGCCGAGCCAGGATTAGCACCGAGCTGACCAGCGTCATTGAAGGAGAGAATGGCGCCATTGAGGTAGGTGCGGCCGCTGTAAGTGTTGGTGGCACCGAGGACCACAGCTCCGGTGGTGCCGATGGTGGCGGCGTTCACGGTGCTGGGACCGGCGATGACCAACGCGCCAGTGCCGGTGATGGGCACGTTGATGTTGAGGTTGCCTTGACCGTACTGATGGATGACCAGCTCGTTGAGACCGCCAGAGGTGGTGATGGCGGCGGCTCCGGTGCCGGTGATGGTCTTGTTGAAGGCCCCGGTGTTGGAGCTGACCAACATGGCGCTGGAGGACTGAGCCAGTGATGGAGCAGTCAAGGTCAAGATGTTCGTGCCGAGGTTGACGATGCTCTCAGCGGCGGCATCAAAGCGGAGTGTGGTGATGCTCAGCGCACCACCCAGGGTGCCGCTGAAGCCCAGGCCGCCGTTTTCGGAGATGTTACCGGAGGCAGTCCAGGTGGCGACGTTGTTGTTGAAATCACCGGAGGCACGGATGACTCCGAAGGAGCGGACGTCATTGCCACCGCCGCTGTTGATGGAGGCGAAGTCCGTGGCGGTGCGGCTGAGGGTGCCGTAGGTCATCCAGGGAATGACCGCGTCCTTGGCAGCTGCGGTGCTGGAAGCGTTGAAGTCTAGCGTGATGGAAGCCGTTCCGCCTGCGGAGTTGTCCTCCACCAAGTTGGCGGTAGCACCAGCGCCACGGGTGAAGTTGCTGGTGGTGTTGTTGGCGTTCGCGTTGCCCATGTTGATGGTCATGTTGCGGGCGGTGCCGGTGTTGGTGGTGCGGGCCACGATTTCATTGCCACCAAGGCTGAAGTTCAGGACGCGGGATGCTGCGTTGTCGGTGGCAAAGCCATCGCTGCTGTTGATACTGGGGGAGGCGATGGCGATGATGGTGCCGCCGTCAAAGCGGGCGTTTTGGTTGCCTACCAGCACGACGTTGGTGGCGGCGGTGTGGCGGAGAATGAGGGTGCCCCCTGCGAGGACGAAGCTCGAATCACTGGCACCAGCCGTGGAGTTCTGGAGTTCGATGGTGCCTCGGCCATTTTTGACGAAGCCGAAGCTGCTGGGCGCGGTTCCGACGTTGCCCGTGAGGCGCTGGGAGAAGATGACCGTGCCGCCGTCTGCGGCGTAAAGCTGCGCGGTGGCACCTGAGACGTTGAGCGATCCGGTGCCGTTGCCAAAGGTGACGGTGCCGGACTGGTTGAGGCCGCCGATGTACTTGGCACCGGTGCCGCCCATGGTCCAGGTGGCCATGTTGAAGATTTGACCAGCGCGGGTCAGGAAGATGCCCGCGTTGCCGTTGTTGTTGACGGTGCCACCGGAGCCTTGGGTGAGGACAAAGCCTTGCTGCGAGGTGCCGCCATTGACGCCGAAGGCGGTGGTGACGGAGTCGGCGTTGGGGATCTTGCTGATGGCGGTGTCCGTCCAGAAGCCTTGACCGTCGTTGCCGGTGGCAAAGGGATCATAGTTGACCAGCATGAGACCTTGCTCGATTTCAAGGCGTCCAGCGGCGTTGTATTGCCGGTTGAAGATGAAGTTGGATTCCAGGCTGCCCCCACCGAGGTTGACGCGAAGGACTTCATTTTCATTGGTGCGGACACCTGCGACTGTGGGCAGGAGGGAAATCGGATCCGCGATGGGCAGGGCATTGCCACTGGCATCGCCACGGTCCCCAAACTGGCCGTTGAAGATGAAGGTGTTGTTGCCTGCGGTGTTGAAGGAGAGGCGGCGGGAGTCAATCATGAGCACATCGTTGGTGACGGAAGTGGGTCCGCCGTAGATGTTGCCCATGATGATGTTGGTAGAGCTGTTGTCGGCACGGACGCGAGGGGTGAAGAGGGTCATGCCGGAGATGTCCACGTTGTCGATGACAAGATTGGAGAACCACTGGGTGACGTCGTTGTCGCTACCCATGACTCGAACATCGCCACTGACGACGCCCACAAAGATGTCTTCACGTGCGGTGGGTGAGCCGATGCGGATGCCGTTGCCAGAGTTCAAGTTGCCATTGCCAGTGATGAGGACGCCATTGCCTGTGCCACCTGCGCCAAGAGCATTTCGGCCATGGCGGGCGAAGAGCGTGCCGTCTGTGATGGTGGTCAGGCCGGTGTAGGTGTTGTTGCCATCCAAGACCACTTGGGCCAGACCGGTCTTGGTAAGGCCATTGGCATTGGTGATGTTGGAGCGAATCTCGAAGTTGCCGCTGGCGATGACACCGTCCGTGGTGCGGTAGATGGCATTCTGGTTGTTGATGATGGCTTCTTGACCATTGAAGTCCAAGCTGCCGCCCATGATGACGGTGGAGAGGCTGGAGGTGTTGCCTACAGTAAAGTAGGCGCTGCTGATGACGCCGGAGTTGATCTTCAAGGTGCCGTCCACGATGAACTGAATCGCGTGGTGATCGGTGAGGCTGGTGAGGCTGGTGCCAGCATTGATGGTGCCGCCGGAGCCGTTGTGGTCATGTGCAGGACCGAAGCGGAGGGCATTGATGGTGGTGTCTTCACTCATGATGGTGAAGATGTCGGTGAGGTTGACGTTCTGGTTGGCCCCGATGGCGGGGTTGATAAGGCCATTGGAAGGCGTAAAGTACTCGCTGTCATCCAACGGGCGAAGGTAGCCACCGTCCATCGTCATGAAGTGGCTGCCTGCAAGGAACTGGAGGTTGCGCTGCTGGTTCCAGAGGTCAGTGACGTTGCCGTTGTTGAAGCCGAGGATGCGGAAGTCCGTGTTGAGACCCAGCGGGATGGTGCCGCCAAAGATGCCGGGCAGGATGCTGCGGGTGGTGGTGCCGGGTGCGCCGGAGCCACCGATGGCGGTGATGCTGGTGGCACCGAGGGCGACGCGGACGCTCTCACCTGCCGCGGCGATGCTGAAGGTGGAGGTGGCATCGAGGTTGGTAATGCGTAGGGTGCCGCCGGCGGAGCGGTTGAGATTGGTGAGGGTGAGCGTCATGTTGGTGCCCGCGCCGTCAGTGGGATAGAGGTCCAGGATGTTGGTACCGGTCTGGACGTTGAGGGTGCCAAGGACCTCAGTGTTGTTGACGGTGCCGCCGTTGATGCGCAGCCAGCCGTTGCTCAGGTTGAGCACAGCGCTGTCGTTGATACGGTCATTGTTGTTGGCGCCGATGACGCCGGAGGTAGCGTCAAGACGTCCTGTGTTGTCCAGGGCGATCATGCCACGGCGCTGGAGATTGATGTTGCTGGTGCCGGAGATGGCACCGTCTGGACCATTCAGGGTGAGACCCCACTCAGCCCAGCCTTCGCCATTGCCGTAGAAGGGATAATCCACGCCGTTGATTCTGGCGGTGCTGGTCTGGAAGGGCGAGGAGGCGGAACCGAGGCGGAGGACGTTGACATCACCGGTGAAGGTGTTGGCCGCAGTGAGCCGAGTTTCGCCGAAGCCGATTTTGGTGAAGCCACCGGCGCCGGAGATGACGCCACCGATAACCATTTTGCCGACGGTGGACACTGTCGTATTCCCCTGCTCCACCACGGAGTAGTTGCCCAGAGTGGACGGGTTCAGAATGTTGCGCGTGGCATCTCCGAGGAGGGTCACTGGACCATTCAGGTAGGTGGTACCTTGAGGAGCGGTGAAGAACTGGACCTCAAGGGTGTTGTATCCGTTGTTGGCAGCGGCGGTGACGCCGTCCATGGTGATGCCCACGGTGTGGGTGGTGCCGTGCCAGTTGTCAAAGCGGAGACGAGCGCCGGTGTTCGCCCCGAGTCCAAGCGCGGAGTTGGTGAGGTCTGCATCCGTCACTCCTGCGTAGGCAAGTGTAATGCCATTGGTGATGTTGGCGGCGGTGATACCGACGGGTGTAAGGTTGGCGGAAACTTCATGACGGAGCACAAGGGAGCTGCCTTGAATGACGAGGCCAGACAGTGCACTGGAGAAGCTGGGGTCGGCGATGATGACGTTGTCGGAACCGTTGCGTCCACCTCTCACCGTCAGCACGTTGTCGTTACCGGCAATGACGGGCCGGTTGCGGGTGAAGGCGTTGGTGAGGCCATTGCCGCTGGCGAGGTTGGTATCAAAAGTGCCGACGACCAGCACAGAACCGTTAGCGGTGCCGCCGCTGTGAATGAGGGCGTCGGCATTCAGGGTGAGGAAAGCCACTTGGCCGGTGCCGGAGGAGTTGCGTAGGGCGCCGGTATTGTTGAAGCCGGTGCCGCTGATCTGGATGATCTTGCGGGAGGTATCGCTGTCGTCTCCATAGTTGAGCGCAGCGCCGCGGAGGTCGAGAGTAGCACCCGAGGCGACGATGACTTCATTGCCTACGCCATGAGCACCGAGTGCGCGGGCGTTGCCGACGTAGAGGACGCCACCGTTGATGGCGATCTGGCCGAGCAGGGTGGGATTGGCGTTGACCCCCGTGAAGCCATCATACGCGCCTCCAAAGTTGTTGGCGCTGAGCTGGAGGATGCCATTGCCGGTTTTGGTGAAGCCGTTGGCACCGAAGATATTGCCAGTGATGTTGAGGCCCACGGTGCCAGCTGTGGTGGGTGCCGGGATATCGAAGGTGAGTCCGCCAGTGGTGGTGTTGTTAAAGAACTGAGTGCCAGCAAAGGTGCCGGTGGAGGTGGCAGTGTTGTTGAGAATGTTGAAGGTGGTGCCCTGGCTGTAGTTGGTGACTTTGGTCAGCGTTTGAGCCGACATGAACTGCATGTTCACGCTGTTGCTCACGTTGAGGAGACCACGCACATTGCCCAGGGCAGTAGCATTGCCAATTTGAAGAGTGCCGCCGTAGAAGTTGACCTCACCGTAGAAGTCGGACCAGGCGTCGTTGAGCAGGGTGGTGCCGGTGTGGGTGGAGGCGAACTCGATGAGACCGCCGCCACTGTAGATCTGGGCGTCGAAGATTGGGGCAGTGGGGTTGGCAACATTGAAGCGCAGGGTGGCCCCCTGGGCGATGGTGACTTGGTTGAAGGTGCTGCCGCCGGCTCCGAGGCGGGCATTGGCCGTGGCCGGGGTGCCGTCACCGACCTGGAGGACGCCTTGCTGGATGTTGACGCGGTTGGTGAAGGTGTTGGCACCACCGAGGATCAGGGTGCCTTGGCCCGTCTTGGTGAGGGCCTGGGCGTTGCCATTGTTGGCAATGACAGCATTGACTTGGAGCACCTGAGAGGCTGAGCCGTTGACGTGGAAGATGGTGTCCAGGCCGACGGTGTTGGTGGAACGGTTGAGGGTGCCGTTTTCGATGAGGACGTTGCCGGAGCCAGGGGTGACCAGGATGCCACCGGACTCGAGGCTGAGGGTATTGCCGCCCAGGTTCAGGGTGATGCCGCCTGCTTGGTTGAAGCGGAGGGTCTGTGCGGTGGTGGCAGCACCGAGGGTGGTGTTGACGAGGACATCGGTATTGATGCCTGCTCCAAAGGTGGTGACGCCGGTGTTGTTGTTGTAACCAGCAGCCGCCAAGGCGGTGATGGGGCCGTTGGCGGCGTTGGTGGAGTTGAGCGCCCAGTCGGTGAGTCCTACTGTGGACCAGCCGGCAAGGATGGAGTTGGCACCGGTGCCGATATTCAGGCTGCTGGTGGTGGCGATGCTGGCGGCTCCGAAGTCGATGGTTCCGTAGTCGATGATGCCGTTTCCTGACGCGACGCCGGCGGCGACGTTGCGGGTGATGGTGCCCATCTGAAGAACGGAGGTGCCGGAGGAACGGATGATGCGGTTGGCACCGTTGGTAAGAGTGGTGGCGGAGACGACTTCGGTGTGGCTACCACCGGCAAGTTCGAGCGTCCCACCTTGGAGGCCAAAGATGTTGGTCTGGCCGTTCACGTTGGAATCGGAACCCAGTGCGCTGAAGCCGCCGTTGATCTGCATGCCGAGCTGGAGCTGGGCGCCGTCAGCGAGCTTGGAGTTGTTGTTGGTGCCGTAGTCCAACTTGAGCGTGCCGCCGGCTACGAGGGTATTACCTGAGGCGGTATTGCTGCCGGAGAGGACCAGGGTGCCTTCCCCTGCCTTGAAGAGGACACCGGTGCCAGAAACGACGTTGCTCAGGGTCATGCTGGCACCTGAATCCACGGTGACGCGCGTCTGAGCGTTGAGGGCGACCGTGCCGGTGAGCGTGCTGGTACCAGTGGTGGCGTGGAAGCCACCGTCGGCGGTGGAGTTGACGATGTTGTTCGCGAGTGTGATGCCGCTGCGGATCTGAAGACCTACGCCCGCTCCGCCGTTGATCGTGATGGTGTTGGAACCGAGGGCATTACCGGCAAGGATGGCCAGGGTACCGCCGGTGATGGTGGTGCCGCCGGTGTAAGTGTTGCCCCCAGCGCCTGGATTGAGCACCCAGATGCCGCCGTCGGTCTTGATGAGGCTGGTGGCTCCGCCGCCGTCGGTGATCTGGGGGCGGAAGGTATTGTCGGCCAAGGTACCACCGCCAAGGGTGAGGGTGCGGGCACCGCTGCCGGTAAAGGCAAGAGCACCGGTGTTGCTGAAAGTAATGGCTGGCGTGGTGAGGCCAATCACGGTGCCTGCGGCATTGATGCGGGCACCTGCTGTGCCGAGGCCCATGGTGAAGAGACGGTCTGTGGACTGGTCCGTGAAGCCCACCCAGGTCAGGATGCCGCCGTTGGAACCTGCTGTGGTGGTGGTGAAGACGAGGTTGGAGGCTGCGCTGGATGATTGGCCGAGGCCGCTGGCCGCTCCTCCATTGGCGAGATGATAGACGGTGATGCCGTTGTTGCCAGTGGCGGTACCCGTGGAACCGAGGGTGGTGATACCGTTGTAGGTGTTCTTGTTGGGCAGGGTGACGGTAAAGCCTGTGGCACCAGTGGTCTCGGTGGTGAAGCGACCATCTCCGCTAATGACGCCGTTGAAGGTGTTGTTGCCGCCGTTGCGGAGGGTGAGGGTCTGGCTGCTGAGGATCTCTACCTCGGAGCCGACGGCACCGGTGAGGTTGGCGAAGACTTCGGAGTTGATGATGCGCAGCTTGGCCACGCCGGAGAACAAACCGTCGCCGCCCGCAGCGGTGAGGGCCACGGTGTTGGCGTCGGCGATGGCGCTACCGCCAGCAAGTTCGAGGATGCCGTTGTTGACGGTGGTGGTGCCGGTGTAGGTGTTGACACCGGACAGGCGCCAGGTGCCAGCGCCTTCCTTGGTGACGGAGACCGTGTTGCTGGTGCCGTTGGAGATGATACCGGAGATAGTGTTGACACCGCTGTTGGAGCCATCCAGGAACCAGGTGCGGTTGCCGGTGGCTCCCGAGGTGAGGTTACCCTGGATGACGACGGCTCCGAGACCGTCGTTGGTGATCTGGGCGGCACCTGGGTTGGTGGCACTACTGAAGGATTGGGTCCAAGTGATACCCGCAGGCACCGTGAAGGTGGCTGTGTTGGTGCTGTTGAAGACGACAGTGCCGAACGAGCCGTTGGGACTCAGGGTGTTGGTGGGTGTGCCGGCACCCGCAGCTCCCAACTGGTCACCTCCGCCGAACATGTCGTAGCGACGGCCATCGAAGTTGTTGGTTCCTAGGTCAATGGTGCGGGCTGTGTTGAGCGCACCCATCTGGCTGGTGGCAACGGTTCCGCCTGTGCCGAGATTTCCGCCGAACTCAAGGATGCCGACGTTCACGTTGATTCCACCGGAGAAGTTGTTGGAGGGATTGGTGAGCGCCCAGCGTCCGGTGACGCCAAAGCGGTCGTCATTGCCCGTGGCGGGCATGGAGAGGGTGAGGACGTTGGCTCCTTGGCTAATGATGCCGCTGATGGTGTTGGTGATGGGATTAAAGTAACCGCCGGTCTGGCCGGAGAGGGTGAGGGTCTTGTTGCCAGCGCCGGTGTTGGTGATGTTGCCGGCCAGAATGAGCGCACCGTTGCCGTTGGCGCTGATGCGGACGGCGGCGGTGGTGCCGGAGAGGTTGAGGTTGTTGGTGAAGGTTTCTCCAGAGCCGACATATTCGATGTTGGCGGCACCGGTGCCGCCACTGGCACCGAGGTTGATGGTGCTGAAGGATCCGATGGCGTTGGTGAGATTGGCGGTCTGGATGCTGCCTGCGGTGGTGCCGGTGCCGAGAGTGAGGGTTCCGGTTGCGGTATTGGTACCATACATGGCGGCGTAGTTAGCCAGGACGAGGTTACCGGCTCCGGCGATGGTGCCGTTCATCATCCCGGTCTGGTTGTCATCCAGGGTCAGGGTGACCCCGGAGGAGATATTGATGGTGGAGCCGCGTTCGGTGTAAAGGATGCCGATGGTTTCGTTGCCGACGACGTTGAGGGTGGCACCGCGAAGGAGGTGCATGTCGTTGTCGTTGTCGATGGTATTGGCTCCGCCAGTGCCGACGACGAGGGTGCCTTTCTGCACGTAGGTGTTGGCGGTGTTGAACGTATTCACTCCGAGCAGGGTGGTGGTGCCGCTGTTCTGGAAGACCCAGACGTTGTTGCCGGAGAGGACGCCGTTGAAGGTGTTGCTGGCTGTGCCTGCGATCTTGACGACGTTGTTGTTGGCGATGTTGACCTCGCGATTGGCGGCGTCATCCATAGTACCGGAGAAGACGAAGGCACCGCCGGCATTCACAGTGATGAGCGAGCGCTGGGTGCCGGGAGCTGGGGTGGCGCGGTTGCCGCCTACCATGGTGCCGGTGAACACCATGGTGCCGAGGCCTTCCTTCACAAAGTCAGCATTGCGGGCGTTGGTGCCATCCGCATTGGGGAGGAGGGTGACGGTGTTGGCGATGGTGTAGTCCTGGTTGAGATGGTAGCGGATGGAGCTGTTGCCAGCGGTGGAGGACTGAATGGTGATGGCTCCGGTGCCGTGCATGCCGGTGTAGGTGTCATTACCGATGCGGATCGACGCGTTTTGGCCTGTGGTGCCTACAACGGTGGTGCCGGAGTAGGTGTTGTCGGCGGTGAGATAGACGGTATTGCGGGTCTGGACGAGGTTGCCGCTGCCAGAGATGGCGTTGCCGAGCACCAAGTTACCGTTGTTGGTGTTGGTGATGAGGGTGCCGTTGTTGACGATGTCAGCGCGGGAACCAATGCCACCGGCGCTGTTGTTGCCGAACTGCACGCGGGCATTGGTGCCGATGGTGAGGGTGCCGTTGAGCTGGTTGTTGGCGTTGGTGAGGGCGAGGGTGCTGCCGGAGGCTGTGCCGTTGACGGTGAGGCCTACGCCGGGAGCGGAAAGAAGCTGGCCGCTGAGGATGTGAGTGACGGCAGCTCCAGCTCCAAGTTGGATGGTGCTAGCACTGCTGAGCACCACCGGTGCATTGAGGGTCTGTGCGGCGGCGCTGTTGATGGCGAGGGTGCCGCCTTCGAGGTTGAGGAGTTCGGTGAGGGTGCCGCCTGCGGTGACGTTGATGTTCAGGGTGCCGCCGCTGGCTACGGAAGTGAGGTTGGCCCAGCGGTTAGGCAGACCGAAGTTCGTGCCGCCGAGACCGTTGAGGTTGGTGACTTCCAGTGTGCCGCCGAGAACCGAGACGCGACCGAGGAAGGTGTTGGCGGCAGAGAGAGTGGTGGTGCCCGAACCACGCTGTTCGAAGTTGCCCGCACCCGAGATGATGCTGCTGAGAGTGACGGCATTGCTGCGATTGATACCCAAGGTGCCGTCAAGACGGATGGTGCCGGAACCGACCATACCGGTGGTGCTGCCGCCTGCGGTATTGTCACCGAGCTGAAGGTAGCCGTATCCCACGGTCGTGGTGCCGGTGCCGGCGATGTTGTTGGTGATGAGGGTCTTGCCAGCGCCAGCCGTGGTGATGATGGTATTGGTGCCACCCACGTTGGAGAGAATAAGATCACCCAGCGGGTTGTTTTGGTGGATGATCAACTCATTGCCGGTGCCGCTACTGAGCAGGCCAGAGATGGTGGAGGTGTTGGCTCCGACATTGCGGGTGACAAGGATGCCGCCTGTGCCGGTGACAATGGCTCCGGTCTGATCCACAGCGGCATTGCCATTGAACCGAAGGGTGGCCGCCGTGCCTGTGCCAGTGCCTGCGGTGATGTCATTGTGAACCGTGGCACCGATGCCGTCTGCGGTGAAGGAGGCAGCGGCGAGACCGCTGATGGCCGTGCCTGCTCCATTGCCCACCGCCCAGGTCGAGCCGTCAAAGGTGGCGTAACCGCCGAGGATCCCGCTGGCTCCGTTGGCGGTGGTGGTGGAGGCAGCGTTGGCACCAAAATCGATGGTGCCTCCAGCAGCACGGGTGATAGCCCCCAGTCCGATGCCGCCAAAGCCTGCAAGCTGGTAGGTGGCGTCGTCGGCGGTATGGTTGATGAGGGTGCCGATGGATGACGCACCGGCATTGAGGTTGGTGGAGGCAACGGATTCCAGAATGGTGGCAGAGGCGGCTGTGCTGTAGATTTGGATGCGACCGCCATTCAGGCTCAGGGCCCCAGTGCCGGGCAGGATGTTATTGCCAGCGCCGTAGCTCAGGTTCAGGAGGGAGCCATTGCTGAGGGTCATGCCGCCGGCGTGGGCCAGATTACCCGAGAGGGTGAGGCCGCCGTAGGTACCCAGAGTAAGGGCACCCGCACCGCTGGTGGCACCGGAGAACGGTGTGGCGGAAACCGCGCCACTCTCTGCCTGGAGAAGACCGAGGCCGGCGGTGAGGACGATGTTGCCGGTTCCTGCGACGGAACCGATGTTATCTGCCACGCCGACGGTAAGCTGGGTGCCGGTGCCGTTGAGGTTGAAGCGGGATAGGTCGCCGAAGTTGACACCTGTGCCCAGGGTGACGGCGGCGTTCGGACCGACGTTGACGCTACCTTGGAAGCTGCCGGCGTTGCTGCCGGTGAGGGTAAGGGTGGAAGCGGCGGAGGCGTTGATATTGAGTTCAGAGGCCCAGTTACCGGTGATAATGGTGGCGGTGGACTGGGTGGTTTGGTTGCTGAGGGTCAGAGAGCCGTTGACGAGCTGGATGGTGCCGCCGGTGCTACCGGAGTTGATGCGAAGGACGGTCTGGGCCGCGCCGTTGAGGTCGAGAGTGCCGCCTGTGACGCGGAGGCCGGTTCCCGAGGCGAGCGAACCGATGCCGCCGGTCTGGGTGGTGCCAAGGCCGGTGCCGTCTCCGTAAATGCCGAGGCGGAGGGTGCCTGCATCAATGCGGGTCTCGCCGGTGAAGGTGTTGGCTCCGCGGAGTTCGAGGGTGCTGGTACCGGCTTTGGTGAAGCCGCCGAGGCCGGCGATCACGCCACCGAACACGCTGGAGGTGCCGGTGCTGGCGGTGAGGATGGTGCCGGTGTTGATGGAGACGGTGCCCGCAGTGCCGGTGATGTAGTTGGCCAGCAAGGCACCGGTGATGCCGTTGGGGAAGAGCCGGCTGGCACCGAGTCCACCGCCTTGGAGGACGGCGAAGGTGTCTGCGGTGACTTCTGAAGTGAAGGTGGTGCCGTTGTTTTGAAGGAAGAGAGTGTTGGCCCCATCGAGACCATTTGCTCCTGTGCTGGTGAAGCCGCCCGCGTCAATGATGATGGTACCATCAAAGGTGTTGGAGGTGGGATTGTTCCAAGTGAAGGTTCCCGTGCCTTCTTTGATGAGGATGCCAGCGCTGGTGTTCGGGAGGAAGTTGCCGGAGTAGGTGGTGCTGGTATTGTCCGACCCAAAGGCGAGCACTGCGACTGAGGCGCTGTTGGTCAAGTTGATCGTCGTCGTAGCACTGCCGCCGGCCAGCGAACCCACTCGGGCGAAGGGGGTCATGTTGGTGGCGTTATGGGAGAAGTTGAGGACTTGTGTGCCGGAGCTGGCGAAGACGAGGGCTGAGTTTGGACTCAGGATGTCATTGACCGCATATCGGCTGCCGGTCCAGAGCCCACCGCCGACCCAGGTGGTTCCATCGTTGATGGTAGTGGCTCCGCTGTGGCTGCTGCTGCCGGTGAGGAAGAGATCGCCCGCTCCGTTCTTGGTGAAGCCACCTGCGCCGGTCATGGCAGAGCCGAGCACGGAGGTGGGCGTGATGGTGACGGTGGGGATGTTCGTGACGGTGGCACCGGGGAGTTGGTTGATGAGGACGGTGTTGCCGTCGATGACCTGAAGGATGATGCCGGTGGCGTTGGTGATGCCGGTGCTGCCCACGATGAGCATGCCAGGGGCGAGGTTGCCGGTGGGGGTGTCCATCTTGATGACACGGAAGCCGTTGTCGGAATCCACCAAACCACTGACAACGATGGGACTGCCGTTGGTGTAGGTGGTGGTGAGCGTGGCACCTGAACCGAGCGCCAAGCTGGTGTTGGTGGGGGCTGTGAGGGCAGCGATGGTCTCGCTGGTGGCAATCTCCAGAAAAGTCTGCCAGCCGGCGTTGCGCACATTGACGGTGTCGGCCAGGGCGCTGCCGCCGGTAAGGATGAGACCACCGCCGGTTTGGCCGTTGCGGTTGGCGATGAGGACGTTGCCAGTGAAGGTGTTGGTGCCACCGAGGGTCTGGATGCCGGTGCCGAGCTTGGTGAGGCCGCCGGTGCTTCCACCGGTGATGCTGCCGAGGAAGGAGGTGCTGGTGTTGTCCAGGCCGATGGTGAGTGAGCCGGAGCCGGTCATGTTGATATTGCCGCCGAGGTTTCCACCGCCAGCGATGGAGGCAAGGGTTTCGCTGTTGCCGTTGAGGTCAAGGACGGCACCAGCGACGTTGGCGAAGATGACGGGTGAGACGTCTGGGATGATGGATAGGGCGGAGCTGGGTGCGAGCTTGAGGGTGCCGCCGTTGATGGTGGTGGAGCCGGTGTAGGTGTTGGACTGGCCGAGGAGCCAAGTGCCGGTTCCGTCCTTCAAGAGGGAGATGATGCTGCCGGTGCCGTTGGTGATAGGGGCCTGGAAGTTGTTGTCCGCCGTGTTGGTGCCGCCGAGGCGCAGGGTCTTGTTGCCGACTCCGGTGATGGTGATGGGGCTGGTGAAGATGAGTGCACCAGTGCCGCTGCTTTCGATGCCTGCTCCGCCGGTGGTACCGGCCATGTTGATGACGCGGTCGGTGGTTTCCCCTGCCCCGGTGTAGATGAGGCTAGCGGTATTGGTGGTGGAACCGATGTCGATGGTGCCGTTGGCGACGGTGACGGGGGCACCGAGACCGCTGGTGGCCGTGCCGCCGACGACGCTGTTGAGCCCTGGGGTGCTGAGTGCGCCGTTTTGGATGATGGTCTTACCGATGAAGTTGCTGGTGTTGTCGGTGAGCGTGAGGGTGCCGGCGCCAACTTTGGTGAGGTTCAGGGTGGAACCGAAGGCGTTCATGAGAGTGCCTGCGTAGGTGGTGGAGGTGTCGTCCCCGCCGACGGTGAGGGTGTTGGTGCCGGTGAAGGCGGAGTTGATGACTACAGCACCGGCAGCGCCTGCGAGCGAGCCGATGGTGGCATTGAAGGTATTGAGATCAAGGGTGCCCGTTGCGCCGATGGTGAGCGCGGTAGTGGTGGGCAGGGCGTTGGCGATGCCGTATTTGATGGTGCCTGCGGCGAGATTGGTGCTGCCGCCATAAGTGTTGGCCGCGCCGAGCTGAAGGATGCCTGCACCAGTTTTGTTGATGCCAGAGGAGGTGTCACCCACGATACGAGCGGTGATGTTCAGCGTGGGGGTAAGGTAGGCTGCCCCGGTATCACCAAGAACGGTGACGGGAGCGATGTCGAAGGTGCGGATGGCTCCGTTGAGATCCATGCTGCCTGCACCGGTGCTGGTGATGGTGGCGATGGCACCCGTGTTGCTGGAGGTGGCGGTGATGCCGCCGTTCAGGGTGAGGGTGCCGGTGCCAATGGTGACCGTGGAGACGTTGGTGGAGCCGTTGTTGTTGAATGTGAGGCCTCCGAGGGTCTGAGTGCGGTTGTTGAGGTTCAATATGCCGCCGCCGTTGAGGACGGGCACGATGCTGTTGTGGATCTGGGCGTCTTGCAGGAGGCGGACCGTGGAGTTGTTGATGACGAGGGAGTCGGCTGCGACTGTGGCCAAGGGGATGGCTGCCAAGGTGGCACCGCCGTCTGCACCTGTGACATTGAGATCAAGCACGCTCTGGAAGTTGTTGCCGCCGTTGAGGGTGGTGCCTCCGGTGTAGCTGTTGAGGCCGTTGGTGATGATGGTCTGACTGGTGGGAGAGTAGGAGGTGTAAACCAGGCGCACCTTGGCACCATTGGGGTTGTCCACGATGCGGGAGTTGATGGTGGTGGTGGAGGTGCCGTTGGGGAAAGTGAAGAAGTAGAGATCCGACACTCCAGAGGAGGCGGTGCCACCGGCGGTGAGGCGACCACTGTCAACGGTTGAGCCGATGGTGGTGGCGAAGTTTCCAGTCTTGAGGAAGGTGCCTGCGGTGAGGTTGAGGATGTCGGAGGTGTTGGCGAAAGTCAGTGACTGGGCAGCGGCGGAGGCGAGGACGAGAGCGTTGAGATTGAGACCACCAGAGGGGAGGGCGGCGACATTCGTAGCGACTTTATAGTTGCCGGTGGCGTCATGGGAGGCGGGAATGAGCGTGCCTGTGTAACCGCGGTAGCCAGCGGCGTTGAGGGCGGCGAGGCCACCGGAGTCGTTCCCAGCGGATGGCGTTTCGTAGCTGATGAGATCGCTACCGCTGTTGATCGCCCAAGGTACTATACCATTGACGAGGTGGCTGGTGCCGTTGGCCCAGATGATGCGACCGGTAGAGCCAAGCTGACCGTTTGCACCATTAACGTTCAGGACGGCTTGATTGGTTTGGGTAACATTACCAAAGACAAGTTCTGCGGAGCGGATGGTGCCGCCACCCGCAGTGGAGTTGAGATTGTTGTTGCCAGAGGCGAAGGTGAGGTCTCCGAGGACTTCGGAGGAGTTGGTGTTCTCGCGACCGGTGAACACGATGGCCCCGCCGTTGAGAGTGATGGTGGCGGCGTTGTTGATGCGGTCATCCAAGTCGGTGAGTCCGGCATTGGTGATGGTGAGGGCCGAGTGGTTGAGGGTGATGGCGGAGGTGCCACTAAGGCGTCCGTTGTCGATGAGAGTAAATCCGCCACCATTAATGAGGGTTTCACCGGTGTAGGTGTTGTCTGCGCGGACGTTCTGCGTGTTAGAACCGGCTTTGACAAAGCCGAGGCTGCCCTGGATGCTGCCGCCCCAGTTGGAGTCCTCACCGGTGGTCACGGAAACGAGGACGGCGGGGCTGGCGGAGGTAATGATACCGCCGGAGCCTGGGATGCCGGAGTTGTTGGCGCTGCGGAGACGACCGACCATCTGCGAGTTGCCATTCAGATCAAGGGTGGCGCCGGGGCCAACGGCGAGGCCCTGGCCGAAGGTGCCGCCTTGAACACCGGGGAAGAGGGTGCTGGGTCCGCCGTTGAGGATGACGGTACCGCCGTTGATGGTGAAGTAGTTGCCAGCTGTGTTGAAACGCTGGCGGGTGTTGAAGACCAGGGTGCCATCCAGTCCTTTGGTGACGTTGCTGGAACTGGTGAGCATGGAGTTGACGTTGAGCGTGGAACTGCCGGCGACGCTGATGCCGGCTTCCGTGCCGCCGAAGGCTACGACCATGCCGGTGCTGCCGAGGGTGCTGGTGCCGTTGTTGGCGATGACGCCGCCGGAGGTGAGGGTGAGGATGGAACCCGTCGGGCCGGTGACGCTGACACCGCCACCATTGAGGTAGAGGGAGTTGAGGGTCTTGCTGCCAGTGAGGGCGGTGGAGGTGACGAATCCGGTGCCTACCTTGACGTTGTCTGCGGCGGCGGCGGCATTGATGTCGGTGTAGGAACCGCCGGCATTGTAAGCGGTGTAGGCGGCGATGCTGGTGCCGTTGCCGCCATGGGTGGCGAAGTTGAGGCCATTGCCGTCAGACACGAGGACGCGGGGCAAGATGCCGCTGGTAAGGCCAAGGGCGGCGGTGAGGATGGCGTTGTTAGCCGCAGTGCCGAAGTTGGCCCCGGTGCCGAGGCTTTCAAAAAGAAGGATGGAGCCGCCGTTGCTGGCGAGGCTGGCGAAGGTGAGGGTGGAGTTCTGGCCGGTGGTGGTGACGCGAACGCGGTTGCCCCCCCACGCAGAGGTGAGTGCTCCGAAGGTTTCGGCGGATGCAGCGGACCCGTTGACAAGGAAGTCAAGGTTACCAGCGGCGAGGATGAGCGCACGAGCTGCGGCGGGGGTGCCGCTGGTGGTGCGCTGTGAGACGTTGGTGCCGGTGTTATCGAGCTGGAAGGAGGCGTTGTTGACGTAGATGGCGTTGGTGGTCCAGGCAGCGGTATTAAAGGCACCAGAGCCGGAGAGCTTCAGGGTGCCGCCAAGGATGGAGATAGCGGCGCTGTTGGTAGCACCGGAGAACGTGAGGCCGGTATTGGCAGTGGTGATGTTCAGCGTGCCGGTGCCGTATTTCTCGATGCGGTGCCAGGATGTAGCGCCTCCGTTGGTCAGGGCGGTGGTGTTGATGTTGATGTCACCTATGGCATTGAAGTAGATGGCGCGGGCGGTGCCGGTGGCCATGCTGAGGCCACCGGTGAGGTTCAAAGTGGTTCCAGCGCGTGCGCCGATGCCTGAATCTGCACTGGCAGTGAGGGCACCGGAATAGGTGTTGGTACCGGAGAGGTTGTCGAGCTGACCACCGAAGTTGATGCCGCCCACAGGGAGGTTTATGGCGCTGCTATTGAGATTGAATGGACGGCTGATGGTCTGGCCACCCGTAAGCTGGAAGGCGGTTCCCTGAACTCCAGCGACTGCCAGCCCGCCCGAGCCGATGGCGTTGGAGGCGTTCACTTGCAGGATACCACCATTGAGCGTGGTGACGCCGGTCCAGCCGGCGTTGTCAGCGGTGAGGATGAGGG
>CAZIGH010000010.1:0-117133 GCA_964538625.1 uncultured Verrucomicrobiaceae bacterium
TCGTCAGCATAGCGTAATCCGACTCTCTTCTGGCCCAACGATTGGGTCCACCTCATCTCCAAGGCGTTCGTGGGCGACTGGCTCACTCACGGCGACGTGCTTTACACGCAGGTGCAGGGAATCTTCCGGACGGAGGTTGCTGCGTGGATGTTGCGGACCCTACCCGTATGGGCATGGACAGCGATGCAGTGGGCTGCACTCTTGTTTGAACTCGAAGCCCCAGTGCTCTTCACCGTTCGGAAACTACGTCCGATCGCCTTTGTTCTCGGGATGGGGATGCATTTGATGATTGCGCTGACGATGAATCACTTGATTCAGTTCGCCTGCGTGATGTGGTCATTCTATGCCTTGTTCATCACATCCGATGAGTGGCGTAGGATCGGTGACTTGGTTGGGATCCCAACACTTCAAAGGCAATAGAAAGCCACAGGCCCTTGTGGGACCTGTGGCTTGGAGGGGGAACGAGGTCCGGGCTGATTAGGCTTGGGCTGGCTCGGCGGGGCCTTCAGCTTTGGCTTTGGCGTCGAGTTCCTTCATGGCAGCTTTGCGGCTCATTTTGACGCGGCCTTTGTCATCGATGCCGATGCACTTGGCGCTGACGATGTCGCCGGTCTTGACGACGTCTTCGGTCTTGTTGACACGGAAGTCGGCGAGCTCGCTGATGTGGATGAGGCCGTCCTTCTTGCCACCGAGGGACATGAAGGCTCCGAAGTTGGTGGTGCTGACGATTTTGCCGGTGTAGATCTTGCCGATTTCGACTTCGGCAAACTGGCCGTTGATCATTTCCAGAGCGCGCTCGAGGGATTCTTTGCGGCTGGCGTAGATGAAGACGGTGCCGTCGTCTTCGATGCTGATGTCTGCGCCGGACTCTGCCTGGATGCCCTTGATGTTTTTGCCGCCGGGGCCGATGAGCTCGCCGATTTTCTCGGGGTTGATCTTCACGATCTCGATGCGTGGTGCGTAGGGGCTGAGCGGTTTGATTTCGCTGATGCCCTGGGCCATGGCGGCGAGGACTTCGGTGCGGCCGGTTTTGGCTTTGGCGATGGCTTCTTCGAGAATGGTGAGGGGGATGCCCGGGAGTTTGAGGTCGAGCTGGTAACCGGTGACGCCTTCGCTGGTGCCGCAGAGCTTGAAGTCCATGTCGCCGAAGTGGTCCTCGCTGCCGATGATGTCGAGCAGGGTGAGGTAGCGCTTCATGTGGTCGCCTTCGAACTCGGTGACGAGGCCGACGGAGATGCCGCCGACGGGGCGTTTGAGTGGTACGCCTGCGTCCATGAGAGCCATGACGCCGGAGCAGACGGAGGCCATGGAGGTGGAGCCGTTGGACTCCATGACTTCGCTGGAGACGCGGATGGCGTAGGGGAAGGTTTCGCGCGGTGGGATGACGGGCTCGATGGAACGCTCGGCGAGTGCGCCGTGTCCGATCTCGCGGCGGTTCTGACCACCGAAGCGGCCTGTCTCACCCACGGAGAAGGGGGGGAAGTTGTAGTGGAGGATGAAGCGCTTGGTGTCTGGGCCACCGGCGTAGGTGTCCATTTCCTGGGCTTCGTCTGCGGGGGCGAGTGTGGCGATGGCAAGGGCCTGGGTTTCGCCACGGGCGAAGATGGCGGAGCCGTGGGTGCGTGGGAGTACGCCGGCTTCTCCGGAAAGGGGGCGGATTTGGTCGATGCCTCGCCCGTCACAGCGGCTTTGTTTGTCGAGGATGGAGATGCGGAAGGCCTTCTTTTGCAGGTAGTCGAAGGCTTGGCTGATCTCGAAGTTGGTGGCCTCGGGGAACTTGGCTTTGATGGCGGCTTCCACCTCGTCTTTGAGGGCACCGACGGCTTTGCCGCGGGCGACTTTGGAGGGGGTGTAGAGGGCGGCTTCGATGCGGTCACCTGCGACGGCGTAAGCGACTTCGAGCAGTTCGTCTTTGACAAGCATGAGGGGCACTTCACGCTTGGGTTTGCCGGCAAGGCGGATGAGTTCTTCCTGGGCGGCGATGAGGGGCTGGACTTGGGCCTGGGCGTAGTGAAGGGCGGCGATGAAGTCGGCTTCGGGGAGCTCAAGGGCGGCACCCTCGATCATGATGACTTCGTTTTTGCTACCGACGTAAACGAGGTCGAGGTCGCTGACTTCGCGTTGTTCATGGGTGGGGTTGACAATGAACTGGCCGTTGATGCGGCCGACGCGGACGGCTCCGATGGGGCCTGCGAAGGGGATGTCTGAAACGCAGAGTGCGGCGGAGGCTCCGTTCATGGCGAGGATGTCGGCGTCGTTCTCGCCGTCAGCGCTGAGGAGGATGGCCACGACTTGGGTGTCGTAGTAGTAGCCTTTTGGGAAGAGCGGACGAAGGGGACGGTCCGTCATGCGGCAGGTGAGGATTTCCTTCTCGGTGGGGCGTCCTTCGCGTTTGAAGTAGCCGCCGGGGAACCGGCCTGCGGCGGATGCTTTTTCTTTGTATTCTACGGAAAGGGGGAAGAAGTCTTGGCCGTCCTTGACTTTGGTGGCGGAGACGGCGGTGACGATGACGATGGTGTCTCCGAGGCGGACGGTGACGGCTCCGTCTGCCAGTTTGGCGAGCTTGCCGGTTTCGATCTCGATGGTGCCCTGTGCGAGGGCTGCGTTTACTTTGTGTATGGCCATACTTTGGCTGTGTGTTGGGTTGTGTTTTGGTTTTGGGGAAAGGGTGCCAGGGAAGAGGCAGGCGCAAATGGGCGCGGGCTGCCTAGGCAAGGAAGGGGGCCGCTTACAGGATTGGCCCAAAAGAAGAAAGGGTGACGTGCTTCGTCACCCTTTCGGATTCATCTGTGATTAGCGGCGCAGGCCGAGGCTGGCGATGATGCTCTTGTAGCGCTCTTCGGCGGTGGCGCGGAGGTAGTCGAGCAGCTTGCGGCGGCGGGCGACCATTTTGAGAAGACCGCGGCGTGTGCTGTGGTCTTTGGAATGTGAGGAAAGGTGCTGGGTGAGGTGATTGATACGGTCCGTGAGACGAACGATCTGCACGTCGGCGCTGCCGGTGTCGGTTTCGTGAAGGCGGAAGGACTTGGTATCTTGGAAGGCGACTTGGCTCATTGCGGTTGGCTGGATTGCCCACACACTTGGCGGGCGGGAGTTTGACTTGTTGTTTGGTTTTGGAGGGGGCGAGTGAACCATAGATGAAGCGATTGGCAAGCAAAAGTTCGAGTTGTTGACATGGGATTTTTTGATTCAAGGGAGGAGGTGCAAGGAGATGGGGATGCGAGTTGACAAGTCTCAGGGGGCTTCATTATATTGGTTAGTAAATAGTCAGATTCTCACAGATTATGTAAAAAATACTGAATCTTGTTTATCCTGCTCTTCTGGTGGAGGGTAGCGCGTAAAAGATTCTATGAAAATGTAAAGGCTCCCCGATGAATCCTAACATCATCCAGTTCGCATGTGGCCACTGCAAGTCGTGGCTTACGGTGCCGGCGCATTTGGCTGGTGTGGCGGGGCCTTGTCCGAAGTGTGGGCAGCATATTGTTTCTCCAAGGGCCTCTGAGGCGAGGGGGGATGGAGGGGTGCCGCAGTCAGCACCGCGTGTGGAGCCGACACTGCCGCCTTTGCCTTCTCTGCCTCCGGTGCCGGCTGTTCCTCAGCCTGCGGTGGCTCCGTCCTGGCCAGGCCTGGGGGCAAATCACGCGCCGTCAGCATCGGGTGCAGGTCCAGTGAGTGCTCCTCAGTCGGTGGCCGGATTGTATCCGCCTGCGCCTGAGGCGGGGCTGCCTGCGGCGGCCAACTGGGGTGGGCTGCCTGTTCCTGCGCCGGGAGGTGGCTTGCCTCCGCAGTTGGTGCCGTCGCAGAGCACGTGGTCCACGCCCGAGACGGGGGCAGCGGGTGGCTCCCTGCCGGTTCAGGCCTTGCCGCGTCCTGCTACTCAGGCGGAGGGCATCGAGCAACGCAGTGTGACGCCTTCTGGCCTGACCTCTGCGCTTCCTCCGGGTGGTTTGTCGCGACCGGGGAACGTGGTGGGTTCGCGCTTGTCTCTTCTTGCTCGGCAGTTGGCTACGCCGGCGGATGGGCAAATCCAGCTGCCTCCGGCTCCTGAGCCGATGTCTGCGGACCAGGTGCGTGGGGGGCCAGTGGAACCACCGCCTACTCCGAACCAGGAGGTGCAGGCGGCAGCTGCTGTGGCGATGGCGCAACAGGCGGTGAACCGGGGAATGGGTGCAACAGCGATCAACCGTTCCAAAGGGCGGGGAAGGGCGGTGGTGGCGCTCACTTTTTTGGTTCTTGTGGGTGGCTTGGCTTATGTGGGCTGGATGAAACGGGAGCCGATTCTGCAAGCGTTCGCGGATTGGCGTGCAGATCAGAATGCGATTCCGGTTCCGGTAGAGATCGCTCCCGACTCTCCCCGTCCGGGCGTGGACAAGGCGGTGGAGCCATCTGCGACGGTGGCGGGTGGATCTGGGGAGCCATCTGCTGCTCCTAATCCGCTGCCGACGCCGACTAGTTCTGGAGGTCAGATTCCTGTTGTGGATGCTGGTGTGGCGGATGCGGCCCGGGTTCCAAGCCAGACGCCGGCTGCTTCTGACGCGATGCCGACTTCTGTGCCACCGGCGGTGCCACCCTCACCGCCTGAGCCGGTGCCTGCCGCTCCGAAGGCGCTGCTGGTGGAGGAGGAAGAGGGGGCAACTGGCCTGGGCTCGGAGCGTGAGATGACCAATCCTGTCACGACGCCTGGGCAGAGATTGGTGGAGGTGGGTCGTGCGCCTGAAGGCGAGGTGGAGATGTCGGTGCGGACGGTGGAAAATGGGGAGGCCCCGGCAGCGGCGAGTCTTGGCCAACCCAAGGTGGTGGGTGTGCCTGATGAGGCGAGGCCGGCCTTGGACGGTTTGCTACGGTTTCTGGCGGCCAAGTCATGGGATGAGCGGCTGAACTATTCGATGCTGCCGGAACAGGTGGCGGAGAAGGGGCGGGCTTACTATGCGGCTACGAAGGACGGCCCTATACAGGTGGATGAGATTCATTACCTGAGGCATGAGAACAATCCACAAGTGGGCAGGGGGATGCATGCGGTGTTCGTGCTCTTTCACCGAAACTGGGACTTTGAGATACCGGTGATGGTGGAGGTGGAGAATGGTACAGCGCGGGTGGACTGGGTGACTTTCGTGGAGTTTAAGGATGATATGCTGAGCAAGTTCATGGCGGACCCCACGATGGAGGGGCGCTGGCGTTTCCACGTGGCGCTGACGCGGGCGCATTACTTTGACGACGATGTGCCGGACCGGAAGAATAAGGATGCCTTCGAGGTGGCACCTCCCATGCCAACGGGTAAGCGGATGTTTGCCTTCACTGATTCCAAGTCTCAGCTGGCGAGGAAGCTGGCCACTACGATTACGTGGGACAAGATGATCACGTGGGCCATAGTGGAACTGGAGTGGAGGAAGGACGATGGCAAGTCATGGGTGGAGCTGACGGCTGTGCCGCAGCTGAACTGGTATAGCTCAGCTGGTAACCAGGCTGATGCTGCGAGTGCGGCACCTGGTGCGCCGACTGCTCTGGAGCCTGCCGCCGCTGCGGGTGAACCCTCAGCTCCAAATGCCACGCTGCGTTCCACGGCACCGCTGCCGCGTGGCCGGTGAGAAGCGGAGACGCTTCATGTCAGACCAGTCTGACGTAGCGCTGGCCTGGGAGGAGCCTGATGAGCCGCTTCATTTCCAGCCTCATGAGTGTGCTGGACACGGTGGAGGGCTGGAGTGCGGTGCGCACGATGAGGTCATCGATGCCAGGTGTGTCGGTGCCGATGGCGTTGAAGACGGTTTTTTCGTCTCCGCTGAGTTCCACGGCTGGGGCGCTCTGAGGCAGTTCGGGGCTTTTGGGTGCGGTGGGGAAAAGCGTCATGAGGTCATCCAGCACGTCATCGCCACTCGTGATGAGTTTGGCTCCTTGCTGGATGAGTTTGTTGCAACCTGCCGAGGTGGGGCGATCGATGTTCCCGGGGACGGCATAGAGGGTGCGTCCGAGGTCTGCGGCCATCTGGCAGGTGATGAGTGCGCCGCTGCGAGCGGGAGCTTCCGCAACGAGAATGCCATTGCACCACCCGGCGACGATGCGGTTGCGGAGGGGGAAGCTCTGGCGGTCTGGTGGGTAGTCCACGGGAAACTCGGTCACTACGGCGCCGTGTTCTGCGATGCGCTCGGCGAGGGCCATGTTCTCTGGGGGATAGAGTTTTCCAATGCCTGAGCCGATGACTGCGATGGTACGTCCCTTTGCGGCTAGCGCGGCTTCATGGGCGGCGGTGTCGATGCCGCGTGCGAGGCCGGAGACGATGGTGTAGCCGTTGTAGGCGATCTGAAAGCTCATCTTTTTTGCCATGGCGAGGCCGTAGTGAGTGGCTTGACGGGAGCCGACGACGCCGATGGCATTTGCATCCCGCTCCATGATTTGTCCCCACACGTAGAGCACGATGGGAGGGCTGGGGGCTTCTTTGAGCAGGGTGGGGTAGGTGGGGTCATCTGGGGTGATTACGGTGAGTCCACGGTGTTCGATTTTCTTCAGTTCTGCATCGAGATCGATCACCTCCTCCCAGCGGGTCAGAGCCTGGACGAGCTCTTCTCCGAAACCTTTCACGGACCGAATTTCTGCGGGCTTGGCTGACAGGATGCGCTCTGGTGACTCGAAACACTCCAGCAGCTTCCGCACGCGCACTGGTCCTATGCCCGGCAGTAGGTTCAGAGCGAGGTAGGCTTCTTTTCTCGTCATGAAGGGCTGGAGTCAGGTGCAGACGGTGGCGTAAGCCTGCTGGATGTGAGCGAGAGTGATGTCCCTGCTCACGAAGGCGTCTCCGAGAGAGCGAAGCAGAATGAAGCGGATGTTTCCGGCGACGAACTTTTTGTCCATCATCATGCGGCGAAGGACGTCATTTTCATCGAAGCCGGTGGGAACTCTGAGCGGCAGGTGGAAGGCGTCGAGGGTGGCGCAGATGCGTTGGTAATCTTCGCTGCAAAGGCCGGACTGCTGCATGGAGAGCCAAGCTGCGGCTTTGAGGCCTATGGAAATGGCCTCGCCGTGAAGGAGTGTTCCGTAGCCTGCGGAGGCCTCGATGGCGTGGCCGATGGTGTGGCCGAAGTTGAGTAAGGCGCGGACGTCCTTGGTTTCAAACTCATCTTCTTCTACCACGCGTGCCTTGATGGCGATGTTGCGGCGGATGAGTTCGGCCAGATCGCCGGTGCCGGCTGCGATGTCGTCAATGGCATCGAACATGGATGCGTCTCGGATGGCGGCGTGTTTGATGATCTCGGCGAAGCCTTCATTCCATTCCCGCTTGGGAAGGGAGGAGAGGGTATCGATGTCTGCCAGCACGTGTGCGGGCTGATGGAAGGAGCCGACCATGTTTTTCGCGTCTGTGAGGTTGACGCCCGTTTTTCCGCCTACCGAGGAGTCCACTTGGGCGAGCACGGTGGTGGGTATCTGGACAAAGGGGATGCCGCGCTGATAGATGGAGGCCACGAAGCCCGCCAGATCGCCTATGACTCCGCCGCCAAGGGCCACGAGCATGGATTTGCGGTCGAGTCCAGCGGCGGCCATTTGGTCCAGGATGCGCTCTGCCATGGGGAGGCTTTTGGATGCCTCACCTGCGGGAACGGTGATGAGGGTGGGGTGCTTCCCGGCGGTCTGGAGGGAGGAGATGACGCGCTCGGCATAGAGTGGTCCTACATTGGAATCGGTGACGACTGCTACCTTGGACCCGCTGCTTCGTTCCGCGACGACTGAGCCTGTTTGATCCAGCAGCCCGTGACCTACCTCCACGTCATAGCTGCGGGAGCCGAGATGAACATGGACGGAGTGAAGGGATGGGTTGACGGCGGGTGGCATGAGGTGTGGACATGCAGTTACTGAAGGTTGGAGACGCCGGCAACTCGTTTGAAGGGGCGGGCGGCGCTTTAGGAGCGGGGCTTGGGAGCCAGCACGACACGGAAGCCGAGGGTGTTGCGTCTTGCGTCTGGCGGGATGGGAAAGCGGGTGGATGAGAGTGCTTCTTCCGCGCTGGCGGTGCGCCAGTTGGCTCCTCGTGCGGTGCCCATTTGGGAGTCTTGTTTGCCATCGTAGTCGGAGTCCACCCACTCGGATACATTGCCGCCAAGTGCGCTGATGCCGCGTTCGTTGGACTGAAAGGCGGTCACGGGTGCGGTGAATGGAGCGGAATCGACATACCCGGCGATGACCGCATCAAGGCCGGCTTTTTTTGCGGCATCGATGTCCGCGAGGTTGGCAACATGCGAGGGCGGCGGCCACTCGAATCCCCAGGGGTAGATGCCACGGATACGCCCGCTGCGCTCTGCGGGTGTGGAACCACGCTCTAGTGGAAGGGAGGCGGCGCGTGACCACTCTTCATCGGTGGGCAGGCGATATTCGTCATCCGGGCCTATGAGTTTGGAGCTTTGCTCCGTCTTGGTAAGCCAGAGGCAGAACTCTCGTGCATCGTCCCGGCTGACGGAGACCACGGGCAGTACACCGTTTTTTCCCTGACCTTCCTCGATGGGGGGAGGAGGACGGCGCTTGGTCTCCTTGCAGAACTCCTGGTAGTCTCTGCGTCGTGTCTCCCAGACGGCGAAAAGGACATCTCCGAGAGGGACGAAGCGCATACCCAGAGAGTTCCGCCATTCGCGGCCATAGGTGACGCCGCGTTTGACGTCCATGTCAGCGTAGAGCTCAAGGATCTCGCCCTGTTTGACTTCACCCTCAAGGAGCAGGTTGGTGAAGTTGTCCTTTCGCAGTTCGAACTCCACTGGTCCACTGGGGACGCGTGGCACTTCCAGAGGTGTTTCGCCAAGCAGTTGGTCCTGAAGATAGACTTGCACGCCTTCTGGTTCGGTGGTGATGGAAACGATGCCGTAAGTTTGCCTGACGACGCGCAGGTTGAAGGCTTGCCAGTCCTTTTCCTCGCCGTCGGCGGGGTCTTCTCCGTCTGGCTGGTCCTCGCTGGCTGGGTTCTCTGCAAAGTAGAAAGGCTCGATTTCGTAGTGATGCTCTTGGGAGAGTAGGCCGGCGGCGCGGTCTTTGTCTGTGAGCCAATAGCGGAATGTGTCCGCATCTCTGGGAGGCACGACGACGATGTAAACGGCATCATTGCCCTGTTGATAACGGACGACTTTGCCCTCGAAGGTTCTTCCCGGGGGGGATTCCACGAACTTTCGGAAGTGAGACATTTCTACGGGATTCTGCGAGGTGTGGCCGCCCTGTCTGGGGACGAACTCCATGCCGATGCTGTTCGTCCAGCGCTCGCCCTGCTGGGGCAGGCGGCTGCGTTCCAGCGTGATGTCGAAGCTGGTGGGTTTACCGGGCGTGTAGGTGTGTTCCAGTTCGTAGTGGCGGTAGCCGTTGAGCCGGACCTGGTAGATGACGGGTATGTCCTCAGGCGGATACACTTCCAGCGGGGTCTCCCCGAGTTTTTCAGCTCCGGCATAAACGGTGGCCTTCGCTGGGGTGCTGCGGATGACGAGTGGTGGCTGGGCAGTGCGGCCCTCTACGGCGAGCACATCGGCGGGGGCGCGCACTTTGGCAATCCACATGCCGACACCTACGAACACCAGTGCTGCAAATGCTGCGGCGATGATGAGGTTTCTCCTGGTGACGGAGGGCAGAGGTTCGCCTCGCAGGGCCAGTGCCATCTCGTGCGCCGTGTCATAACGCTGGCCTGCCTTGGGGGCGCAAGCTGTGCAGATGACATGGTGAAGGCGCCGCCAGTGTTGAAGCAGTGTGCCTGTCTCTCGGTAGGAGGGTAGATCTGGGAAGTCCAGGCGGTCCTTCCCCGTGGATGCTTCATACAGCACCATTCCGAGCGAGAAGATGTCTGAGGCGGGAGTGCCTGGCCCTTCTGGTGCTACGAAGCCCTCCGTGCCTACAAAAGTGCGCTGCCCGAGCAGGGTGACGAGGCCGATGTCAGCGAGACGGCAGACGCCGTCGATGAACACGAGGTTGGAGGGCTTGACGTCTCTGTGGATGAGCTTGTTCTCGTGCAGATGGTGCAGGCCTTCGGCTACGTTTGCTCCCAGCTTGATGCAGTCTGTGGCCTTGATCTGTTTGTCACGCCGCATCTGGGCAGTGAGCGTGTGCGGAGTGTAGTTGGCCGGGTCCACATCTCGCCCGCGCTCCAGGTCATCGGCGAGCTCCATGACGTAGTAGTAGAAGCCTTCCGTGTCACTGCGTCCGATTTGCAACACGGGGACCAGTCCGGCGTGTTTCCGGGAGATGGGTTCATAACGCTTGAGCGCTTCGAACTCGCGTTCAAAGCCTTCCGGGTGATCGTAGTCTTCACGCCAGATGACTTTTACTGCGCGGAGGGTGCCGGTGACTGAGCGTGCGAGCCATACTTCGCCAAATGCGCCCCGCCCTATCATGCGAAGGGTTTCGTGGTCCCGGATGGTGGGGGCTGGTCTGGAAGGCGGTGGAGTCAAGAGAAGGGCGCACAGTTAACCAGCTTCCTGGAAAAAAGGGAAGCCGATATGACAACGACCTAGCGCAGATTTTTTGTGTCGGTGGGTCGGGCGGGTCACAGGCCGCGCCAGACGCGGATGTGGTCAATCTGGCAGGAGCCAAAGTCGAGCCCTTTGAAATCGATTTGGGAGTGACCGGTCATATCGATGTGGGGGGATTCGAAGCGGTGCTTTTTGCCGTCAATGTTCAGGATGATTACGCCCTTTTTCAGCTCCAGGGCCACATCATGCCAAGTGTTGAGTGCGAACAGCGGGCCCTGGGTTTCCTGGGTTTCGATGTTTTTCTTGATGGTGAGCGTCGTGGCCTTTTCCGTGAAACTGAGGGTGTGAATGTGGTGGCCTAGGTCCAGAAGTGGGAAGCCTTTCTTGAACTCCTTCCCATCATAGCGGATTCGCATGGTGCAGACGAAGTTTTCCGGGAGCTTGGTGAGCCAGATAACGGGCTTAAGCCCGGCGTGAGAGGGGGCGGCGCTGGTCATCTTCTTTGCCTGGAACTCCTTGGATGAGGGTGCGCCGTGAAGCACGCCGTCCCTGACTTCCCAGGTGGTGCTTTGTCGGACTTCCCAGAAGTCTTTATTGAGCTGGCCGGAGTCAAAGGTGTCTTCGTAGATGAGCTCGGTTTTTTGGTAGAGTTCCGGTTGGTAATCAGCGGCGATGAGAGGAGTGCAGGCAGCGAGCAGCAGGAAGGTCAGGGTGAGGCGCAGAGTCATGCGCTTGGAACGCGGGCCTATTCAGGTTCTTGCTGTTTGCCTGGCGAGTGCCATGGTGATGCCTGTGGCGCACATATTGGTGGCGTTGGTTGACTGAAGTTGGAGCCACTGTTGGGGAGTGATGCCTTCGCCCGTTGCGAGTTCACGCTCGTGCTCCTCATAAAGCTGTAAGATTTCACTGCTACTCCGGCCTTCATCTCTCCAGTGGCGTACGAGTGCTGTCACGTCGGCTACACGCTGGCGGTAGCGTGTAAGGTGTGAGGATACGTCTGTGACCTTGCCGTAGTGGGTGAGGCGCAGTTCCCTGAGTTCTGAGGCAAGCAGGCGATCGATGGATGTGAGGTAAGCCTCTGGTTCGAACTGGGGTGGTGCTGAGGTGACGGAGAGGTAGGTTGTGTTCTCAAGCCTCATTCCTGCCACATCTCCGGTGAAGCAGATGCCTTTGGTGAGGTAACACAAATGGTGACGTGCATGGCCTGGCGTATCCCAAGCGGTGATTTCACAGTCTCCCACGGTGACGACGGCACCGTCATTGAGCGGATGCACTTTGTCCTTTGGCGCTGGCAGTATGTCACCCCAGAGAGTTTGCATTTGGTCAGTGTAGATCCGGGCAGCACTCTCTACCAGGCGCGTGGGTTCGATGAGATGCGGTGCACCACGTTCATGAACGAAGACATTCGCTCCCTGTTGAGCCCACCAGCCTGCGCCGCCGGCGTGGTCGAGGTGGATGTGCGTGACGAAGACCTTGCGGATGTCAGCCACGGCGATGCCGTGAGCCTTGAGAGACTCCACGAGTACTTCTCGGCAAGAATCAGGGCCTGTCTCGATGAGTGCTATCTCGCCGGCGCTCTCCAGTGTGGTGGCAGCGATGACGCCGGGTATGCCCTGGAAGAGAAGGTCATGGGTGCGTAAGGTCATTCCCGCATTCAGCACTCAATGCGGACATTCCGCAAGCTGACGGGAAGAAAATAGGTGTCGCAAGCCTCGCAACGTTTTACCCTGAAGCCCCGTTCTTCATCCTGTCCCCCATGTCTGCCCCCACCGAAACCCCTCACGCGAAGAAGTCCGAAGCCACAGAGGCTGGGAACTACTTCGTTTCCAACTATCCGCCGTTTTCCTTTTGGAAGCCGGACTATGTGCCGAAGCTGGAAGCGGTACTGGAATCTCCTGCTGCGCGTGACGTGCCGCTAGGTGTGTATTTCCACATACCGTTCTGCCGGAAGCGTTGTCACTTCTGCTACTTCAAGGTTTACACGGACAAGAATGCCTCTGAGATCCGCGCCTACATCGACGCTGGAATGCGGGAGATGGAGGCTTTTGCGCGGCGCCCTTACATAGCTGGCAGAAAGGCGCACTTCGTTTACTTTGGCGGAGGCACACCTTCTTACCTTAGTACGCCTCAGCTCAAGGAACTGAGTGACCGGATGAAGGCGCTGGTGCCTTGGGATGAGGCGGAGGAGGTGGCGTTCGAGGCTGAGCCGGGAACGCTCAATGAGAAAAAGCTTGAGTGCATTCGTGAGATTGGGGTGACGCGGTTGAGCCTGGGGGTGGAGCACTTTGACGACCATATCTTGGAGTCCAATGGGCGCGCTCACCGCAGTGGAGAGGTGGACCGGGCTTACCGTTTTGCGAGGGGTTTGGGCTTTGAGCACATCAATATTGACCTCATCGCCGGCATGATGAATGACACGGATGAGAAGTGGAAGGCTGCCGTGGCCAAGGCCGTGGAACTTGGGCCGGATGCGGTAACGATTTATCAGATGGAGGTGCCTTACAACACGGGCATCTACCAGCAGATGAAGGCAGAGGGCAAGGTGACAGCGCCCGTGGCGGACTGGCCGACGAAGCGCGGCTGGGTGAGCTATGCGTTCGACGAGTTCGTAAAGGCTGGCTACGCGGTGACGAGTGCCTACACGGTGGTGAAGGATCCGCAGCGCATCAAGTTTGTGTATCGGGATGCACTATGGGAGGGCGCTGACTTGCTGAGTTGTGGGGTGGCGTCCTTTGGTCATCTGGGTGGCGTTCACTACCAGAACCAGGCGGACGTAGGGCCCTACATGCAGTTGGTGGACGCGGGGAAAAATGCGATTTACCGGGCGTATGAAACCACACGGGAGGAGCGCTTTGTGAGGGAGTTCATCCTGAAGCTCAAGCTGGGAGCGGTGGATGCTGGCTACTACCGGGAGAAGTTTGGAGAGGATCCGGTAAAGCGCTTCGCTCCGCAGCTGGCGTGGATTGAAAGCGAGGGCTTTGGTAAGGTGAAGGGGGATCGCATCGAACTGAATCGTGAAGGCCTTCTGCAGGTGGACCGCCTTCTCCACGAGTTTTTCCTGCCTCAGCACCGCCAGTATGCACGCTACACCTGAACCCCTGGCCGAGGGGATAGAACTGGATCACCTAGCGCCGCTGGTGTTCTTTTACGGACTCGGAAGTGAGCGGCCGCAAGTGGACTTCGTCTCGGGGGAAGATCTGCCGGATGAACCGCGTTGGCTTCTGGTGCACGAGAGTGACATGACGCCTCGGCTGCGGGATTACCACGGTCAGGAGATTGATCTGGATGTGCATGCAAAGGGTCGAATCGGACAGTACTACGTCAGGGCTTCTGTGCTGAAGAGGAGGGGAGATCAGAAGGCGGTGGAGTTTGGAGCCATTGGGATTCATCTCGACGTGCTGGAGCCTGAGGCGCAGCGTCTGGTGCTGGAGGGTAGGGTGCCGTTTGGCGCCATTCTTGAGCGGCTGGCGGTGCCTCATTCTTCTCATCCACGTGGGTATTTCCGCATTCAGATCGATCATCGTCTGGCGGAGCTGCTGAATGCGACTGAGGGTGAGACGCTGTATGGCCGCTGCAATGAGTTGCGCCACGAAAGCGGACGGACGCTGGCGGATGTGGTAGAGGTGCTGCCCAGAGCAGCGTGAGCCGCTCTCGTTATGTGGCTGAGGCTCGTCTTACCGGTGGTTCTGGCAGTCGGGTGTTGGCACCCTGGCCGAGTCGCGGCGTCACTGTTTGGGGAAGAGATAGTGGTGCCTCGGCAACACGTAAGGATGAAGGTGATGCTGATTCGCATGCCATTGGAGGAAGCATCGCGCTTGCTATTGGATGATGATCGACAAGCTGACTATTGGGATCTGGTCATGCCGACGTTGGTACAGTCAGGAGTGGCGGAGGTGCTGGAGCGGTCCACCATGGAGCACCTTCCTGGTGGAGAGATGAAGTGCGAGCTTCCTCTCCAGCAAGAGCGTATGGCTTACTCCGCGATCGCGCTGGCCGGGGAGACCCCTGAGCTGGCTGAGGATTATTTGAAAAAGGGCACCGTAAAGATGGGAGCCGGTTTCGAGTGGAAGGGGAAAATCAACAAGCTATCCAAGGTGGCGGCCGAAGCGGAGTGGGTGGTGACGTGGATCTCGCCTGAGATCGAAAGGCGTGCCATAGGTCCGTGGGCACCGGTGCAGGGGCACCGTGCGGAACACATTACATGCCGAAGCGCGGGAGTAGCCACGCAGAATGTCATCATGCCCTGGAGCCGTGCGGTGCTGCTCGGCGCGCAGGTAGAGCCGGGGTTTGGTGACGCCTTGCATACAGGGTCCATGCTGCTGGTGTTCGGCAGGGTGGAAAAGGGAGAGGATTGCTGGAGCCTATCACCGCTTCTTGAACTACCCATCTGCGCCGAGACGCATCTTGATACCTTGTGGGTACTTACGGTGCCGGCTCAGGAATACCATTCGTGGAACCTGCAACGCAGCTCGGTGTTGGAGGATGAGGAGGCCTTTCGGCGGTGGCTGGCTCGAGCAGGGGATGATGTGAAGCTGGAGTTCGTGGCCACCGGCAGAGGGGCTTGCTTTTCCTGGGCGCGGCAAGAGTGGGCCAGCGCCCGGAGTTTCCGCACATCCAACTCCTCGGCCACCCATTTGCCCATTCCTGCCTTGGCTCTTAGCGTGGAGCAAATGGATCACATGCTGAGCCTCGGGCGCGGTTCCATGCGCTGTGAGTGGCCCATCAAGAAGATGACTTGGACCCGTATGCCGATCTCACTGCCCGTGACAGAAGCCACTCCCGCCCTGGAGCTGCCCGCAGTGAACATGGAACGCTTCGAGTCGTGGGTGCAACCGCACCGCGATGCGCCAGAACTCATTCGTGCGTGGACGGACTCTGAAGGGAGGGTGCGGGTATGTTTTGCCCGCCGCGTACCTCCCACTGCCGCGGAGCGGCGCAAGCAGGAACCGCGAGTCATCCAGAACGCTTGGTGCGTGGACACGCCGCTGCTCGGTTGGGGGGAGCGTATGGATCGTCTTAGCGGCTCGGAGCAGGCTGCTCTGGCGGATGAGTTGCTAGCTGAGATGAGGGCAGGAACCGTAAGCCTGGTGGACAGCATGACCTGCACCAACACGTTTGGTTTCACGGCGAGTGAGAGCCAGTCGGGGCACGGGTTCACCGCGCTGGAGGGCTTGCTCACGGTGAAACCTCGAGAGAACGGTATGTACCTCACGCCAAGCTCAGTGGAGGAGGATTTCGCCTTCACGAGCTGGGCAGCCGACTGGCAGCAGGACGGTAGTTTGTGGAAACACCAGACGCGGATCAGGCCGGAACCGCTCCACTGGCACGTTGCCCTTCCACGCATGAAGTCGGCACCACTGGTGACCACCGCACTTCGGCGTTCCAAGATTCAGACCATGCCATCTCTGGACGATGATGTGCCATGTGTGCTGGGTGCCGTGAGCCTACCAGCCGGGGCAGAAGGGCGGCGTAGCCTCCGCTGGTGGATCGTGCGTCAGAGTGCGCTTGAGCCTGCAAGAGCGACCCGCAGCACGCCACGGCGTTATCTGGTGGCCAAGGTGGCCGATCGTTCGGGCGAAGTCGTGGAGCGTTGTGCGCTGCTGTTGCACCCGGAGATGGATACGGTGGTCAGCCGAGGTGTGGAGGTGCCGTTTTTTGAGGCGCGGCAGGAAGCCTCAGAACCGCATCTCATGCAGTCTCTCCAGTCGGCCCTCCCCTTTCATGCGGACTGGAGTGTCAAACGCCACGTCAGTGGTTTGTTGCTCGCCGTAAGGGGGAGTAGTTGGTCCTTCATGATGGATGTTCTGCCGCCGACGACGGTGGCGGACCTTTTCACGGTGGGGGATGAGAATGGGCCGTATGAACTTTCGCTGGAGCGTCCGCTCTTTGCACAAGAAATCCGCACGGGCACACTGCCAGAGGATGGTGTGCTTGCGACCCACTCGCTAGGCGGCCAACTTGCACTGAAACTTTCGGTAAGTCAGGCTGAAGACTCCAACTGACCGGCATGAAGCAGAGGCCTTACTACCGAATGAAGTTCGTAAGCCCGGTGGCTTTGCAGTTGTCCCGGAAGCGTGAACGTGTTTTGGGTGTGGGGAGTTCATCATGATCGCTTGGTTCGCCCGAAACAGTGTAGCCGCAAATCTGCTCATGCTTGCCGTCATGGCGGCGGGCATTTGGACGCTGTGGCGGGACAAGATTCCGCTGGAAGTGTTTCAGGACGTGTCTTCACGCTTCATTTCGGTGAATGTCCCGTATCCCGCGTCCTCGCCGGAGGAGACGGAAGAGACCATCGTCATCAAGATCGAGGAGGCCATCCAGCAGGTCGGTGGGATCAAGAGTGTGAACTCGACCGCAGGCTCGAGTGGTGGCACGGTCAACATCGAGGTGGAGGAGGGGCGGGATGTGCGCCAAGTCATGGAAGACATCAAGATGCGGGTGGATGCCATTCCCAACTTTCCCGCGCTAGCCGAGAAGCCTGTCATCCAGCACGACGATTCTTTTCATTCCGTCATTACGGTCATCCTCAGTGCGGAGATGGCCGAGCGGGATCTCAATCGGCTTGCGGAGCAAATCAGGGACGACATCGCCTCTCTGCCGGGAATCTCCCACGCGGATATCACCGGCGTGAGAAGTTATGAGATCGCCATCGAGATTTCCGAGGAGACTCTGCGCAAGTACAATCTCACTCTCAGCGCGGTCAGTGATGCCATTCGGCAGAGTGCGCTGGATTTGCCCGCCGGTGTGGTGCAGACCGAGGCGGGAGATGTGTCCATACGTACGAAAGGCCGAGCCTACTCCGGGGATGACTACGCTAGGGTGGTCGTACTCACGCGCCCGGATGGTACCCGGCTTACGCTTGGGGAGATAGCCAGCATTCAGGACGGGTTCACGGAGGTGCCTCTCATCACCAAGCTCAACGGACGGCGCTGTGTCATGATCACCGTCATGCGGGAAGGGATGCAGAATGCCATCACCATCGGCGACCGGGTGAAGCAGTTTATTGAAGAAACCAACTCTCGCCTTCCAGACGGTGTGCAGCTGGACTTTTGGAACGATCGATCCAAGATCGTGAAAGGTCGCATAGACCTGCTGGTGGACAATGCAAAGAGCAGCCTCTTCCTGGTGTTCATCTGTGTGGGGCTCTTTCTTCGGCTGGAGGCCGTCATCTGGGTGGGCGTGGGCATGGTCATGTCTTTCCTGGGGGCGTTCGCGCTGATGCCGTATCTGGACATCACCATCAATCTTTCCTCCCTCATGGGCTTTATCCTGGTGCTCGGGATTGTCGTGGATGACGCCATCGTGATCAGCGAGCATGTGGACCACCTGAGACGAAGTGGCATGAGTGCCATGGACGCCGCCATCGAAGGCACGCGGCGCATGGCTGTGCCCATCACTTTTGGTGTGTTGACCACGGTGGTGGCGTTCGCACCTATGGCCACGGACACGTCAGACTGGGGTTCGATGTTCCGGCCCATCGCCATTGTCTTCATCACGGTCATGCTCATCGCGCTGGTTGAGACGAAACTCATCCTACCCAGCCACCTGGCCCAACCCTTTCTCGGTAGGGCGGGGGATCTGCTTTCACCTGTTCATGACATGTCAGGCGCAGCATTGTCCTGGTTCGTCAAGAAGGTCTATGTCCCCTCCATCCGCTTCTGCGTCAGCCACTGCTATACCGCCCTGGCACTGTTGTTCGGGTCACTGGCGCTGATCGTGGCCGCATACTTCGGTGGGCGCATCTCCACGGTGTATTTTCCCCGTGTGGCCAGTGAGCGCATTGAGTGTCGGCTCATGATGCTGGACGGCACCCCGTTTGAGGTGACCGACCAGCAGATTGAGCGCATCTACCAGATAGCTGAAGACATGCGGAAGGAATATGTGGGGCCTGATGGACGAAGTGTCATCCGGCACATCATGGCTTCTACCGGTTCCACCATGTCATTCAGCCGTGGCACTCCGCGCGGTACCGGTTCCCACCACGGCACTGTCATCATGGAGACATACGGCCCGGAGGAGCGCAGCATGGCCGTGAACACGGTTGAGATGAGTCAGATCTGGCGCAAACGGATTGGTCCCATTGTGGGCGCGGAGGAGATCACGTTCCGCGCTGAGATCATGCGGGGAGGAGACCCTATCGACATTCAGCTTACCGGTACGGATCCCAAGGAACTTCTTGAGATGAGTGAGAGAGTAAAGGAACGACTGGCCCAGTATCCCGCTATTTTTGACGTCAACGACACGCTGGACAGCGGACGCAACGAGATACAGCTCAGACTCAAGCCTGAAGCCCAGCAACTCGGCGTCACTGTGGGAGACCTTGCACGTCAGGTAAGACAGTCGTTCTACGGTGATGAAGTGCAGCGCATCCAGCGAGGTCGTAATGAAGTCAAGGTGATGCTGCGGCTACCGAAGACGGAAAGGCAAAATTTGGCTACCCTGGAGAAAATGCGAGTGCGCACGAGCGCAGGGCTTGAGATTCCCTTCGAGCGCGTGGCGGAGGCAAAAGTGGTGAAGAGCTTCACCAGCATCAAGCGTGTGGACCGGCGCCGTGCGCTGAACATCACTGGAGACGTGGACAAGAACTCGGTGGACCTGGAGGCGTTGCGGAAGGAGCTGGCCACCTTCATGGACCAGCTTCTATCCACGCACAGTCACATCCAATGGAGCTTCCAGGGAGAGGCGAAGAACCAAGCAGAAAGCTCCCAGAAACTCTGGCTGTCGGTGCTCATGGTGCTGGGGGCCATGTATGCACTCATGGCCATACCGTTCCGCAGCTACGCCCAGCCATTTATCGTGCTGCTGGTCGTGCCCTTTGGCGTGGTGGGCTCGGTTTTAGGGCACGTGCTGCATGGGCTGCCCGTGAGCATCATGAGTTTCTTTGGTATGTTGGGTGTCTGTGGTGTGGTGGTGAACGATACGCTGGTGCTCGTGGATGAGATCAACCATCTTAAGTCTGGTGGCATACCGCTGCGGGAAGCGGTGCAACTCGGCGGCGTCCGACGCTTCCGGGCCATTTTCCTCACGCAGATCACCACCTTCTTCGGGCTTGTGCCATTGATTTTCGATGGCACATGGCTCTCCAAGTTGATGCCCATCTTTTTCAGCAGCGGAGCGCAGAGCACCCACGCGCAGTTCCTCACGCCCGTGTCTGTGGCCATGGGTTACGGAAGTCTTTTTGCCACCATCATTACGCTCTTCCTGGTGCCGCTTTGCTATCTGGCGGTGGAAGACATTCGCAGGCTGTTTTCGAATCCAAGGTAACTGCTCCTCCGAAGGTTCTAAACCCTCAAAACGTTGATGGCATTGGCAGGCTTGTCTGCCTATGCTCCACCTCATGGCGGGAAAGCTCTATTTGTTGGATGGCATGGCGTTGATTTATCGGGCGCACTTTGCCTTTGCGCGCAGTCCTATCCTCACGAGTGCCGGGGTGAACACCTCAGCGGTGTTCGGCTTTGCCAATACGCTGCTGGACATCCTGAAGTCCCAGGAGCCCACGCATATCGGAGTGGCGCTGGATACCTCTGCACCTACGCCGCGGCATGAACTCTTCCCTGCCTACAAGGCGCAGCGGGAGGAAATGCCGGAGGATTTGGCTAATGCCATACCCATGCTCAAGCGTTTCTGTGCGGCGATGCGGATTCCGATTTTGGTGAAGGATGGCTATGAAGCGGATGACATTATCGGCACGCTGGCGAAACGAGCCGAGAGGGAGGGTTTTGACGAGATTTGGATGGTGACGCCGGACAAGGATTTCGCGCAACTGGTGTCCGAGAAGGTGCTCATCTACAAACCTGGTCGGCAGGGTGGGGAGGCTGAGCGCATCGGCATACGAGAGGTGCAGGAGCGCTGGGGGGTGGAACGTCCGGAGCAGGTGATCGACATCCTTGGACTCATGGGCGATGCTTCTGACAATATCCCCGGTGTGAAGGGCGTGGGTGAAAAGACGGCCATGGGCCTGATCAAGGACTGGGGCAGTGTGGAAGCCGTCGTGGCCAATGCGGAGAAGCTGAAGGGCAAGACAGCGGAAAAGGTGAAGGAGTCCGCAGACATGGCCCTGCTCTCCAAGAAACTGGCCACCATTGATGTCAATGCGCCGCTGGAGGTAGAGCTGGAGGCACTGGCACGGCAAGCCTATGATGAGGAGGCACTCAAGGCACTGATGGTAGAGCTTGAGTTCAATGCCCTGGGAAGGCGTCTGTTTGGAGAGGATTTCAAGGCCGGGCGCGGTGAAGCCAAGCGTGTGCCGCTGGCGAAGCAAGACGGCGCTGGTCCTGAAGCGAAGGTGGTGATGCGGACGCTAGCGGATACGCCGCATGACTACCGCCTGGTGACTGGCGCGGAAGAGATGCGTGAGTTCCTCAACGCCGCGCTGGCGCAGAAGCGCTTCTGTTTTGACCTGGAGACCACTTCACTGGATCCACGGGAAGCGGAGATCGTGGGCATCGCCTTCAGTTGGGAAGCAGGAACGGGGTGGTTCGTGCGGCTGTCAGCGGAGCAGCGAAGCGAGGTAGTGTCAGAGTCTGGGCTTGGATTGTTCGAATGGGGCAACCACATCCGCGTGGCACCTGCGGCAGGCGCGCTCCTGGAGGATCTGCGCGAACTGTTTACCCAGCCCGGAGTGGAAAAGGTGGGGCACAACCTGAAGTATGATCTGGCAGTGCTGCGCGAACACAGACTGGAAGTAGCCGGGCCGTTCTTTGACTCCATGCTGGCTCATGCACTGGTGGAACCGGAGTCACGGCATGGTATGGACTTTCTCAGTGAGGTGTACCTGGGCTACACTCCCATCCCCATCAAGGCACTTATCGGCGAGAAAAAGGGGGAGCAGGTCAGCATGGCGGTTGTGGCGAATGAACAGATTGAGCTGCTGAAGGACTACGCCGTAGAGGATGCGGATGTGACGTGGCAACTTGCAGAGCGTCTGGTACCCGAGCTTGAGGAGAAAGGGCAGCATGACGTGTTTTATGAGATCGAAGCTCCTCTGCTGCCCGTGCTCGTGAAAATGGAAGCGGAAGGTGTGGCGATCGACGTGCAGGCGCTTCGCAGCTTTGGGGTGCAACTGGAACGTGAGGCGGAGGAACTGCAAAAACGCATTCAGGGCTACGTGGACATGCCCTTCAATTTGAACAGCCCAAAGCAGCTTGGAGAGGTGCTCTTTGATCGGCTGAAACTAGCCGAAAAGCCCAAAAAGACAGCGACAGGACAATATCAAACCAACGAGCAGGTGCTCACCTCTCTGCTGGGTACACACCCTATCGTGCAGGAGATCCTGGAGTATCGGGAGGTGACGAAACTGAAAAGCACTTATGTAGATGCGCTTCCGCAAGTGGTGTCTCCCCGCACGGGTAGAGTGCATACCACCTTGCACCAGCTCATGACGGCGACCGGTCGCATCGCCTCCTCGGACCCCAACCTCCAGAACATCCCCGTGCGCAGTGAGCACGGGCGGGAGATACGTCGAGCATTCATAGCTGGCAGGCCGGGCCATGTGCTGATGAGCGCTGACTACTCCCAGGTGGAGCTGAGGGTCATGGCTTCACTGAGCGGAGATGAAGCTATGATAGAGGCCTTTGCCCAGGGGCAGGATATTCATGAGGCTACTGCGGCCAGAGTGTATGGCGTCAAGCCGGAAGAGGTGCTGCCGGAGATGCGGCGCACGGCAAAGATGGTGAACTTCGGCATCATCTACGGCATCAGCGCATTTGGCTTGAGCCAAAGGCTTGGCATCCCGCGCGGCGAAGCGGCGCGGATCATAGAAAGTTACTTTGCGCAGTTCCCTGGTGTAAAGCGTTACTTGGAGCAGACCGTAGAGGCAGCGCGTGAGAACGGTTATGTGGAGACGCTCACGGGCAGGAGGCGCTACCTGCGAGACATCAGAAGTGCAAACGGAACCATCCGTGCAGCGGCGGAGCGAATCGCCATGAACACGCCCATCCAAGGCACTGCGGCGGACATGATCAAGCTGGCGATGGTGCGGGTGGATGCGGCGCTGGTGCAAAGCGGTTGCCGGGCGAAGATGCTGCTGCAAGTGCATGACGAGTTGCTCTTTGAGCTGCCGGAGGAAGAGGTGGAGGCGGTACGTCCGCTGGTGGTGGATGCCATGCGCCACGCCCTGCCTCTGCGGGTGCCAGTGGTGGTGGACGCAGGTGTGGGCAGCAACTGGCTGGATGCGCACTGATACGGCGGAACCCGTGGGAATGCGGTTGAAAGTAGGGCTGCCCTGCTCCTATTCCATTGTATCGTTCCATCATGAAAGCACGCCTCGCACTCATCTGCCTTTTGTTCGCTACGCTGACCTCATGCCAGTATCACGTCCGCAAGTTTGCCGGCGAGAACCCACCGGCTGGCACGGTGGTTCAGTGGCCACTGGCATCATATGACGAGGTCCGGGCCTACTGCTATGACTACACAGCGGAGAAGTCCCGAAACTTCATCAACAACGGACGCATCCATGCAGGCGTCATGGACCCGGTGGGCATCAAGCTCTCACCGGAGCAAGTAGGGCGTCTGGTCAGAGCCATCACCGTCTCCCAGCCCAAGAGTGCCCGGACACCTTGCTACGCTCCACATCACGCATTTGTGTTCTTCTCAAAAGGGCGCGCGGTAGCTGTGTTTGAAATGTGCTTTGGTTGCAACCAGTTTGAAGGACATCCGGGAGGGCTGCCGGAATACATCGATACCCAGGCGCTTTGGACACTTTGCAAGGAGCTGAACTTGCCGCTTGGCAGAGGGAACGATTTCTACACGAACGCCGTGCGGGAATATCGAAAGGGAACAGTGCGCTGAGGCGTTGAGAAGGGCGCATGTATGCCCGTTGCTCACTTCTCTGTATTGGACTCGCTACGCTTGCCCACGCGGACTGGCCCCAGTGGCGGGGTCCGGACCGCACCGGCGTCTCGCAGGATACCACTCCTTTGATCTCGTCCCTGCCCGAGGAGGGCTTCAGACAGATCTGGTCATCCCTGGAAATCCCAAGTGACCACTACGGCGGTCACTCCAGCCCAGTGGTGGCCGGGGATTTGGTGGTTCTCTCGGTCGTCTGGCATCAGCGGGTGGAGTCCGAGGTGCGAGAGATCGATACAGAGGTGATGCAGAAGTTCAATCATCGCGGTGTGCCCAAAGAGCTTGGGCTGAAGATGGAGGAAGCGAGGCTCAATCTCAGCCCCAGACTGCGTGGTGAGAAGCTGGAGGAGTTTATTGAAAACTGGAACAAAGAGAACCTGACGCCGGAGCAGCAGATTGCCCTAGGGAGCTGGGTGGGCTCGCGCTTCAAAGCAGGGAAGTCAGCCGTGGGACTGGAGTGGCTGGACAAAATTTCAGACCGTCAGAACAAGCCGTTCCCCAACGCTGCGGCACTTGCGGCCTGGCTGGATGAAGAGAAGTTTCCCCCTGATGTGAAGCAAATGGTCATCGACGCCGTGCCCAACACCATCAAGGTGGCAAAGGATACCATCATAGCGCTGAACCTGAACACGGGTGATGTGGCGTGGAAGTTTGAGAGTGAAGGTGCGCCCGTAGGACGCAGGGCCTCAGCTACTCCTTCTGTGCTCGGCGGGCGCGTCTATGCCATGGGCAGCACGCACCTGTATTGCCTGGGTTTGGCGGACGGCGGATTAGTCTGGAAGGCTCCTCTGGTGTCACCGGGGCCAGGGTCATCCCCTTTGGTCGCTGACGGTCGGGTCTATGTGGCGTCAGGCCGCGCGGCGGCATACGATGCGGAAAGCGGTGAAAAGCTATGGGAGACCAGGGAGGTGCGTGCGGGGGATGGCAGTCCCACGTGGTGGACGCCGGACGGTGTTGCTCCTCAAGTCGTCATCAATGGCAGCCAGGCACTCTACGGCCTTGAGCCGGCCACGGGCAAAGTCTTGTGGGAGGCAGAAGGTGGCAGCCAGAGCACGGCTGTGGCCAGTGGGAACCATTTGGTCATCTACAGCGGAAAGGAGGGAGTGGGTCTGCGAGTTTATGAGCACGTGGCAGGTGGTGCGCCCAAGGCACTCTGGTCACACTACTGGCTTACGCGGCGTTACACAGGCACCCCCATCGTCCACAACGGCGTCATTTATGCGATGTGCGGTGAGAAGCATCTCTGCTTTGACCTGGTGAGCGGCAAAAAGCACTGGGAAGAAACGGTGAACTCCACCATTTCCTCGCCCATCCTCATCGATGGAAAAATATTCATTCAAGAGAACAATGGGACGCACATCCGTGTGGTGAAGGCGGATCCGTCTTCTTACCAGCAGCTAGCCCGTGGAAAAGCCGCCGCCATGTCGTGCGCCACACCCGCGCTTGCCAAAGGACGCCTTATCGTGAGGCAAAAGGACAAGCTGGTGGCGTTTGACGTGCGCGCCCCGGTGCCGTGAGCAGGGTCAGGAGAAGGACTTGCGCAGATGGCTCGGCAGAATGTTGAGCGCCTCGCGGTACTTTGCCACCGTGCGGCGCGCGACATGGATGCCTCGATCTTGAAGCATTTTGGCGATTTTTTCGTCGCTTAAAGGCTTGCGGGGAGATTCGCCAGAAATGATCTCTGCCACCGCATCTTTGACGCTGGTGTTGCTGAGGTCCTCGCCGCTCTCGGTCTTTAAGCCCTGGGTGAAGAAGAACTTCATGTCAAAGACGCCATGCGGAGTGGAGATGTATTTGCCCGCGATGGCGCGGCTGACGGTGGTCTCATGAACTCCAATATCTTGGGCGATTTGCGCCATGTTCAAAGGGCGCAGATGGGTGCGGCCCTTTTCAAGAAACTCGGCCTGGTGCTTGAGCAGTTCGCTGGCGATTTTTTGAATGGTCTGCTGCCGTTGTTGAATGCAGCGTATGAGGAACTTGCCGCCGCGCACCTTGTCGCGCAAATACTCGCGCACATCGGGCTTGGTATGTGCCTCGGCGATGAGGTCCTTGTATGAGTTGCTGATGCGAAGGCGTGGGATATCATCGTTATTCATCACGGCGACCCAGCCGCTGCCATCCCGCTCGACGAAAATGTCCGGGCTGACGTAGTGATTGCTGCCGGCGGTGAAACGGGAGGCGGGACGCGGATCCAGAGTGCCTACAAAGTCGGCAGCGCGGGAGATCTGATCCATGCTGACGCCCATGCGTTTCGCCAGGAGCGGGAAGCGCTTGTTTGCCAAGTCATCCAGGGAGGTCTCCACCAGCCGATAGGGCAGGCTGCCTTCCTTGCCCAGACGACGCATCTGGATGAGGAGGCTCTCGCGAAGGTCCTCTGCTCCGATGCCTACTGGGTCAAAGCTGGTGAGGATCTTCTGAGCCTTGTGCAGGTCATCTAGCGGAATGCCGTGGTTGAGACTCAGGTCTTCCAGAGAATAGGCCAGGAAACCATGGTCATTGAGGTTGCCGATGAGGAACTCTACGAGCTTGCGGATGGGCTCACTGGTAGCCTCAGCCATGCGGAGTTGCTCGATGAGGTGCTCCTGAAGTGTTGTGGGAGCCACGATGGAGTCCATGACATACCGCTGGCGCTCATCGTCGTCGTCTCTACGGGAGACTTGGGCGCGGCTCTGGGACCAGTAGTCCCGCCACTCCTCGTCAAGCTGAGAGAGTTCTCTCAGCTCGCGGTCGTCTTCGGGATCTTCGGGGGCGGTGTCCTCAAGGGAAATTTCGGGTGCCTCCATCTCGAGCACAGGGTTCACGGCGAGTTCCTGCTGGATGATATGGCGCAACTCCTGAGCCGGGGCTTGCAGCACCTGGAGGCTCTGCTGCATTTGTGGCCCAATGGCCAGTTTTTGAGTTTGTGTCTGTAGTAGTCCCTGATCCGCCATGAGTGGTGTTTCGAGTGTGGTTGGCACCCATCCTGCTTCTTTTACGTTAGTAAGCATGAAATGGGCCATGATCCAAACCATTTCTTCATGCCGCGAATCACGGTGCCGAACTAGCGTTTTCCCGTCGCAGTGCTAAGTTCCATGCAACGAATGAATCCAAACTCCGCCGCACCCATCCACCCGCTCCAGGGAGCGCTGTTGCTGGCCGCACCGCTTCTTCGAGACCCGCATTTTGCTCGGTCGGTGCTCTACCTGGCCTCGCACTCCAAGAAGGAAGGTGCTTTCGGCTACATCCTGAACCGTCCGCTGGACAAGGTGGTGGGAGAGCTGCTCACCGGTCAGTCGCTTGGCAAGCTGGCCAATGTGCCGGTGTTTCTCGGCGGACCGGTGTCCACTGACAAGCTGTCATTCGCTTCGCTGGAGTGGAATGAAAATCGGCACTCCATGAGCTGCAAGACGCATCTCTCCATGGAAGATGCACAGTTTGAGGTGGAATTGGGAAATGATGTGCGCGGCTTTGTGGGCTATGCAGGATGGAGTAGTGGACAGCTTGAGCGGGAGCTCAAGGGCCGCTCATGGATCGTGGCCGCGCCGGAGAAGCTCATCATTGATGCGCCGGAACCTTCCCTGCTCTGGACCAACTTGCTCATGGAAATGGGGCCACGATTCCAGTTGCTGGCAGGTACTCCCGAAAATCCGGAGCTGAACTGAGTTGGCTGCTTTTCGGCATCGATTCGCCTGATAAAAGAGGACTTTCGGGTTGCTACCCTGTTTCCGGGCGCTAGCCTTTCGGCCCCCTTTTTACATTTGAGCGCACGATGGAGATACCGATACCTGGACAACGATGGGTGAGCAATACGGAGGCTGAACTTGGACTGGGCGTCTTGCTCAAGGTAAGTCATAACCGGATGGAGCTGTTCTTCCCCGCTGTGGGGGAGCTTCGTCAGTATTCATCCCGGGCAGCGGTACTCAGGCGTGTGAAGTTCTCGGAAGGGGACATGATTCGTACCCACGATGGCAAGTCGTTCAAAGTGGATGCCGTGGAGACTCGGGAAGGTCTGGTGTACTACAAATCGGGCCGCAAGGAGATACCAGAGTCCCAGTTGGCTGATACCATCAGCTTCAGCAAGCCTGAGGAAAGGCTGCTCGCTGCACAGCTCGAAGACTTGCGCACGTTCAACCTGCGCAATGAGGCGCTACGCTGGCGGAGTCAGATCCAGGCGAGTGCTGTCCGTGGATTTGTGGGTGGGCGTGTGGATTTGCTTGGGCATCAGCTCTACATTGCGAATGAGGTGAGCCGCAGGCTGAAGCCTCGGGTGCTCTTGGCAGATGAAGTGGGCTTGGGCAAGACGATCGAAGCTGGGCTCATCCTGCATCGTCTCCTGCTTTCTGGTCGTGCGGGCAGGGTACTGATTCTGGTTCCGGAGCCGCTGGTGAACCAGTGGTTCGTGGAGTTGCTGCGTCGTTTCAACGTGATGACTAGCGTGTTCGATGAGAGTCGCTGCCAGGATATTGAGTCCGATGACCCTACGGCCAATCCATTCCTCTCCAACCAGATCGCGTTGTGCGCCGTGGGCTTCTTGGAGAACAATCCACAGCGTGCTCAGCAGTGCAAAGAAGCCGGGTGGGACCTCATGATCGTGGACGAAGCCCACCACCTGGAGTGGACGCCGCAAGCTGTGAGTCCCGCCTATCAGCTGGTGGCGGACCTTGCTGCGCGCATAGAGGGTTTGATCCTGATCACCGCTACACCGCAGCAGCTTGGACGTGAGGGGCACTTTGCCCGGCTGCGTCTGCTGGACCCGGAGCGTTACGACAGCCTGGAGAAGTTTGTGGATGAAGCCGACCAGTATGAGAAGGTGGCTGCGGTGGTGGACCGCATCCTGAAAGGGAAAAAGGTCACCGAGGCCGACACGGCTGCCTTTGCCGGACGATCCGAGCGCGTGAAGAGGTTGCTTGCCGACATGGTGGAAGGCCATGATGCGGCAGCGCGGGAGCAGCTGACCGCAGCATTGCTAGATGAGTTCGGTACGGGCAGGGTCATGTTCCGTAACACGCGCAGTGCACTAAAGGGCTTCCCGGAACGAAAGGCGAGGCTTGCTCCGCTAGAGAGCGGGCTGGACGCTAAGGTGAAATGGCTTGCCTCGCTGCTCAAGTCCTTGGGAGAGGACAAAGTGCTGGCCATCTGTCACACCAAAGAGCTGGCGCTTGAGTTTCAAGAAAAGCTGCTGCGTGAAATCAATGTCAGTTCCGGCATGTTCCATGAAGGCATGACCCTGCTTCAACGGGACCGTGCGGCGGTCCACTTTGCGGATGAGGAAGGAGCTCGGATCTTGCTGTGTTCGGAGATAGGAAGCGAGGGACGCAACTTCCAGTTCGCTCATCACTTGGTTTTGCTGGATCTGCCGTCCAACCCGGAGCTTCTGGAGCAGCGGATAGGACGTCTGGACCGCATAGGGCAGACAGCCGAGATTCAGATTCATGTGCCTTACGCGAGTGGGGGCCAGGAGGAGGTGCTGGCTCGTTGGTATCACGAGGGGTTGAATGCCTTCGAGACCAACCCGCATGGAGCTCTGGAGGTAAAGCACCAGGTGCAGAAGGATCTGGAGGCTCTTTGCAGCCGTTTCAATGAAGGAGGTCTCGCCAAGCTCATCAAACAGACCCAGAAAGCCCACAAGGCGATGGGAGACAAACTGGAGCGCGGTCAGGACCGTCTTCTTGAACTGAACTCTTTCAAGGCGGATCAAGCTGAGAGCATCATCGAAGCGATGAAGGCTCACGATGAGGACCTGGATTTCGAGGATTTTATCATCCGCATCCTGGATCGCATCGGCATGGTCGTGGAGGAGCACGGCAACCGCAGTTATGTATTCCGCCCTGGGGATCTAATGACAGACACACTGCCCACTATTCCGCCGGATGGATTGCTTGTGACTTTTGACCGTTCGCGGGCGCTGTCTCGGGACAACGTGAGCTTTTTGACCATCGATCACCCCATCGTCATCGGTGCTCTCGATTACTTCTTGGGCAGTGAGGTGGGGAACTCCTCGTTTGGCGTCTGGAAGGATGTGGGGGAAGAAGGCTTGGCCATTGACGTCACTTATGTGGTAGAGTGCATCGCTCCCGCAAAACTGCATACGGAGCGGTTCCTTCAGGCAAGGCCTATTCGTTTGACGATCGACCACAACCAGAACGACCTCACTGAGAGTGACCCCACCGAGGGAGCAAGGATCGTGAAAGGCGAAGCGTCCAAGTTCCTGGACAATGTGGCTTTCCGCAAAAAGCTGCTTCCCCAGATGCTGCGCAAGGCGGAGACCTTGGCTGCAGAGAAGGCTGCCATCCTGATTCACGAGGCCATCCTGGCGGTAAGTGTCAAGATGGATGCCGAGATCGAGCGCATGGAAGACCTAGCATTGCACAATCCGCACGTGAAGGAGGAGGACATCGACGCGCTGCGCACTCACAAAGAGGAGCTGCAAATCGCCATCCGAAGCGCGCGGCATCGGTTGGATTGCATCAGACTGTTACACCGTTCGAAGTGACAGACCGCCACCGAGTCGATGCCGCGATGACAGGTCACTTTCTGCTAGGGCCGACGTAGCGGTAGTGGCCGGTCAAGGGATGAGCGAAGAGCACGTCTTCCAGCTGGGGTCCTGCACCTATGTTGTGGACCACCCAGGGGCGCGAGCCATTCTCTGGCGCTGGCACCACAATGCCGATGTGTGGCAGTCGCCCGCCCACGAGTGAAGTCACCAGATCACCCGGACTGTAATCGGAAGCCAGTTGGCTAGCGGGTATTGCTGTGCCGTGCCGTTTGAAAAAGGTCTGCAAGTTGGGCACTCTGCGGTGGTCAATATTTTTGTCGGGTCGTCGCAGCCCCCAGTGCTTGGGATAGAGAGAGAAGTTTTGCTTCATGTCCTCATGCACCAACTTCTGCAAGTCAATGCCCAACGTCCGATAAGCCCTGATGACTTCATCTGTGCAAACGCCGGTGTTCGCTGGGACATCACCTCCCGGATAATCAAGCGGGACATAGGCAGGGTCGTAGCGAACGGTGAACGCAGTGCGGTCGAGCGCTGCATGGGCGAGCTTGGTGGCGAAGGTATCATCATTCGGAAGCCTTTCTCTGGACGCCCGCACCAGTGGCTGGCCGTTGGCTAATGCGGTGCGGCCCAGGCTAGCCAGTAACGTGGCATACAGCCAACTCCTTCTTTTCATACCGGTGGGAGCCAAACTCCGGCCCTCTATTCCCCAAACCCCCACAAACAAAAAGCCCGGACCTTGCGGACCGGGCTTTGAGAAGGGGATGGTCCGTATAGGCGCCTACCAGACCTGACTGCGGCAGTAGGTGCTCTGGGTCTGGATGCCAATCTGGGGAGGGAACTCGTCGTAACCTGCCCAAGGATCGATGGCGGCTTTCGAGTAGAAAGGAGGACGGTAGGTGCCCTTGTAAGCGTGAACTGGGAATGTCACCAGCTCCCACACACCGTAACCGATCCGGACCAGACCGCGCTTGCCACCTTCGATAGGACCCTCGGTGAAAGCGGTGCTGTTCCCGTCATACCGGTTGGACCGGTTCCAAGTGCTGATGATCTCAGCCGGACCGTAAGCAATATTGGCAATGGCGCGGGCGAGTTTCCGGCTCCAAGTATATTTCATGCTGTTGGAGGACTGGATGTCAGCAAAGGCCACACCAGAGACGAGAAGGGCCAACAGAAGGGAGATGGTGACGCGTTTTTTCATGAAGGTTCGTTATTCTTAGCAAAAACTGGTTCGGATTGGCAAGAGAGAATCCAAAAATAAATCAGTCCAGAGAAAAAAGGCGTGCCGGTTCGGTGAGCGATTCAAGATTGCACGCTCGGCCCGGCTGCGTTTGTATCGCTCGCCATTCCCCGCTCATGAAGCTCCGTCACCTGTTTCCCGTTTCTCTCATACTGTTAGTTGCCTCTGTGTCCGGCCAAGACGCTGCGCCAGATCATGGTGGTCATGGTGGTGCCTTGGCCATCAATCAGGAACTCATCAAAGGCATCACTCCTGCGGATTTTTTGAGGCTCGGGGAGGAGGACAAAACCGCAGTCATCACTTTGGTCGCCGTCTGGTCTGCCGCCAATGCGGGCATGAACTTCAACGGTTACTCCCATGGCAAGGCCATTTACACCATACCGAAAGACTGGAAGGTGGAGGTGCGTTTCATCAACCCCAGCCCCATTCCGCACAGCGCGCTGGTGGTGGAGAGAGACACTACGAAGAAACTCCAGATGGGCGAACCATTCTTTCCCGGAGCGTCTGTGCCCAATCCGGCCCAGGGCATGTCCAACAAGGCCGCTACCTTCAGCTTCGTGGCAGATGAGGCGGGTGAGTTTGCCATTGCGTGCGGCTTCCCAGCTCACGCCATCAGTGGGCACTGGGTAAGCTTGAACGTGTCAGAAGGCCTCAAGCTGCCGACCTTGCAACTTGGAGAGGATTCCAAACCCGTAGAGGCGGTGAAATAAGTGAGAAGCGCCACCCGCACCTCCTCCCAAACGTAGTTTGTGCTCAAAGAAGCTATCCCTTCGGAGCGTTTCTTTCGAACCCCCCAGATCATGACCCCCATTTCCAAACTGGCCCTTGCGGCCATTCCTTGCCTCGTCGTCGCGTGCGACCGCGTGACTGAGCGCATGGAAATCACCGAAACACGTGTTCTCTCCAAGCATGCCAGGGAGCCACAGACCGACATCCCGAGCAAAACTCGCTTCTACGATGACAGCCGTGATGAGGCCGGAAGGGGAGAACATCCACTCGTGTGGACGACGCCCCCGGGTTGGACGGAGGGTCAGCCTAGCCAGATGCGGCTTATTGATTTGAAGTTCGGCGAAGCTGGGGAAGGGGAATGCTATCTGTCCGCGTTGCCCGGCCCCGCAGGTGGAGTGGCGGCGAACTTAAACCGCTGGCGTGGGCAGCTCGGCCAGGAACCGCTTGCAGACGCCGAGATAGAGAAGCTTCCGCGCAAGCCCTTCATGGGGGAGAGCGCCTACTATCTCGTCGTGGATGGCGACTATCGGAACGTGGGACAGGAACAGGCTTCTAAGGATTACAGGCTTGTCGGTCTGCTCCACGAGACTCCTGAACTCACGCTCTTCGTCAAAATGACCGGGCCACGAGCCTTGGTGGAGGCGAACATGGCAGGCTTTGAGAGCTTTGTTGCATCCATCGGCTTCCGTCGCCGTACTACCCAGCAGTAACCTTTAGCACCGCTACTCCGTGAAACCGTTTTTCACAAAAGTCTTCACTTTCCTCAGCAGTTTTGGCCTAGCCACATTTCTGCTCGTCCTACTGCTCATTTACACCACCCTTGGCACGCTGGAACAGCCAGAGCACGGGCTTTACGCAACGCAGGTGAAGTATTTCGAATCCATCTGGCTCACCAGCATCGACCTCGGAGCTAGCCTAAGGGCTTTGAACTTCCCATGCGGAGACTTGAAGCTGCCTGTGCTGCTTCCCGGAGGTTACACCGTCATGGCTTTGTTTTGCCTGAACATCATCATCGGCGGCATCATCAAGATCCGCAAAAGCCCGCGCACGATCGGCGTCATCATCTCGCACTTCGCCATGGTGTTTATGATCGTGGCTGGCGGCGTTTCCATGCACTCCAAGATCGAAGGGAACCTCTCTGTGATGGAGGGGCAGACGGACGACCAGTTTTTCAGTTTGGACCTGAGGGATGTGGAGATAGAGCAGGTAGAGCCTAAGCCCTCGGATGGCAGCCGGTCGGTCATGGTCATACCGGACAAGCACTTCGCCGACCTAGTGCCGAGCCGTAATGAAGGCAAGGCACGCACTTTCACCAGCAAGGACCTACCCTTTGAGCTGACCCTGAGCAACTACGCACTCAACAGCCAGATCAAGCGAGCCGACGACCCCGCGACTCAGCGCGACGTAGTGGATGGTTACTTCATTCAGCCGCTACCTCCTGAGACGGAGCATGGTCAAAACATGCCAGCCATCTACGCCACAGTGAAAGACCTGAAGACGGGAGAGGAGACGAAGGGTATCCTGTGGCTTCGCGCAGCCGCGCCATGGACCATTAAAGCCGGTGGAAAAACCTTCACCATCGACCTTGTCCGCCGCTCCTGGGTACTGCCTTACGAAGTGAAGCTGGAGCAGGCTATTCGAGAATTCCACCCTGGCACGCAGCGTCCGCGTCGGTTCGCCAGCATCGTGACCCAAATCCAGGATGGTCGGGAAGAGCGGAAGGAAATCACCATGAATGAACCCCTCCGAAGCGGGGGCTACACCCTTTTCCAACATCAGATGATGAGTGCCGAGGAACTCCAGCGCACTGGAAATGCCTCCGTTTTTCAAGTGGTCAGCAATCCGTCGGACCAGTGGCCACTCTGGTCCTGCATCGCCGTCGGTATAGGCCTTCTCATCCACTTCATCGCCATGCTCGGGCGCCATATCAAACGACTCAACGCGCAGCGGGCCGCTAGTGCGTCCGCAGTCGCTGCTTGAACAGTCACGCTTCATCCCTCCATGAAATCGCTTCTTCTCCTTCTTGCGCTTCTCTCATGCGTCAGCATCGCTTCTGCTCAGACGCAGCCCGCGCTCTCCGTCTTGCGCGATCCCGAGGTCGTTCGCACTTTCGCCACGCTGCCCGTGCAGGAGAGTGGACGCATCAAGCCGCTGGATACCATAGCGCGTTACCGGCTGCTTCGCTTTCACGGTACGCGCACCCTTCGATTCGAGAATCCTGAGACCGGGAAGAGCGACAAGCTCAGCGCCATGGAGTGGATGCTCATTGCATGGTTTCGGCCGGACATCGCGAAGGATTTGCCGCTGTTCCGCGTGGATAATCCGGAGGCCATCACTGAAATCGGTGCCACCGCAAAGGGGCGCATGGAAGGGGTCCGTGGCAAGTACACCTATAACGACATTCTGCCCCATCGGAATACCCTCATGGAAAAGGCGGAGGATTACCGGCAGATGGACCCCAAGAAGCGCACTGCGGTGCAGACGATGATCGCCAATCTCGGCATCAACTACCTCGACTTTGAAATGATCCTGACCCACTGGGATCTCTTCCGTGCACCGTTTGGGAAGGATGAAGGCAGCCTGCCAGCCGAGCTGTCCGCCAGCATCCCGAAGCCTTATCGGATTGCCACGCTCCTTCCCGCCGTATTTGACTATCTCAAAAAGCACCCTGAAGCCGCCGCACCTATGTCCAACCCATGGATGATGAGCTTCCTTAAAGGGGCGCTTGGAGGTATGATGACGGGCAACCGGGAAATGACCTTCCGCATTTTCCCACCCACACAGACTGCAAACGAGCAATGGCACGGCCCAGGTCCCATCATCATGGACAATCTTCAGACCAAGGAGGTGCTGCCCTACGACCTTGAGTGGATGACTCAGTACGAGAACATTTTTCTCAGCGCGGGGGATGCGGCTGCATTCAAGAGCGCCGTGACCTCGTTCGCGGAGAAAACCAGAGCTGGAGCAGCAGCGCGGAATGAGGGCAAGCATGTGGACCTGGAGGCATCCTATCACCGGACAGATTACTTCTATTACGCACTGATCTATTTCACCCTGGGCTTGATCCTGCTGGCCACCACGTGGGCTGCTCCCGGGTCGAAGTATGAGAAGGCCGCCATCATCGGTACTTGGATCAGCGTGCTTGTGGCGACAGCCTACTGCATCACCGGCATCGTGATTCGCTGCATCATCATGCAGCGTCCGCCCATTGCCACCTTGTATGAGACTATCATCTTCATCGCTGCCACAGGTGCGCTTTTCGGCATCGTCGCCGAATGGATCAGCCGGAACCGGCTGGGCCTCTTGGTGGCCACCATCGCGGGCGTAGCGGGACTTTTCCTGTCCATCCGGTTTGAGACAAATGATGCGCAGGACACGCTGGTGCAGCTGCAGGCCGTATTGATCACGAACTTCTGGCTGGCCACTCACGTGCCGCTCATCAATCTCGGTTACAGTGCCTCCATGGTGGCCGCCATCGCCAGCATGGTGTATTTCATCCGCAGGCTGTTTGGCAATATCACAGAAGGCGACGCTACCGCACGCAGCATTACTCGCATGTCTTACGGGTTCCTTGGTGCTGGACTTTTCCTTTCACTTGTGGGCACTGTGCTGGGAGGCATTTGGGCTAATGACTCATGGGGGCGCTTCTGGGGGTGGGATCCAAAGGAAAACGGTGCTCTCATGATTGTGCTCATGATCCTCATCATTCTTCATGCGCGCTTAGGCGGTTACATTCGTGAGATTGGGCTGCACGCTTGCAACCTTGTTCTCGGTTGTATCACCGTCTTCTCATGGTTTGGCACCAACCAACTCGGCGTGGGTCTCCATGCCTATGGGTTCACGGATGGCGTCTGGGGTTGGCTGCGCCTCTTCTGGGCATCTCAACTTGTGCTGCTGCTTGTCGCAGCCGGCCTGAAGTTCCAGGCGATCGGCAAGACCAGCAAGGTGAAGTCCGCACCACGTGACGCTTTGCCCGCAGATTGACTAAAGTGCCAGCGTTCGTTTTCATTGCGCGCCTCGGCATTCTTCGCCGCTGCATGTCGGAGCCGACAAAAAGCGTGCTCGGCTGTAACCGGTAGTGAGTTGCGGTGTTAGGGAACGGTTGAATGAAGTACCTTCCCACCAAGTTTCAGAGTTTTTGCTTGGTATGCTTAGCCGCCGTGGGGGCGGTGAGCGGTCAGAGCATCACTGTGACTTATCCTGGGCGGCCCTACTTGGAGGCGGTGGGAGGCAGCAGCGGCTTTTTTCAGACGGGCCAGCCAGCGGACATCATGCTCTGTGGCGTGGGATTCAACAAGACTGGTGGTAGCTTGCTTTTCAATCACTTGGGCGGCATCGGCAGTGACGGCACGCGCGTGGTGCTCACGGATCGGAATAACAACCGGGTGCTCATTTGGCTTGCGCCGCCCTCTGGAAACACCCCGCCGGATCTGGTGCTGGGACAGCCGGACTTCACTCAGAACAATCCTGGCAGTGGCAGCCACCAGATGAACTGGCCAGTGGCCGTGAGTGTCTCCGCAACGGGCCGTGTGGCGGTCACGGATGCCAACAACGACCGCGTTCTTCTATGGAACAGCTTTCCCACATCCAACGGACAACCTGCTGATCTGGCCATCCGACTTTCTCAGTTCGCCAATCCCGTGCCGGGCCGTCCTCCGTTGGGTTGGCCCTGGGGCGTATGGACAGACGGCACGCGCCTTGTCGTTTCCGCCACGCAGGGCAGTGCCATGTTGTTCTGGAACTCCTGGCCAGCCGCCTCCAACTCTCCTCCCTCATTCATACTCACGAATGCCGCCTTCGGCACGCCACGAGCCATCACTAGCGATGGTACCTTTCTCGCCGTAGAGGATCATAATGCCGCGCTCAGCCCGGCACCACCGGGGGCTCCTCCTGGTCACGCCACGTTCTTCTGGAACACGTTTCCTACCAGCGCCACTGCGCCGCATAGCTTCGTGCTTGGTGGGCGCTATCGTGGCGGCATGGTCGGCACCAAGCTGGTGCTGTTGGGCGAAGGGAGGATGAGGATTTGGAACAGTCCGCCGCAGAATGATGCAACACCGCCCGTCCAGGATCTGAATGGTCCCTGGGGTAGTGACTGTGATGCCCTCGCAGTGGCGGGTGGCCGCGTCCTGACCATGGATGAAAACCAGAATGCGATCCTTGGTTTCAACAGCCTACCCACGGCTGCCAGTGGCAGCGCCACTCCTCATTTCACCATCGGTTCACCAGCGGTGGGAACCAACACGCTGCTCACGGAGTATTTTATCCAAAATCCTTGTCCCGTTTCGGACGGCACCAGTCTGTTCGTGTGCTCGGATTTTCATCAGCGTCTCTGTGTATGGCGTCGTATTCCGGATGAAAGCGGCGCATGGCCAGACGTGGTTTATCAGCTTCCTGGTGGTGGCTGGGATAGCGCTCTCTTTGGTGGAAAACTTGTGCTCGCCACAGTGGGTCGCATTTACATTTGGGACAACCTACCCCTCTATGGAGAGCTGCCTTCGCGCACCATTACGGGCAAAATCGGTAACACCAACCTGACCCAGCTCCGTGGCGTGGCGCTGGATAGCTCGTACTTCTACGTTGCAGATTATAACAGCCAGCAGGTGCATGTTTTCGCCGGAATCCCGAATGCTAGTGATGATCCCTTGGTGACCATTTCCCCTGGGGGACGTCCGGGCCGCATCAGCAGTGATGGCACTTGGCTTGCGGTGCCGGTGGAAGGGCAAGGCGGTCCGCACAGTGTGAAACTCTACCGCGTCTCTGACCTACCTGCGGTCACTGCTCCCGCCCGCTCCATACAGCCTCCTCAAGTGCAGCTGAACTTGCCTCAAGGCTGCACGGTTTCACACGGCAGGTTGTTCATCGCAGACACCAGTTTCAACCGCGTGCTTGGCTGGTCCAATGTCGCCAATGCAGTGGCTGGGCAGGCACCCGATCTCGTGCTTGGTGAGAAGAACCTTACTGACACGAAGGCCGAGATAGGGCGAGACAAGCTCTTCATGCCTGCGGCCTTGAGCTTTGATGGGCAGCGCCTGTGGGCAGGTGAGTTCAAGTTCAGCAGTAGGCTCTTACGCTTCAGGGTGGGAGCTTCTTCTCTGCTGCCGGTCTATGTGGAGGCTTCCCCGTCGCTTGAAAACGGTATTTTCAGGGTTCGCTTGATGGGGCAGCCTGGCCAGCGTCTGGAGTTTTTGCGCTCTGAGAATTTGACCGAATGGAACTCCGCTGGATTCCGTTCCTTCACCGGTTCTGGCACGTTGGAGTTTTGGGAGCCGGTGTCCGCAGGGCAGTCCCGCCTGTTTCTGAAGGCAGTCAGTTATTGATTCGCAGGGCTGCTGTCTGTGTTGGCTGCGGGGTTCGGTAGGCCGGACAGTGGGCCGATTTCTTCGTACGTTAGCAAGCTGGCCACTTGCCTTGCCGTTCACGTGGGGTCTCAAACCATTCAGAATCCTCTTCCCACTGAAATTTTGTCATGATGATGCTCTCTCGATCATCCGTTGCCGGGTTTTCTGGTGTTTTTCTGCTCTCTGTGGCCGGTCTTCATGGCGAGGGTTTGAAACTTATGCTTCCTGAAGGGAAAGCACTCCCCATCGTCGTTGCTGGGGGATCTGCGCCGCATACTCGGGCGGCGGCAGAGGAGCTGGCGACACACATCGGGATCATTGGTGGGGTGCGGCCTGAGGTTTTGGAAGGGACGCCTGATCCACTGCCGGCTCAGGCGATATGGGTGGGTTATCAATCGGTACTGAGTCGATTGTTTCCCGGCAAAGACTTCACACTGAACCACCCCGAGGAGGTGTATCTGATTGGCAATCAGAACCACATCGCCATCACTGGGCGGGATCAATGGGATCCGAAGCATTCCACGGTTCAGGGTCGCCGGTACCTGATTGAGAACAAGCAGGGCGAGCATGGCAATGCGAATGCGGTCTTCACCTTTCTCCAGGATGTGATTGGAGTGCGCTGGCTCTACCCTGGAGAGTTGGGCACGGACTATCCGGCAGCGGAGAGTCTGAACATTCAACCTTTTGAGATCCGTCATCATCCTCAGTTCCGCAGCCGGAGCGGCTTGTTCAATCAACTTGAGATTGGATACATCAAAAGCGGCGCAGAGCAGGACTGGGCGCGGCATCAGCGCGTGCTGCTGCACTCGCTTGATATGCTCGGTGGTCACTACTTCAAGGACTGGTGGGACAAGTATGGTGAAACGCGCCCGGAGCTTTTTGCGCTTCAGCCAGACGGAACGCGTGGCACTTACCCTGAGGCGAGACACCGCGTAAAACTCTGCGAAGGCGAGCCTGCGGTCTGGGATTTGTGGATGAAGGAGCAGGAGGCGCTGCTCGCCCAGTATCCGCACTGCCGTGTGCTTGCTGCGATGCCTAATGATGGGTATTTCGACGGTCACTGCACGGATCCCCGCTCACGCGCATGGGATCCTGATCCCGCCGAGACTGACGTGCGAATCCGAGTGAAGTGGGCGAACGGTGTCTCTGAGGAGTGGCCGCCACTCTCAGATCGTTACGTTACCTTTGCCAATACCCTTGCAGATATGGTGAAGTCCCGTTTTCCAGACCAGGAGCTCTACGTTTCCACAAATGCGTACGGTGATGTGGGACGACCCAAGCCGGTACGCGCTGTGCCTCGTGACAACGTGCTCATCATCAGCGTGAACAACTTTCACGGACGCGACAAGGCGGCTCGTGATCAGCATCAGGCCGACTTCCTGAACTGGGCAGGAATTTCCAAGGCAATCATCTGGCGCCCAAATCTCGGTAACCAAGGTGGTCGCATGTGGGCCATGCCTGACGTGCCGTTCCAAGAATTGATGGACGACTTTCGGTTCGTGGCCGAGCATGGCGCAGTCGGGGTATTCTTTGACACGCTTTTCGAACATTGGGCCACGGCGGCACCCTATTACTACCTCATAGGTCAACTGGCCTGGAATCCGCGCGCCAACGGACATGCGATTCTTAACGACTACTTCAGTCGCTGCTACGGCCCAGCCGCCGAACCGATGAGAAACTTTTGGCTGCTGATGGAAAAGACCCGCAATGACCTGGTTTACAACGTCGCTTCCGTGAACAGTGCCTTGAACGTGCCGGACTACTACACTGAGGTCGTGTTCACCCAAGCTGAAGCGTTCATTGAGCGAGCGCGGGCACTGGCAAGTTCTTCCGAGGGGAAGTATGCTCGACGTGTCGAGTTCACGCGTTGCGGCCTCGAGTTCACCCGTGCAGTCGTGAGCATCCGTGGACTGATGCGGCAGTTTGAACAGGCAAGGAAGGACGAACGCGAGATGCTGCGAGACGCTCTGCTCAGCAAGTGGGAAGTGTTGGGTGAAATGAGCAGGGTATTTCCTCCTCACGCCATCAACTTCAAACGCCTCGGCGGAGCAGGCAACAGTGATAACGCAGTCGGAGGTGGAGAAAACGGGGGTGCCTTTAAGCGCATAACTGGCTTGCACCCCTCAGCGCCTGTCAAGGCTTCCACGCTAAGAGAACTCAAGGAGGGAGGATTGGATCAGCAGTAGTCAGCAGCGAGCGAGCAGGGAAGGTGAAATTTACAAAATAACCCTTGTATTGAGGTGGAAATGTGGGAAAGTGAAACATGTTCAGCGGCGATATCCTTCAAGAAGACATCCGCCCCTACCGGGTTTCTGGAGATACCCGAACCACAGAATTGATTCGCGCCCAGCTACGCTCCACGCTGGAGCTTGGCTTGCAGTTCGGTGTTAGTCTTGAGAGCATGACTGGCATGATTGGTGACGTCGTGCGGGAGAAACTGCCGATAATGGTCGCCAGAGGACACGCCACGGCTGATGAGGGGCTTGCTTGCTTGCTCACAAGCGCCGGCGGCTGCGTGGAGGTGGAAAAGGCGCGGAAACTCTTTCGTAAGCCACAAGGAGTAACCCGGCAGGCGCTGGCCCAGCAGATTCGAAATGGGAACGTGCTGGCCTATCGCTCAGGCGGTGGAGAGTATTTGGTGCCGGTGTGGCAGTTTCGTCCGGAGGGTGGGGTTTGGGATGGGCTGCCGGAGGTCATGACAGCCATCCGGAACAAGCTGGATGACTCCAATCCGCTGACCGTGTTCGCCTTTCTGCTACAAGCTCACCCTGTTACCGGTGGCCGTCCCCCGTTGGAGTGGTTGAAGCTCGGACGCGTTTCGGAAGTGCTGACAGCGGTGGAGGCGGACGAGCGTTGACGCATGAACCGTGATCTGCGACTGCCGCCTGACCAAGCGAGTTTTGATCAGCGGCCGATCCCAGTAAGGGAATGGCGTTCAAGGAGTAAGTGGAACTGGTTTCGGCTCTACCGAGTCGCGTATCCAAACCAGTTCTTTGCATCCAAAGGTTCTCGTCTCACTCCGTCATCTGGAGCGTTTCCTTGCGTCTATCTGGCGGCTTCTTTGGAGACCACGGTGGCAGAGGTTTGGGGGGATCGGCTGGCGGCGCATCGTGATGCTGGGGGTGAGATCTACGTCATTACTTGTCAACAGGCTTCGCAGTGGGCTTATGTGAAAGCGTTGGAACTACCAACCAGTCTGCGCCTTTGTGACCTCACGGACAGTGATACGCGCTTGGCAGTCGGCATTGAGTCTGGAAGCCTTTACTCTACTGACCTGGCGGTGCCGCAGTTGTGGGCCGAGCGGATCGCGAGGCACCCTGCGCACTTCGACGGCATTTGCTACCGCAGCCGCCACACGGATGAGCTTTGCCTTGTGCTCTGGACTCGCCCGGAGCGGGACCCTTCTCTGGAGCAGGTCTTACGTTTTGAATCTGACGTGCCGTTTGCTCATTCTGAAGCTGCCCACATGGTTGCTGGGAAGATCGGCGTTCGGATTGCCTTTGCAGGGTAAAATCCACGCTGAAGAGTGGCTGCGTCACTCTTGTTAGTGCCATGGGGAAGCCCTTGGGTTAGCGCACTTCTCCGTAAGCTACACCTTGAGGCAGCGTTGGAATGAATGTCCCTCCACTTTTCGAGTTCTTTCGTCATGCCCGTTTGTCGCATCGCTTTCACAGCATCTGTTGCCCTTGCACTTTGCAGCAATCTTGAAACGGCACGTGCACAGTCGGCTATGCCGACGACTTGGCAGGAACGTGCAGCGGCTCATGCTCGCATCCTATCCGAGATCAGGTGGATGCCGGTTGCCGATACGATGCCCAATCGAAAGGGCGGCTTCTTTTTGAAGGGCAGGGAGGTCGTTGGTGTGCCTTACTCTAGTGTGCGTTCCGAGGGGCGGTGTATAGGCTTCGATATTTCGCTCCGTACGTTCTTGGCAGCCGTCGAGAATCCGACGAGTGTGCTCTACACAGAGAATCTCACGGGGAAGGTGGAGAATGCTGCGGCCTATTATGGAAGCGTTTGCTCAGCCTACACCAGTTATGCGCTGGGCTGCGGTTTTCCGGAAGTCAGCCGTCGTTATGGGCCTAGTATAAGCAAGGGTATTGTGCTGGTGGAACCGCAGTCTGCTCAAGGTGTGCGGGTAGGAGATGTGATCTACACGCCTCACGCTACCGAGAGCAGCGGTTCGCATGTGGAAATGGTTACCGCTGTGAGGAAGGACGCATCTGGTCGTATCATTGCGGTGAGAATCGAGGAAAGTCGGCCTCCGACCACGCAGGTCACCGAGCGTGATGCGAAGCGTTTCGATGCCCATCTTGCTGCGAGGAACAAACAGCTCCTCCGTATCATCGATTTGGAAGCTTGGCGCGAAAGCAATCGCGCCGAGGGGCTTTATTTTCCGAACCCCTATCTCGATGCGAAACCTGCCATCATCAACCGCTCTGTCCTTCTGGATCTCGGTGACTGGGTGCCGTACCAACGTGGCAAGCCGGTGAAGTTCCATGTCATGGACCGCGATGGACGCGGCGTGAAGAGCCTCATCATTCAACGGGGGACGGATGTGGTGGAGAAGATTCCTCTGGGTGGCCCGGGACTTCATGAACGGACACCCGCCGTTTGTGGTGATTACATTGCGTATGTGGTCCACGCAGATGGCAGCCGAAGCGCCGCCTGCGAGTTTGCGGTTTGCGATCTTGATCTTCGGCTTCCGTCCGAGAAAGTCGAGCTTGGCCAAGAATGGTCAGTCACTTTTGGTTCCCAGAACATGGATGTGATCGCTGTGTATCTGTGGAACTCAGGGGACAGTTATGGACGCCATCCCCTATTTCTCACGCCTGAGCAGCGCCGTGCCGGGTGCATCAGCATACCAGCGGGGCTGCTGAAAAAGCCTGGTGTTTTGCAAGTCTGGCTCGTTGGCGAGCACAGGCTTGGACGGCTCAAGCTGCGGAAGGATATTTCGCTTCAGTCACCCAGTAAGAATACGCCATGAAACTCGCTTTGAGCGCCCTGTTTTTCGCCGCTGCTTCAGTTGTTGGCCAGGTCATTACCACCGAGGTGATTCAGTCGAATGATCGAGCGTGGACGCGTCACACCATAGACGCTAGTTCTCGAGGCGCAGATGGCGTGAAGCTCGGTGACTTTAACGGAGATGGCATGCTTGACATCGTGACAGGGTGGGAAGAGGGGGGCAAAGTAAGGGTGTGCGTGAATCCCGGGCCTGCAATGGTGCGGGCGCAATGGCCTTCCACTGAGGTGGGAACAGCAGCAGATGTGGAGGAGGCCATTTTCACGGATCTGGATGGCGACGGTCATCTTGAAGTCGTTTCCGCCACTGAAGGGGATACACGAACCGTCTTCTGGCACCGTCAGGTAAACGGGATCTGGCGGCAAGACGCCTTCCCTGCCGTTAAGGGCGCGCAGATGTGGATGCAGGCAATCACCTTGGATCTGGACGGCTTGCATGGACCAGACCTGATTCTAGGCTCCAAGAACAAGGGAGCATCACTTGGCTGGATGCAGGCCCCGGCACAGGCTTCCGATCTCGGTAGCTGGCGCTTCCACCGCATCGCAGACGCAGGTTGGCTCATGTCACTTATCCCTGTGGACTTGGATGACGATGGCGATCAAGACGTCCTTTTCACTGATCGCAAAGGTAGTCGTCGGGGTGTGTTCTGGGCGGAGAATCCCGGTGCGGTTCGGGTGAGAGAGTTCGCACCGTGGTCACTCCACGTCATAGGTGCTGCCGACAGAGAGGTGATGTTTGCAGACGTGGGTGACCTGAACGCAGATGGCCTTCAAGACCTCGTCGTCGCGGCCAAGCCCCATGACATCTTGGTCTTTCTCAGGCGCCCTGATGGCACGTGGGGTGAGACATGTCTTACGCTGCACTCGGACGCAACAGGTGATGCCAAGGCGGTCAAGATGGGGGACCTCACAGGGGATGGCTTGGCAGATCTGGTGTTCAGCTGTGAGAATGCATTAGGCTTACGAGAAGGCGTGCTCTGGCTGGAGCAGAGAAGGAATGGCCCATGGATCCAGCATGCACTCGGTGGACCTGAGGGTGTGAAGTTTGATCTTATCCAGCTTCTCGATCTCGATGCGGATGGTGACCTTGACGTGATCACTTGTGAAGAGAGGGCGCTTCTGGGCGTGGTCTGGTATGAAAACCCACAAAGCTAGATCGGAAGATTCCGGAAGAGATCAGGCCTCTCCTGCCAAGTTCTTGACCTGCTTGGCAAGGCGCTTCATGAGGTTGGAGCAGACAGTGTCACAGAGCTTTGAGATCGTGGGATCGGCGATGAAGCAGATGGCGGCAAGCCCCTCTCGACGACGGCCAACCATCCCAGCATCAACGAGGGATTGCACATGGCGAGAGACATTGGCCTGAGTAAGCCCGGTGGCAGCGACGAGGTCTGTAATATTCTTCTCTCCTGCTTCGAGAGCGCGGAGAATCTTCAGACGGCTAGGCTCGGCCAGCGTACGGAACCATGATGCGATAAGGCCGAGAGCCTCGTCCGAGACAGGCGGAGAGTATTTTTTGGAGCGGTTTGACATGAGCTTGCAAAAAAGGTGTTGCATTGCTTCTCTATATGCGTATCTACTCATATAGTTGTGTATATCAAACGTCATGAATGCAGTTCTGTCCAGCAAAACCTTTGTCATCATTGTGACTGCGGCTGCGGCATTGATGACGGCACGCACTCTTGCTACCCGAGGCGGTTGCCCTGCCTGCCTCCTGCTTCCGCAAGGCGTCACGCCCCAAACTCCTAAACCTACCACCACACCATGACAAACGAAAGAATCATCCGCTCCATGGCTGGGACAGTAGTCCTGGCCTCTCTCGCATTAGCGCACTGGGTGCACCCCAACTGGATCTGGCTCACGGTTTTCGCCGGAGCAAACCTTCTTCAATCAGGCTTTACGGGCTTCTGTCCGCCGGAGATACTGCTGCGCAAGATCCGGAAAGATAAATCAGGCCGTCCTGACGTTGGATCTTGTTGTAACTGAATACCTTGGCTCCTATTTCACATCCTCACCGATGAAACGACTCCTCCCATTCCTTTTGCCCATCCTAAGTTCTTGTGGTCCGCATGGCGGAACGCACCCACGGGGTAACGCTGAGATCCTACCAGAGGTCGCCGTGACCACCCACGTGGTGCAGACGGCTCCACACGTGGCGACTGAGGAGATCGTGGGAACTGTGCGCTCGCGGCAGCGCTCTCTGGTGGAGGCCAAGGTGAGCGGCCGCATTCTGCAATATGTTGCTTCGCCAGGACAGATGGTCGCGGCGGGCGACATGCTTGCTACACTTGATGTGCAGGAGATTCAGGCGAAAGTGGATCAGGCGCGCGCGGGATTGGAACAGGCGCGGCGGGATTTCGAGCGTCAGAGTCAGTTGGTCACCTCGGGTGCCACCACCAAACAAGAGTATGACGCTGCGGATGCGAGGCTCAAAGTGGCTACCGCCGCCGTGACGGAGGCTGAGACCATGCTAGGATACGCCCGGGTGACCGCGCCGTTTGACGGGGTAGTGTCTCGTAAGCTCGCTGATGTGGGAGACTTGGCGATGCCCGGAAAACCGCTTGCTGAAGTGGAGGTTCCAACCTCGCTCCGGTTTGAGACCGACCTACCTGAAGCACTGCTGGCACGCATTAAAATCGGTGATAAGCTCTCGATCCGTCTTTCGAACTCTGCGGCTCCCGTAGAGGGCACGGTGTCTGAGATCTCGCCCGTAGCGGAGCCTGTGAGCCGTACTTTTCTTGTAAAGTTGGACATTGCCGCAGCAGAGGGGATTCGGAGTGGTCAGTTTGGAAGGGTTGCCATTCCGACCGCAGAGACGAACGTCATCACCGTTCCGAAGGGGGCTGTGATGAAGCGAGGTCAGATGGAAGTCGTCTTTGTGGTGCGAGACGGTGTGGCCTCACTGAGGCTGGTTAAAACGGGACGTGCCATTCAGAACAGCATTGAGATCCTCTCCGGCCTTGAGTCTGGCGAAACCATCGTTGCATCCAATCTCTCAGCTCTTGCTGACGGACAGCCCGTCACCGTTCAGCCATGAATCACTCTCAGGAATCTAGCCATCTCGGAATCGCGGGGCGCATTGCAGCCGCGTTCATCGATTCCAAACTCACGCCTCTCGTCATTCTGGCATCTGTCCTATTGGGCGCTGCCGCAGTGGTTCTGTTGCCACGGGAAGAAGAGCCTCAGATCAAGGTGCCCATGATCGATGTCATGGTGGCCATGCCGGGCTCCTCTGCAAAGGAAGTGGAGGAGCGCGCTACGCGACCGATGGAGAAGCTGCTTTGGGAACTGCCCGGAGTGGAGTACATCTACAGCACCTCCCGCGACAGTGAGTCACTGGTGATCGTGCGATTCAAAGTTGGGGAGGATCCTGAGCGCAGCTTGGTCAAGCTCACAGAGAAACTGCGTTCCAACTTTGATCGCATTCCCATGGGGGTAACCATGCCTGTCATCAAGCCCAAGAGCATTGATGACGTACCCATACTGGCCCTCACTTTTCACAGTGAACGCTACGACCATCTGACGCTTCGGCGTCTTGCCGCGCAAACGGAGGAGGCCGTCAAGCAGGTTCCGCTGGTGGCTGAGACGACGCTTATTGGAGGTACACGCCGTGCCGTCAGGGTGATGCTGGACCCCGTCAAACTGGCATCCAGAAATCTGAGCGCCGTCGGTCTTGTGCCCATGCTTCAGCAGGCGAACCGCCAGTTCCGTGCCGGGGGGCTTACGACTGGCAACAGTGAAGTGCTGGTGGAGACTGGCGCGTTTCTGACCACGGCCGAGGAGGTGGGAAGCGTGGTGGTGGGTGTGTTCAGTGGCAGGCCGGTGTATCTTCGCGAGGTGGCTGACATCGTGGACGGCGGAGAAGAACCGGCGAACTATGTGTTCTTTGGCAAGGGAGGCAGCGGTGCGGAAGAACCCGCCGTGACTCTGAGTGTGGCCAAGCGTCCAGGTGCCAATGCCATCTCTGTGGCTGAGGAGGTGCTGAAAAAAGTGGAGACGCTCAAGGGGGCTGTGATTCCTGCTGATGTGCAGGTTTCCATCACCAGGCATTATGGGGAAACGGCAGCTGAGAAGTCGAACGAACTGCTTTTGCACATGGGTATCGCCGTGGTCAGTGTGGCGATTCTGATCTGGCTGTCTCTGGGCTGGAGGGAGTCCGGTATCGTAGGAGTGGCCATCCCCGCTACTCTGGCCCTTACGTTGCTCATCTTCTATCTCTATGGATTCACTCTGAACCGGATCACGCTCTTTGCGCTAATTTTCAGCATTGGTATTCTGGTGGATGACGCCATCGTGGTGGTGGAGAACATCGTTCGCCACTTTCATCTTCCTCACAACAAAGGCAGGTCGTGGTCTGCGATAGCCGTGGAGGCGGTGAGTGAGGTAGGAAACCCCACGATTCTTGCCACCTTTGCCGTCATCGCTGCGGTGCTTCCCATGGCTTTTGTGGGCGGCCTCATGGGGCCCTACATGCGTCCGATTCCGATCGGGGCCAGCGCTGCGATGTTTTGGTCCCTGTTGATAGCGTTTATCGTTACGCCTTGGGCATCCATCCGGATTCTGCGATGGGGGGGCAAGTACTCCAAGCTCACGGAGGGCGTGGCGGATCCTAATGCTCCCCACGCTCATGCTCACGAGCATCCTGAAGACTTTTTTACCAAGCTGTATCGCAGGATGATGGGGCCTCTCATTCATCACACTGGCTGGCGCTGGGCCTTCCTCTTGGGTATCACGCTTCTTTTGCTGGCATCTATGGCAACCGTTGGGCTTGGTTGGGTGAAGGTAAAAATGCTTCCCTTTGATAATAAGAGCGAGTTCCAGGTCATTCTGAATATGCCGGAAGGCAGCTCTTTGGAACAAACTGCGGCAGTGGCCAGGGAAATGGCAGCAGCCATCCGCACTGAACCCGAAGTGACGAATTATCAGGTGTATGCGGGAACGGCTTCGCCCTACAACTTTAACGGACTCGTGCGTCATTACTTCATGCGGCGCGGGGCCAACGTGGCAGACATTCAGGTGAATTTGGTTCCCAAGCATGAGCGCAGTGCCCAGAGTCATGACATTGCCAAGCGGGTCCGCCCTCGACTGGTGGAGATCGCCTCACGCTATGATGCGCGTGTGGCTGTGGCGGAGGTTCCTCCGGGACCTCCCGTGCTGCAAACTCTTGTTGCGGAGATTTATGGACCTAATGAGGAGGCCCGCTTGGCCTTGGCGGATAAGGTGAAGGACATTTTCAAATCCACTCCCGGGGTGGTAGATGTGGACTGGTACATCGAAGCAGATCAGCGGAAGTCGCGCTTCATTATCGATAAGGAAAAAGCGGCTCTGCACGGCATCAGTGCGGCAACCATTTCCCAGACACTTAAGATCGCCGTGGACGGTCAAGACGTGGATCTGCTGCATCAACCCGCAGAGAAGGAGGATGTGCATATCCGGCTGGAGCTTCCCCGGTCTGCCAAGGCCAGCCCGGAGGATCTCCTGGCGCTCCGTGTTCGCTCTGGAGATGGCAATGCACTTCCTGAGCCTGGCGGCAGCGGCACTGCCCCGCTGGTGCCTCTGCGGGAACTGGTGACGGTAGAGGACGTGGTCGTAGAGAAGAGCTTGTATCACAAGAATCTCATGCCAGTCACCTACGTCATCGGTGACGTGGCAGGCATTGTGGAAAGCCCTGTTTACGCCATCTTCAAGATGAACGAGGCGCTCAGAAAGCTCGACACCAAGGCTTTCGGGGGAAGCGGCGCGGAACTCAAGATTCTCAATGCCACCATGCCTTTCACCGATGAAGAACCTGCCATGAAGTGGGACGGTGAGTGGCACATCACGATCGAAGTCTTCCGAGATCTCGGAGCCGCCTTCGGGGCTTGTCTGATCCTGATTTACGTGCTCATGGTGGGCTGGTTTCGCAGCTTCATCACGCCGGCCATCGTCATGGTGGCGATTCCTTTTTCTCTCGTCGGGATCCTGCCCGCACATGGATTCATGGATGCCTTCTTCACCGCCACCAGTATGATCGGTTTCATGGCGGGTGGTGGGATTGTGGTCCGCAACTCCATCATCCTGGTGGATTTCATCGAACTCCGCCTCCAGGAGGGTATGCCGCTAAGCGAGGCTGTGATTGATGCGGGGGCGGTGCGTTTCCGCCCCATGCTACTCACTGCCATGGCGGTCGTTGTTGGGGCGGCGGTCATTCTGGCGGACCCCATCTTCCAGGGACTGGCCATTGCGCTTATGGCTGGTGAGATTGCCAGCCTCTTCATCAGTCGCATGGCTGTCCCTGTTCTCTACTTCATGGCCAACCGTCATTCTACACCATCAGCATCATGATTCGTTATCTTCTGCCTGTAGCAATAGGAGCCATCTTGGGCTCGCTGCTCGGATACTATGGTCAGTGCAGCTCCGGCACATGCCCGCTTACTTCCACTTGGTGGAGAGGAGCCCTGTATGGCGGCTTCATCGGTGTGTTGTTTGCTATGGGGCAACGCTCTTGACTCGCTAATCGATCCCAAACCTTACCTACAACCATCAAACCCAACGTTGGCACTATCGACAGTGCTAGTTTGCTGCCATTAGGCACAGGTCTTGTGCGTTGGTGTCCGGCTTATCGTCCGTTTGGTCTGAGCACCTGCAAAGGAAGCGCTGCTCCCAATGTTGCGCTTCAGGTGGAATGTCCCAAACGAGGTGGCACTTTGGGCAGAAGGCTGGGATTTTGGTCAGGCGGGCATCGTGTTTGAGCTTGGTGCCGCAGAACAAGATGCGGTCGCGGAAGTTGGTGAAGTTGGGCAGGCTGCTTGCGTTGGCTTTAATGGTTTGTATCAACGGGTTGAAGCCTTCCCTCATGGCGTTGGTGATCGGGTGCGTCAGGTGGTAGAGAAGGTCCGGAAGATGGATTTTAAGCACCCGCGACATGAGGCAAGCGGGGGGATGGCGGCGATGCTGGGATTGAGGGATTGAGGCTTGACGGTGGTGGTGGGGCGGGTTGGTTTGTGGATGTTTGCTTTTTCCATTCGCGGCGTTGTGAGGCTGGTATTGGCTGGGGTGTCGGTGGCTGTCTTTGCACCTGGGCGGGTTTTCTCGAGGGTTCCGAATGTGATCTTGCTGGTGGCGGATGACATGGGGAGTGCGGATGTGGGTTTGACGGTGGGTGGGGTGTCGGTGACGCCGAGGCTGGACCGGATGGCTGAGGAGGGCAGGCGCTTCACGAGCTTCTATGTCTCACAGGCGGTGTGCACGGCTTCGCGGGCTTCGCTGTTGAGCGGGTGTTATGCAAATCGGGTGAGTCTTCAGGGTGCGCTGAATCATACGAGCACGAATGGTATTCACCCTGCGGAGCATTTGATGCCTGAGATGTTCAAGGGGAAGGGCTACGCGACTGCGGCTTATGGCAAGTGGCACCTGGGGACGGTGAGGGCGTTCCACGCGATGCAGAATGGGTTTGATGAGTTTTTTGGGATTCCGTATTCGAATGACAACAGCAAGTATCATCCTTCGGTGAGGGACATGCCGCCGCTGCCTTTGTATGATGGGATGGAGGTGATAGAGAGTGATCCTGACCAGTCGCTGTTTACGAGGCGTACGACGGAACGTGCGCTTGATTTCATGGAGCGAAACCGGGAGCGGCCATTTTTCTTGTATGTGCCTCACATCATGCCGCATGTGCCGGTGTTTGCCTCAAGGGAGTTTGAGGGGAAGACGGGTGGTGGGCTGTATGCGGATGTGATTCGGGAGTTGGATGACAGTGTGGGCAGGGTGCTGGACAAGGTGAATGAGCTGGGGCTGACCAATGACACACTGGTGATTTTCATTTCCGACAATGGGCCGTTTCTATCGTACGGTGACCGTGCTGGGAGTGCGCTGCCTTTTCGGGAGGGGAAGCTGACGACGTTTGAAGGTGGGGTGCGGGTGCCATGTGTGATGTGGTGGCCGGGTAGGGTGCCTGCGGGTACGGTGTGCGAGGAGCCGGTGATGGCGATTGATCTGCTGCCTACGTTTACGGGGCTGGTGGATGGTGAGGCACCGAGGCTGAAGATCGATGGGAAGGATATTCTTTCGCTGATGATGGGGAAGGAGGGGGCGAGGTCTCCGCATGAGGCTTTGTTTTTCTATGCGGGAACGGAGCTGCAGGCGGTGCGCAGTGGGAAGTGGAAGCTGCATTTTGCGCATCGTTACCTGACGGTGAATGGTCCGCCCGGGAGGGGAGGGAAGCCGGCCAACTATGAGAATATGAAGCCGGAGCGCATTGAGAAGTCAGGTCTTGATGGGATAGCGAGTCGGCATGGTTACAAGGTGGAAGAGCTGCCGCTATCTCTGTTTGATCTGGAGGCTGATCCTGGAGAGAGGGTGAATGTGGCGGATCAATATCCTGAGGTGGTGGAGCGTCTGAGTGCCATGGCGGTACCGGTGCGTGCGGCTCTGGGTGACAGCATTACGGGTGTCACGGGGACGGAGATAAGGCCTGCCGGTGTGGCAGAGTGAGGGGAATCGGGCTGAATCGGGCTTATTCGTCGCCGAGTCGGCGATCGTGCATGAGGTAGTTTTGCACGTAGTCTTTCACGCTGTCTTGGAGCGGGGTGATCGGGCTGGTGTAACCTGTTGAACGGAGTTTGTCGATGTTGGCACAGGTGTAGTATTGGTATTTCTCGCGGAGGGTCTCTGGCATGTCGATGAAGTCGATGACTGGTGTCTGGCCGAGTGCGGCGAAGATGGCTTCTGCGAGTTGCACCCAGGAGTGGGCGAGACCGCTGCCGAGGTTGTAGAGGCCGCCGGCGAGTGGGTTCTGGGCGAGGTGGATGGTCATGTTGACGGCGTCCTTCACGTAGAGGAAGTCGCGCATTTGCTGGCCGTCTTTGTAGTCGGGGCGGTGGGATTTGAACAGCTGGATGCGGCCTTCTTTGAGGACTTGGTGGAAGGCTTTGTGAACGACGGAACGCATGTCTGCTTTGTGATCTTCATTGGGTCCGAAGACGTTGAAGTATTTGAGTCCGACGATCCTTGGGAGGAAGCCGTGCCGAGCGGCATGCAGGTCGAAGAGGTGCTTGGAGTAACCGTACATGTTGAGCGGGCGGAGTTTGTGCAGTTCACTCATGTGGTCGTCCATGCCGTGTGCTCCGTCTCCGTAGGTGGCAGCTGAGGAGGCATAGACGAAGCGTGCGCTGCGTGAGAGTGCCCAGTTGGCTAGCTGGCGGGTGTAGTCGAAGTTGTTCCGCATGAGGTAGTCGCTGTTTTTCTCGGTGGTGGCGGAGCACGCACCGAGGTGAAAGACGGAGGTGACATCACCAAGGGAGCCGGTGTTGGCCCGGATGCTTTCCAGCAGGTCAGCGGCGTCGATGTAATCCGAGAACTTGAGGGGGACGAGGTTACGCCATTTTTCATCGGTGCCGAGCACGTCGCTGATGAGGATGTTTTCGTAGCCGCGGCGGTTGAGTTCCCAGACGAGGGCGCTGCCGATGAATCCGGCTCCGCCGGTGACGAGAATGCGTGAGGAAGGTGACATGGGAGATGAAGCGGTGCGTCTGGAGACGACGGACCGGCAGTGTGCCCATGCAAGCGGGCGGCGCAACCCTGAGCAGTGGGCTACTCTTCCTCAGACCAGAGGGCTGGGTTGACGAAGGCGTCTTGTGCGCTGACGCGGGAGCTGGTGCCGGCTACGGCGGCGAGTTGGAGGTCGGCATTGCTACGGAGGGCGGGGTAGAGCCATTCTTCGCCTGCGATTTGGAGCTTGGGGAGGAGGGCTGAACCAGCGCGTTCGATTTCGAGGCTGAGGAGGACGCGGTCAGCGCCGGAGGCATTGCGACCGGTGAGCGGCTGTTCCAGCCAGCCGATGAGTCCGCTGTCGTTCATGATGTCCCAGATTTCACCGCGTTCGAGATCGATGCGGATGGCAAAGCCTGTGGGCTGGGGGAGCTGGCGGTTTTGGTTGAGATTGACTAGGCCGAAGATGACTTCGCTGAGCCCTGGAAGGACTTTGAGATCGATCTGGAATCCAAATCTGACGGGCGTGGCGGGGAGTGATTGGTCGCCGAAGCTGAGGAGCTCGAAGTCGCTGGAGTCCACTTGGGGGAGCTGGATGGGGGTAGAGGTGACAGGCATGGCGGGCGGAAAGGTCTTGGTGAAACTTGGCATGGTTTGTTTAGATGTGCAAAGTATTTCTGTATTATTCATAAAAATAGCAAATACTCAATCGCAATCGTCGGTGTGGATTGGAGGCAGACGGTGTTGTGATGGGGGCGTATGGGGAAGCAGTTGGGCTGAGTGTGTCGGTGGAGGTGGGGACTGGCTGTGATGGCCGAGACTTGCGACGTGGGCGGGAGTGAAGACAATGCGGGATGAAGCTTGGGAAGACACGCTTTGAGACGGCCCTTCAGGTGAGGCCAGATGATCTGGATTTTTTCCGGCATGTGCACAGCAGCCGATACTTGGACTATGTGCTTGCGGCGAGGTTTGAGCAGATGGAGCGCTGTTATGGGCTGTCGATGCAGGCGTTTTTGGCGCGTGAGTTGGGCTGGGTGGTGAAGGTTTCCCACTTTGAGTATAGACGTCCGCTCGGGATGGCGGAGCATTTTGTGGTGGGCACCTGGGTGGAGGAGATTCGCGGTTCGGATGCGGAGGTGCGGTTTGAGATCAAGCGTCGGGAGGATGGCAAAGTGGCAGCTCTGGGATGGTGTGTGTTTACGCTGGTGGGGTTGAAGACGGGCAGGCCGGAACCGATGCCGGAGGATGTGAGGGAGGCGTACAGCATTTGAGGCGAGCTTGTCACGGGGCGGTGTCTTGCTAGCGTGACGGCCAATAGAATGGAACTCAATCACGGCATACACCTGGGCTACTGCACGAACATTCATCGCGGGGAGACTTGGGAGGAGACTTGGCAGAAGCTGGAACAGCATACGATGGAGGTGCGCCGCCGTGTGCTGCCGCTGGACAAGCCGTATGGAATAGGGCTGCGGCTTGGGGAGCGTGCGGCGGTGGAGCTGAGCGGTTCGGCAAGCAGGCTGTTAGATTTCCAGAGATGGCTGGAGAGGAACAACAGTTATGTGTTCACCATCAACGGCTTTCCCTATGGGGCGTTCCATGGGACGAGGGTGAAGGAGCAGGTTTTCAAGCCGGACTGGAGTGAGAGGGAGCGCTTAGATTACACGTGCCTGCTATTTGACATCTTGGCGAAGCTGCTGCCGGAGGGGATGAGCGGAAGTGTGAGTACGCTCCCGGGTTCGCACAAGACTTTCGGTGTGGGTGGGGAAGAGATCGTGAGCATGTTCCGTCACTTGAGGTCATGCCGGGAGCATATTGAGAGGGTGAGCGTGGACACAGGACATGATTTGCACTTGGGCATGGAGCCGGAGCCTTTGGGTCTGTTTGAGACGACGGGTGAGGCGATCAAGTTCTTCGGCCTTTATCTGGATGAGTATCCGGAGGACAGGGACTTTCTTCGATATGTCGGCATCAACTATGATACCTGTCATCTGGCGATTGAGTATGAGGATGCGGGGGAGTCTCTGACGCGTTTGGTGGATCACGGGATGCGAGTGAGCAAGCTGCACTTCAGCAATGCGCTCCGTCTGCGGCCGAACCCTGAGAACCTTGCACGGCTGGCTGCGTACCAGGAGCCGGTCTATTTTCACCAGGTCATCGCCCGTGAAGGGGACTTGCCGCTGAGGCGATTTGCGGATCTGGATCAGGCGCTGGAGCATGCGGAGAAGTTTCCTGGTGAAGTGGGGGATGAGTGGAGGGTGCATTTTCACATTCCACTTCATGCACGGCCAGCGGACGGTTTTGGTGATACGAGCGATCATCTGCTGGGGGCGATGGACTGGCTGGCGAGGAATCCCGGCCAATGCCAACACATTGAGATGGAGACTTATACTTGGGAGGTGCTTCCGGAGGTGATGCGCAGTGCCAGTGTGGAGGACCAGCTGGTGAAGGAGTATGAGTGGTGCCTTGCGGAGCTGAAGAAACGAGGGCTTGAACCGGTGGCGTAGATAGGAGATGACGATGCTATGAGCCAGATGCTCAATGATGACCTTTCGACAGTGGAAGTGCAGTCCTACTATGTGAGGAGGCGCAATGCGCTACTGGTGCGTGGTCGATTCGGGCCACTCTTCATGGACTACTACCTGCACCTCATGCAGCACGGCATCAAGCATGAACACGCGGCAGACGACCGGCTGAAGATGGCGCTCTCTGCGCTGGCGCTTTATTTGGGTTCACGCCCGCAGGATGAGACCACGGCATGGACGATCAACCTTTCACGTCCGCTGATGAACGTGTTCGTGACAGGTGGTTCTAGGCCTGGGCGCGTGACTGGAAGAGTGTTCACTGAGGATGTGCGCGACAGTGGGAAGGGACTGTTCATCTCTCAGGTCACCCGTCCTCATCACCAGAGTCGGCAGAGCATGGTGGAGACGCAAGGCAGTGATGTGCTGGAGATGGTGGAGCACTTTTATGCGCAGAGCGAGCAGAGGATGACGCGGTTCTTTCCCGGGCCGAATGAGGAACTGACCATGCTGACGGCTGAACCTGACTGCGATGAGGAGTGGCTGATGTCGTTGGCACCGGATGAGGTGGCATCCATAGGCGAGAGGGAGCATTTGACGCTTTTGGAAACACGTGGGTACCGGTTCGAGTGCGGGTGCAGTGTGGACCGGTTGTATCCTCTGCTGGGACGGCTCAGTGAAGAGGATCTGGAGCACATTTTTGCGGACGGGTTGGCTACGATCACTTGTCCGCGCTGTGCAGCGGTTTACCAGACGCCGCAGGAGCACTTTGAGGAGTGGAGGAGGCAGCAGTGATCAGACGGCAAGGGTGGCTTGCTGGATCCAGGTGTGGTCTCCGCAGTAGGCTTTTGCCGCTTCTTGGAGTGCTTGGGCGTCGGAGTTTTCCTTGAGGACGGCGAACATGGTGGCGCCGGAGCCGGACATGAGAGCTGCGGCTACCTGCGGCTGCTCGAGGAGCCACATTTTGAGACTGGCGAGGTGGAGATGCTTTTCGAATACGGGGCGCTCAAGGTCGTTCACCATCTCACCCCAGGGGCAGACTTGTGGTGCGTAGAGCACGCCTTGAAGCTCTTTGGAGGAGGCCCAGTGCTGGTAAGCCCAGGGTGTAGGGATGCCGAAAGCGGGCTTGATGAGGAGAAAGCGCAACTTCCAGGGGAAGGGAACGGGAGTCACGTGCTCTCCGCGTCCGGTGGCGTCGCATACGCTGCGGTGGAGGAAGAATGGCACATCGGATCCGATCTCCGCCGCCACTTGACTCAGGGCTTGGAGCGACAGGGGGGGGTTCAGACAGTCGTTGATGGCCATGAGTACGGTGGCGGCATCACTGCTGCCGCCGCCCAGACCTGCACCGGAGGGCGTCTTTTTTTCCAGGTGAATGCGCCAGTGCCCCGAAACCGTTGCATTACGCTGGAGGGCTCGCACTGCTTTGATGACGAGGTTGGTTTCATCAACGGGCAGGCTTGGATCACTGCATGTGAAGGAGATGCGGTCCGGACCGTCCTCGTGTTCGATTTGCAAATCATCGCCAAAGTCCAGCGGGATCATGCGGGTGGCGATTTCGTGGAAGCCATCTGGGCGCTTGTTGAGCACGCGGAGATGAAGATTGAGTTTGGCAGGAGCGCGGAACATGGGCGGGTGGTCAGGACGGCCAGCCTAGCAGAGCCAACATGCGGCCGGTCCTGCCGCGTTCCATGCGGTAGGAATAGAAGCGCTGCAAGTCCGAGCCGGTGCACAAACCGCAATCCGCCAGATGCTGAGGGCTCACGCCTGAAGCGAGGCAGTCGGCCCGGATTTGGGCAGCGAAGTCGATCTCATACTTTGGGGGGCGGATGCAGGGACTGATTTGAACCAGAACGTCACCGGCCTCTACGCCGAAACGCTCCTGCATGAGCCGGAGTGCGTTGGGCACGATGCCGAGCTCACTGCCTTTCTTTCCGGAGTGGACCAGCCCGATAGCCCTGCCGTGTTTGTCTGCCAGGTAAACGGCGGCGCAGTCCGCCACGTAGATGCCCAGTGCAAGTCCTCGGCTAGCGGTGATGAGGCCATCCACACCGGCGTTGAGTGCGGGGCTGGATTCGTGGACCGCTTCGATGTCCGCTCCATGGACCTGCTCTGCTAGGCGCAAGGCACCGGGCTGAAAACCCAGGCGGGTGACCTCCTCCTCATGCCACGCTCTGAGCCGTGCCACTGCTTCCTCGCGCTCCACGTCCACCGGCACGCTTTCCGCGCGAAGCAGGAACAGGTGAGCGAGATCCGGAGGGGAGGAGAGGAGTGGAAAGGTCATTCGCATGGGTGCCATCGAAACATCGTTTTGAGGATTGTGCATCTGATGAAACAAGTGACGAGGGCAGGGGCGTTTTGTGGGTGCATGTCTGGTTTTGGTCCCATTTTTTCTTTCTTTGTCTTCTCATGTGGTGCGCTCGCGGCGGAGGAGATCATCGTTCGGGATGCTCAGCAGCTTCGGCAGGTTCTGGGGCGTTTGAAGGATGGCGACGTGTTGCGCATCGCCCCGGGCGAGTATCCGGGGGGGAATCATGTCGTGGGTGTGAAAGGACTCAAGGTGCAGGCGCTGGATCCTGCTCAGCCGCCGATGTTCAAAGGAGGTCAAGTGGGGTGGCACTTCAGTCGGTGTCCGGGCTTGCATTTCAGTCATGTGAAGGTGAGCGGTCAAAGCGACAATGGCATCAACCTCGACGACGGCGGTGCGGAGAAGCCTCTGGTGACAGGCATCGTGGTCGAGCATGTGGAGGTGACCGAGATCGGACCGAAGGGGAACCACGATGCGGTGAAGTGCTCTGGCCTCACGGGTGCCACTATCCAAGATTGTCGTATCGAAGGCTGGGGCGGACAGGGGATTGACTTCGTGGGCTGTCATGACTCCGTGATCCGCCGCTGTCACTTCGTAGGCAGGGAGGGATTCAGCGCCACGGCGGCCGTTCAGCTGAAGGGAGGGACATCCAACGTCGTCGTGGAGCATTGCATGTTCGACGATGCGGGTCAGCGTCCCGTCAATGCGGGAGGCTCCACGGGGCTGCCCTTCTTTCGCCCTCTCGGAGCCAAGTATGAAGCGCGAGATCTGGTGCTTCGGCACAATGAAATACGCGGCAGTCAGTGCGCGGTGGCGTTCGTGGGTGTGGATGGGGCGGTGTTTGAGCACAACACCGTGATCGATCCCAGTCACTATATCATCCGCATTTTGCAGGAGACGAAGGAGGAGGGTTTTGTGCCGTGTCGGAACGTGGTCGTGCAGAACAACCGGTTTACCTTCCGGCGAGGGGGACTCCGAGGGGAAGTGAACGTGGGTGAGGGCACCGCGCCGGAGACGTTTCGGTTTCTCAACAATCACTGGCTGGCGGAGGACGATCCGGCGCGCTCGCGGCCTCGGCTTCCGGTGGAAGAGGTGGGTGGCAAGTATGGGCTGAGCGAACGTTAGATGCGTCCGCTGAGGAGTTTTTCGAATGCGGAGCTGACGTTGGCGTAGGTGGGATATTCGGTGTCCGTTTCGTGCCGCGGGCGGTAGCGCCAGTGTTTGTACATCCACATCCACCACTGAGGGTGTTGGCGGATTTCGCTTTCAAAGACGTCCCAGACGCGCTGAGTGGCGGCCTCGTCCGACTCGTCAGGCCGCACCTCCATGGGGTCGAAGACCATCACCTCGTAGCGTCCGTCTGGCAGGGGGCGGCAGACAGCCGGTAGGATGACGAGACCGAGTCGGCGGGCCAGCACGACGTGGAGCTTGGTCACGCTGATGAGGCGGCCGAAGGAGCGGATGACGGCTGCGGCCTTGCTGGGCTTCACGTTGAGGTCGGTGAGCAGGGCTACATTGCCGCCTTTGGCGAGCGTTTTGATGAGGCGGAGCATGGCACCATCCTGCGCGATGATTCGGTGACCGGTAGAAGCGCGGGCGGAGGAGAAAATGCTTGTGAGATCCGGGTTCTTGAAGTCCTGCGCCACGATGGTGATGCATCTGCCCGTGTAGCCCCAGACGAGGCTTGCCAGCTCGAAGTTTCCGTAGTGCGGCGTGACCCAGATGACGCCGCGCTTTCGTGTGGCCTCCAGCGCATCAGGGTCGCGCACGTTCATGATGAAATGCTGCTGCCACTGGCTGGCTGGCACGGAGCCACACCAGAAGAGATCTGCAAAGGTGCGTGCGAAGTTTTGATAAGCGGCGCGGACGAGGCGATGACATTCCCACCAGGATTTCGTGCCGTTGAAGGCGATGCGAATGTTCTCCACACCGTCTGCACGTCCGCGGTAGTCCACTATCCATGCGAGAGTACCCACGACGCGGCAAAGCACGAGGATGAGATGACGTGGCAATGTCTGCATGAGCCAGGCCATGAAGCGGATGGCCTGGAGCTCGATGAAATACCTTAGCTTCTTCACGATGAGGGTTGAGACTTCAAAAAACGGGCTACACTGATGGCATGGCCTTCCCCCCGCTGACCACCATTCTCAAGAAGATTTTGAAACAACCCACGGCTCCGTTCCACGAGTATTTCGTGCGCGAGGAGTTGCAGGCCATGCTCAAGGAAGTGCCTCATGTGAAGACGAAGGTGGACAAGTATGGCAATCTGCTGGCCACGTATAAGCATGGCAAAAAACGGAGCGTGCCCACCTGGGTACTCGCCGCGCACATGGACCACCCGGCTTTCGTGCAGAAGCCGGATGGCAAGGGTGAATATGACTTCCTTGGCGGTGTGGCCCAGGCCGTGCTGGACGACGGGCTGAAGCGCAAGCTGCGCAAGCCGGTGAAGGGCACCCCGATCGCGGTGTGGAACTTCCCCGTGGAGATCAGTAAGGAACGGGTAAGTGCCACGGCCTGTGATGACTTGATCAACTGCGCCACCATCGTGGCCACCTTCATGGAGATGGCGAGCCTCAATATGGAGACCACGATGCATGCGGTGTTCACCCGTGCGGAGGAGGTGGGCTGGCTGGGAGCCTGGCACATCGGCGAGAACTGGCCCTTCGACAAGGAAGACGTGTTTCTCTCCCTTGAGACTTCACGGCCGGTCAATGGTGCCTTGTTTGGCGCTGGTCCGGTGATTCGTGTGGGTGACCGGCTCTCCATTTTCGATTCTGAAGCGGTGGCTGTGCTCATGCGCACGGCAGCGGAGCAGGGGATTCGCGTGCAGCGCTGCCTCTTAGACGCGGGGGCCTGTGAGGCCACGGCGATGCAGGCGCTGGGCGTTCGCAGCGCGGGCATCTCCATTCCACTCGGGAACTACCACAATACGTCGGAAGACAAGACTCTTCAGCCGGAGTATGTGATGATGGAGGATGTGAAGGCGCTGATACGCCTTCTCACTGCCCTTGCCGTGGCACGGCAGCCCATCAGTCCATTGCGCACCGTTCGTGAGCGGGTGGAGATTCGGCAGGAGGAATACAAGGCTCATTACAAGGCAGGCAGCAAAGGATTCGGTAAGTAGTCCGCTGGTGGGGGCGGGCGGCGGCCCACTCGCTGCGGGGGCGGGCCACGGAGGTTATGCCAAGGGTGAGGTAAAGCCTCCGTTTTGCGGGAAGAAGTGCACCCGTTGCGGGGTGGATGGCGTGGCAAGACTGATTGTTACTTGCTTAATATTTATGGTAAGTATATTATTGCCAAAAATTGAATCCGCCGCGCCTTCGTGCCTGCTCCCTCATCCATTGACTTCGCTGCCCTGTCCAAGACGCGCTCTTTGCGTCCATGGGGAGCCTTGCGCGCGTGGGTGTGGCTGTGGCTGACGGCGATTTTGTGTGCGCTGGCACCGCTGGTGTTCGTGGCTTTCGTGGCCGCCACCTTGTATTACGCCCTCCTGGGACTCAGAGACTGGGGAGTGGAAGTGGTCACTCATCTGCACCTGCGCTGGACGGAGCTGGGTTGGCTGGTGGCGCTGTCTGGGCAACTCGTTTTTGGGCTGCTGGTGGCGCGTCAGTTGGTGGGAAGGCGGCATCCTGAACGTGCTTGGCTGGCGGTGCTGCCGCTGGACCAGAAGCGTCTTCATGCGCTGGTGGGCTGGGTGGCCAGGAGCCTGAGAATGCGCGTGCCCAAAGTGGTGGCGGTCGATCCGTCTGCCTTGATGCGAGCGGAGACGAAGGGTGTAATGTCCGCCCTTTTTGGTAGGGGGGTCCATCTGAATCTCGGTCTGTGCCTTGCGGTGGGAATGACGACGAGGCAGTTCGCAGGCCTGATGGCGCATGAGCTTTGCTTTTTCAAAGCTGGTCGTGGGGCGGTAGCAGGGCGGTTGATTCACCGGGTGGACGATTGGTTTGCCCGGCGTGTGAGGTATGAAGCTTGGAATGACAGCTTGTGGGAGACGGCTGCATTCGGTGGCAGGTGGTTGAGATTTCTGATGTGGCTGGTTTGGGGTGCGGCGACGGTGGCCTCACTGCCCATGAGGATGCTTCACGGCTTGGTAAGGCTGGCATCCACACCTGCTCTTCGGATGCAGATCCGACTGGCCGATGAGTCTGGTGCCCGTCTGGTGGGGGCGCGTTGTTATGCCGAGGCACTGGGACGTCGGGCGGCTCTGCTGGCGGCCTGGAAGAGACTGGAAGATGAAGTGGTGGAACGTCTGAACGGTTGTGAGTTGCCAGACAATTTGCCGCTGCTGCTGGCTCGGGAGATGCTGGTGGGGACGGACCCCGGCAGTCTGGCACCGGATCAAGTGAGTCATTGGTTCTGCCGTGCACAGACGGACGAGGAGCGGGTGAGGGAGGTATTGAAAGCTGGCCACCCTGGGAACTGGCCAGAGAGTGCAGAGGAGGAGGCGGGAGAGTTGTTCTCCAACTTTCACGAACTGGCTAGGCGGGCCACGATGTTCCACTACCAGAATGAGCTGAAGCAGTTCATTCCGAATCTAAAGTTTGTGACGGTGGAAGAGATCGTCCATGCAAGGCGCTCGTCGGAGGAACTACTCGATGAGCCGCGCCGGTACTTTCGAGGGCTGGCGCACCCGGAGCGTGCGTGTTGCGGTATTGCAGAGATTCATGCCTCTGCCGGGGACATGGAGGCGCTGCGCATTGAGTTGCTAGACTGCCGGGAGTATATCAATGAACACAGTCACCAGATGGCGGCGATTTTGGAGGAGTGGTCCGGGGCATGGAGGATGGTGCGTGACCTGGAGGCGGCGCTTGCATTGAAAAGAGCCGGGATGCATGTGCATCGTCATCAGTTGGCGGCCTTTTCGGCCAGTGAACTGATGGAGGAGATCGAGCGCTACCGCCTCATCATGGACAACATGGAGGCCCAGTTACGTGGGTTTGAGGGGAGACTGGAGACGCGGATGGCGTGCTGTCTGGAGCTTCTTTTGCAGTCTCCTGAGGAGGAGCTGCCTCCCACCTTGGTGCAGGTGAGAAAGACGCTACCTCACTGGGTTTTGGTTTATGAATCCCTGGGGCTGCACATGCCAGTGGTGCGGGAGCTGCTGACGACTTTTGGGGCGTTTCAGGCGCTGGGGGCTACGGTTTCAGGGCGCATTGATTCAGCGTCTTACGTGACGACGGTCCAGCAGCTGATGCCCAAGGTGGTGACGCAGGTTCAGGACGTCGCTCGCAGCTTGGAGGAGTGGCCTTATCCTTTCGAGACGAACTTTGGCGAGCGGAGGTTGACGATGGCGGGCTATCTGAGCCAGAAGCTCAACGAGCTGCCGCGATTGCTTACCGCTGATGGGACGTCCATCTTTTTGGCCGACCGGCGTGAGGTGATCCAGACAGCCGCCCGCGAGGTGGTCTGTGTGGTGGCTCCGTTTTTGGACCGCTACATGCATCTCTACCATCAGGCATTCGCTTGGGTGACGCGGGTCATGCAGATGGCGGAGTGGCAGTTCGCGGACCCGATGGAAGGCGTGGCGGAGGAAGAGACACCAGCCGGGGTGATTTTAGATGCGTATGACCCCTCACACCTGTGGAAGAGAAACAGGGAAGAAGATCCTGAGGCCACAGGCGGCGGCACCACTCTACTGGCGGTGGAAGATCGTCCTGCTGTGGCATTACCAAGACCGCCGGGCATGGCGAATGCGCCGGGAGGCATCGCCGACTATGGCAACCTCCATGCCGCTCGCAGTGCCTGGTAATCGCGTTCCGGGAGAAGGATGTAGTGTGGCGAGGCCTCTGGGCGGAGCCAGCGGATGACCTTAACCAGATTCTCCTCCGCCATGCTGGTGCATCCCGCCGTGGGAGTGGTGGGGCCGCGGCGCACGTGAAAGAAGATGGCGCTGCCGTATCCAGGGACCGCCGGGCTAGTGTTGTGATCAATGGCCACCATCCACTTGTAAGCGTTGTCTCCAAGCCTCATGCGCTGCTTTTCGAACCAGGGGGGGATATTGCCCGGGGAAACACGAACGTGCTGGTTGTAATAGGGATTGCGCGGGTCATCCACCCACGCGTCATACGGACCCACCTGCACGTAGGGCCAGCGCGTACCTTCTGGTGGGCGGGGCGCATAGCCGTAGAGTCTGCCAAGTCGGAATACGCCTGCGGGGGCCTTCCCATCCTTCTCCACTTTCGCCGGGATACCATTGTTCGGCACGGCGAACACGCCTCGCCCCCACGCCATGCCGTTGCGTCCGAGAAGTACCGGGATGGAGGACTTGAATACCGGGCGCCATGGAGCTTGCGCGTGCGGGCGCTCAAAGCACTGCATTATAGCTTGTTGCGAGTTCCACGCAGGTGCCTGTGTGACGATAACTTGCTGAACGGCGGACCCAATTTGCGCATTTAATTCACTACCGCACAAAAATGCGCCGAAAAGCAGCGAACAGGTGTTAAAAAACGTCTGCTGAAGGTACGTTTTTTGGCCCGCCAGCCCTTTGAAAATCAACAATTTGGACATCATCGAACTTTTTTTATTGCGTTCTTTTTCCATTTTTCGCAGCATACGGACATCAACCCTGTCGGAAATAACGGCTTCAGGTTTTGGGGGTTTTTTTCCTGAGTGTCGTTCCGACAGGGTTGCTTTTTGTACTGGAGGAGGGCCTGGGCAAGAAAAACCCGCTCACCGGCGTTGGTTTACGCACCAACATGTGATGAAGCTGCCCCTACTTTTCATCTGCCTTACGATGTGGTTTTGCTCTGCTGCGGCGTATGCGCGCCTTGAGTTCAACCGCGACATACGGCCCATACTGAGTGACAACTGCTTCGCGTGTCATGGCTTTGACGCCCACACGCGCAAGGCGGACCTGCGGCTTGATACGGCGGAGGGAGCCTACGCGGTCATCGATGGTGTGCAGGCTATCAAACCCGGCTCGCCTGAGGAAAGCTCCATCATAGCCCGAATTGAAAGCAAGGATGAGGACGAGGTCATGCCCCCTCCCGAGTCCCACAAAAAGCTCACGCCCAAGCAGGTAGAGACGCTGAAGCAGTGGATACGGGAAGGTGCCCCTTACCAGAAACACTGGGCCTTTGAGCCGCCCGTGAAAGTGGCCGGGCTTCCGGGCAAGGGTCAGGATGCGGTAGATCACCTCCTCTTGCAGACTCTGCGGGAGCGTGGTCTGGCCATGCAGGAGGAGGCTGCGCCGGAGCAGTTGATCCGGCGAGTCACGCTGGACCTCACCGGGCTCCCGCCGACTCTTGGGGAGGTGGAACGCTTCCTCGAGGACTGCCGCCAGAGCACGGTAGGCAGCGCTTACGAGCGTTTGGTGGACCGGCTTTTGCAGAGTCCTCATTATGGCGAGCACATGGCCAGATACTGGCTGGATGCTGCACGCTACGGTGACACTCATGGCCTGCACCTCGACAACGAACGGAGCATGTGGCCCTACCGGGACTGGGTCGTGAGCGCCTTCAATGACAACTTGCCTTTTGACCAGTTCACGGTGCAGCAGCTCGCAGGCGATCTCCTGCCCAATCCCACGCGAGAGCATTTGGTGGCCACGGGATTCAATCGTTGCAACGTGACCACGAGTGAGGGAGGCAGCATCAACGAGGAGTGGATCTACCGCTATGCCGTGGACCGCACGGACACCACCGTCTCCGTCTGGATGGCACTGACTGCGGGCTGCGCGGTATGCCACGATCACAAGTATGACCCGCTCTCGCAGAAGGAGTTTTACAGTTTGTATGCGTTCTTCAACAGCGCTGCGGATCCTGCCATGGATGGCAACATCCTGCTCACGCAGCCCATTCTCAGGCTCAGCACACCGGAGCAGGAGAGACAAATGGCGGAGAGTGAACGCCAGATCGCAGCGAAGCAAGAGGAGATACGTCGAGCGATCGAGGGTTTGCAGTATGTGGATCCTGCCACTATGACACCACCTCCACCCGTGCAGACAAGTGAGGTGGTGTGGTTTGATGATGCGTTTCCGCCTGGTGCGCAGGTGACTTCAGATGGCGAGCCGCTGATGTTTGTCTCCAAAAGCAATGGCCCCGTGCATAGCGGAGAGAAGGCGCTGAAGCGCAAGGCTACCGGAGTGGGGCAGGATCATTATTCAAGCGGGGCTCGACCGTTTGAGGTGCCTGCGAACGGGCGGATTGCAGTGAGTTGTTACATTGACCCTGCGGATAAGCCACGCTCCATCATGGTGCAGTTTCATGTAGGCGGCTGGAATCACCGCGCCGTATGGGGAGATGAAGGCGCCATACCGTTTGGCAAGGTGCGGACCACCGAACGCAGGCAGATGGGCGCGCTTCCCGAGGCTGGGAAGTGGGTGAAGCTGGAGTTCAATGCGGACCTTGTGGGACTCAAGCCCGGCATGAAAGTCAGCGGTTATGCCTTCACCCAGTTTGGTGGCACGGTGTATTGGGATCGGCTTGTGATGAGCAGCCGCGTGGACCCGGCAAAGGATCCGCAGTGGTCCTGGAGCATCTGGATTGAGAAAAATCAGGGCCGCCGGGTGGAGGGCCTTCCGAATGACCTGCAGACCATGGTGCGCGGTAAGAAGGCAGCCGAGTGGCCCGAAGCCGAGGTGGCCCGACTCAAAGCATGGTGGTTCGAGAACGAGTATCAGGGCGCACGCGAAATCGTCGAAGGCGTACGTGCGCAGAGGTTGGCGCTGGAGTCACGGAAAAAAGCGCTTGAGGATGCCATACCGGCCACCTTCATCATGAAGGACCTTGATCAAAAGAGAGATGCCTTTGTGATGCTGCGCGGGCAGTATGACCAGCCGGGGGAGAAGGTCAGCCGTGCCGTGCCCGCCGTGCTTCCACCCTTGCCAAAGAAGGAAGACTACAATCGGCTTGATCTCGCCCAGTGGCTGGTCTCCCCGGAGCACCCTCTCACCGCCCGCGTGCAGGTGAATCGCTTGTGGCAGCAGGTGTTCGGCACCGGTCTGGTAAAGACCAGCAACGACTTTGGTTCACAAGGTGAGGCACCAAGTCACCCAGTGCTCCTGGACTGGCTGGCGGTCACCTTCCGCGAGCAGGGATGGGACATGAAGAAGCTCATGAAGACTCTGGTGATGACCAAGGCTTATCGTCAAAGCTCCCGCGTCACGGCCGAGCTACTGGCGGCCGATCCTGAGAACCGGCTGTTGGCCCGCGGTCCACGGCATCGTTTGGACGCGGAGGTCATCCGGGATCAGGCGCTAGCTGTTGCAGGTCTGCTGGTGCCTAAACTCGGCGGCAAAGGGGTGAAGCCCTACCAGCCGGAAAACATCTGGGAACCGGTGGCATACAGCGGAAGCAACACGCGGTTCTACATCCAGGACAAGGGGGAGAGCCTCTACCGGCGCAGCATCTACACGTTCATCAAACGCACGGCACCTGCGCCCGCCATGGTGAACTTCGACGGACCGAGCCGGGAGGCAGCCTGCCTGCGGCGTGAGCGGTCAAACACACCCATGCAAGCCCTGCAACTGATGAATGACATCCAGCACATGGAGGCCGCGCGGAACTTCGCCCAGCGCATCCTGGCGGATGGCGGCGGTACGGTGGATTCTCGCATCACGTATGCTTGGCGCACCGTCACGGCGCGTCATCCCACCGCACAGGAAGCGGCCATCACTGAGGCTGCCTATCGCAAGCACCTGGAACGCTACACCGCCGCACCTGAGGAAGCGCAGAAGCTGATCACCTTTGGAGAATCCCCAGTGAAACCTGGGTTCGCGCCCGCAGAGCTTGCCTCGTGGACGCTAGTGGGCAACCTGCTCCTCAACCTGGATGAAGCGCTGAACCGGTAACCCTGCCTTTGAACTTTATGAATCCTGTTCTCGACTTTCTTCAACACCAGACCCGCCGCCAGTTCTTTGGCGATCTCGGATTCCGCGCTGGAAATGTGGCTCTGGCCTCGCTGCTAGGTTCGGAGTTCATGGCGCGCGGTGCCGCCGTGCATGCGCCGCTGCCCGAGCTGCCGCACTTTGCACCGAAGGCAAAGCGTCTCATCTACCTGCACATGAACGGCGGTCCGTCGCAGCTGGACATGTGGGACTACAAGCCGCAGCTCAAGCAGCATTACGACAAAGACCTGCCGGATTCCATTCGGAAGGGGCAGCGCATTACCACCATGACCAGCGGCCAGGCGCGGTTGCCTGTGGCACCAAGCATGTTCAAGTTTACCCAGCACGGCGAGTCCGGTCGCTGGGTCAGCGAACTGCTGCCGCACACGGCGAAAGTCGTGGACGAGCTGGCTGTCATCAAGACGGTGCATACCTCTGCCATCAATCACGACCCGGCGTGCACTTTTGTGATGACCGGCAGCGAGGTGCCGGGCAAGGCCAGCCTTGGCTCATGGCTGAGTTATGGTCTAGGAAGCCTGAGCAATGACCTGCCGTCTTTTGTGGTGCTGACGCCTCAGTGGTCTTCCGGAGCGGCGGCGCAGGCCCTGTTCACGCGCATGTGGAGCAGTGGGTTTCTCCCCACCCGGCATACGGGTGTGGCGCTGAGGTCTGCTGGTGACCCGGTGCTTTACCTTCAGAATCCTCCGGGCATCAGCGCGCAAGATCGGAGGACCATGCTGGATGCACTTGGCAGTCTGAACCAGATCCATCATTCCAAAATGGGCGACCCTGAGATCCAAACGCGAATAGCCCAGTATGAAATGGCCTTCCGCATGCAGGCTAGTGTGCCGGAGCTGGTGGACCTAGGCGGTGAGTCGAAGGCGGTGCTGGAACTTTATGGACCTGAGGTCACCAAGCCGGGCACCTTTGCGCATAGCGCCTTGTTGGCCCGTCGGCTCGTGGAGCGGGGGACGCGTGTGGTACAGATACTGCACCGCGGCTGGGATCAACATGGCAATCTGCCCCGAGACATCCGTGCGCAGTGCGCTGATACCGATCAGGCGTGTGCGGCGCTCGTCAAGGATCTGAAGGACCGCGGAATGCTGGACGATACACTTGTGGTCTGGGGAGGAGAGTTTGGCCGTACCGTTTACTCCCAGGGCACGCTTTCAGAAACGAACTATGGGCGGGATCATCATCCGCGTTGTTTCACCATGTGGCTGGCCGGCGGCGGCATAAAGCCGGGAGTCATTCACGGTGAGACGGATGACTTCAGCTATAACGTGGTGAGTGATCCCGTTCACATCAATGAGATCAATGCGACGGTGCTGCATCTCATGGGCATCGATCACAAGCGGTTCACCTTCAAGTTCCAGGGGCTGGATCAGCGGCTCACCGGCGTGGAGGAGATGAAGGTGGTGAAGGCCGTCCTAGCGTAAAGGTTCCGGAGTCCTCACCGTGCGCTTGCAGGGGGTGCGGGTTCGTTCCACTATGCCTCCATGCCACCACCCGCCCGCTTCACTTCGTCCCTTGCGGATCAGGTGCAGAGTTGGCTGGCCGGGCTAGCGCTGTTGACGTTGGCAGTGGGGGCCGCTGGTCTGGCGGTCCCTTTGCCTGGTGTTCTTGTGGTTCAGCCGGGATTGGCACTTCCGGAGAAGGTGGAATCTGCTGACATTCAGATGCTGGAACTTGCGGCGCCGGGGGAGGTGGAACCTGGGGCATCATTGGATTCCGAAGCCGAGAGTGTGGAGATTTCTCTGGAAGTGGTGGAGCCCGTATTGCCTGCGGCGGTGATGAGCGAGGAGCTCCCAGCCAGTCAGTTGCAAGTGTTTGAAGTGCCTGCCGCAGCCGATCTTTTGAGCATGACGCCGCTTCGCGAGCCGTCCCCGCCAAGGACTCGAGCGGCTGCTTCCCCGCCAGCGCCAAGCTCTGTGGCAGGTGGGCAGCCCGCCGGGACCACAGAGGGTGCTGGCAACGCTTCTCGTGGAGCGAGCCGAGGTTACTACCCGGCACCACCGTATCCAGCCGCCGCACGAAGCCGGAGACTGGAGGGAGTGGTGGAGCTGCGGGTTTCATTCGACCCGGATGGACGTGTCATCAGCGCCGTGGTGGTAAGAAGCAGCGGTTTCGCCATTCTTGACCAATCTGCCAGTGACTGGGTGAAGCGTCGTTGGCGCGGTCCCGGTGGACAAGCCAGCGTGGCGCAGCAAGTTGTGCGCTTTAAGCTGTTGTGAGTCATGCCGTTCTCACTTTAAGACCTTTTTCTCATGCTATTGGGCAACATTCTTTTTGACTATTTCATCGAAGGCGGCCCCATCATGTACCCCATCGTGGCTGTGGCTGTGGTGGCGGTGTGTGTGATTGTGGAGCGTGGTATCTGGTGGGTGCAGACGGGATGGAGCCGGAATCCCGTGCTACTGGAAAAGATTTATGAGTGCCTTGAGACGGGTGACCTGGAGCAGGCGAAGCGCGAATCGGCAGCGGCGGCAGATCCCGTCATTCGTATGGTGCACCATGGTTTGAATCATCCCCATACTTCTATGGAAGGTGCCTTGCAGGTGGCGGCGGGTAGGGAGATCCGCACCGCTGGGCGTTTCATGGGGGCCATGGACACGATCGTGACTCTGGGGCCGCTGCTGGGACTTCTGGGAACGGTGACGGGCATCATGGGGTCCTTTACTTCGATAGGAAGTGCAGAGCTGGCAGTGGAGAAGGTCACGGGCGGCATTGGCGAGGCACTCATCGCCACCGCAGCGGGACTTGGCATCGCGATCGTCACGCTCATACCGATGAACTACTTTCATGGCAGGCTGGCGGCTCTCCAGTTTGATCTGGAGGCCGCAGCGAACAACGTGCTCATTCTGGCTGAGCACCTCGGCATCAGTCCCGACAAAAAAAGGGCTAAATCCGCTAACCCATCATGAAAATCAGCTCGCCCCTGCCTCAGCGAAAGACCCGACTGGAGATCATACCGCTGATTGACGTGATGTTTTTCCTGCTTGCCTCGTTCATGATGGTGAGTCTCACCATGACAAAGCAGCAGACGGTGTCAGTGAATCTGCCTGCGGCCACCACGGCGGGAAGAGACTTCAAGCCGGACATGCTGAACATAGGTGTCAACTTGGCTGGCGACATCTTTCTGGACAAGGAGCAGCTGGCGGTGCCGGAACTACAGCGGCGGCTGGCGGCGCGGTTCCAAGTCCAGCCGGACACGCCGGTTTACATTAGCGGAGACGCGGAAGCTCGGCACGCCGATATGATCCGAGCACTGGATGAAGTGCGGCGTGCCGGCTTCACCCGAGTGGCGTTCAATGTCAGACCTGAGTCACCAGTGCCGTGAAGAGGCCAGGGGTCATCTTGATGCTTTTGGTGGTGCCCGCACTCTGCGGGCTGAGTCTGGTTCAGTGGAAGAGGGAGTCTGAGCTGCGTGGGGTCGTTGCCGGAGTGCATGAACAGCTTCGGTCGGAGAAGGAAGCCAAGACGAAGGCGGAGGAGGGGCTGAAAGTGCTCGAACAGGAGAATGCACGCCTGACTCGTTTGCGTGAGGATACGGAGACGAAGCTGCTTGAAGTCACAGAGACGTTGCGCCGCACCCAGGAGGACCAGCTCGGGCGTGGCACCAGCATTATCGTGTTGACGAATGAGATGCTGGAGGCCCAGGCCCGTGCGGATGCTCTGGAGGGTGCTTTGAGGCGTGCCCGAGAGCAGCTTGTGGCGAACGATGCCGTTGAGCCGCTGGCCTTGGCAAACGAGCGTCTCAAGAAACTCACTGCGGAGCGAGATGCTGCCATTCGAGAGGCCAATGAGCGGACCCGAGCCTACAATGAACTGGCTGCGAAGTACAACAGACTGGTGCGTTGAGTGGGGGGGTCAAGGAAGTTCCTGGAGCAGCTTGAGCGCTGCTTTGAATCGGGGGGCTTCAGCAAGCGCGTCGAGGACATGACGCTTCGCCAGTGCGGCGTCCGTTGACTGGTAAAGTCTTGCCAGTTTGTAACGAATGAGTGCAGGATTGCTGGCGTCCAATTTTAAAAGCCGTTCATAGTGTGAGATGGCTTCCTCCGTGCGGCCAAGTGACTCGCAGGCAAGTGCCAGTGCCTTGCTGGGCCCGGTAAGGAAGGGGTTGAGGGCAAAGGCGCGGCTTGCGTATCGGTGAAGTCCTTCCCAGTCTTGTTCCGCCGTTTCCACTTCGATGAGCCGGTTGAAAACAGAGGCAGCGTCTGCGTTTTTCTCCGCCACCTGACGCATGAGTTCGAGTTCTTCTTCCGTGCGGTCCAGGAAGCTCAGTGCCTTCGCCTTCAGCCAAAGGGCGGAGTCGGCTCCCGTGGCATTGGGTTCAAGAGCGTGGATCCGGTCGGCGGTTTTCATCGCCTCCTGCCAGGCTTTGGCCTCCATCTGTGCGGCGAACAGTCGTCTGAGCGCCGTGATGTTGTTTGGGTATTTCTCCAGAAAAGCTGCCAGAGCCTGGGGTGAAGAACCGCGCAAATCCTCACGGCTCGGGGTGGAAAAGTCCGCCTTGGGAGCGTAGTCGTTTGCTGCTTTGACGAGCGCTTTTTGGAACTGGGCGTCCAGATCCTCGGTGCGTGCGAAGGTTTTCTCCAGCGCCGCGTTGATGCGGGTGCCGGAGGCGAGTTCCGCGAGGAGGGTTTGAAATTTTTCTTGACCGTGGACCTCGATGAGGTGCTTCACGGCCATGGCGCTTTGGAAGTAGGCGAACATGAGGGCGTCGCCGTCCTTGGGGTTCATGAAGGCGGTGGAGAGACGGGACATGGGCACGGGAGGTTCTTTTTCGTCCAGGATGCGTGCCCGCCAGTCTGCGGTCATGGGCATGCCCCAGGCAGGGTCACGCCGCGCTTCTTCATAGACGGAGATGCCCTCACTGAGCCAGCGTGGCATTCTGTTGTGGGTGACGCTGAGGGTGACGACGTGGCAGTACTCATGCCAGAGGGTGGACTCCCAGTTGTTGCGCCCTGCGGCGAGCGAGCCGGGGCTGTTCATCGTCACGACGGTGCCGAAGCAAACGCCTAGGAGTCCCTGACCGCCCAGGGAGCCGAAGGTGCGTATGGCGAAGTCTTGCTGAGAGGGGAAGAACTCAACGCGAGTTGGCTTCATGAGCGAGAGGTTGAGGCCGTATTTGGCTGCAAGAACCTGCCGGGCTTCCTTGAGGATGGTCATGGCTCGCTGTCCATAGACTTCCCAGTCCTTTTTCGGCAAGATGAGGACAAATCCATCTTCGTTGTGGGTGTGATAGCCGGACATTTCTCGCTCGAGAAGTCCCAGGTTGTGCGCTTGCGTGTTATAGGGGTCTGCCTGTCTGATTTCGGCAGCGAGTTTCCATGCCGCCTCCGTTTCACCGAGGCGCATGAGATCATGACTGAGCTGCAGCTTTGCCCTCTGATAGCTGGCGTCCAGGGCCAGTGCCTCGCGTTGATACTGCGCTCCTTCTGCAAAGCGGTAGGCTCGGGAGAGGGCCTTTCCGATGAGATGATCCACCTCCGGATTTTGCTGCCAGCGGTCCAGCGCTTGGGTACGATGATTGTTGGCGCTGAAGGGGTCGTTGTTTCCGAGAATGGCAATGACGCTGCGCAAGGCCCAAGCGGTCGGCAGGCTGCGATCCACCTCAAGCACGGAAGCGAGCTGCATTTCTGCGTCGTTGTATGCCTCGGCGCTGATCTGATGCTCGGCCTGCAACAGGAGCGATGGCAGATGCCTGGGATTCATTTCCAGCGCACGGGAGAGATGGGTCATGCTGGCAGCTCGGTCACTCGGTGCAAACGCACGTGCGAGTCCGAAGCGGAGATCCGGGTGTTCACCGACTTCCTTCAGCCCGGCCTGGAGCTCCTTTGAAGCGCGCTGATAGTCTCCCTTTTCCATAGCGAGATCTGCCAGCGCGAGCCAGGGTTCGAGGGCTTTGGGTTCCTTCTTTTTGGCGGGATTGAGATATTGCTCGATGACCTTTTGTGGATCTGCACCCACGACGAGCGCGGCGCGTCCCAGTGCTACGAGGTCCAGGGTGGTACGTTCTCGTGCCGGCTTCTGGCGTGCAGCCTCATTGAGCGCGCGCAGGGCGGCCTCCAGCGCACCTCGCTCTCCGAAGTGGACAAGCGCATCATAACGGAGCATGAGGAGGTGAAGGTCTGCGGGATGCTCGGTCACGGCCACCTTTGCCGCTGCGAGAGCCGGTTCCTTTTGCCCCAGAATCATCAGAGCCTGGATCAGTACGCGATGGTAGTCCGGATTGGCATCGCCATCAGAGAGAATGGTGGCTGCGGCATTGGCGGCGCGTTCGTAGTCGCCTGTGACGAAGAGGCGTTTGACGGGGTCCAGGTAGCGGTCGCGCAGCGCTTTTTGAACGTCGAGCGTCTGGGCGCATAATGAACCTGCGATGAGAAGGAAGAGAAGAGAGCGCATGGCCAAAGGAAAGCCGTTGTGAGAAGGCGGGAGCACTACATGATAAGAACGATGCAGAATCAGGAATCTGTTACATCATTGAGGGTGGACAAGTGGCTTCATCATGTCCGCGTGTTCAAGACGCGCACCCTTGCGGCCCAGGCTTGCACGAAGAGCAATGTGAAAGTGGGAGGCCTGGAGGTGAAGCCGGCGCGGGAAGTGAGGGTGGGTGACATCATCGACGTGGATCGCGGTGACCTGCATTTGGTGCTCAAGGTGCTGGCCTTTCCGCTTCAGCGGGTGGGTCCGCCAAGGGTGGGGGAGTTCTGCGAAAACCTGACGCCTGCGGAGAACTTCGTGAAGGCTGCCGAAGCGAGGAGAGAGAGGGAACTGACAGCGCCGAGACCACATGAGACTTTGCTGAAGCCTACGAAGAAGGATCTGCGCCAGATCCGAGAATGGCTAGGCAAGGAATAAGGTGGGGGTCAGTCCAGCAGATGCCAAACGCGGACCCATTCTGAGACGCTCCACGCCTGGGCGCCGCAGCCTCTGAGTCGGTGCGGAGCATCGCCGTCGATGATCTCTGGCAGCTGTCCAATCACACCATCCTGCATCAGCCAGGCACTGGCTCCCATGAGGCAGCGGGCGTGGATTTTCATAGCGGTCCCATGCACGGACAGAAGTGCTTCCACGTAGCTGGGGAAGAGCCATGGCCAAGCCGTTCCGTTGTGGTAGGCGGGCTTGCGTTGGGTCTCTTCCACGCCTGTGTATTGACCATGGTAAGGCTGGTGCGGATCGTGAAGCATCTGGCCGTTCCATTCTACGGGCAGGGGATGGTGGACTCTCCTGGGGGCGAGGGTTCTCAGCGCGCCGGGCACCAACAGTTCCGCGCAAGCTCTCAATGCGGAGGCGTTTCGTGTGGGGTGGGTGGTGAGTCCGAGATTGATGGCAAAGAGTTGACCGGGCCGGAGGTGGTCGTCAGCCCGGGCAGAGGAGGCCGGTGCGTAACCTTGGGTATGCAGGCAGTCACTGTAAAAGCCAGCTTCGTTCCAAAACAGCTTTTCCACGGTCACGCGCGCTGTGGAGGCCAGTTCTCCGTATCGGCTGGCAGGTTCCAGTTCGTGGGCAAACTCTAGCGCGGAGACCCAGAGTGCCTGGATGTCGATAGGGTAGCCTTCGCGCGGAGTGCCGCAGGGATTGCAGGTATCCATCCACGTGTAATGAGCGGGACTCCACAGCAGTCCAGACGCTGGGTCCATACGAACGCCGTGAGAGGTAGCACCTGCGGCGTGCGCGCGGACGAGGTCTAGCACCACCTCTCGCAAGGTCCTGCGTGCTGCGGTGGCGGCAAGGAACTTGGCGTCCCTCCGCACGGCTTCCTTGATGGCAAGCACGAGCCATAGGGGCGCATCGGATGTCTGCCGGTCGGATGCGTCGCTGCCGCGGATCATGTTCGGCAGGCTGCCGGCTTCTTCCCATGCGGCAAATCTGACGATGACGCCCAGCGCGTCTTCCATGCGACCCGTGGCGATGAGGCCGCGGACGAAGATCAGGCTGTCACGACCCCAGTCCAGGAACCAGGGGAAGCCGGCGATGACCGTTTTGCCGGGAGCTCGGTTGGCGAGGAAGAGGTCAAGCGCAGTGGACATGACCTCGGGCAAGGGGGCGGCTTCTTCTACGGGCTTAAGACAGGGAGGCACCTGCTTGGGCGAACCGCGATGCACGCAGGCATCCAGCGTGGCGCGTCCGGTCAGGTGGGGTCTCCAAATGAAGTAGCCGGGGCTGAAGTGGTCCGTCGCGGTGGAGAGTCCGCGCTCTGCGTCCTGGGGGAGCGGCACTTGGTACTGCCAGTGTGGATCCAGGCAGAAGACTGCGTCCGAAGTGCGGATCTGAAAAGTGGCACCGGGCTGACTGCTGAGCTGGAAGGAGAACCCGCCACCGTCCACTTCTTGAAGTGCTTTTGGGAAGGCATCTTCGGGTCCGGTGAATGCCTTTGTGACCGTGTGGAAGCTGCGGTCTTCCAGGTCTGGGCGCAGATGGAGGGACACTTCTGGTGAAGCGGCATCCTCCAGTTCCCAATGCAGTGAGACGGCATCCGTTTCCCCCAGGGTGAGGGTGACGGACCAGCGCAGACCATGGGCGGAGAAGCGCCACCGCAATGCGCAGGGCGACACCTGGGCAAAGGAGGTGACCTGTGCGGCTCCTATCTCCAAAGGGTTCGCCCCTGGGGTGAGAAGCCACTGGCGAAGGCGTGGAAAGACGACTACGCGGTCGGATGGCCCTTCCTGGGAGGGATTCACGGCTAGCAGGGCATCATACTGGCTCTCGACGCAGGCCCATGCGGCGCGTGTTTGTACCGCTGAGCCATGCAGATTCCCCAAGACGCCGTAAGCCGGTCCGGTGACTTGAAGTGGCACGAAGAGGTGTGTAGCGTCCGGCAGTACGAGCACGACCACGGTGCCCGAGCTGCCGCTGTGGGTGGTGACAGCGAGATGGATGAGTTTTGGCGAATCGACCGCCGGTAGCGTCAGAGCGGCCATCCATTGATCCTCGTTTCCCAGAGCTGGAACCGCTAGCCCATCACCCGCCACCACGTCGAAGCTCTCGCTGCCATACAGCTCCACCGTCTGCCCGCTGGCTGCGGGCGTGAGGCGACGCACATCGAGAGGAAAGTGAAGCTGTAAGGTGGAAGGGTCTGTGGATGACACGCGCGAACTCTCGCACCGGTGCACGAGTTGTGCCAGCAGTACGGCAAATCGGCTGTCATCTCAATAGATGTAGGTAAACTCGTTGGAGTTCAGGAGCGCCAGGCACACGTCTGCCAGGGCGCGGGTGGTGGCATCTGTCTGATCAGGCTGAAGGTCGGGGATGAAGTCGGCGTAGGCGTGGAGTTTTTCCGTGAAGCTGAACTTCTCGCCGGTGTTCTCCTCCACGGCTTCACGGAGAACTTCCTGGGGAGGCTTGGGTGGAGTAAGGGCGAGTTTTTCATGTTCGCTTGTCATCTGCTTCCAGTGCCGGGTGCAAAGCTCTGCCTCTGCGGCGGTAGGCCTGCGGCCGAATGAGAGGCGGAAGACTTGTTGGATGGGACTGTCCGCGTGGCTCTTCATCACCCTTGCGGCCATGGCCAGAGCGCGGTTGTAGCTGGACTGGCTGTTGAAGAGGCTGAAGACCTGAGGCGTCACGGTGGAGGCCTCGCGCTGCTCACAGGAGAAGTCTGGCGCGGGTTCGTTGAACACTTCCAGGAAAGGGTCTCGCAGGCCGCGGAGTTTCAGGGCGTAGAGCGAGCGCCGATGCCGCTGGGAGGGTAGGGGATTGGGCACCCAGGCGGAGGCGAAGGTGCCCATGACCATTCGAGGCTGCATGGCAGCTTCCAGGTTGATTTCTGGACGGTTTGGGATGCCGCCAAGCGTGCGGTTGAGTTCACCGCTGGTGGCGAGCATGGCATCCCGCAGTTCCTCACCCGTGAGACGCCTGGGCTTGAAGACGGCATAAGCCTGCTCGAGTTCCTCCCGGCTGAGACCGGTCGTGTTCTCTGGCAGGGTGGCGCTGCGGCGGTAGGTGGCACTGGTCATGATGAGGCGGTGCATGGTCTTAAAGGACCAGCCCTGCTCGACGAAGGTGGCCGCCAACCAGTCTAGTAGCTCGGGGTGGCTGGGTTTCTTTCCGGTGCTGCCGAAGTTGTTTGGGTTGCCTGCGATGGGCTGGCCGAAGTGCCACAGCCAGATGCGGTTCACAATGGCACGTGTGGTGAGGGGGTTCTCAGCACTGGCAATCCAGCGGGCCAGTGCCGTGCGACGACCCACTAGTTTTTCCTCGATCTCGCTCGTGCCGAGTACGGAGAGCACGCCGGGTTTGACTCTGGTAGAGGGAGAGAAGGGGTCCCCGCCGCCCAAGATGGCCGTCTCTTCCAGTTCGCCTTCGGTCATGGCATCTGCCGGGATGCGTAGAGGCTGGTAAACGGAGGTCATTTGCGGGGTGCGTCCGTTGTACACGCTCAGCGCATAGGGTTCGTAGCGCTCCATCTCCCACTTCAACCGTTCCAGCCCCTTGCGAGCTACGCGCTCCATGCCGAACTGCTGCGGCGTGAATCCCACGAGCTTCGGGGGGTAAGTGTCCTCTGGCATTTTGTTGAAGCTGGCGCGTGCTGTGTCGAAAACAGTGGTGAAGCGCTTTCGGTGCCCGGTCACTGACTGACCGCCGCTGTTTACAATGGCCTTTGCTCTGGCCACTGCTTTATCCCATTCGCTGCGGTCGAGTCCGTTCTCGGCATACCATTGCTCGGCATTCTTCAGCAGCACGGCATCCAGTTCTCGAAGCGTGGCTACATGGTCATCCCTCATTTTTTCGAGGTAGCGCAGTTCTTCAAAGCCAGTGGTGTTTTCCTCCTTCAGAAAGGGTGCTGAACGCTCTGCGAGTTGCGTGGTGGAGAAGCAGGCCTGCATGGCGTAGTAGTCGTGCGTGGGCACCGGATCAAACTTGTGGTCGTGGCAGCGTGCGCATTGCAGGGAGTGAGCGAGGAAGGTTTCCCCCACGCTGTTGGTGACGTCGTCCAGGAATCGCTGCCTGGCCACTTTGGCCACTTCCATGCCGGTCAGCTCCCATGGGCCCATGCGCAGGAAGCCGACGGCGATGAGATGCTCCGGATCCTGGGGCTGAAGTTCGTCACCTGCGATTTGTTCCCGGACGAACTGATCGTAGGGCTTGTCGCTGTTGAAGGCGCGCACCACGTAGTCGCGGTAGCGCCAGGCATTGCCGCGCTCGTAGTCATTGGCAAAACCGCTGCTGTCCGCGTAGCGCACCACATCCAGCCAGTGACGGGCCATGCGCTCGCCGTAGTGTGGTGAGGAAAGCAGTTGCTCAACGAGTCTCTCCACTGCCGTGTCTGCGTCCTTGGCAAAATCACGCTCAAAGGCTTCGACCATTTCGGGAGCAGGGGGCAGGCCGGTGAGGTCAAAGCTGGCTCGCCGGATGAAGTGGCGTGCATCTGCCGGAGGAGCGGGGGTGACTCCAGCGGGCATGCGCTTGTCGATGAGTTGGTCCACGGGGTGAAGCCTCGGGTCATCAAGCGTGGGTTTGGTGACCGGTTGGTATGCCCAAAGGGCCTCCGGTTTGTAACGGCGGTTTGACCATTCAGCAGACAGTCCGGCCATGTTGGGCACCACCACTCCGTCCTCGGCAGACCATTTCTCCGCGTTGGCTTTTGCGATTTCTCTCTGCCTGGCCTCATCTGGCCAGGGCGCACCACCGTCGATCCATGACTTGAGCCAAGCGAGCTGCTGAGGGCTGAGCTTGTCCGCTTCCTTGGGCGGCATGGCTTCCCAGTCTTCATCCTGCCTCGTGGAAGCGAGATAGAGCGGACTCTTTTCGGCGCTGCCGTGGACGAGTGATGGGCTGCCGCTGTCTCCTCCTTTGAGTAGGGCTTCTTGACTACGCATGTCCAGTCCCCCTTTGATCTTGGCTTCGTCTTGCCCGTGGCAAGCGATGCACTTTTCCTGAAACATAGGCCACACCCTGCGAACGAACAGTTCCTCCGCAGGCTCAGCAGAGCAAAGCGGAACCGTCAGCAAGCAGAGGGCGGTGAACGAAGAAGCGCGGACGCGGGGCATTGTGAAAAGCATCTTTAATGACGCTACTCCCAGAACGCCGCCTGGTGGACACCTTTTCGCGTATCAGGCCGCTGGCAGACGTGGGGCGATCCCTCTCAATGAAGTTGTGGCGGAGTGCCAGCGGGGCGACGGCCTGCTTTTTCCAGCACTTGCCCCAGGGCTGCCACCATGCCGCCCACGTCGCTCATGTTGGAAGGGATGATCATCGTGTTGCTCTGGGAGGCGAGCTTACCGAACTCCTGCACGTACTGCTCCGCGATGCGGAGGTTCACGGCATCACGTCCGCCGGGGGTCTCAATGGCCTGGGCGATTTTGCGCAGACCTTCGGCGGTGGCTTCGGCAATGAGGGCGATTTCCTGAGCCTTGCCTTCGGCTTCGTTGATCTGGCGGATCTTGATGGCCTCAGACTGCTTGATGGCTTCCTGCTTCTGACCTTCAGCCACGTTGATGCGAGCCTCTCGGTCGCCCTCGGACATGGCTACCTGTGCGCGGCGCTCGCGCTCGGCGCGCATCTGCTTTTCCAGAGCGTCCTTCACGGACTGGGGTGGATTGATGTTGCTGATCTCGTAACGCATGACCTTTACACCCCAGGGTTCGCAGGCCTTGTCCAGTGCTTCCACGATGTTGGCGTTAATGCTCTCCCTTTCCTCAAAGGTGCGATCCAGGTCCATTTTGCCGATCTCTGAACGGAGCGTGGTCTGGGCAAGCTGGGAGGCGGCGGCGAAGTAGTTGGTCACACCGTAGGTGGCCTTGTTGGCATCCAGCACCTGAAGGAAAAGGACCCCGTCGATCTCGATGGCGATGTTGTCCCGGGTGATGCACATCTGGGAAGGTACGTCCACCACCTGCTCTTTGAGTGAGTGCTTGGCCACCACATTGTCCAGAAATGGGATGAGCACGTGGAAGCCTGCGTCCAGGGTGCGGGAGTATTTTCCGAGGCGCTCCACCACGTAGGCATTCCGCTGGGGCACCACGCGGGCACCTTTGAAGATGGCGATGACGATCACGGCGGCGAGGCCGACGGAGACTGCGGTTCCAAGTTCGAGAGCCAATGCGAGGATCATAGTAGATGAGGGTGGAGGGTGAAGTCGGGGGGGATGAGATCGTTTCAGCGGTGGAACTACTCGCGGCGTACTTTCAGTGCCAGCCCCTCGCGTCCGGTGATCACAACGGTGCTGCCTGCTGGAGCGTCATCAGCGCATTCCGCGCTCCAGTGAACGCCTTTGAACTCCACCTTGCCGGTGCCGCCGGCGGCGATGTCCTGCAAGACGCGGGCACGTTTGCCGAGGAACTCCTCCAAGTCCACCTCAGCGCTTCCCTGGAGGCTGCGGCCCATGAGCCAGCCTTTGAAAGAGCGCCGCAGGCCCACCAGCAGCACCACGGAGGAGATGGCAAAAAGCGTCGTCTGGGCGCTGGTGCTCTCCACCCAGCCCATCCACAAGCTGAAGGAGGTGACCCACGCGGCCAAGCCCACAAAAACAAGCACGATTCCCGGCAGGAAGAACTCTGCCAGCACCAGAGCTAGACCACCGAGGAACCAGAACGTTGCAGGTGTCATACGACGCCCATGATCCAGAGCGGCAAGCACTTTGGCAAATACAAATCCGTCACGCCTTTGGAAGCATCGGGGCAAAAGATGCATCTCGCCTTGCCCGGGGTGGGATTCTCGCCATAGACAGCGCTCCCCATCACCTCAATACGCAATGAGTCAGACCTATCGAATCGCAGTGCTTGCCGGAGACGGCATCGGACCGGAAGTCATGCAAGAAGCCCTCAAGTTACTCCGCAAAGTCGCGGAGAAGGGGGGCTTCAGCTTTGAGTTCACCGAGAAGCTGGTGGGCGGAGCCGCCATCGATGCCGTGGGCAAGGCGCTCCCAGATGACACGGTGAAAACCTGCGAGCAGTCCGATGCCATCCTCTTCGGCTCCGTGGGTGGGCCCAAGTGGGAGACCCTGCCGCCCAATGAGCAGCCCGAGCGCGGTGCGCTGCTGCCTATCCGCAAACACTTCCGCCTCTTTGCGAACCTGCGCCCCGGCATCTGCTACCCTGCGCTCACCGCCTCTTCGCCCGTGCGGTCGGATCTGGTGGATGGCGGCTTTGACATCCTCTGCGTGCGTGAGCTGACCGGCGGCCTCTACTTCGGCCAGCCGAAAAGCCGGACCGAGCTGGCTGATGGCGACATCGAGGTCATCGATACCATGGTTTACAAGAAGAGCGAGATCACCCGCATCGCTCACGTGGCGTTCAAGGCCGCTCAGGCGCGGGGTAAACACCTCACCTCCGTGGATAAGGCCAACGTGCTTACCAACTCCGTGCTCTGGCGGGAAACGCTCGTCGAGGTCTCCAAACAGTATCCTGATGTGAAGCTGGACCACCTCTACGTGGACAACGCCGCCATGCAGCTCATCAAGGCACCCCGCAGTTTCGATGTTCTGGTGACGGAGAACCTCTTTGGTGACATTCTCAGTGACGAGCTGGCCATGATCACCGGCTCCCTGGGTATGCTCGCCAGCGCCTCACTGGGCCAGCCAAAGGGAGACGGCCTCTACTTTGGGCTCTTCGAGCCGAGCGGTGGCACAGCACCGGACATTGCAGGTCAGGGCATCGCCAACCCCATCGCCCAAATCCTCTCCGCCGCCCTTCTGCTGCGCTTCTCGCTCGGAAGGGAGCAGGAGGCCGCTGCCATCGAGATGGCCGTGCGCACAGCCATCAATGACGGCTTCCGCACCGGCGACATCTTCACCGGAGCGCCCGGCACCCAGAGAGTGGGCACCTCCGCCATGGGAGATGCCATCCTTGCCCGCCTGCCCTGAAAACTTTCTTCACACTCCCATAGCGGAATGCGCCTCGTGCGCTTGACGCCTTGTTAACCCGCCCTTAGTATCGCTCCCATGAACTTCACCGCGCTCCCTCGCCTCGCGGCACTCGCCATGCTTATCGGACTGGCCACGCCGGCCCATGCCTTCTTGGGCATGTTCAAAAAACAGCAAAAGCGCGTGCCCCCAGCCAATGAACTCCAGGCACAGGAGGGACAGGCCGCAGCCCTGCTGGCCGAGGCGCGTGCAAAAGGGGACAAGAGCGCACTCAGGAACATCGTGGAGCGCTACCCCTTCACCAAGGCCGCCGCAGAGGCAGCTTTTGACTACGCCATGCTGGTCCGCCAGGATGGACGCATCCAGGATGCGTTTGATGCATTTCAGAAGTTCATCACGGATTACCGCAGCAGCCCCCGGTTCAATGAAGCCATCCAGCAGCAATATGAAATCGCTGAGGAAGCCAAGGGCGGCAAGAAGCAGAGCACCATGATCCTCGTGCCCATGAAACTCGGCACCGAGGATACCGTGAAGCTCTACAAGCAAATCATCGCCAATGCACCCTATGGACGCTTCGCCCCGTTGGCCCAGTTCAGCATTGGTGAAGTCTATCAGGACAAAGGGGACAAGAACTCCGCCATCGCCGCCTACCAGGCCGTGGTGGACAACTATCCTTCCACCAAGGAAGCAGCCGAGGCCCAGTTCCGCATTGGTGCCATCTCCAACATCGCTGCCCGTCGCACACAGGACGGCGAAAACCTCAACAACACCCGTGATGCGTTGAACACCTACATCGCCACCAACCCCATGGGTGACCGCGCCAACGAGGCCAGCGCCCTCCTGGCACAGGTGGACGAGAACGAAGCCGCCCGCTCGCTGGAGATCGGCAAGTTCTACGAGCGCCTCAACAAGCCCAAGGCCGCTGCCATCTACTACAATGAAGCACTGAAGTTCGGCAGTGCGGAAGCCTCTCAGGAAGCGCGCGACCGTTTGGCCGCTCTCTCGTCCAAGTTCCCCGACGCCGTGAGTGACACGCAGGTGAATCCCTCCAACGACTTCACCCCCCGCGCCGCCGTGGACCTCCGTGCTCGCGATGATTATGCGGGCCCGCCCTCGCCGGAACTCACCCGTCTGAGTTCCAAGCCCAAGATGCGCAATGACGACTTCCTGCCCATCCCCATCCAGGAACCGCCCCTCCCAACCCGCGGAGCCGGAACGGATGCCGCTGGCGGCAGCCTGCTCCCCCCTCCGGAGCCTGGAGCAGAAAAGGGGCTACTCTTGCCTGTACCGCCTCCGCCACCGGCTCCAGGCGGCGCTCAGCCAGCACCGCCACCGCCGCCACCGCCCGCGCCTGATGCTCCGGCTTCTCCCTCAAACTAATCGCCAACATCGATTTTCCTTGCCACCTTCGCCTCACACCGCACCTACTCCCCCCAACAACGCATGAAAAGCTGGCTGCCCATACTCCTTGCCCTCGTCTCTTTGCTCCTGCCTGCCTGCTCCGGCTACCAGCTCGGCGGCACCAAGCCCCAGCGGCTAGCCCACATCACGAAACTGCATGTGCCCACCTTCGAGAACGAGACGCTGGAACCCCGGCTCGCCGTGCTGGTGACCAACGCTGTCATTAAGCAGCTTCAGGCAGACGGCTCCTACCAAATTGTGGGTCCGGATGAAGCTGACGCCGTTTTGAAAGCCCGCATCAGCGACGTGGACCGTTCTCAGTGGCGCTCAGTGAGAACCAACACGCTTCGCACTCGTGAGCTGCTGGTGCGTCTGCGCATTGACTTCAAGATCATGGACAGCTCTTCCTCCGCCATCCACACCGGACGCGTGCTAGGAGAGTCCTACGTCGTACTGGATCCCAACTTCCAGACCTCCGAGAAGCAGGCCCTGTCTGAAGCTGCCGAACGCATGTCTCTGGCTTTGGTCAATGACATCACGGACGGCTGGTGAGGCCCTGAGTAAGAGCGTTCGAAGAGGGGGCTTCCCACCGCAAATGGACGGAGAAACCAGTCCGGTGGAGCAGTCCTCACCTCAGGTTCACAGGCCGGGGCTGCACATCGTGGCCACGCCTATCGGCAACTTGGCGGACATGACCCACCGTGGCATCGCCACCCTGATGGCCGCTGACATCATTGCCTGCGAAGATACACGGCATTCTGTTCGGCTTCTCAGGCACTACGACGTGCCGCACAAGCCGCTGTTGTCGCTCAACGAGCACAACGAAGCACGGCGCATCCCTGAACTCGTTAGCCACATTCAGCAGGGCAAGATCGTCGCGCTCGTCTCAGATGCAGGCATGCCCACCATATCGGACCCCGGCCAGCGGCTTACCCGTGCGGTCATCGACGCAGGTTTGCACGTGGAGGTAGCACCGGGTCCCAGCGCGGTGCTTACGGCGCTCGCTGCGTCCGGTCTGCTCACCTGCCCATTTTACTTTGGTGGCTTTCTGCCTCACAAAAAGGGACAGAGGGAGAAGGAAGTCACCGCTGCGGCACAGCGGGAGCACACCTCCATCTACTTCGAGAGCCCCTATCGCCTGGCCGATACCCTTCAAATGCTGGCCGGCATCCCCGGAGAGAATGAAGTGGTGGTGGCTCGTGAACTGACAAAACGGCATGAGACCTATCACCGGGGCAGTGCGGTCGAGCTAGCCCAGCACTTCGCTACCCATCCGCCAAAAGGGGAGATCTGCCTGCTGGTGGGGCCGCGTGTTCCCGCTAAGTGGCTGGAGACACCTTTACGCTGATCCACCAGAGTTTGTTTTCCCTGCAACAACGGACCAGCATCCCGGCGTTTCCCTCTCACACTCATGGCTTCTCCTTCCGACATTCTTCACCCCGAAGACATGGCACCGCTGCAGCACCTGCAGCTCTTCGCCCGCACCGTGATGGAGGGGATGACAAACGGCCTGCACGCCTCACCTCACAAAGGCTTCAGCGTGGAGTTCCGCCAGCACCGTCCCTATGTGCAGGGAGACGAGATAAGGCGGCTGGACTGGAAGATCTTTGGCCGTTCCGACCGTTTTTATATCCGAGAGTATGAGGAGGAGACAAACCTGCGCGCCACCATCGTGCTGGATGCCAGTGGCAGCATGGCCTACAAAGGGCAGGGAGGCGTGGACAAGTTTGACTACGCCCGGAAGCTCGCCGCCTCACTGGCGTATCTGCTGGTAAGCCAGACGGATGCCGTGGGTCTCATCACGTTCGATTCCAAGATGCGGGATTATGTGCCCAACCGCTCGCGTATCACCCACCTCCATCACCTGCTTGAGACCATGGTCAAAACGGTGCCTGGCAAGGACACGGCACTGGCTCCGGTGCTTGAGACCCTTCCCCAGCGTGTGAAACGTCGTGGGCTGCTCATCCTCATCTCCGACCTCTTCGATGACGCTGATGCACTGCTCAAGGCCGTGGGGGTGCTCCGCAAGCAAGGGCATGAGCTTGTGGTCTTTCAGATCTGGGATCGCGATGAACTGGACTTCCCATTCTCCCGCTGGTCACGATTTGAAAACCTGGAGGCGGGGGAGGATTTCGTGATGCTTGACCCACCCGCCATCCGTGCCGGATATCTGAAGGTACTGGAGGAGTTTCGTGAAAAGCTGCGCGATGGCCTACGCAAGCATGAGGTGGACTTGGTACCCATGGTCACGGACGAACCTCATGCCGAAGCCCTGCGCCGCTACCTGGCGCTTCGAATGCGGCGCGGCTAAGTTGGGAGGTGGCGCATTATCGACGTCCAAGGAAGGCCAGCAAATCTGACATTTGCTCCTTGGTGATAGCCGCCTCAAGGCCTGGAGGCATGAGGCTGCGGTCCTGACTTTTCATCTCCTTGATAGCGCTGCGGGGCAGTGTCTCCTTGATGCCGCCCATCATGGTCAGCACTACGGTATCCGGCGTTTCACTCTCGATGATGCCGCTCAGGCTGCGGCCATCTTTTGTATCCACCTGGTAGGAACTCCACCGCGCCTCAAACATACGGTTGGGATCCAAGATGTCTGACAGCAGTGCCTCCGGGGGCTTTACCTTTACGTCTGCCAGTGAGGGACCCACGTCGAAGCCGATGCCGTCCACTTTGTGACAGGCGATGCACACGGTGGCGAAGACTTGCTTGCCCTTCACTGGGTCACCCGCTTGTTTCAGGCTGTCCATGTAGCTGGCCACCACCGCAGCACGGTCACTGCTGGCCTCACCGAACAGCTTTCTTGCCAGATCCGCCATCTCGCCCGTGCCACGCTGCCAGCGCCACCGGGTCTCGATGTCCACCCAAGCGGTGGGGAACTCTCCCTTCTCCATGCGTTTGAAGAGGTCCAGCGCTGTCGCGGCATTCGTCGTGAGCACGGGTATTAAGTCTCTTTTCAACGCAGGCCCGGCGGCTGGCAGCAGTTCGTAAATGAGTGGTGCCGTGGTAGTAGCGGGAAAACGTTTCAGCAGGTCCACGGTGGCGGCGGTGAGCTGGGCGGGCTGAGCGCTGGTGAGGAGCTGCTTTACCACGGGAGAAACCGCTTCCCACTTGCGGGCGGCCAGCAGCGGGAGCACGGCCAGGCGTTGATCCACGGGGGCGGCAGAGTTTGCGAGGAGCTCATCGATGTGGCCCTGGAGCGCCGTGATTTCGGCGGCGGCCTTGGTTTGGTCCTTCGGCAGTTTGGCCAGGCCTTGCAGCAGCGCAGGCTTCCACCAGAGAAGCTGGCCTGGAGACTTGTCCAGCAGCGTGAGCGCGGCGGTGATGTCCGAGCCGTCCTTGTCTGCCAGTGAGCCTGCGGCAAACGTGCGCAGTGTCTGCGCACGGGCTTCGCTGTAGGTGGCGAAGTACTCCGGGCCCAGCAGGCTTAAGATGTGGCCCATCTTTTTCGATGAAACGGAGGCCACCATGCGCGCCATCCACACATCGTCCGGGTACTGCGTGAGAATGCGGGCCAGGTCGGCAGGGTCCGTCATCTCGGGGATGCGGAGGAAGAGGGCCCTCTCTGGATGCTCCACATGGGCGATGGGCGGTGCGGCCAAAGCCTGGCCACCGGGTTTCCACCCCTTCGGCACGATGCGCCAGATGCGGCCCTTGTCGTCGCCCTCGCGCATGTTGTTGGCCTTTACGAACTCCTCTGGGAAGAACCGGGCGTGATCCAGCCAGCGGCGGTAGATGTCACAGACATAAATGGCACCATCCGGGCCGGTGGTAAAGTTCACCGGGCGGCTCCACTCATCCTTGCTGCGAAAAAACTCCGTCCTCTCGCCCACGCGTGTGGCCTTCAAGCTAGCGCCGTTTGGTTCAATGCGGTATCGGGTGATGAGTTGGCCGCTGGGGTCCGGCACGAAGACATGGTTCTTCAACTCGGGCATGAGGTGGCCGCGATAGACCCCAAGGCCCGAGCACGCGGTATTGGTGCCAGCGTGAGCATCTGAGGTGGTATGGGTGATCTGCAGGGGAAAGACCCGAGTGTCGGCACCTGCGGGGGCTATGTCTTCATGCACCTGGGTGATACCGGCGTTCGGATTGCGCAACATGGCCTCGTAGGGCATCACCGTGAACATGAGCGGGTTGCGGTTGGAGCAGTAGAAATGACGGCCCAGGTCGTCAAAGTCACCGCCGTACTGCCCTTTGCCACCTGTGGGAGAGATCTGTCCGGTGCGCGGATCCCACTTGAAGTTGGACCCGGGCACGCCCACCACCTTGTCAGGCGCGTCAGCGGGGTAAATTTCCTTGGCATCCAGCCCGTTGTTGAAGTGGACGCAGCCATCTGGCCCCCAGCGGGGTGAACTGACCTGAAGCTGGCTATGACGCGGGTTGAACCCTTTGATGAGCGGCTTGATCACGTCTGCCTTGTCATCTCCGTCCGTGTCCTTGAGGAAGAGGATCTGCGTGCGCGTGGTGGCAATGAGGCCGCCATCGTACGCCAGCAGGCCCTGAACGTGATCCACGTGATCGGCAAAGACCACCGCCTTGTCCATGCGTCCGTCTCCGTCTGCGTCCGTGAGCATGGAAACCCGTGAGAGCCAGGGGTCTCCGGGCTTCTCTGGTCCCAGCGGGTAGTCCCGCATTTCGGCCACAAACATGCGCCCTTTCTCATCCCATGTCACTTCCACCGGGTCCTGAAGCAGAGGTTCCGCCGCCACCAACTGCGCCTCATAAGGGCCGTCTAGCTGGATGGCCGCCTGAGAAGCCTCTGGGGAGAGGGGCTTGGACTGCCCCTGACGAACGCTCACATCACTGCCGCCGCTGGCTTGGATTGGATTCCACTTCTCCTTCCAAGCACCGAGCGGATGCAGCTCGTAACGGCGCACAATCATTTCCGCAGCCTCTGTCTGAATGCAGATGCGGCCCTGGGCGGGCTTGCACTCAAAGGCCTCATTCACCAGCCGACCGTTGAAGAAGTATTGAAGCGTGTCCCCTTTGGCGATGACCTCCAGCCGGTTCCATTCTCCCACCGGGGAGTCCGGATCGTCCGGGTGGCGGATGTTTAGCTTGTCCGCCCAGTCCTCATGGCGCTTCTCCCAGTTGATGCGCCCCTTGGTCAGGGTTTGACGCGGGGCCCCCTTCTTCCAGCGCTTTTCCTTGTCCCGGTCCAGTTCAAACTCTGCGGCCAGGCTGGTCTGGTGCAGCGTGCCCTCAGGAAGCTCGCCGGAGAGCACCAGAATGTCTCCCATGCCACCCTCGATGATTTGCGCCTCGATGCTTGCCATCCAGGTGCCGCCGTAGCCGCCATGTGGGCCATGGGCATGGACCAGGATGCCGTTGTCCCTGGCGCGGTCCGCACGTTTGCCCCAGGTCTTGGCTCCCCACTTGAAGTCCAGCACCAAATGGTAGTCTGCGTAGCTCTGCTTGGTCACCATGTAGCCGTAACCGCGGCCAGAGATGTGCAGCTCGTCGCCTTTGAGTTGGAACACTTGCTCAGGCGGGTCTTTGAAGTCCTGCCGTTGGTCGATGTGATACTCCACGTCTCCGGCCCGCATGAGATCGAGCACATTGATGGACTTGGTTACCGGCTGGGCCACGACCCAGGCTGCCTGAAGGCCTAGAATAAAAAGAAAGCACCGCATGAGGTAGAAGGATACGCAGCAAGAGGGCAGACTCTTTGCTCACCATGGTGGGGATTGGTTTCACGAAAACAAGCAGGTGGACACTTCCTCAACGGCTCACCTTTGGAGATAGAAGCAGTTCCCGCAAGACCGCTGGGCGCACGGCGTTCTAGCGCGCATGCTTCGTTTGATTGCATTTGCCTTTTCTTTTGTGACAGTCGCGGCGTTCGCTGGCGAGCGTCCAAACATCCTCGTGGTTGTCGCTGATGATCTTGGCTACGCGGATGTGGGTTTTCATAAGAGTGCCAAACCAGAGGTAGTGACGCCGCACTTGAACGCGCTCGCCAAAGAGGGAGTCCTGTTTCATCAGGGCTACGTTACTGGCCAGGTGTGCTCTCCTACGCGCGCAGGTCTGATGACGGGGCGTTACCAGCAGAGGCTCGGCCTTTACACAGGGGGTGAGGCTGGAAGCGGGCTGCCCATGAGCGAGAAAATCTTTCCTCAGTATCTCAAGGAGCTTGGTTATGTGACAGGACAGTTTGGCAAGTGGCATATCGGACCCACACCGGAGTGGAGCCCGGCGCATCGTGGATTCGATGAGGTTTTCGGATTCCTGGGTCGCGGTGCGCATGACTACTTCAAGCTGGATGATCCGGAAGACCCGATTTATCGGGGGCTCACACCAGTTAGGGAATCTGGCTACCTGACGGATCGGCTGGGAGAAGAGACAGCGGCATTCATAGCTCGGAACAAGGACAAGCCGTTCTTCGCTTACCTGGCGTTCAATGCGGTTCATGCTCCGCTGCAAGCTCCTGAAGACGAGATTGCCAAGTTCAGCACCGGCGATGCAAATCGGGATGCGCGTCTGGCGATGGGCAAGCGCATGGACGATGCGGTAGGTCAAGTGGTAGCGACTCTGAAGAGCCAAGGGCGATGGGAAAATACGCTAACCTTTTTTATTAGCGACAATGGGGGGCCGCTGGCGCAATCCGCAGACAACTCGCCCCTCCGTGGCGGCAAACACACAGACTACGAAGGTGGCATCCGCACGCCTTACCTGGTGTGCTGGCCTGCCAAGGTGAAGCCGGGGGAATCCGATGCCGTAGTCAGTTCACTGGATATTCTGCCTACCGCGCTCGCGGCTGCGGGGGCTGTGGCACCTGCCGATCTGGATGGAATCAACCTGCTCCCAATATTGAGCGGCGAGTCTGCAGCTCCAGGGCGTGACCTCTTCTGGAGTAGCGGTGGCAGTGAAGGCTGGTGGGCCATCCGTAGCGGTGACTGGAAGTTGGTCTGCGAGAAGGGGAAACTCGGTCTCTTCAACCTCTCGAATGACATTGCGGAATCCACCAACCTCTCGGCGCAGCATCCTGACAAGGTGGAGCACCTCACCAAGCAGCACGATGCCTGGCTGGCCGAGATGGCACCTCCTGTCCGTGGCGGCGTGAAGAAGCTCGCTCCAGGCGAAATCGCAGTCGATCCAAAGAAGCAGCGGATGAAGGAGAAACGGAAAATCGAAAAGAGGACTCCGAAGAAGGAGGAAAAGCGCGGCGCTGAGTGAAGCACTCGTTACTTCCGCGCGTCTTCGATGGCCTGTATGACGGACTCGATCCACCAGCGATGGGAGTCATCGGTGGTGGTCGATAGCGCCTGTCTCAACTCGGTGAGCGCAGTGCGGCCCTGTTTCCGGAGCGCCCTTGCAGCACGTTCCCGCGCATCGAGGTCTGCATCGGCGAGGCCGCGGATCAAACTTTTGATCTCGGTGGCATCGGCACCCCGCAGGGTGACGATGTAGTCCGGAAACGCTTTGAGCCGACCGAGTTCCCTGTCGTAAACTTCGATTTGAAACCGGTAATCTCCCGGAGGCAGGTCTTTGAGTGGGATGGTTGTGGACTGTGATAGCTTGCTCCATTCCCCGTCGCCTCGTTTCCAGCGCTGCCAGAGTTTGGCTGGGCCTGAGATGCTTAGACTGGGATACGCGGCGTCACTGCGGCGGATGGTAACGGGTTGATCTTCTTTGAGCGGGCGAAGGGTAATCCATTGGTCGTGACCCTGCTCGGTGGATTTTGGGTAATGAACGTCCCCAAATCGGTCAATGATCAAGTCTCGCGATGAGGTGATGCTTGGAAATGGTGATGGGTGATCCTGTCCCCATTGCACATGAACGCCCTCCCTTGTGATGAAAACTTCTCCAGTGCGGCTGATGGTCCAAAAACGTCCATCTGGGTGGAGGACGCTGGCTTGGCTCGGACGAGAGGCGGCGGGAGTCGATGCGGCTTCGCGCTGGTAGGAATGAGAATACTTGATGGAGGTCAGAGGCTGAATTGAAGTATCCCACGTCCCGTCTGGCAGCAGTGCCAGAACTCTCGTCTGATTGTTAGACGCAAACCGACTTGTCATGCCAGTTTCCTCAATGAGGGTGAACAGCCCATCAGCATTGAAGTCTGCCCTCCATATTGAGAAGGGTATGCCGAACGGAAGATTGCGAGATTTGAATCTATGCCATTTTCCATGCATGAGCACGTGGATGGTTTCTGAGGGGGTGCCGAAACCGATGGAGCCATTGGCATGGGAGATGATGCCCGTCCAAGTCCCACCCACAGGTCCCACGAAGTCTCCGGGTGCCAAGCGCGCTGCAGCGGCGAGTTCAGCCGTGTCAAAGAGTGACCATTCTCCAGACTCTGCATTCATTACTGCGGATGCGCGGTTGTATTTGTCCACCATCCAAAGCTGGTTTTTTCCATCAAATGATGGGTGGTGACAATCTTCGGGGTGCAATGGTGGCTTCGGCATTTCAACCCAGCGTTGCCCATCCCATTGGACCAAATCTGGGGGATCATCTCTTACCGCCCAAACGCTGCGGTCCGCATCGACAAGCAGCGGCCCCCTTGTGGTGATGGTTGAAGTCCTCGGATGAGGGGGGGGGCGCTTTGGGGAGGTGCTATCGAACAATCCCCACTGACTCCCATTGGATACGAGCAAGCGCCGTTCGTCTGGCAGGCAAACGGCGATATTTGCCGGAGTGAAGTCGATGCCCCAAGAGGAATCCAGCAGTTCAGCCTTTCCTTCAGGCGAGATGGTCTTGTTGCTTGAGAGCCAGAGAGCATGCCCCGCGTGGGACCCCACAAATAGACCGCCTTTAGACCTTACGATGTTACGCCCCTTTGTGCGAAAATGCGGCTGCTTATCAAGGCCTTGTGCCACAACGCGCACCCCTGACTGGTCGTATTGATACAGGCTGCCGGTCCTGTGGAAGCCTTTGTAATGTCGGCGCGTGAACGGGCTGCTGTATTCCGGGATCAGCCTGGACGGTTGCCAGCCACTCGTGTTTGGGCGTGGGCAGGCGATGAAATAGACATCTCCTTGTAGCACGGAAATCTGTTCCACGAACTGCAACGCATTTTCAGGATCAGAAACCAACCGAACTGTCGCAAAGTCGTCGGAGGTCTCCCATACCCCCTTTCCATTTTCAGCGATGAAAAGAAGATTCCCAGCGGAAGCCACAGCTGAGATCGGCGTTTTCGAATCGAATGGTAGTTGCTCCACTGGAAGAATGGATTCTCCCTCCACCTTTACCAGCCCGCATAGCCGCCAGTAGATGCTTCGCTCATCAAGCGCACTTCCCCATAAATACACCGTTCCGTTTGACGATTGCACCGCGCTGACGGGCATGAAGTAGATAGTCGGCGGTCGGGTAGGAGGGATCAAAAAGTAGCGCTCATCCATTTCCAACTGCTGCGGAGGGGCAGATGAACTCATTGCCAATAACACCTTTCTGCCGCTCTCCGTGACACACACGCCACCATCAGCCAGGGCGGTGATTCGTGGTGCAGTCCAATCTCCTGCAAGGTTTAGCCACTTCTGGTGCGCCCCTCCCAAATGGCGGGTCAGGAACGTTTGATCCACTCCCTTCCAAAGGACGATGAGCTTGCCTTCGCTAGAAATGACAATCTGCGTGGGAGAAGCTTGTTCGTCAGGAGTTGGAAGAGACACCGGCAGCCATGCCGAGGTAGGTTCGTCGAAAGAGGCTAGTTGTTGAGCTGGTGTGCGAGTGCTGCGTGGGGCGTATGGGTCGGCAGGATGCCCCCCGACCGCCCAAACAGTGCCACTCCCATCGCGTTGGAGTTGTGCGGGGACGAACTCGTCTTCGGACGATACTTGATCCGCAGATGGGTTGCGCGGCGTCGTTCCCTGCCCACTTGCCGCTTCCGCTGTGAAGGGCAGAATGAGGGTGAGCACGAAGATGCGATGATGGATCAACGTCATCATAAGTAGTGAACGGTTTGGGTGATGATGCGTTCCTCGTCTGGCTGGCGATTGGCACCCTTTACGAAAAGGTCGATCTCCCTGCCCGCGTTGAACAAGAGCTTCCGGCTTCTGGCCACTGCATGAGCGCGGTAGTTCTGCTCGGGAATAATGACCTTCACAGCGCCCGCAGGGTCACACAGAACAACGGATTCCAAGTGAAAGTCTTGTTTGTAGATGGTGACCGAGGGCTGGGCATGGAGCATGGCAGGTGAGTAAGCCAAAACGACAAACTGAAGCGGAAGGCCAGCCTTCATACACCGCACTGTAGCAAGAAGGCTGAGAGTTGACGAGACAAAAATCAGCACCATCGAGCAAAAGCCTCGGACACATTGCGTTACAGCGCGCATGACAAGGTGCTTCGCCGCTTTCCTGCTTCTTTTCACTTCCGCTGCTTCGGGCAAGCCAGATGTCCTCATCGTCATCGCGGATCAGTGGAGCCCGCGGTATGTGGGCTGGGATGATGCGCAGGTACGGACTCCGGTGATGGATCGCATCGCGAGGGAGGGTGCGGTGTTTGATGCGTGTTATGTCACTTCGCCGGTGTGCATGCCCTCCCGCGTTTCGCTTATCACGGGGTTGTATCCGCACAATCATGGTCACGCGCTTTGGGGGAATGCGACGGATTACTTTGCATCGCCGGAGGATGCGAGGATGTTTCACGACATGAAGGCTGCGGGCTATTTGACTGCGCAGATGGGAAAGACCCACTGGACTTCCGGCCCTGGCTGGAAAGAGCGCTTCAAGAACCCAACAGACTACTTCACAGCGCTGGGGTTGGATACGGTGTTGGATGTGCCGGGGCCGCCAGACAGTGCTGAGGGGAGGTCAGTTTACGGGCGCTATCTCACAGAAAAGGGACTGGCGGAAAAGGCCTCACAGGACATCCGTCGTCGGTATGTGCTCAATGAGTTTGAGCCTCGCGCCAGTGTGCTGGACGTGGAGGACTATCATGATGTCTTCGTGACGCGGAAAGCGGTGGAACACATTTCATCCCTTCCCAAGGATCAGCCACTGTGCCTCGTGGTGAGCCTGCATTCTCCTCATCCGCCGCTGGATGCGCCGGGTGAGTTTGCGACCATGTATGAAGCGGATAAACTAGTGCTTCCGGAGCATGTGCCGGAGGTGTTCAAGCGCGAGAACCGCGAGATCCATCATGCGGCGTTGCGCCAGATGCTGGCGAACTATCTGGGCAAGATCTCACTGGTTGATCATTGTGTGGGTTTGCTTGAGGAAGCCCTCAAGAAGCGCGGTACATGGGAGCGGGCGCTGGTGGTTCTCACTGCCGATCATGGCGAAATGATGGGGGGGCATGGATTGATGACCAAAGGCCGATTCTACGAGGATGCAGCCCGCGTGCCTCTGGTGATACGCTGGCCGGGTGAAGTGCCACCCAGTCGTGTGAAGGCTCCAGTGCAGATGATGGATGTCTATCCCACGGCGGTGGAGGCCGCTGGTGGAGCGCTCTCTCCCCGACGGTTTGCCAAGTCACTTCTTCCTCTTGCTCGGGGAGAAGTGAAGGAGGTGCGACCGACGGCTATCAGTGAGATTTCTGGGGGTGGGGCGGGGGTGTCCCGGATGATGGTGCGCGACTTGCGCTACAAATACTGGGTGGACGAAAGAGGAGAGACGCTGTTTGACTTGGATGGCGATCCGCTGGAGCAGCGAAATCTAGCTGCGGATCCAGCTCACGAAGCCGTCCTGCATTCCATGCGCGAGAAGCTGCTGACTCATCTTCGTGGCACGCAGGTAAACTATGGCGAAGGGTATGTGCCCAAGGTCCAGCGAATGCGAGAAGCTGAGGGTAAACCCCGACGAAAAGCTCCATAGGCGGATGTACTATGGCTTTCGGTTCGTGCTTCGGTGCTGGCTCGGGGAACAACCGGTGACGGCGCGAAAGGCGCGAGTGAAGGCGCTATGATCTGAGAAGCCGCACTCCAGGGCGATCTCAGCTACACTGGCATCCGTCTCAACGAGAAGCCTTGAGCCAGCAGTGATGCGCGTTTTGGTGATGAGTTGCATGGGGCTGATGCCATGGATGCGCTTGATGACACGGGCGAAGCGCGCCGGACTCATGCCCGCCCTTTTTGCCAGCGATGACGGACTCACCGGCTGGTCGAATGTGGTCTCCAGGTACCTCAGCGCCTGTGCCACAGATAGTGGCACTTCTTCTCGGTTCACGTGTGCCGTGAGATCTTTCGAGATGCCTATGATGCCACACACTTGACCTTGTGCATCGCGGACAGGCAGTTTGCTCGTGAGTCCCCACACAGGCATGTTTGGCCGTCGCCAGAAGAGTTCCAGCCTCTCGATGATGGGGCGTCCAGTGCGCAGCACGGCCGCATCCTGTTCTGTCGGAATACGTCCGTAGTCCCCCGGACAGACATCGCAGGGACGTCGCCCAATCATTTCTGACTTGTCCTTGAGGCCGTGCCGTTCGACGAGCGAATGATTGACCACGACGTAGCGCCCTGCTGCATCCTTGATGAAAAAGGCCGTGTCGTGCATGAGATCGGCGACTTGCTCCACAAGCCTGGCCTCGACAAGGAGCTGGCCCTTGTCGGAAACGATGCCGGGAAGCGAAGCAAAAGCCGTTTTCATAAGGGACGCATTGTTGGTGGCAAACCAATCCCAAGCAAACAGGTTTCGGTACGGTGCGTTGGTTTGGAGTGGTGATCTGGATGGAGTGTACCCCAGCGGATGGGGACAAAGTGCGAAGTTGAATCGAGCAGCGTGAGTCGGCAGGTGGCGGTGCGGTGAACTGCGGTCACGTGGAGTGAGACGGTGTCAGATGGAGTTGCCGGGTTTCCGGGAGGAGGCTATCAGTACGTTGTGCAGAGGGATAGAGTGGAACGTGTGTTGATCGTCGGCCAGGGGCTGGCGGGCACGGCGCTGGCTTGGAGGCTGGAGGAGCGGGGTGTTCCGTTCTTGATCGTGGATGGTGAGGAGCCGGTCACGAGTTCGAAAATTGCCGCTGGGTTGATCACCCCGATCACAGGAATGCGCATTTCGCTTTCGAAGGGTTATGCGGAGCAGTGGCCGGAAGCGGTTTTGTTTTATCGCCGACTTGAGGCGCTACTCGGCGGTTCGTTTTTTCACGAGCTGCGGCATGTGCGGTTGTTTAAGAATGAAGTGGAGCCCGACAGATGGATGGCGAAGTGCGGACGGGAGGAGTTCAGACCGTTTTTGAGCGGTGAGGAGCTGGCGCTTCATGCAGAGGTATTTCGGAATCCCTGTGGAGGATTCGAGATGACGGGAGCTGGGCGGTTGGATACGGCCCAATACCTGGCGCTGAGCCGGGAACACTTTCACAGGGCAGGATGTTATGAGCGTGGTGAGGTGAACGAAGTGGACCGCACGGACCTCGGGGTGGAGTGGCAGGGGCGCAAGTTCAGTCATGTGGTGTGGTGTATTGGCTGGCAAGCGGCAAAGCATCCGCAGTTTGAGTGGGTGCCATTCAAGGTGGCTCGTGGAGCGATTTTGAGTGTGAAGGCTGACGTGGGCGAGGAGCTGCGAGTGGTACATCATGGATGCTGGATGGTACCGTTGGGGCGGGGAATGCTGCGTGTGGGCTCCACTTATGATACGGACTTTGTGGAGCCACACAAAGTGACAAGTGGGGACCGGAAGGTGCTTCATCAGCGAATGAACGCCGCACTCCGTGTGCCGTTTGAAGTGCTTGACTCAGCGAGTGCAGTGCGGCCGATCATCGCGGCGCAACGTACTTTAATCGGGCGGCACCCTGCAAATGACCGCGTTTGCTTCTTCAACGGACTTGCTTCAAAAGGCGCACTGCGCGCTCCTCACTTTGCCAGGCTGCTCTCGGAGCATCTTTTGGATGGAGCGCCGCTGCCGGTGGAGTGTGACTTGAGATCAAACTTCTGAGTATGAACAGGGACCCTGTAAGGCAACGGCTGGGGTGGGTGGATGCTCTGCGCGGGCTCGCTGTGGTGGGCATGATCTGGGTGCACTGTGCGAACACGTTTCTGGAGCAGCGGCTTCAGCAGACGGCTGCTTATGCTTGGGCGAGCTACTTTCACGGACTGATAGCCCCCACCTTTTTCTGGCTTGCGGGTTGGGTGCGCGGGGTAGCGGTGCGCAGAGATGGGAGTGTGAGAGCGCTGCTGCCCGCTGTGAAAAGGCTGGGACTCATCTTTGTGCTAGGGCACCTTCTGCACATTCCCTGGACGGAGTGGATGAGGGGTGATTTTTCAGTGGGTTCCTGGCGCATCTTTCTTCAAGCGGATGTGTTGCAGTGCCTTGCCCTGAGCGGTTTGTTGCTGCTGGCCATCGAGCGGTTTGGGCGCTTCGCCTGGGTGGTTGCATTGACTTTGCTGGTAGTGGTTTTGTGGCTGACGGATGTGCTGAAAGAGGTGCAAACCGGCTGGCTGGTGGTGGATGCGTATCTCAATCGCCAACAAGGGAGCCTGTTTCCGCTTTTCCCCTGGGTGGGTTTTGCGCTGGCTGGATTTCTCTTTGCCAAATGGAGGCCTGAACCGCGGGCTCTCTTCCTGGCTGGTGTGGTCGTGGTGGTAGTGATCTGGAGTTTCATGGGGGAGTACACCACGGCGAGTTTCTTCGTGGAGCGACTGGCGTGGGTGCTCGCGTTCGCAGGTGCGAGCTGGATGGTGGAGTTGCACCTTGGCACTTCAGCATGGCCGCAGTGGTTGCTGCTTGTCGGCAGACGCTCACTTTCGGCTTACGTTACCCACATGCTGCTCATCTATGTCGTTCCGCTTGGGGGTTACGGACCGCTGTCCGCGCTGCTGGGGATGAACCAGTCTCTGCGGTCGGTGATGGGTTGGTTCATCCTCATTTTGCTACTTTCGCTGTCGTTGTTGATGCTGGTGGAGCGTCGAAAAAGCAGGCTGGACACGGCAGCAGCCCGTGCTCTTCAATAGGAAAATGGACCTCACTTCACTCGCTACCGGTTTTCTCATCGCGGCTTTTTCTGCCGCGTTGTCCTGGTGGCTGACGAAGCAGGCCATGCAGGCACGGTTTGCTCCGCAGCTTGAGCTGTTGAGTGAGCAGGTAAGGAAGCTGGAGGATCGCTTGCAAGAGGATGCGGCTGAAGCTCGGAGGCGCCAGGAAGAGTCTGCAAAACTGATTGCGAGGCTGGATCAGGAGTTTGCGGACTTTCGACAAGAGAGCGGGGCACGTGAGGCCACCCAGGGCAGAAGACTGGCGGACGTGACCGAGCAGCTTCGTTCTGCGGAATCTGCGACCTCCCTGCTCAAGGAGCAGATTCCGGCGTTGAAGGACCGCATTGCAGACCAGCATGTGGCACTGCTTGCCGAGCAGGGAAAGAACGCCGCATTGGAGCAGGCACTAGAGGCCCGAGGGGCGCTTGCGACCTCTCTGACGAGTGAACTTGCTGAGTTGCGCAAGGCACGCGAGGAGGAATCGCGACTGTGGGCTGCACGTGAGGCGGATCTGAAGGCGGCCGTCCGCGAACGTGAAGCGGCGCTTTCCAATGAAGCCCAGGAGGTATTGAAGGCAGAGCTGGAACGGGTGCGGGGAGTGCTAGGACAGGAGCAGGCGGATGGAGAGGCGCGGTTGGCAGAGCAGAAGAAGAAGCTAGCTGCGGCGGAGCAGCGCATTCAGATGCTCCAGAAAGAGATCCTCAGCTTGGTCAACAGCGGCAGTGCCAGCGATGCGGCCGCTACGGTGGTAGCTGCGGAAGAGTGCGAGGCGCTGCGGAGAAAGGTGAAAGAGGCTGAACAACGTGTGCAGGAGCTGGAGTTGAAGCTGGCGCAGTCTGACTCCGAGACGCGGAAGAAGCTCCGTGAGGCCGAGTACCGCGTGTGTGAACTGGAGTTTAAACTTGCTGAGGTTGAGGAGAATAAGGGTGCATGAACTGGATTGTGGTGAAAACGGTGCTCCTGCTGCTGGCGGCGAATGTGTTCATGACCTTCGCGTGGTATGCGCACTTGAAGGATATGAAGGCCAAGCCTTGGTTCATCGCGGCGGTGGTATCTTGGAGCATTGCCTTCTTTGAGTACCTGCTGCAAGTGCCAGCGAACCGTATCGGCAGTGAAGCGCTCTCGCTCCCGCAGTTGAAGATCATCCAGGAAGTCATCACACTGACGGTGTTCGTGCCGTTTGTCGTTTTTTATATGAAGCAGCCTCTGAAGTGGGATTACCTCTACGCCGGATTGTGCATGTGCGGAGCCGTGTATTTCATTTTTCGCAAGTGAGTCTGCACGGTAGCCGAAGAAAGAGCGGCTGAAGGGGTGCGCATCAATCCGGTTGAACCAGTTGTGCGGCTGCCTACGCTTGGCGGTCTATGGACATCGTCAGGATCGGAATCGTTGGTCTCGGAAACATGGGCAAGGCCCACATGGCAAACATTCGCGCGGGCAAAGTGCCTGGCATGAAGGTCGGCGCTCTGTGCGAAAGTCATGGCACCATCCCCGCGCTACAAGAGGGAGAGGCCGCCTTTACCGACGTGAATGAAATGATTCACAGTGGCAAGATAGATGCCATCTTGATCTGCACGCCACATTTCAGCCACACCACCATCGGCATTGAGGCGCTCAAGGCAGGACTACACGTTCTCGTGGAGAAGCCGATCAGCGTGCATAAAGCGGACTGTGAGCGCCTCATCGCTGCCCACACAGACAAGAGCAAAGTCTTTGCCGCCATGTTCAACATGCGCACGAATGCCACGTTCAAGAAGGTGAAGGACCTCATCGACAGTGGTGAGCTGGGTGAGATCCGGCGGGTGCACTGGGAAGTAACCAACTGGTTCCGCACCAACTACTACTATGCCACCGGCGGCTGGCGCGGCACTTGGAAGGGCGAGGGCGGTGGAGTGCTCATGAATCAGTGCCCGCACAACCTGGACCTCTTTCAGTGGATGTTCGGCATGCCGCAGAAGGTGCGTGGTTTCTGCCAGTTCGGACGCTTCCACCAGGTGGAAGTGGAGGATGATGTGACGGCTGTGCTGATGTATGACAACGGAACCACTGCGACCTTTGTAACCAGCACGGGTGAGGCTCCCGGCTGCAACCGCCTTGAGATTTCCGGTGAGCAGGGCCGTCTCACCGTGACCGATGGCTCGAAGATCCATTTTCAGCGCAATCGGGTGCCGATGAGCAAGTTCTGCATGGAGGCGGAGGCGGCGTTTGCCATGCCGGAGAGCTGGCACATGGACATCCCTGTGGCTGAGAGTGGAGGTCAGCACGTGGAGATCCTCCAGAACTTCACCAATGCCATTCTCAAGGGGGAGAAACTGCTGAGTCCAGCTGAAGAGGGGATCCGCAGTGTGGAACTGGCCAACGCCATTCTTCTCTCCACCTGGCAGGACAAGACCATCGAGCTGCCGATGAGCGCGTCTGACTATGAAAACCTGCTCATTGAGAAGGGGGAAAAGAGCACCTTCCAGAAGACCAAGGTGGTGGCGAAGGCTACTTCTGATGACTTTGCGAAGAGCTTCCGCTGAGTTTGGCTCTAAGGGGTGCGCCTAGTGAACACTGGGCCGCCCCGTCTCTGCGGTCAGCACTCCCAGAGTCCGGATTGCAAACCTTTCGCCTGCAGTTCCTTGAGCACCTGTCTCAGCAGTTCGGAGGCCATGGGGGTGCCTTCGTGGAGCAGGATGATGGCTCCTGCCCTCATGCCAGGTCGCAGGGCGCGCATCACGACTTCCACGTTGGTCCGAATGGTGTCATAACCCCGGGCTGACCAAGCCATCCTGTGCAGATTCAGTGCGGAGAGCACTGGTTGGACGAATGGGTTGCTATGTCCCACCGGCGAGCGGTACCACCGGGGCGCTGAGCCGGTGATCTGCTTCAGCACCGTCTGACAATCCCTGATTTCACGCCACATTCGCCATGGTCCTAGCATCCAGTACGTGCCGCTGGGATGGGTCATGCTGTGATTGCCGATGCCATGACCCGCTTTCGCAATGGCGCGTACCAGTTCCGGATGCCTTTGGGCGCGGTCGCCAATGAGGAAAAAGACCGCCTTCGCTCCATGCTGGTTCAGGACTTCGAGAAGCGCTGGGGTGGTGTCTGGGTGTGGACCATCATCAATGGTGATGAGGACGCAGGGCTTATCCTCGGTGATGGAGGTCATGACAGGCCCAAACCAACCGCAGCCCGGACGCAGGGTACCGAGCAGGTAAATGAGCCAGCAGGCACCGGAGAACGCGATTGAAGCCAAAGATTGCCCAGTGAGCAGCAGCGCCAACGAAGCGCCCGCTGCGGTGCCGATGAGACCGAGCCTCAGCCCTTGCGCACGCTTGGTGAGACTGGGTGCCTTCATAGGTCAGCGGCGGCATCAACGCGCCGGACCACAGGTTCAAACACAAACCACTGATCCGTGTGGAGGAGTAGAAAAGGGTGGAGTACAGCGAGCCATCTTGCAGCGAGTTCGCTAGCCTCCATGGCCTCGCCCTTTTTCACAAAAGGCTGGCCGACGTGGATGCGGTAACGGCAGGAACCGGTGCGACTCAGAAAGATTGGGTAACAAGGCACGCGGGTGACTTCGGCCAGAATAAGAGGACCACGTGGGAAGGTAAACTCCACTCCATCATGCACCGCAGTGGCTGAAGAAACGTCCATTACCACACGGTCTCCCTGCACCGCAACCACCTCTCCCTGCTGGAGGATACGGCAGAGTTCGATGCCCAGGTGGGCATCTGCCGTGGTGTTGTAGTGCACATGCAACATGGCCGCCTCCCTGCCCACTGAGCGCAGTTCCTTTTCCCGGATGTCTTGCAGCTCCGCCGTCCGCTCAGGCACTCGAACGATGTGCACCGGACGTCCGAACTTCTCCGCGAAAAGCGCCGCCCCCACATCATAGTTCCCGGAGTGCGCGGTGAAGACCAGCACACCGCCCTTCTCCCCCTGCATCTGATAGAGCAGTGCTTCATCCGGCAAGTCCCAGGAAAAAGGATGCTGGAAGTGCAGGTGGCGGAGCCGGTCCAGGTAGGTGAGGGCGAACTGATGAAAAAGCGACAGACCCATGGCGCGGCGAGACCAGGAGTCCAGGTGAGGGTGAAGCGCTGCGATGTTCTGCTGCACCACCCGGCGCTGAGTGGAGAGCAGAGAGTAGAACAGCAGTGCTGCCGGACGACACAGCCACTCACACATGCCTGGCGGCAGCCTCTTCATCAGGAAGAGCATCAACCTCGTCCACAAAGCGCAGTGCATCCGACCGCCCTTTTCAGGAGAGGCTTGCGCGGCGGGCGTGGATGCGGAATCGTAGCAGGTCATGCAGGGAGGGAAATGAGCCCGGTCAAAAGTGACGGGGATTGTGCAACTTCTTGGCGTGGAAACGTAGAGTCGTCAAAGCATCAGCAGCATGGAAACGAAGGAAGCAAAAGAGTATGACGTGGTGATCATGGGTGGAGCGTTCAGCGGCGCCTCCGCTGCCCTGCTGCTGAAGCGGGATATGCCGTCAGCCAGAGTGCTCGTGGTGGAGAGGAATGAACGGTTTGACCGCAAGGTGGGCGAGAGCACTTCGGAAGTGGCTGGCTGCTTCATGACGCGCGTGCTCTACCTGGGTTCTTACCTGAGCGCCAACCAGTATCAGAAGCACGGTCTGCGCATGTGGTTCTGCAAGGACTCCCACACGCCGGTGAATGACTGCACGGAGCTGGGACCCAAGTTCCAAAGCCGCCTGCCCACCTATCAACTGGACCGTTCCCTACTAGACGAGCATCTTCTCAAGCTGGCCAGGGAGGCCGGAGCCGAGTTGGTGCGTCCCGCCACGGTAAGCGATATAGAGTTGGCTGAGGGCGATGAGATGCACTCCCTGAAAGTCACCGGTTCAGACAAACTGGAGCGTACGGTGCGTTGCAAGTGGCTCATCGACGCCAGTGGAAAAGCCGCCGTATTGGCAAAGAAGCTGGGCAAACATCGCCCGCTGGGTGAAGAGCACCCCACCTCCTCCATGTGGTGCCGCTTTCGCAATGTCAATGACATCGACAGCTACAAGAGCCGCACGCTCAACCCACGCCTCATGGACACACGCGCATCCCGTGGTCCGGCTACCAACCATCTCATGGGCAAGGGCTGGTGGTGCTGGCTCATCCCACTTCCGGGCGGTGACTTCAGTGCAGGCATCGTGTGGGACCGCACACTCTATGACCTGCCACCCGGGCCAAGCATGGTGGAGCGCCTGCGTGCGCACCTGCTGAGTCATCCTGTGGGAAGGCTGATGTTTGAGGATGCCACACCGGTCGAAGACGACTTCTACTACTACAAGGGCCTAGCCTACCACACCGAGCAAGCTGCGGGCAACCGTTGGATGTGTGTGGGAGACGCAGCGGGATTCATCGACCCGCTTTACAGCCAGGGACTCGACTACTGCGGATTCTCGGTTTATTCTGCGGTGGACATCATCAAGACAGGGCTCAGGGGTGAGTGCACGAAGATGAAGCTGGACTACTATGCCAGTTCTTATGGCCGCAGCTACCGCTACTGGTTTGAGGCACTCTACAAGGGTAAATACATATACCTCGGTGATGCGGAGCTCATGCGTGCGGCCTTTGCGCTAGACCTTTCCACTTACTTCATCGGTCCAGTGAGGCTGGTTTATCAGATGCTGCATGAGGAGTTCACCCGCTTCCCTTACGACGGGCCTCACGGCAGGCGATTCGCCAAGTTCATGAAGTTTTACAATGGTCGGCTTCAGGCTCTGGCTCGCAAACGTCTGGAACTGGGCACGTATGGAGACCTCAACACGAAGGAGGTGTTCACGTTTGCACAGAGCCTTTCGCCGGACTTTTCTTCATTCAAGTTCCTGTGGGTGGGCATCAAGATCTGGCTGCGTGCCGAGTGCCGCACGTTTTGGCACGGCCTCACCCGCTCCCGCACTCCCGTAGCACCAAGTAAGGCCGCCATGCCGGAGGAGCAGCCTGCCTGATACGGTGTGGCTAGCTTTGGTAAAGAAAGGTCGTCAGAGGACTGGTAGCGGAAGCCTCGCCCGTCATTTCTCCAAGTCCGATTTCGTAAGCGGCGCGCCCGGCCTCCACGGCGGCCTTGAAGGCGCTTGCCATGCGAGGAGCGTCTGGGGCTATGGCGATAGCGGTGTTCACCAGTACCGCGTCTGCCCCCATTTCAAGCGCCTCGGCTGCATGGCTCGGCGCGCCGATGCCTGCATCCACGACCACCGGTACGGTGGCTTGAGAGATGATGATTTCGATTTGCCGACGCGTGGTGATGCCCTGGTGGGAACCAATGGGTGAACCGAGAGGCATGACAGTGGCCGTACCCACATCCTGCAGCCGCCTTGCCAGCACGGGATCCGCATTGATGTAGGGCAGCACGTTGAAGCCCTCTTTCACCAGCACCTCCGCTGCCTTGAGCGTCTCAATGGGGTCAGGCAGCAAATAACGAGGATCGGGATGGATCTCAAGCTTCACCCAGTTCGGCAGACCGGCCGCCACGGCCAGCCTGGCGAGCCGCACCGCCTCCTCTGCGTCCATGGCACCGCTCGTGTTCGGCAGCAGCAGCACGTGCTCTGGAATGTGATCCAGGATGTTCGCATACGGGTCTCCTTTGCCGCTCAGATCCGCCCTGCGAAGCGCCACGGTGACAATCTCCGTTCCTGAGGCGAGAATGGCCTCGCGCATGGCTTCGCCAGACGGGAACTTGCCCGTGCCGAGCATCAGCCGGGAGTGAAACGCTCTTCCTGCGATGACTAGGGGGGCGTTCATCAGGCAATCATGAGCCTCTCCATCAGAGCGTCCACCGGCATCTGAAGGCCGATGTAGAAGTCCCCGAACTCCGCGTACACCGCGCTCACTTCATCAAACCGCATTTCGTAAACAATGCCTTTGATGTCATGCGTGTCATGGCCGAAGAGGGTCACGCCCCACTCTGCCTCATCGAGTCCCGTGCTGCCGGTGATAAGTTGACGGATCTTGCCTGCCCATTTGCGGCCTGTCCTTGCGTGACCGCCCATCAGCACTCGTCGCGATTCAAAGTCCGTAGCATACCAGTTCTGGCCCACGTTGCGGCGCTTGCTCATGTTGTAGAAGCAGAAGACCTGCCAGTCCGGCATGTTGGGATAAAGGCGGTCCATGTTGTATTTTTTCATCCGCGCCTTCCACTCGCCCATGCGCAGGGCGAAGGCTTCCGTACCCGGGGTGAGCTTCTCATTGACCTCCAGCTCGCGGGCGAACTGCTCTTCCGTGGTGGTGTACTCACTGAGCTCGGTCATGGAAAGATAACTGTAAACCGGCATCAGAACATCCGGGCCGAGAGCTAGCGTGAGCGCCTTTTCAAAGCGATTCGCATCATGAAGGTCAGGCGTGAGCAACATCATCCCAAGGTCCGACTTGGGTCCGATCATGCTGAAAAGCAGGAGCTGAGTACTCGGATGAGCGCGAATGGATTTGACGAGCTCAGCGAAGTGCTGACGGGAGGCAGCCTGCGCCTCTTGGCCCATGAGATCCCATTGTGAGCGGTTGACGTGATAGAAAAGGTGCAGCACGTGCCAGCCTTCTTTCGGCAGGCAGGGTTTCGGAACAGGTTCCGTGTGGGTGGGGCGGAGATTTTCTGACGACATGGGCCGTCACCCTGCCCAAGAAACGCATTCCAGTCAAACCAATGCCAAAAAAGGCATTGACCCCCCCACAGCAGACTCTATTTTCCCGCCCACTTACCCCAAACAAAGGACCCCACATGGCAGACGCCTCCAACAAATACCCCCAAAATACCGACGGAGCTTATTACGTAGATGATCAGTGCATCGACTGTGACCTCTGCCGCGAGACTGCACCAGCCAACTTTAAGCGCGATGACGACGGAGGTCACTCCTACGTTTACAAGCAGCCGGAGTCCGATGAAGAACGCGCTCTCTGCGAGGAAGCGCTTGCTGGCTGCCCGGTTGAGGCCATTGGCCGCGATGGCGAATAACGCCTCATCCGCAGCGACCTTTTCACTCAAACGGCGCTCCCTGCGAGCGCCGTTTTTGTTGTGTTGGGTGTTGGCTTTCGCTTGCGAGCTTGCGGGAGCAGAGCGTGAACTCCGTCGTTTTGACATCAGCCGGTCCGCTATGGGCACGCTGTTTCGGCTGACCTTTTACGCTGCGGATGCGGACCAAGCGGAGACGGCGGCAGAGGCTGCGTTCTTGCGAGTGGCAGAGCTGGAGCAGGTCTGCTCCGACTACAGGCCGGACTCCGAGCTCACGCTTCTCAACCAGTCCACCGAACATGTGGCTTCGGCAGATCTCTTTCGGGTGATCCAGTGTGGCTTGGAGTTGGCCCGGCTGACACAGGGTGCCTTTGACATCACTGCTGGCCACTATAGCCAGCTCTGGCGACGGTCGAAACGCCGGGGGGAACTGCCTGCGGCTCAACAGCTGGACCGAGTTCGTCCGCTTGTGGGGTGGCAGTTGGTCACGGCGGAGCCGACCACCCGGATGATTCGTCTCGCGAAGCCCGGTATGCAGATCGACCTCGGTGGCATAGCCAAGGGCTTTGCGGCCGATGAGGCGCTGAAGGTCCTGGAGGATCACGGTATCCGTTCCGCTGTGGTGGCCGCCAGTGGGGACCTGGCGATAGGGGCCGCGCCGCCCGATGAGCCGAAGGGCTGGGAGGTTCGGCTTCGAACCTTTGAGTCCGATGAAAAAGGGGACCAAACTCAGGTATTGAAGCTTTCCAAGTGCGGCGTTTCCACCTCCGGCGACCTCCACCAGTTCGTGGAGATCGGCGGTGTCCGGTATTCTCACATTGTCGATCCTGGAACGGGGCTTGGGCTGACGAAACGCGTGGCTGCAACGGCGATCGCTCCAGATGCGACCCACTCGGACGCGCTGGCTACGGCTGCGTGCGTGATGGGCGTCCAGAGGGCCATTGAAGTGATTTCGGGCATGGAGGCATGCACTGTGAGGGTGGTTTCCTTTGAAAAAGGGGAGCGGATTGAGAGCGTTGGGGATCGGTGGCCGGGAACGGAACCTCGGCAATGAGCGGCGGGTGGGTTCCGCAGGGGTAGGCAATCGCCCACCATTTTTTAGGGGGGTAGATTCCCAAAATGAATCAGCGCTTGAACTACACCCTAAAAAAATGGGGGAGGCTCGTGCCTTAGCTAAGCTGCCCCCTTTCAAGAAAGGGGTGGCAAACCTCTGATTGAACGGGGCAGTTTTGGGATTTATTCTCACCCCTTTCTGAAAGAGACGGGGGCTGTCTTGAATGGGGGCGAGTCTGCGTGCTTCCCTATTTCATAGGGATACTCTGTTTCAGGTTTCGAGATGCCCGACGCAGACGGTCTGGAAATCTGCTGCGCAAGCCTGGAGGTGTGCGCAGATGCCACCGAACTCGCTGCCGTGGACGATGAAGCGGGAGCCTAACTCGGCGAGGGTGCGTACCTCCGCAAGCGTGCCCACGGGCCGTCCCCAAGTCTTGCCGTGTCTGGCGCAGGAGGCCTGAAGCTGTTGCTGAACTTTCATCATGATGGGGTCGTGTACGGCCGGGGTGCATCCCAGGCGCAGGGACAGATCACCCGGTCCCAGGAAGAGGACGTCCACGCCAGGGACCGCCGCAATGGCTTCGGCATTTTCGAGAGCCGTAGGGGTTTCGATTTGAACGACGAGAAAAGTCTCGCGGTTCGCCTGCTCCACGTAATCAGCAGGTTTGCCGACCCAGTAGGCGGCGTCCCTTCCGCCACCGCAGAATCCGCGATCTCCGAGTGGGGGGAACTTGACCGCCTGCACCAGCGCCATGGCCTCCTCGGCTGAGGCGACGTGGGGAATCATGAGTCCGGCAGCGCCATCTTCGAGGAGGCGGTAGAGGGCATTTTTCTCTTTTGTAGGGGGACGCCACATGCAGTCGATGTCGGCAGCGTGGTGGCGGCCGATCATCGTTTCCGCTTCCCGTGCATCCCAGGGGCGGTGCTCGGCGTCCACCCAGACGCCGTCATAACCGGCCTGAGCGGCCACGGCGGGGAAGAAGGAGATGGGGGAACCGGTGGCGCAGAGTCTGGCGATTTGACCCGAGCGGAGTTTGGCGAGGATTTTGGAGCGACGCATGAGGAGGGAGATCAGGGATTGGCCAGCCAGTCGAGACTGATGCGGCGGATGCGAAGGCGGTTGAGAGCACCAACTTGGCTGTCGCCAGCGCAGTAGCCGAGCAGCAGGGCATCTGGGGTGAAGTGGATGGCGGTGTAGTGGTAGAGACCGTCGGGGTCACTCTCGACGAGTTTGCGCCGGGGCCAGGTGTGGCCGCCGTCTTCGGAAATGGCGGCTACAAAGGGATTGCGCTTGCCCGGTGGGAAGGGGAAGCGGCCGGAGTGGTCGTTGTAGAGAGCGAGCAGGTGATCGCTGCCTGGGAGGCGCTTGATGCTCGCGGGGCCGGTGGGAGACTTCAGTTCGGTGGGTTCCGGTGCGGTGAAAGTCTGGCCGTGATCTTTGGAACGAAAGCCGTATTGCATGCCCTGATCTGTCCTGCACCAGGAGAAGAGGCTGCCGTCTGCGAGTTCGACGATGCCTGGTTCCTGGGCACCGCTGCGGCTGCGGACGGGGAGGGCCCACCAGGTGGCGGACTCGTTCCAGGTGGTGCCTTCATCATCTGAATAGATCCACATGGTGATGGCGCGGGAGTCAAACGAGCGGCTGGAATGGGGGTCATCTCCTTTGGAGCGGTGAAAGGCGAGCGGGGCAATGAGCCTGCCCTTGGATGTCTGGATGACGCGGTCGTTGTTCAGTACGAAGTAACCTGGAGCAGCCAGGATGCACTTGGGTTCGGACCAGGTGAGCGCTTCATCTGTGGAGATGCGCATGTAGGGGCGGCAGTCGATCCAGCTGTTTTTGAGCAGGTAAAAGAAGGCCAGCTTTCCGCTCTGGAGGCGCAGCAGGGAGACGCTCATGACGTTGTTTCCGCCGAGGTTTTCCATCAGGGTGACGGGCTGACTCCAGGTACGTCCGTCGTCATCGGAGTGGATCTGAACGATACGAGCTGGGCTTTCATCGCCGGCGCCTCCATAGAACTGGGTGTAGCAGAAGAGGATGCGGCCGGATTTGAGGGTGGCGAACGAACCCTCCGAGTTTCGGGGGAACTCCTTTGAAGGATGGAGGTTGAGCGTGATGACGCTTTCTGCCGAGGATGGCAGGGGCACGAGCAGCAGTAGAAGGAGGAGGAGCGCAGGCATGGGTGGAGAAGTGGCTTTTCAAACGGGAGGGTATGAGGCTATGCTTCTGGACTGCCGGGCGAACCAGATGACAAACCAACCACCTCAAGGACCTAGACCCCCGCAGCGGGTGCCGCTCACTGCGCTCGCTGCGCGCAGTTTGCGTGAAGCCATCAGCGAGGGGAACTGGCGTGACTATCTTCCCGGAGAGAGGGAACTGGGTGCCATGCTGCAAGTGAGCAGGCAAACGCTGCGGGGTGCGCTTGCGATGTTGCGGGAGGAGGGGGTGCTGGATGTCTCGTCGCGGCAGCGGTGGCGTATTTTGAACCAGTCAGGTCGAGATGTTCCGGTCTCTCGGATCGTGGCGGCCATTTCTGCACGTCCGCTGGAGGCCATGAATCCCTCGGCCATTGTGATGGTGGATCAGCTTCGAGCGGATTTGTCCCGCGCGGGTCTGGAACTCGTCATTCATGTCAGTGCGGCTTGCTTCAGCGACAAGCCATCGCGTGCGCTTGAGTCCCTTACAAGGCGCAGCCCCGCTGCGGTCTGGTTGCTTTTCGGTTCACTGGACCCGATGCAGCGCTGGTTCCAGCGTGCGGAGGTGCCGTGCATAGTGGTGGGTTCCTGTGTGAACGGGCTGGCGCTGCCGTCCGTGGACGTCAATCACCGGGCGGTGTGTCGCCACGCTGGTGCGTTGCTGCGACGGAAGGGACATCGTCACATTGCTTTCGTGAGGCCTGAGGGTGAGTTTGGCGGGGACACGGAGAGTGAGGAGGGGCTGCGTGAGGCGCTGGCGCAGGGCGAGGGGACGAAGCTGCATGTGCTGAGGCACAACGGCACTCCTGTTCACTTGTGCTCGCTGCTGGATCGGTTGGAAAGGCAGCCGCAGGCACCGACGGCCTTTCTGGTGGCTCGGGCGCATCATGCTCTGACCGTGGTGACCCACTTCTTGCAGAAGGGGCGGCGTATTCCGAGGGATGTGGCGGTCATCTCCCGGGATGATGATCTGTTTCTGGCGCACGCCGTTCCGGTGGTGACGCGTTATGCATCTAGTCCACTGCTCTTTGCGAGAAAACTCTGTTACCTTATCCGGCAGATGGCAGACGGCTCTGCGGCAATGAAGCAGCCGATACGGCTGATGCCGACACTGATTGCTGGGGAGAGTGTTTGAGCGGGGCGATTGACTGACGAACTCCGGGGAGGGGGATAGTTCTAGCCTGGCTGATTCATGAAACGCTACTGCGACTTGCTGCAAGCCCGCATTAGAGGCGTTGGGCTTGTTTTGAAAGGCACCGAGCATTCACCCATGCACTCAGCTTTTCAAAACTGCGCCCGCCTTGCCACTGCGGGCTTTCGCTGCGTCTCGCTACGACTTTCATGAAGAAGGCAGGCTAGTGCGTTTTCCCTGCCGAGCTGACGTCAAAGAGAAAGGGAATGCCCTGTGAGGTCATGAGTTCTTTTTCTTTGGCCAGATATTTGTCTGCCAGCTTTTCGAAGTGACCGGCCTCGCGGTATTTTTTCAGGAAGGCGTTGATGCGTGGTTTGAGGTCGGTCTGGCCGTGGCGCAGGGCGATGGCCCAGTATTCGGTTCGGATGGGGGCGAGGATGGCGCGGGTGGTGTCGGGGTTTCGCGCGGCGTAGTTCATGACAGAGATCTGGTCGTAAATCCAGGCGTCGGCGGAGGCTTTTGCCACTTCCATGACGCAAGCGGGGTCTGCGTCGAGTGCTACCACTTCGGCGTTGGGGAGATTCTCACGAGCCCACTGCTCACCGGTGGTGGCGATTTTGGTGACGACGCGGCGTTTGCCCTGCTTGAGTTCATCGTGGCTTTTGAGTGGTGAATCCTTGGGCACAAGCAGGCAGATGGCGGTGCCCACGTAGGGGTCACTGAAGTCCAGGGACTTGCGGCGCACTTCGTTGTCGGTCATGGAGGAGATGATGATGTCAATGGTGTTGGTCTGGAGGGCGGGAATGAGACCGTCGAAGGCGATGTTTTTGAAGACGACGGGCACGCCGAGATCTTCTGCCAGGGCCTTGCCCATGTCGATGGAGACGCCGGTGAGCTGTCCGTCTGGGCCGGTGAACTCAAAAGGCGGGTAGGTGGCGTCTGTGCCGATGACGAGAGCGTTGGGCCATTGCTCACGTTTGCAAGCGGAGAGGCCAAGGGCGGTGACGAGCAGGAGGAGAAGGTGAGCAAAACGCATGATTCACCCTACGCAGGAAGCGGGCCGTAAGGCAATGCGGATGTGAGGAATGAAAATCCGGTGGCGGCTGCGCGGCAGGTCGTTAGGATCGCGCCGTGAGCTACCAGGTTTTTGCCAGAAAATATCGCCCCAAGTCATTCGCCGACGTGCTCGGCCAGGATCATGTGGTGCGAACGTTGCGGAATGCGATTGCGCAGAATCGGCTGGCCCATGCGTATCTCTTTGTGGGACCACGGGGAACCGGGAAGACTTCCACGGCGCGCATATTCGCCAAGGCGCTGAACTGTCCGGGCGGGCCGAGTATTGACTTCGATCCGGAAGATCCTGTGTGCCGGGAGATCGCGGAGGGGCGCTGCTTGGACGTTCGGGAGATCGACGGTGCATCCAACAACGGGGTGGAGCAAGTGAGGGAGCTGCGTGAGAACGTGAACTACGCGCCGGCATCCTGCCGGTATAAGATCTACTACATCGATGAGGTTCACATGCTCTCCACGGCGGCATTCAATGCGCTGCTCAAGACACTGGAGGAACCGCCAGAGCACGTGAAGTTCATTTTTGCCACTACGGAGGCCAACAAGATTCTGCCCACCATCATTAGTCGCTGCCAGCGCTTCGACTTACGCCGCATTCCGGATCCCATCATCGCGAACCATCTTTTGCACATTGCGAAGGAGGAGGGCGTGGCCCTGGAGGAGAAAGCGGCCTATGCCATCGCTCGCGGCGCTGATGGTGGAATGCGTGATGCGCAGTCCATGCTGGACCAGCTGGTGGCCTTTTGCGGGAACAAGGTGGTGGAGTCCGATGTGCTGGAGGTGTTCGGCTTCACCGCGCTGGAAGCGGTGTCCCAGCTCAGTGATTCCATTCTGCGCCGGGATACGGTGGGGGCGCTGCGTTGCGTGAGCCAACAAAGTGAAGCTGGGAAAGACTTGGGAAGGTACCTGGCGGACTTGATTCAGCATGTGCGGACGCTGCTGGTCTGCCAGAGCGACCCGGAGGCATTGGGTGAGGAGCTTTCTCCAGAAGCAGCTGAGGTGCTGCGCACGCAGGCTGCAATGGCGAAGACGGAGCAGTTGCTGCGTATCGTGGACGGCTTGGCGGAGGTGGATGCGCGGATGCGCTGGACCTCGAACAAACGCCTTCATCTGGAACTGGGAGTGATCCAGGCAGTGGAAAGCATGGCTGAGGTGTCGCTGAGTGATGTGATTCAGGCCATCGACAAAGCTGGTGGGTCTGCCGGTGAAGCTGCGGCACTCGTACAGGCTAGGCGTGCCGCCGCCGTGGACTCTCCGCGTGTGCCAGTGGTCAGTGCACCGGCAGTGGAAGCCAGCCCGTCACCATCACCGGTGGAGGAGAGCCGGACCGAGTCCCTGCTCTCGACACCCGCGCCTGAACCGGAGGAATCCGCAGAGCTTCCGCCCGTGCCCACTGGTGAGGCATGGGCTTCCATCATTCCGCAAGTCCAGGCACAGCGCCCGCTGATCGCAACCTGGGTGCGGATGGGGACGCAACTTGGATGGGAGCAAGGCGTGATGACGATCGGTTTTCCCGCTTCAGAGGCGAGCTGTCGCAATAGCCTGATGCGTGAACCAACGCGCATCTACCTGGAGCAGCTCCTGGCGGACGCCGTGGGCCAGAGGGTGAAGCTGGAAATGGTTGTGGACGAGTCCTTGGCGGTGCCGAATGTCGTCATTGAGGACGATCCTCCTGCCCCTGTGCCTCCGGCAGAGGAGGCGGCAGTACCAGCGGAGCCAGTCCGTGAAGTGGAGGAAGGACCGCCGCCATCATCTCGGGACGAGGAGTTTCAGAATGATCCGCTCATTGATGCCGTGGTCGATCAACTCGGGGCACGTTTGATTGCCAGGGGCAGACCCAGCAACTGAGCTTGAGGCACAAGAAACGGCGTAGCGGCTGCGTTTCATCGAGATGACAGGTTTTCGTTTTTGGCGGTGTTTGGTGGTCGTGCTTCATGCCGGGTGGTGTGCGGCGGATGACATTGATGCCGGTCACTCGCGGCACGGCGAGGCATTCAATGAAGGTCCTCGCCAAGCAGCCGTGCTGATGCCGGGCACGGGGGCCGTTTCTTTTCCCATCACTACGAAGCAGACCGCAGCGCAGGCTTTCTTCAATCAGGGTATAGGCCAGCTTCATGGCTTCTGGTATTTTGAAGCCGAGCGTTCCTTCCGTCAGGCGTCCAAGCTCGACCCCGAGGCAGCGATGCCGTTCTGGGGCATGGCCATGGCCAACGTCAACAACGAAAAGCGCGCCAAAGGATTCCTCAAGCGCGCCACGGAAAAGAAAGCCGGAGCGTCGAAGCGCGAGCAGCAGTGGATCAGCGTTCTGGAAAAGTTTTACAGTGAGGCAAAGGAGGACAAGCGCGACAAGAAGCAGCGCACGCTCGACTTTATTTCCGGTCTCGAAGACCTCGTGCATGATTACCCGGACGACCTTGAAGCCAAGGCCTTCCTGGCTTGGAAAATTTGGCATGGCCGGGATGATGCACCCATCTCCAGTCACGAAGCAGTAGAGTCCCTGCTGCAGCGCGTATTTGAGAAAGCGCCAAACCATCCCGCGCATCACTACCGCATTCATCTGTGGGACAACAAGAAACCGGCGCGTGCACTTGAGTCTGCCGCGCAGTGCGGCCCCTCGGCGGATGGCATAGCCCACATGTGGCACATGCCAGGGCATACTTATTCCAAACTTGGACGCTACGATGACGCCGCATGGCAGCAGGAAGCCTCCACCCGTGTGGATCACGCCTACATGCAGCGGGCTTTGGTTCTGCCGGATCAAATTCACAACTACGCTCACAACGAAGAGTGGCTCATCCGCACCTACAATGAACTCGGGCGCGCCAAGGATGCTGCCGCACTGGCCAAGGCGCTCATTGCCAACCCGCGCCATCCGAAATACAACACCCTGGACAAGGCGGCCAGCAGCGCCAGCTACGGGCGCACCCGTCTGCTGGAGACGCTGCTCAAATGGGAGCTCTGGGATGAGGTGCTCAAGCTCAATGGTGGGCCACTACTTCCGAAAACCGTGCAGGAAGGCCATGAAGTGAGTCGCTGGCGTGCGGCAGGAATCGCCCACTTTTACAAAGGCAACCAAGCAGGCGTGGATGAGGCCATAAGAGGCATCGAAGCTGCACGCAAAGCTGCTGCGGCGCCCCCGAAAGCGGCCAAGGAGGAAGTGCGCAGAGCTGAGCCTGCAAAACCGGCAGACAAGGCGCTTGCCAAAGCGCCGGAGAAAAAAGAGGAGAAAAAGCCGACAGATGCCGACAGGGCACTGGAAACCCTGAAGGTGCTCTCCCAGGTGATGGCCAAGGCAAAGGATGCCGCCGCAGCCATCACCAATGCCAAGGAGCTGCCAAAGGAACTGGCGGTGGAATGTTGGTTGCGCCTCGGTGACAAGACCAAAGGTGCTGAAGCTGCCCAGAAGCTTCCGCAAGACCTGGCGGGCTCCATCCAAAAGGCGCTCGCCTTGCAAGCCTGCGGGAAACCCGATGAAGCAAGGAAAGCCTTGCAGAGCGTGAGGGAGCGCTCGTTTGCCATGGATGCCAACCTACCCGCGACCAAGCGGCTGGACACTCTTGTTGCGGAGCTGGGTCTCAAAGAGGGCTGGAGAGGCACTGCGCCTGTGCGAAGAGACCTTGGGAAACGCCCAGAACTCGCCTCCATGGGCCCCATTCACTGGACGCCGCCTCCCGCGCCCCCGTGGCGTGCCCTGGATGCCAAAGGGGAGTGGGTCTCTGACAAAGACTGGTCTGGCAAGCCCCTGGTGCTGGTCTTTTACATCGGCGGCTCCTGTGCCCACTGCATGGAGCAACTCAACGCGGTGGAGGCCGCCATGGCCGAGTTCCAGAAGCGCAATCTGCCCGTCGTGGCGCTCTCTCCGGAGCCGCTCGCACTGGTGGGGAAAGCACAAAAGTTTGCCAAAACGAAGGGTGGTTTTCCTTTCCCTCTCCTCGCAGCAGACAAGGAAGTCTTCCGCAGCTATCGCGCGTGGGATGACTTTGAAGACGTATCCCTGCACGCCATGGCGGTTGTGGACGGCCAAGGGAGACTGCGCTGGCTGGATGTGAGCTATGAGCCTTTCATGGACGTCAAGTTCGTGGCAGAGGAGGCGGAGCGTCTGCTGGGCTTGTGATGACCGGCAGGGGGGCAGTGCCCTCTTGCAGAGTGACTCGACGAGAGCCACGTTCGCACCATGTCCAAACGCTTCGCCGTAGCCCAGCTTGATGCCATCCCCCCCGTGCCCTGTCCCTGCGGACAGGCGCGAAGAGCCTTTCATGATGTGCCGGGCAACACGCTCGCGACGGTGCATCTGACAGATATCCACTCCGACAGCAAAGCTCATTACCATGCAAAGATGACGGAGATCTACATCGTGCTCGAGGGGGAAGGCCACCTGGAGGCGGATGGCGAAATCATTCCTCTGAGGCCGATGACATCCGTTATGATCCGACCCGGTTGTGTGCACCGAGCTGTGGGGAACCTGCGCATTATCAATGTGCCCATGCCTCCGTTTGATCCAACCGACGAGTTCGAAGTCTAAAACTTCTCGAAAGCACACTTGACCCGCTTGAGGAAGGAGCGTTAGACTGTGGGTATATGACTCGGTTCATCCTTCCTTTGCTCATGGTCGCAGGCATGGCACAAGCCCGCCTCGGTGAAACACTCGCTGAATGTGAAACGCGCTACGGGCCCGTAGTGGAGCGTGTGGCCCCGAAGCTGCCTGAGAGTGACAAGGAGGCTTGCATCTTCTCCAAGGAAGGCATCACCATCACCGTAGAGTTCCGCAATGGCAACGCTTGGCGCGTGACCTACCGGCTGCCGCAGCAGATGATTGATCCCGTGCTGGAAACCATCGCTCCGCCAAATGGCTGGGCACCCTCCGTCACCATCAACGGACGCAGGATGATGATCGCCGCCACCACGCATGACCAGGTGGCCATGGTGGTAATGCCCGTGCGCCGCAAGGATGACCCCGCAGAGATCATCGTGGCCAGCCGGGCCTTCACCAAGGCCAATCGGGCGAACTATCAGTCCCAGCTTGCGGGGCTGCCTGACCTCATCAAACAGCGCCAGCAATCGCAGCCGCTGAAGAGCTTCTGATTTCATCTCGCTTACGAAAATTCAGAGAACTCCGAGGCCAAGAGCCGTTCAGGGTTCTGCGTTCGCCACCTGTGTGCGCACCTTCCGCGCGGAAGAGCGGTACTCGCCTTTTCGCGTTAACACGCTTCATGGACGGACGGCCCCGTCTTGGAGGTGCGACGAACCTCCACTGAAGAGGCTTCTCGGGGTAGGACTGCCGAGGAGGCATCGACGGACATCGGGTCCATTCGTGCTGAAATAGTAAAGCTATCTAAACAAGCAGGGACTCAAAAGCATCTCAAATTTTAGTATTTTTATTCATTGCGGCAGATTGTGGATTTATCTATAATCACCACAAATGAGACGGTTTGTCATGGCATTACTCCTCACCGCGGTGCTCACCGCCGGCGTGGCGTTACACCTGGACCCCAGTCTCTCAGAAAAGAC
>CAZIGH010000011.1:0-115528 GCA_964538625.1 uncultured Verrucomicrobiaceae bacterium
AGCTCCCCTCCCCGCTTGAAGTCTCACGACTTCCTCTACATCCCACGCACCGCCCCCACGGAGAAGCTCCCTCCGTAGAAGCAAACGTGAGTTTGCCCTTCCCTCGCGTCACGGGCCACTTCGAAACAGCAGCCTTTGGGTTAGCCAAAGGGGGCGCTGTCCGCTGAACGCGGGAGCTGGAAGGAGTTCCTGGCTGAGCACACGCTCACCGTCCCTCTTCACTGGACCACAAAAAAGAGGCGCAGCCGGAGAATCGGCTGCGCCTCGAATTTTTTACAGCAAGGAATGCCGTAATGCGTTGTTAGACCTCCTCACCCACTGCGTAGCGGGTGAAGCGACGCACCTGAATATTCTCGCCAAGCTCCGAGATTTTCGACTTGATGAAGTCTCCCACAGTCTGATCCGGATTCTTAATGTATGCCTGTTCGAGGAGGCAAACGGTGGAATAATACTTGTCCACGCGGCCTTCCACGATTTTGGCGACGATCTCGGCAGGCTTGGGCTTGCCGCCTTTGGCGATTTCTGCGTTGAGCAGCTCGGTGGCGATGTCGCGCTCCTTGGCGATTTCCGCCTCAGGCACCTCCTCACGACGCACCACCTTGGGAGAAGCAGCGGCAATGTGTAGGGTGAGGTCCTTGACGAAGTCACGGAAGGACTCATTTTTGGCCACGAAGTCCGTTTCGCAGTTGACCTCGATCAGCACGCCGACGCGCCCGGCGAGGTGGATGTATGAGGCAATGATGCCTTCCTTCGTGGCGCGGTCTGCCTTGCCCTCGGCCTTGGTGATGCCTTTTTTGCGAAGGTTGGTCTCGGCGGTTTCGAGGTTGCCCTGGGCTTCGACGAGAGCCTTTTTGCACTCCATCATGGAGGCGTTGGTCTTGTCACGAAGCTGCTTGACGAGTTCTGGGGTGATTTCTGCCATTGGGTTGGATGATGGGTCGGGGTGTGTTGGGGGGCCGGGGCCGGGTTAGCGCTTGAGTCCCTCTGCCGCGATGATGATCGGGTCAATCAGCTTCTGGAGGATGATGCGGATGGAGCGGATGGCGTCATCGTTGGCAGCGATAGGGTAGTCAATCAGATCCGGATTGGCATTGGTGTCCACAAGGGCCACGATGGGGATGTTCAGCCGCCGGGCCTCGTGGACGGCGATGTGCTCGCGGGCGGCATCTACGATGACCACGGCGTCAGGCTTCTTCTCCATGGCGCGCACGCCTTTGAGGTTGCGCTCCAGCTTGGCCTTTTCACGGGCGAGAGCGGAGAGCTCCTTTTTGGACATGGACTTGAACTCGGGCTTCTTCTCGATGTTGTCCAGGTAGTCCCAGCGGGCTACGCTTTTGCGGATGGTCTCGAGGTTGGTGAGCGTGCCACCGAGCCAGCGGTGATTGACATAAAGCTGACCACAGGCTTCAGCAGCCTCACGCACGGCCTCCTGGGCCTGGCGCTTGCAGCCTACGAAAAGAATCTTTTTGCCCTTCTTGGCGAGCTCCGCCAGGAAGTCAGCGGCTTTCTCGATCTGGTTGACCGTTTCCTCAATGTTGAGGATATGAATCTGGTTCCTCGATTCAAGGATGTAGGGCTTCATTTTGGGGTTCCAACGACGGGTCTGGTGACCGAAGTGGACCCCTGCTTCGACGAGTTCGGCGAGGGTGGATGACATGGGATGCGTGGCGTCTGGTGTCCGCACGGGCTTCACTGGAAGCGCCGCTCAATCGAGGTGATCGATCCGGCCAGTCAGACTGGTTTGAGTTTGGTTGAAAAATCTGCCCGCATAACTCAGCGCTACCGGCAGCCCCGGAAAAGGGGGCGGGAATCTAGGGGCTTCCTCCCATAGCGCAAGCGCCAATATGGTCACAGGAAGCTTTTCTGCCGACTCACTTTCTCCCAAAGAAGTTTGCCAGGCTTTGCAAGCTCGCATCGGTGGCGGGCTTCTCTGCGGCGAGGATGGCGGCGTCCTGGATAGCACAGAGTTCACCGATGCCTTTGCGGCCCAGGGCCATGAGTTGATCCAGTTGCTGCTGGGAGAATACGGCTTCCTCACCGCTGCCCTGCAGCTCCACAAACTCTCCCGCCTCAGTCATGACGATGTTCGCATCCACATCTGCTGCCGCGTCCTCCTCATAGCACAGGTCAAGCAGGGCCTCCCCCTTCACGATGCCGGCGCTGATGGCTGCCACCTTCCGCTTGAGCGGTTGCTGGGTGATTTTGCCCTGGGCAAGCAGTCTGTTGAATGCGATGGCGCTAGCGATGCACGCGCCGGTGATGGAGGCGGTGCGAGTGCCGCCGTCCGCCTGCAAGACATCACAGTCCACCCACAGCGTGCGCTGCCCCAGCTTCACCAGATCCACCACCGCCCGCAGACTGCGTCCAATCAGGCGCTGGATCTCGATGCTGCGGCCGTCCAGCTTGCCTCGCGTGCTGTCGCGGTCCTTGCGCTCAAGGGTGGAGTAGGGCAGCATGGAGTACTCTGCGGTGAGCCAGCCCCCAGGCACGCCCTGTGCCTTCATCCAGCGCGGCACCTCATCTTGAATAGTGGCGGCACAGATGACTCTCGTGTTGCCGAAGGCGATGAGCACAGACGCCGTAGCGTGTGGCGCTACATCGAGGACAAAAGTGACATCTCGAAGCTGGTCAGGGGTGCGTTGGTCAGAGCGTGGCATGGTAGCGACCTAACACAGTGCGCTCCCCAGCGGCAAACGACATTTCACTCCTCTGCGTCTGCCTTGCCATCACTGGAGCCAGTGCGCGGCAGCAGTACCCACTCGTCCTTCTCATCCCGCTCGCGACGATACTGGTTGTAGGTCAGCACGATCACGAAACCGATGAGTCCCAGAGTCGCTTCAAGAATGAACGGCGACGTGAAAATGCTGGCAAGCAGCCCGAATGCGCCGGTAACGACCTCCGCGGCCTCTGGGCTGGAGCGCATGATAAGCACGACTGCCACCGCCACCACCGCCAGGCAGATGAACAAAGCTACGACTCTGGGCCAGAACTTATTCATGATGGCTCAGCGGCTGCTCCGGTTCGCCACGGCGGCACGGCGCACTTGGGGCACGTCTTCCTCATCCGGGATGACCTCCGCCTTGCGCACGTCGTTTTTGTTCACCTCTCCCCAGTTGACGGGCTGAGCGGCAGCCGACGTCGGCACGGGCAGCGTTTCGAAAGGGGCGGCTTCCACTGGCACCATGGGAGGGATGGCGCTGACCTTGCTCTCCTCCGTCACGGTGGGTGCAGACCTGCGAGGCGCTTCCGAGAGGCTGCCTATAATGTGCGTGGCCCACAACAGGGCTGGCACACCCACAAGCACCAGAATAGCCGCCACCTTCGCCACGGGTGATGAAGCAGGGTTCCGGCGCAGCGGTGCCAGACGCATCTTCGGCTTGCTTTCGTCCACCCACGAGCCGTGGCTCTGCGTGAGATGCCGGTAGTCTGATGCACCGCCGAAGATGGGGTCCGGCAGGCTTGCCACCGCCTCCTCCACGTCCACCCCGAGATGGCGAGCATACTTGCGCAGGAAGGACCGCGCATAGGCCATGCTGCCGAAGGAGGCGAACTTGCCCTCTTCCAGCAAACGAAGACGCTCTACTGGGATTCGCGTCTCGTGAGCCACGTCTGCGAGCGTCAGCCGTTGGGCCTCGCGTGCGGACTTTAACGCTTCTGAAACACCAAGGGTCATAGGGAACACCGTAACACTGGCTGCGTATTTCTCAATATGCAACCAAAGCATTTTTCTGCGTTGCAAACCTGCTAGCGAGCGAGCCGATGGCATGGACAAACCACCACCCCAGCGCCTTCACCCGGGTCTTGCGTTGAGTATTTGCTTAGGATACATGAAAGGCCGGATTTTCCGTCTTGGAACAAACTGGATTGCCGCCGCTCTCATGCTATGTGGCACGCCCGCCACGACATCCCATCCAGCCAGCCCTTCATGAAATCAAACGAGGAAACCTGCCTTCTGCCCGGACCCACCGGTCCTTCCGGCTGGCGTGCCTCCGGCAAGGGCGGTCTCGCAAGTGTGGATCTCAGCAGGCTCAAGCGGGCAGACTGGGTAGGGCTTCCCCAGCGGGTAGTGACTTCCCTTCCCACCCGCTTCCCGGCCATGGACGCCGCTCGCAGGGATGCAGCGGCACAGCTCGAGCTGGAGGGACTCGGCCTCGCCGGGCTGGATGAAGACGACTTTCAGGTCGTCACTCACGATGACGACCAGCGGGATCAGCGGGCCATCATCGCCGTGCAGACAACGCAAGTGCCCGTGCCACCAGAGGCAGGCCTGGAGAGCAAGTTCGCCCCATCCGTGGCCTTTCGCGCACTTTCGGCCAATGAGGTCAGCCTCTGGCAGGAGCAGGGCCAGTGGTGTCTCGCCGTGGCCGATGAAAAAGGGCACCCCCTTCACGCCCAGGCACTTACTTCCCGTCAGCTCGACGCAGAAGCCGCTGCGGAAATTCGCTGCATCTTGTCGGCACTGGACCTCGTGGGACTCACTCCAGAAGTCAAAGAGATCGCCGTCGAGGTGCCTCCATCCGACACGCCAGTGGACGTCGTCACCGATCCCTTCCGCAGTGAGCTTGACCTCCCCGTGGTGGAGAAAGCCTCCTCTCCCCCGCGTCTGCCAGCAGAGGACTGGAGGCTCACGCCGGATGTCATCGTCGAGCGCCGCCGCCTGCAAAGACAGCGCCAGACCATGCTGCTCGCTGGCATGGCGGCCGTGCTTGTGCTCGTCGCCCTGCTGGGTGCCTTCTCCGCCAGGTTGTGGACGCGGGAACGCGCCATCGCCACCGAGACGGCTCGTCTGGACGCCCTTGAGCCAGAGCTGGCCACCATTCGTGATGCGCAGGAGCGCTGGACCGTCATCGAGTCCGCACTCACTCCAGACAAGTCACCCGTGGAACTCTTTCACCAGATCGTCCGCCTCCTCCCAGAGAAGGGCATCCGCATCAGCAACTTCCAGTTGGACGGTAGCAACATCATCCTCAGCGGCGAAGCCCAGGACCAAACGCTTGAGGGCCTCCTGCGGCAGAACCTCCTGGACGCCAAGACACCCGCCTTTGACGGCCTCCAGTGGGACACACCCAACTCTCAACCCCAAGCCAGCGGCCTCTTCTCCTTCGACTGGCAGGCCAGCGCCCCGGTGACCGACGACAGCGGCAGCCGAGTCAGCTTTTGAACCATGAACCCGCGTGAACAACGTCTCGCCATCGCACTCATCGCCATCCTGGTGCTCGGCGGCGGCTACACCGTGTTCAAGCGACTCGGCGCCTGGAAGACCAGCCTCGAGCGGCGTGAAGTCGCGCTCGCCCAGCGCAAGCTGGAAGCAGAGGGCCTCCTCAAACAGGCAGACTTCTGGAAGCAGCGCTCCGAGTGGCTCAACGCCAGCCAGAAAACCTACACCACCCGCAATGAGGCAGACACCCAACTGCTCAACTTCATCCGCGACAGCGCCCAGACCCACGAGGTCACCCTTACCCTCTCCCAGCTTGGAGATCCCGCGCAGGCACCCGGCGTCCGCGCTGCCACCATGACAGTGGACGCCAATGGTGAGTATGCTAAAGTCTGGCGCTGGCTCCACTTCCTTCAAGCTGACCCCACCGCCTTCATCAGCATCCAAGGTCTCACCATCAAGCCCAACGTAGAAGATACCAAACGGCTCGAAGTCACTGACCTCCGCATTCTCAAATGGTTCCGCCTGCCATGAAGCTCCACCTGCCGCAACCGCTCGTCGCCATCCTGCTCGCCCTCAGTGTGCAAGCGCAGGATGAGCTCGCCAGCGAGGCAACGGAAGCCGCACCGGCACCTGCTGCCGAAGCGCAGGATCACGACACCCAGAGCCCACCCACCGCACCACCTCCTGGCGACAACCTCTTTCTCGAAGGCTTCGGAAACGCCATCCCCATCCCCTACCCAGCAGAGCGTTACACCTCCACTTGGGAAAAGAACCCCTTCCTCGTCGAAATAGCACCCACCCAAGGCCCCGTGGTATCCTTCGCTCAGGACTGGGCCCTCACCGGCCTCACCGTACGCCCCTCCGGTGAAGCCACCGCCTACATCCGTAACAAGCAAACTCAAGAGTTCAAGCGAGTCACCAGCAGTGAAGACAAAGACGGCTTCAAACTCGTGGAAGCCAACCCCAATCCCGACCGCAAGCTCGCTTCCGTCAAAGTAGCCAAAGGCGCAGAGACCGCCTCCCTCACCTACGATGAAACCATGACTGCACCGCCACCTGCCCGCGTCCCGGTGCCCGGTGCAGCAGCCCAGCCAGGCACCCCCCCTCAACCCGGCACCATGCCCGGGCTCCCCGTCATCCCCGTACCCGGCGCGCCAGACCCAAACAAGCGAACCGCCGGCCAGCCCCCCGCCGTCGCCCCACAGCCCGGCATACCCGTGCCCGGAGCCGCTCAACCAGCCGCCGCCGTAGCCCAGCCAGGCATGGGGCCGCAGCAAGTCCCACGCTCCCCCACCAGCCGCCGCCGCATCCTCATCCCCCCGCAGATTCCCTCGCCCGGCAGCCCACAGCCAGCACCCTAAGCCCCTTCTCCGCATGTCCATTCTCACCGTGAACGCCCGCCACGCCCTATCACTGCCCCTCATGCTGGCGGGCAGCCTCCTCGGCGTGGCCGACTTGACACAAGGCCAGACCAGCCCAGAGGCACCTGAAACCGCGAGTGCCTACCGCAGGCGAGGCAGCCTCATGCTAGCGCAGATACCCCAGCCCAGCGCGCCCGGCGGCATCCCCGCCCAGAACCCCAATACCGCCCGCCCCACCCCGCCCAACATCGGCCGCCCACAGGGAGCACCCGCCCGTCCCGCCAGCTCACCAGCCGGCAGCGTACCCCCTTCGCCCGCACCCTCTGCCCCTGGAACACCGTCCGCCAGCCCCTCACAGCCGCCCACCCCCAGCCTACCCCAGCAAGCACCTTCCGCCCCTGCTCAGGAAGAGCAACCCGGAGACCAGGAAATGGTGGACATCCAGTGGGTCAACTTTCCCATGCCACAAATCCTGCTCGAATACGAACGGCTCACCGGCATGAAAATCGTCCGCGACATCAACGCGGAGAGCGCCTCCATGACCATCGAGACCACCGGCGAGCTTCCCAAGGACAAAGCCATCGAGTTCATCGAGAAGAGCCTCCTCCTCAACGGCTACGCCTTCATCCCGGCAGGAGAAGGCATCCTCAAGTTCCTCAACGTCGCCGCCCTCAAGCCCGGCTCCGAAGGCCCGGACATCTTCACCGATCTCGACAAGCTCCCCTCCGACGAACGCATCGTCACCTTCGTCCAACCCCTTCAGTTCATCGAAGCCGACGCCCTCAAAACCGCCTTGGGCGAACTCGTACCCCCACACACCTACCAAGTCATCACCCCCCTGCCCAACGCCAAAGGCGTCATCATCACCGAAAACACCGCCACCATCCGCTACATCCTCAAGCTCATCGAACATCTCGATGTGGAACCCTCCCGCACCGACATGAAGACCTTCCAGCTTGTCCGCTCCTCCGCAGACAAAATCGCCGAGGCCCTAACCGAAATCCTCGACCTCGAAAGCAAAGGCAGCGGCAGCAGCGGCGGCGGCAGCAGTGGCGGCCGCACCAATGTAGCCAGCAACACCCCCCCAAACATCCCCCAGCCCCAGGTTCAGCCCGGCGGCATCCCACCGCAGCAGCCCGGCACCACACCCTCCCCGGCACCCGTTGGCGCGGGCGGCACACCTCAAGCCGCCACCATCCCCCCCAAAATCCACCCCATCGCACGCACCAACAAACTCCTCGTCATCGCACGCCCCATCGACCTCGCCTACATCGAGTCCCTCATCGAAGAACTCGACGGCGCCTCTGAGCAGCGCAACTTCATCTCCCGTCCCCTCAAATACCTCCTCGCCAGCTCCGCCCTCGGCATCATCAAAGACGCCATCACCCGCGGACTGGATGACGAAGGCGGCTCCTCCTCCGGCGGCAGCTCCAGCGGCAACAGCCCCCTCGGCACCAACAACACCAGCAGCAACTCCACCGGCAACCGCACCGGTGACTTCGGCAGCAACCGCAGCGGCGGCGGCCTGGGCAACCAGTTCGGCAGCGGCACCGGCGGCTTCGGTGGCGGCGGTTTCGGCGGCGGCGGCGGCGGCCTGTCCGCCCTCGGCGGCGAAAACTTTGAACCCCAGTCCATCGTCGTCGGCAAAACCCTCATCATCGCAGACCCCGTCGCCAACGAAATCTTCGCCTCCGGCCCCCCAGATCAGCTCCAGGCCCTCAACGACGTCATCGACCAGCTCGACAAACGCCCCCGCGCCGTCGTCATCAACGCCGTCATCGGCGAGCTCACCCTCAACGACAGCAAAGACTTCGGCATCGACTATCTCTTCCGCCCACAGAGCTTCGGAGGCGGCAGCAACTACGGCACCGCCGGCGGCTACCTCAAGAACCGCGTCGGCATCAGCCAGAGCATCGTCAACCCCAGCACCCTCACCGACGTCAAGTCCTTCGGAGACCTCGTCTCAGGCTTCACCCTCTTCGGCACCTTGAATGACAAAGTGGACTTCGCCCTCTCCGCCCTCGCGCAGAACACCGACTTCAAAATCCTCTCCCGGCCCACCCTCCACACCCTCAACAACAAACCCGCCTCCATTGAGACCGGCGTCAAAGTCCCCGTCCCAGTATCCACGCTCGGCAGCTTCACCGGCGGCACCGCAGATCCCAACACCGGCACCGTCAACAGCGGCTTCCAGTCCAACATCCAATACCAAGACGTCTCCCTGCGCCTTGACGTCGCACCACTTGTCCTCTCAGACGACGAACTCATGCTTCAGGTAAAACAAGTCAATGCCACCCTCGCCGGCAACACTGTCATCTCCGGCAACCCCATCCCCAACATCTCCAATCAGGGCCTCGAAACCACCATCATCGTCAAAAACAACGCCGCCGTACTCCTCGGCGGCCTCATCTCCGAGACCACAGACAAGCAACGCAGCGGCCTGCCCATCCTCAAAGACCTACCCCTCATCAAATACATCGCCTCCTCCACCAAAGAAGTGAAGGACCGCAGAGAACTCCTTGTCTTCATCCAGCCCCGCATCGTCACAGGAGATGGTGAAGCACCCACCTCCACTAAGGACGCCCCAGGCGCCTCCCCCCTCGGTGATGACATGCGCCGCTTCCTCAACGACGAACGCAACAACCCCGACATCCGCCGCGAGCAAGTCCAGCGCAGCCGCGCCTCATCCCTCTTCCGAAAACTCTTCTTCCCCTCCCGCTGACCTTCATGCGCCAGCTCGGGCTCCTCCTCCTTCTCCTTCTCAGCGCCTGCACCTCAGCACCGCCGCCCGTGCCTGAAGGCATGGCCCTCCTCCGTGCCAAAGCCATGCGCGGAGAAGGCTCCAGAACCTTCGATCCCCACCTCATCATCCGCGAGATTGACCACCAACCCCTCCTCCATGATGACGGAGAGCAGGGCATACCCATCCCACCCGGACACCGCACCGTTCTCGTGTCCATGATCTCGTTCGCCGGCTCCACCCTTGGCTCCCTGAACACCACCGATCCCAACCGCCGGTTCGAAGACATCTACACCATCAAGTTTGAACACATCCTGCGCTTCAAGGCCGAAGCCGGGCACGCCTACCGCGCCTGCGTCCTCGACACCGGCCTAGGCTTTCGCTACTGGATCGAAGATCAAACCGCAGGCCGCATCGTCGCCGGCTCCAAAGACTGGTAAATCATGCCCGGCAACATCTACGAAACCCAAAAGCTCATCCAAGAGTACCTCCTCTTCCACTACGGCAGCGCAGACGAAGTCATGCCGTGGGCCTTCGGTCCTCGTGACGCCCTGCACTTCCCTGTTAGAAGTGTCACAGAACTCATCCGCCACAACCCCACCAACCAAGCCCCAGGCTCACGTGCCCTGGATCTCGGCTGTGCCGTAGGCCGCTCCACCTTCGAACTCACCAAATACTTTCAGGAAGCAACCGGCATCGACTTCTCCCACGCCTTCGTGCAGGCCGCCGAAGCCATGAAGACCAACGGCGCAATCCCCTACACCGCCTCAAGTGAGGGAACCCTCAGCCAGCTACTCACCGCCCACCTCCCCACAGACTGCCACCCCCACCGCGCCCGCTTTGAGCAAGGAGATGCCATGGAACTGCGTCCAGACCTGGGCAGCTTTGACCTCGTCCACGCAGCCAACCTCCTCTGCCGCCTGCCCCACCCAGCCAAACTACTCGACCAGCTTCCCGCGCTGGTACGCCCTGGCGGACAGCTCCTGCTTACCACCCCCTGCACCTGGCTAGCCGAGTTCACCCCGCCCGAAAACTGGCCCTCAGCAGACACGCGCCAGTGGCTCATCCAGAAGCTCCAGCCACATTTCAACCTCGAGCACGAAGCCGACCTACCCTTCGTCATCCGCGAGCACGCCCGCAAGTTCCAGTGGACCGTCGCCTGGGGCACCCGTTGGGTCAGACGAGCCTGAAGCCACGCCCACCTCACACCACAGCCCACCCACAGCCGCTCAGCTCTTAGCATCCAGACAAACGCCCCGTCGGAATCGAGCTCTCCGCCCCAGCTACCCATCCCAATCTGGCCATACACCGCAAAGGCCCCCATAAACATGGGAAGCCCCCCTTTCAGCGCTTCAGCACCTCGACTCCCGTGCTCGCTCACCTTACAGCACAGGCCCACTCCAGCCAGAGAGAGCTCGCAGCAAGCCAGCGCGGCGTCTCCTGATTCCATACGCCTCACTCCCCCAAGCCCCTGTCTCACGTCCCTGCTTCAAGTGCAGTCTCCTCCGTGAATCATTGATAAAGACCCATCCAACGAACATCCTTTCTTACGCACAGCCTACTGCGCCAGCGCCACACCAAAGCTGCGCCCCCCCCGCCCCTGCCTGTCGCCAGGCACCTGAGCCAGCAAGCCAAACTCCAAAGCGTGACCTCCAGCAGGTCCACGACTCCCAGCGCAAGGAAGCACTCCACCCTTCACCCTGACCCTCCGCTCCACTGCCAGCCAGGTCAAAAAACCCTGCACTGCCGCAGAAGCTGCCGACTCCCCTCCTGCACCCAAGCCACCAATCTCCTCATCCAACTAACGTAAGTCTCCCAAGCCCACAGCACCCAAGGTTTCACCTCAGGAGCATTTTTGATTGAATCCTCAGCGATAACTCGTCTATAAAGACACTACTACGACCCCAAAACTCACCCCTGCCCGCAGCTCCTGCGACCATGAGTAGCCCCCTCGCAAACGAATCAAAGTCCATCAAATCTATCCGCGAAACTGCATTTTGCCAGTATCATTGATAGTTTAGTTCCCCCATACAACGTTCGCCAATATGATTCAAAGACCACGCTATCTGATTGGCTCGTAAGCGTCACGTGAAGCGCCAATGGCTGAGAGTTTGGTGCTTAGATCCCTTGGGTCATCCATGGCGGGTATGAGTCATGATGATGATAGCAAGGTGGATGAGATTTCGGTAGTCAAGTGCGATGGGCGTGGACGGGTGCGCTCTACGCCGGAGCGAAGGCGTGATGAGTGTCCGAGCGCTTGGCGGGCAAACTCACGTTTGCTTCTACGGTGGGGACGTAGAGGAGGTCGTGAGACTTCCCTGGGAAGTGGAGGTGTGCTGGGTGTCGGAGCGTATGGCTGGCAAACTCACGTTTGCTTCTACGGTGGGGGCGTAGAGGAAGTCGTGAGACTTGGCTGGGAAGTGGCGGTGTGGTGGGTGTCGGAGCGCTTGGGGGGCAAACTCGCGTTTGCTTCTACGGTGGGGACGTAGAGGAGGTCGTGAGACTTCCCTGGGAAGTGGAGGTGTGCTGGGTGTCGGAGCGTATGGCTGGCAAACTCACGTTTGCTTCTACGGTGGGGGCGTAGAGGAAGTCGTGAGACTTGGCTGGGAAGTGGCGGTGTGGTGGGTGTCCGAGCGCTTGGGGGGCAAACTCACGTTTGCTTCTACGGTGGGAGCGTAGAGGAAGTCGTGAGACTTCCCCGGGAAGCGGTTGCGTGATGGGTGTCGGGGCGTATGGCTGGCAAACTCACGTTTGCTTCTACGGTGGGGGCGTAGAGGAGGTCGTGAGACTTCCCTGGGAAGCGAAATCGTGATGAGTGTCCGAGCGCTTGGGGGGCAAACTGACGTTTGCTTCTACGGTGGGGGCGTAGAGGGAGTCGTGAGACTTGGCTGGGAAGTGGCGGTGTGGTGGGTGTCCGAGCGCTTGGCGGGCAAACTGACGTTTGCTTCTACGGTGGGGACGTAGAGGGAGTCGTGGGACTTCGCTGGGAAGTGGAGGTGTGATGGGTGTATCAGCGCATGGCTGGCAAACTCACGTTTGCTTCTACGGTGGGGGCGTAGAGGAAGTCGTGAGACTTCCCCGGGAAGCGAAGTTGAGTTGAACTGCTGATCACACACACGGAGGACACAGATTCACAAACATTGGTCTCATGCAGCCGCTGCACCGCAGCTGGCGCAGTGGTATAAAACGGAGGTAAGCAACGTGTTGCGCTCACCGTCGCCTGGTCCGTTGTATTTGGGAGCATGCACAGTTGCATCACGCTGAAAAACCCATCGTTCATGACGATAAACACAGAATTTGCACGGCTCTTCAAACTCGTACGCGCTGAATGTCTTTAGCTTGTCGAAGGCCTGTGGGACACGATAGCGCAGGAGGATGCGCAAATGCCTGTGACGGACTGGAAGCGCGATGAACTTCGCCACCGCAGGGATCCGTATTTGGCGCATCCGGCTTCTGGGCGGACATGGGAACAAGTAAAGCATCGTGGGCAGGCGCAGGATGATTGATCGCGTCACCTTTAGCGAGGAGACTGACACTGATGTCGCAGAAGCCTACAACTGGTATGAGCGCTGCGAGCCGGGACTCGGCGAAGATTTCAGGCGAGAGGGTATAAACCCCCGCATGTCACACAGAAGGTTTAGACGAGCGCGGTTTTTTCGCTAGTGGTTCTGGCTCAGCGTAGTTCATCTCCGTGCCCCAGCCAACCCCTAGAGGCGAGCGCATTCAGCTTGCCATACTGTTTTTCATCGTAGCCCATGCGCTGGGACTTTGGAATTTCAACTTCAGTGCGGTGCTGGAGTCTCATGGCTACCACGACATCGTGCGGTATGCGTGGGCGGCGAATGGGGTGGCGGCGTTCATCTCTCCTCTGCTTGTGGGTGCGCTGGCGGATCTGCGTTACTCCTCAGAGCGGGTGCTGCGGTGGATCGGCACGGGCGCTGCGGTGTTTCTGGCGCTGCTGTTCTGGGCCATTGAGGAGCGGGCACACTGGGCGGTGGTGCTGCTGCTGGCTCAAGTGCATGCGCTGTGGTCGGTGCCGTCGTTCGGGCTTGCGACCAGTCTGGTCATGGGCCGACTGGGGAGGGCGAAGGAGGAGTTTGGCCCCGTGCGTCTGTGGGCGACGATCGGCTGGATGGTGGGTGGCATCGCGATCAGTCTGCTGAAGGTGGAGGACAGTACGATGTCTGGCTTTCTTGCGGCGGGTGTGTGGCTGATTGCGGTGGGCTTCACGTTCCGGCTCAAGGCGGTACCTCCGTTGGTGAGCCGTGGTGGTCGCTCGTTGAAGGATCTTTTTGGCCTGGAGGCGTGGACGTTGCTGAAGCATCCGGATCACCGCGTAGTGTTTGTGGGCGCGGCGTTGTTCAACATTCCACTGGCTATTTTCTACATGCATACGCCGTTGCATCTCAAGGACTTGGGTGTGGAAGCGCGCTCGGCGATGATGAGTATCGGGCAGGTGCTTGAGGTGGTGGGGCTTTTTGGCCTGGCCTGGATTCTGAACTTCTGCCGTTTGAAGACGCTTTTCCTGGCTGGCATTGGCTTTGGTTTGCTGCGGTATGTGCTTTTTGCTTTGAATACGGTTCCTTCGATGGCGGTCGGCATTTTCCTGCATGGGGCGTGCTTCATCGCCTTCTTCATGACGGCGCAGATTTACCTGGAGCAGCGCATTCCACCAGAGATGAGGGCGCGTGCTCAGGCGCTGCTTTCGCTGATGATTTCGGGTTTTGGAAACCTGGCAGGTTACCTGGCTTGCGGTTGGTGGCAGGCGCGGTGCACGGCGGCTGGGGTGACGAACTGGCCGCGCTACTGGTGGGGGCTTGCGGCTGTGATAGCGCTGATTTTTGTGTGGTTCGCCATCAGCTACAAGGGCCGACAGCGTGAAGACCAAACCGTGAGCTGATGCTCAGGCTTCGCCTTTCAAGAGCAGCTGGAGGAAGGTGTCCTCACTGTATTGATTCGTGTCAGCAAACTGAACGACGAGCAGGTTGAGCGAGGGCATGATGTAGAGCTTTTGTTTGCCTTTTCCGGCTGCCATGACGAGGTCCCTGGGTCCTGCTCGACCGTTGCCCAGCCAGAAGGTGAGTCCGTAGGATGGGCCGGCTTTGGTGCCCACAAAGCACTCTTTGAGTTTGTCTTCTGGGAGGATTTCCTTTCCCTGCCAGCGGCCCATGTCGCGGACAAGAAGCCCGAACTTGGCCCACTCCTTTGCTGTGATGTAGGTGCCGGATGGCAGATGGGGCAGCTTATCTGCTCCTTCGCGCCAGAGGCTGTATGTGAGTCCGATGGGGGTGAAGATGCGGCGCTGCAGGTAGCTGAGAGCATCCTCTTTTTTGTCCGTGAGCTTGCGGCGCATGACTTCACCAAAGATCTGAAACGGTACGGGTCCGTATTCAAATCGCGTGCCTGGGTCGAATCTGGCTTCGGTCTTCAGTGCTTCTGCGTAAGTGGGCACTCCGCCGATGGTGCCTGCGTGCAGTCCGCTGGTGAGGCTGAGCAGTTGACGAAGGGTGATGCGTGACTTGCGGGGGTGGTCCTTCCACTCGGTGATGGTGTCCGCTACTTTTTCATCAAAGGTAAGCAGGCCATCCTGGGCGGCGCAGCAGAGAATGGCTCCACAGAAGCTCTTGGTGCCGCTGGCGAGCACATGGGGGCGGTCGGCCAGGTGTCCGTTGAAGTAGCGCTCGAAGACGAGGTCCTGCCCGTGATAAACGAGCATGGCGTGCCCGTTGCACGACTCCAGATACTTTGCGGCTTTCTCACAATGGGCGAGGTGCTGCTGGGTGGCTGCCTCTGCGCGCAATGAACCAGCTGCCAAGGCCACACTGCCGGTCACGAAGTCTCGACGTTTCATGGCGACTTCAAACCACAACGCGGCGGGTTGGTTGCGCCTCTCAGGCTGCGACTTGGATGACGCGGCTTGTGTGAATGGCCGGGTTTACAACATCCCTCACGAAGGGCGTGGGGTCGGCACTCGGTCCGAAGACGTAAATCCGCTTCCGCAGGGTGAGCTTGTGCAGGGTGAAGCCGGGTGCTTTGAGCGTGCGGTAGTATTGCAGGATGGTCTCTTTTTCCAGATCCAGTGCGCCGCCCTTCATGCCGTATTCGAGGATGAACTTCGCTTGAGGAAAGAGTGCGGTCTCGCCCTCATGGAGGTCTTGGCTGATGGGGTCCAGAAGCACCTTGCTCACGAAGGCTTTGAGTGCGGTCTCATCTCCATCAAACTCGGTGTGGTAGCACTGCGTCTCACGAAAAGTGAGCGCGGCTGTCAGCGGTGCGTAGAGGAGCTTTTTGCAGTCGCTCTCATGGTCAAACTTTCCGGAAATCTCAAACTGCTGGGTCTTGGGCATAGACGGAGTATCAGGGGCGATAAATGTAGCGCAGCAAGGCTGCAAGGGTGGGGCGCATTTCTTTGCGATTCACGATTCGATCCAGCAGGCCGTGCTCGAGCATGAACTCGGCGGTCTGGAAACCTTTCGGCAGGTCGGCATGGGTGGTTTCCTTTACCACACGAGCGCCGGCGAAACCGATCATGCACCCTGGCTCGGCCAGGATGACATCACCCAGTGTGGCAAAGCTGGCCGTGACTCCGCCTGTCGTGGGATGCGTGAGCACGGAGATGAATGGCAGCCCGGCCTGGCTGTGCCGTGCCAGGGCACCGCTCGTTTTGCCCATCTGCATGAGGCTGAGGATGCCTTCGTGCATGCGGGCACCGCCGGAGGAGGAGAAGACAATGACGGGCTTTCTCTCTGACGTTGCGGCCTCGATGGCGCGGGTGATCTTTTCTCCCACTACGGAACCCATGCTACCGCCCAGGAAGCGGAAGTCCATGATGGCGAGCAGCACGGGCTGGCCCTCGATGGCAGCCCGCCCGGTGAGCACCGCCTCGCCGAGACCGGTCTTCTCGCGATTGGCCGCCACTTTTTCGACGTAGCCCTTGAACCCCAGCGGATTCACTGAGGTCAGGCTGGCGTCCATTTCCACGAAGGTTCCTTCGTCCGCCAGGCTGGCCACGCGTTCGGGTGCGCTAAGGGTGAAGTGGTAACCGCAGTGGTGACAGACGCGGAGGTTTTTCACCAGGGCCTGTTCGTAAAGACTCTCTCCGCAGGCGGGACACTTTGTCCACAGGCCTTCGGGCATGTCGCGCTTTTTCTCACCGAGATCATCGACAGTACGCTTTTTGAAGATTGGCATAAATTTGGAATCCCTGTTTTGGCATGTCTTGGGGTGGGAGTCTAGCCGCGAGCCAACGTGACTACAACCACCTTCTCCACGCCCGCTTCGCGTCGCAAAACTCGAGCGCAGGCATCGGTGGTGGCTCCTGTGGTGAATACATCATCCACGAGCAGGACCTTCCGGCCAACCAACTTTCCGCCGTGCCGGTGGAATGCTGCCTTGATGGCAAAAGCGGCGCGCAGGTTCGCCAGCCGGTCGGCGCGCGCGAGACCGGCCTGGTGTCCGGTGTCCCGCCGCCGAAGGAGCACATTCGCCATGGGAATGCCGGTGTGTTTCGACAGCTGACGTGCCAGCTCCTCGCTCTGATTGAACTCTCTCTCCCGCATCCGCAGGCTGTGCAGCGGCACGGGAATAAGCAGCCACTCCGAGAGGGGTTGCGCGGTGAGGCGCGGCTCCTCGAGTACGGGCAGCATGAGGTCGCCCAGACAGGCACGAAGATCCAGGGCACGGCCGTACTTGAACCTCAATACCAAGTCCCTCAGCACTCCCTCTGAGTGCCAGGCGGCGATGGCGAAGTCAAACGCCAGCTCTCGATCGGAACAGTTCTCACAGCGGAACTCACCTTCCAGCGCTCCATCGTAAGCTTCTCCGCAGCGCGCACAATAGGGTGCACGAATGCGCCGCAACTGGTCCTCACACGCAGTGCAGAGCCAGCGCTCGGCCCCCTGGTGGGAAGGCTGCCGCTGCAAATGGTGATCGCACCCGCAACAAGTCGGCGGATAGAGCAGCGCTGCCGCCGCCTCAGCCCAACTCTGAATTGCACTCGCAAACATGCTCCACAGGCTCCATTGTTTTCGGCATGAAGCAAGAACGTGTCGTCATCTTGGGAGCAAGCGACAAGCCAGAGCGCTACGCTCACAAAGCGCAGTTGCTCCTGAAGCAGCATGGACACGAGGTGGTGCCTGTGCACCCGAGGCTGACCGAGATAGAAGGCGTTCCGGTGCTTCCGGACTTGAAGGCTGTGACTGGCCCGGTGGATACGCTTACGCTGTACGTCAACCCGCAGGTCTCGAGCGCGGCCGCTGCGGACATTCTGGCGCTGAAGCCTGCGCGTGTCATCTTCAACCCTGGCACGGAGAATGCCGGGCTGCAGACGCAGCTCTCCGCAGCAGGCATCGCCTGGGAAGAAGCTTGTACCTTGGTGCTGCTGCATACCGGGCAATACTGAGAGCTCTTTTCCCCGCCAGTTGAATGACTGGACGCGGCGGAGAAGCTGGCTAGGCGTCCAGGAATGAATCATGACTGGAACGAAAAATGCGTCGTCGTCACCGGTGGCGGAGGCGGCATGGGACAAGCGGCGGCGAAGAAGTTCGCTGAGGCTGGTGCCCGCACCTTTGTGTTCGGTAGGACGATGGAGTCTCTCGAAGAGACAGCGGCGCTTTCGCGAAACATCATTCCTGTGGCTTGTGATGTGGCAGATGGTGCAAGCGTCTCCTCTGCGCTGGAGGTGGTCCTGCAACACGGTGCGCCTGCGGCCCTGATTCATGCCGCCGGCATCAACACGCCGGACCGGTTCATGGCCCATGCAGACCCTTCGCGGATCATCTCGGAAGAGAGCTGGCGCAGAGTCATGGAGATCAACGTGCTCGGTGTGGCGAACATGATCCAAGCTGTATCCAAACCCATGGCGGCTGCCGGCGGCGGTCGCATCGTGGTCGTTTCATCCACCGCCGGACATGGCTACGACTCCTACGCCGGAGTGCCCTACACCGCGAGCAAGTGGGCGGTACACGGCATGCTCATGACAGCGCGCATGCAGCTCAATGCGCACGGCATCGTGCTCTCGGAGTATGCGCCGGGAGAGGCCAATACGCCACTGGTGCAAAAGCGCCCCGTGCTGCCTTCACAGGCGCATCGTGATGCGATGATCAGTACGGAGGACTGTGCCGAGGCACTGTTCTTCATCGCCAGCCAGCCTCACAGCATGAGCGTCATTCAGCTCCCGGTGTATCAGCCCTTTGGCGGTATGCCACCGCCGATCACGATGCCGTGGCTGGACGCATTTGAAATCAAGGCGCGCTAAGCAGTGCCCGGGCAAATCGTTTGCCAATCTCCAGGGTGCCCGCCGCGGTGAAGTGTGTGTGGTTGGGTCCTAGCGTTTCTGCGCCCGAGGTATCGACGTACGTGGTGTGCGGCAGCTTTTCCGCCAGGCTGCGTTGTGCCTCCACGACGACGGGCATGTGCGGGTTCTTGTCATTGCCAAAGCGTACGTTGACCCCGATGAAGGAGGGCAGGTTCGCAGCGCCCAGATCCTCCCGGAGACGGCTCAACATTCGGCCCAGGTTCTTCTCATACTGCGGGGCGTATGCCGCAGTGGCATCACTCTCACCCTGCACCCAGACGAGTGCGCGGAGTTTCAACTCGATGCCCTGTGCCTTGGCTGCAGAGATGGCTCGCTTGACTTCCTCCACCAGCACTCGATAACATGCGCCTGCGGTACCCGGATCATCTGGACTCCAGTCCGCAGCCACCGAAGTACCGCTGAAAGCCACCTTGACCAAGGCAGGTGACTTTCCCTCCTGCGCCCTCAGCTCACGACTGAGTCCAAACTCCGGGCCAAAGCCGCCCTCATCCTTGGCGAAGTTTCCGTATTGCCGTGGGAAGGCCTTCTTCTCCTCGGGTGTGTTAGTGACTGCGGGTGAGCCCTTTTGCTGAGGCTGCAGTGGTTGCCACTTGCCGCCGCTGCTCACGTCGTGAGTGTCGGGCGGTGGATCCCCTAGCCTCCACCAGAAGAGGACGTCTTTGTCATGCTCATTCGGCGGAAGCTGGGAGGCATACGCGTCAAAGCCCACGGCATTCGACTGGCCAGCCACGATGATGAGATCCCGGGTCTCTGCCCAAGCAGGGAGGCCGAAGGAGAAACAGAGAGCGAGTCTAAGTACGGAGTTCATGAGGCAGATTCTCCACTGCTCTCGCGTCTTCTCAAGCTCCCTGGTGCGATTCACTCCACCGGTCGAGTTTGTGGGGATGACGAGGCCTGTGGCGAGAGGGGTGAGACAGGGCATGCCGCTGCGCGGCATCACTCTTTCACCAGCTCGCCTATCAGCAGGATGGCACCGGGGTAGAAGCCATTGGCCTCGTAGCGCTCGGGTTTGTCGATCTTTTCATTCCGTTGGCTGAGGATTTTCGCTTTGTCGGGCGAGTCTTTGAGCAGCTCAATCTCCACCTCGTGCACTTCATCTGGCGCCAGATCATCGCCGATCAACATGGTGTTGAGCCTATGATAGGTGCAATACGGATCGAAGAGAGTGCGCTCGCTGACCACACCGTCGAGCGTGAGCTTCACCTTGCCGACATCTGGTCCTACGACGTGATAGATGGCGCAGCGCGGGCCTTTGAACTTGAAGATGATCTTCTCGCCTGCGGTCATGGTTTTGTGCAGAGAGGTCATGCGGTTGGCCCAGCGTTTGGCAAACTCGTCTGTGTCCGCATTCAGCAGAGTGAAGCCCTTGGAGAGGTTGGCTTCAGATATGGGAAGCATTTTGGCATGTTCGTAGTTCTGGTCATCAAACGGTGCTGCAAGTACGTGGGCACCCGGTTTGTCTGATGCTTTGGAGATGGGTTCCAAAGAGCGCACGATGGCCTCGAGGTATAGCTGATGGCCGGTCTCCACGTGAGGATGCACACTGTCCGGTGCGAAGATGAACTTTTCCCCGGTGGCCTTCTTTTCTTCCTCTGTTTTGGGCAGCTTGGCTTTCCACTCGAGCTTGCCGGCTTTGACGAGCTTTGCGACTTCCATGCCCATGTGGATGGTGGGGATGCCGTAGTGCTGGGCCACGCCTTCCATGGCGCTGGCGGAGCGTTGGAACCAGCCCTCCAGCATGGGTGAGACAAGGGCTTCCGTGATGGTATAGACGAAGCAAATGTCACAGTTCGGCAGTGCAGCCCATGTCTGCCGCACGATGCCTTCCATGCAGCGCTGAATCTGCTGGGGTGGTGCTCCGCCATCGTTCACGGCGAACTCCACGAACAAGAGGTCTGGCTTATGACGAAGCACATCCTGTTCCAGGCGACAGACGCCGAGGTCGGAGCCGGTGCCGCCGATGGCTGCATTCACCTCGCTGAACTTCGCATTTGGCCAGCTCTTCTGAAAGTGCTCCAGGGTTTTCACCCTCCAGCCGGGTTGCGCGGTGATGGAACCACCAAGGTAGGCCACTTTTACCTCTGCTCCCTCTTGTTTCACTTTGCCGAGGAAGTTCGGCAGTCCTGCGCGGGGTCGGCACTCCTCGGCTTTCACGAGCGGGAATCCGCCGTCCATCTTTGGCTGCGCGCTGACAAGGGAGGTGGCGGCGAGAAGGAGGAGCAGTGTTCTCATGGCGGGGAGTAGCTGTGTCAATTCAGAAAGGTGCAGACATACTGGCAGATGCCTCCTTTGACCGTAATGGTGAAGCCGCTTTTGGCAGGCACGTCAAAACTCTGGCCTGCGGTGTAGCGCAGCACTTCGCTGCTGCCATCAAGCACCACTTCACAGGCACCGTCGGTAATGTCCATGCGTTCAGCGGCGTCTGTGCCGAAATGGTAGCTGCCTGGGTAGATGAGACCGAGGGTCTTTTTGCTGCCGTCGGCAAACAGGAGGGTGTGAGAGATGACCTTGCCCTCGAAGTAAACGTTGGCTCTGGCGATGGCGGTGACGTTGGTGAACTGCATGACGGCGCTGGTTAGCTTGCGAGCGGTGTGGGAGCAAGTGGCAGTTGCACCGGCGACGCTTCTTCCGACGCTGCGGGGATGAACCTCACTGCTGCTCCCCTGACGAATCCCCTGCCCCTCTACCGCTACCGTGACGGCCTGTATGCGGTCGATCTTCTCACGGCTCTGGTGGTTCACTTCGACTTCTTTTCGAGGCTGGGAGAGGAGTGTGTGCCTGAGGAGCTTCTCCGCGAGCGGTTTGGTTTTGCCGCGCGGCCTTTCGACACTGCATTGACCCTGCTTGCGGCGAATGGGCTGGTGGAGCGCACGAAGGATGGCGTCCGTAGCACGGACTTGGCGCGTGAACACTTGGTGGCTGGGACTGGCTGGGATCTCTCTCCCTACTTTGCTTCACTGCATGACAGGCCGATTGCGCGTGACTTTGTGGAGGTGCTGCGGTCAGGGAGACCGGCGGGCTGGTCTGGTGACAAGTCATCCGGTGACTGGCATGAGGCGATGGAGGACGAGACTTTCGCCCGCAAGTTCACGGCAGCCATGGACTGTCGGGGCCGGTATCTGGCTCAGGCACTGGCGAAGGCACTCGATCTCTCCGGGCGGCGGCGTGTGTTGGACATAGGTGGGGGTTCGGGCATTTACGCCTGCTCACTGGTGGCTGCGAATGCGGGTCTGGCTGGCTGCGTGCTTGAGCAGAGTCCTGTGGATAGGGTTTGTAGGTGCTTGATAGAAGAGCGTGGCTTCGCGGATCGTGTGGAGGTGGTGGTGGGCAATATGTTCGTCAGCATGCCTTCCAGCTGTGACGTGCATCTTTTCTCCAATGTGCTGCACGATTGGGATGTGCCAGAGGTGAGGCAGTTGCTGGCGGCATCCGCAGCGGCGCTGCCTCCCGGCGGACTGCTGGTGATTCATGACGCGTTCATCAACGACGAGAAGGATGGTCCGCTGCATGTGGCGGAGTATTCCTGTCTTTTGATGCACTCTACCCAGGGCAAGTGTTACTCGCCGTCCGAATACGCGCACTTGATGCGGGAGGCTGGCTTCGAGCCAGGTGCTTACCACGACACGGTCGTGGGCCGGGGTTTCATGACGGGGCACCGCCTATAGCAGCGTGCTGTCATCCTGCTTCTGAAGGCGAATGAGCTTTTTCTTGATGACTTCAAGATGCACGGTCATCTCGTGCAGGGCTTTGAGGCAGTCTGCTTGTGTCTCTGAGTCTTCGAGCTTCGGCAGGGCGGGATGAATCTTCATCATCGCGAGCGCGATGGTTTTGGCTGCGTCTTGGATTTGATTGATGGCTGCGGGGCGGTCCATGAGGGGGAATCAGTTTGCTGGTTCGTAAAGGCTGCTGGTGTCTGCGGAAGCAAGTTCTACGAGGTAGCTGGCAAGGCGTTCGGCGAGGTGCGCCAGGTAGCGTGCACCTTTTTCCGCAGTGGAGTGCTGTGGGTCACCGGAGCCGGTGTCGTTGGTAGCCTTTGGCCAGTCCCGCTGAGCCCATGCCCATTTCTCACGCATGGCGGTGAGCTTCCAGGCGTTGTCTGTTCCGGGTCCCCAGTGGTTTTTTGGTAGCACGAGGTCTGGCCTGAGATGCAGCATGAGACTGGTCTCTCGCTCATCTGCGTGGTCTCCGAGAATGGTGAAGGTCTCTTTGGGAAAAGGGATCTGGAACCAGGATACGGTGGAGAGGAAGATGCGTGGGTGCCGGGCCTGCAGTTCGCGGAGCATCTGGCGGAAGTCGTTTCCTCCGTGACCATTGAGAACGACGAACTTGGGCACGCCCACGCCTTCAAGGCTGCTGATGACGTCGTCAAGCACTGCAAACTGGGTGCTGGGGTTCAGGTTGATGCAAAAAGGGATGGCGAGCTGTCCGGTCTGCACACCGAAGGGTATGTTCGGCAGGATGGCTACCTTGGCACCTTGTTCCCAGGCGATACGACCAGCCTCAGCACAAATGGCTTCGTTCTGGATGCTGTCGGTGGCATAGGGAAGGTGCCAGTTGTGCGCCTCCGTGGCACCCATTGGCAGCAAGGCCACTTCATAGCGGCAGTCTTTGACGTGTTTCCAGTTGGTCTCGGCGATGATCCAAGGGCGTGGTCCGGTGCTCATGCCGCATACGGTGGACAGCCGACGCGAAGCTGCAAGGCTCGACTACAACTGATCCCACAGGAGCTTCACGGTGAGACAGATGACCACCGAGATGAAGACGATGCGGATGAACGCGGCACCATGCCTGATAGCCATGCCGCTGCCGAGGTGCGCCCCTGCAAGCTGCCCGGCGATCATGACTAGCGCGACATCATAACGAATCATGTCTGCGGCGGCGAAAACGATCAATGCTGCTGCGTTGCTGGCCAGATTGACTGCCTTTGTGTATCCGGTGGCATGAGGCAGGTCAAAGCCGAGCAGTGTGATGCAGGCCAGTGTCCAGAAGGATCCAGTGCCGGGGCCAAAAAAGCCGTCGTAGAACCCAAGCAACGAGCCAGCAAACCAGGCAAAGGTGTGTGGTTTGAGTTTGGCCGCACTTTTTTGTTTTCCAAATCCTGGGCTGAGCAAGGTGTAGATGGCAACGCCGAGCAGCATCCAGGGAACGATCTCGCGAAGGAGCTCCGTGCCCAGTCGTCCGACCGCCCAGGTGCCAAGAGCAGATGCGAGAAAGGTGACGGTCACGGGCAGGCGCATGGCTCTGCCGTCAATCATGCCTGCACGGTGATAACGCAGCACGGCGAGGGTGGTGCCGAAGGTGGATTGTGCCTTGTTCGTGCCGAGAGCATCGTGGGGGGAGAGACCAAAGGCCAGCAGCACAGGCATGGTGATGAGTCCGCCGCCACCGGCGATGGCGTCGATGAATCCCGCGCTCAGCCCGGTGGCAAACAGCAGCAGGATGTCGGTGAGGCTCACGTGTTGGGTTCTGGGGGAAGCTGGTTTTGCGCGTGATGCCGCATGAGGTGATCTACAAGTACAAGGTGCACCATGGCTTCTACGATGGGCACCGCGCGCGGCAGTACACAGGGATCATGCCGACCCCGCGCAGCCAGTGTGGTGTCTTCTCCGGTGTTGCTTACGGTGGCCTGCTCCTTGAGCACAGTGGCGGTGGGCTTGAACGCGACGCGGAAAACGATGGGCTCTCCGTTGCTGATGCCGCCCTGGATGCCCCCACTGCGATTCGTGCGGGTACGGACGGTTTCGCCCTCCATATAAAAGAGGTCATTGTGCTCCAGGCCAGTGAGCTGTGTGCCGGAGAAGCCGGAGCCGATTTCGAAGCCCTTGGTCGCAGGTAGCGAGAGCATGGCTTTGGCAAGGTCAGCCTCCAGCTTGTCGAAGACAGGTTCACCAAGGCCGGGGGGCACCCCTTTGACGACGCATTCGATGACGCCTCCTACGCTGTCACCTTTGGAACGTACCTGCTCGATGAGCGCGATCATCCGCTCGGCAGCCTCCGGGTCACAGGTGCGTACAATGTTGGACTCAATGACTTCGGTGGAGGGGTTTTGGAGCGATGCGGGAGAGACTTCGACGTCCTTAACGCTGCGTACGTAAGCCAAGCACTCGTAGCCGGGAAGGCTGCGCTGGAGCACTTTCCGCGCGATGGCACCAGCGGCGACGCGCCCTATGGTTTCGCGGGCAGAAGCGCGTCCGCCACCATGAACGGCTCGGATGCCGTACTTGGCATCGTAGGTGTAGTCAGCGTGGGAGGGACGGTAGGCGCTTGCCATCTCTGAGTAGGCTGAGGGTCGCTGATCGGTATTGCGCACGAGCACGGCTATGGGGGTGCCCAGGGTGAGTCCGTCCACGACACCGCTGAGGATCTCGGCCCGGTCATCTTCTTTTCGCGGGGTGACGATCTTGCTCTGGCCAGGGCGGCGGCGGTCCAGCTCAGACTGGAGGTCGGCCTCAGTCAACGGGATACGCGGTGGGCAGCCGTCGATGATGACGCCTACACCTGCGCCGTGTGATTCTCCGAAGGTGCTGATGCGAAAGAGGGTACCGAAGCTGCTTGCCATGGGGAATGGCAGTGTGCCGCAGGCGGACGACCTGTGCAACTGTCATGGGATTTCTGTTTTCAGGAATGGTGTTACGTGGTAGCTTCGCCTTCCACCATGTTCAGCCGCAACTTCCGTCTCCTCGCTTCCGCTTTGTTGATCTGCGGTACTTTGACTTCATGCAGCTTGCTCACAGCACCTCTGAGACTTCTCGGTCGTGCGGCCAATGGATTGCTTTCTCCCGTAGGTGGTCTGGGTGGTGCAGCGTCGCTTGCGCCGCTGCTTTTGGATGCAGAAGATGGCAGCAAGAAGCCGGTGCGCGGCGTGGAAGTGAAGCTGATCGACAAGGCACCCTCTCAGCGCGTGACGAAGGAGGCACCTGTGGTGATGAACCAGACTCAGCGTCTTCGTAACACCAGCACGATGTCTGAGTAGCTGTCGTCCAGCTTGCGCGTGGTGGCGATGTCATGCGTGAAGTCATGACAGGCTTTGAGTTCAAGGGCGGGCACCGTTTTCAGAAGGCGGCGCAGTTGGGCGGCGTCATAGGTCCGGAACTGCCAGCGGGTCTCTTGGGTACGCGAGGAGCCGTTTTGGCGGATGCGGAGGCGAGTGCGAATGTCTTCTAGCCGCCTGCGTTTGTCAGCGGGCCAGGTGCGGGTGTTACAGGTCACTTCCACTCCCTCGCGGCTGCCTGTCCAACGCTCGTGTTCAAAGGTTGACAGCGAGTAGTCGGTCAGATGGATGCCCAAGAGGTAAATACCGCCGGGCTTCAGGACTTGGCTGACGCGCTGCAAGTGCGAGCGTGCGTCCGCTTCGTTGAGCAGGTATTTGAAGGTGCTTACCAGACAGTGTGCGAAGTCGTATCCGCCCTTTGCACGGGATACAAAGGATTCCATGCGGTCCTGCCAGACGACTGCACCACGACCCAGGCGGCTTTTGGCGTAGTGAACCATGGCCGGGCTGAGATCAAAGCCGTGCACGGTGCAGCCGCGCTGACGAAGCGCAGCCATGAGGCGTCCACTGCCGCTGGCGGGCTCAAGGACGAGCGGCTTGTGCTGTGGACTCGCTGCGTAGCGGCGATAGGCAGCGAGCAGGAAGTCTGCCTCCGTTTCGGTGCCGTCGTCAAAGATGATGTCGTAATACAATGGGGTGTCGTACCAGTCGCGTTGCTCGTTGGCCATGATGTTTGATTGAATACTGGCGAGAAGCTGTGAAAGAGTCGAGCGCTTCACATGAGCACCAAGGAATCAGCACCCACCATTGAGACCCGCGAAGAGGTCATGTTTTTCGACACAGACTGCGGCGGCGTGGTCCACAACATTGCCTACCTTCGTATGATCGAAACGGCACGAACCCGTCTCGCAGCCAAGCTGGGTATGGCGCTGCGGGATATGTCAGAGACGCAGCTTTTTCCCGTCGTGGTGCGCACGGAGATCGACTACCGCCGCCCGGCGCGACTTGCGGACGAGCTGGTCATTGTTGGCCGCCTGGAGAGCATCGAGCGTGCGAGGTTCTGGTGTTCTTTTGAGATGAGACGTGCCTTGGATGAGGAGCTCATCGTGACGTGCCGTCAGCAACTTGCGCTGGTGCAGATGCCTGCCGGGCGTCCGGTGCGACTTCCGGAGGATTGGAAAGTGCGTTTTTCTCACCTTGTGGCTCGCTAGTTATGGAACGCCGTTCTTTTCATCAGCCGAACCGTGGTCGCCTGGAGAGACTGGCTTCTGGGGTGATTCGCCAGATCATGCGGAGGCTGCCGACGGACCTGAGGGAAGCGGCGGCGCAGTGTCAGATCGAGGTGGCGTGGGGTGCCGAACTGGAGGCTGACCCGGAGCTACTGGGATACTTCGAGGGAAGGTCTCTATTGGACCCCGCGCCGGAGAGTGCGGCTGAGCTGCCGCGGATTCTTTTGTTTGTGGATCACTTGTGGGAGTTCGCCGAAAGGTCGGTGCCGGCATTTGAGAACGAGGTGGCTACGACGCTGCTCCATGAGCTTGGTCACTATCTTGGGCTGGATGAAGAGGAGATTGCGGAGCGGGGTCTTGAATGAGGTGCAAGTTCCGCTTGTTTGATGGGTAGAAGTGTCATGCGCTCACCTCTTGTTTTCGACTGTCATCTGGATCTCAGCCTCAACGGCATGGAGTATAACCGTGATCTGCGGCTACCCGTCCCTGAGTTGCGACGCCGTGAGCAGGGGATGACCGATCTCAAGGGCCGTGCGGCTATGACGACTGCTTTTCCAGAAATGCGTGCGGGGCGTGTAGGCATTTGTGTGGCGACTCAGCTCGCCGGGTGCATGACTGGCGCAAGGCCGATCGCTAACTGGATGTCCCCTGAACAAGCCTGGGCGCAAACGCAGGGGCAGCTCGCTTGGTATCGGGCCCTGGAGGAGGAAGGAACGATGAGGCAGATCTGGGGTAGTGCTGACCTGGATGCAGCGATCACACACTGGCAGGGTGACGAGCCAGATGCGGGCAAGCCCATCTATTACATTCTCAGCCTCGAAGGTGCGGACTCCATAAGGACCATCAACCATCTGGAGAAGGTTTGGCAGCAGGGTCTTCGTGCGCTGGGGCCGGCTCACTATGGCGTCGGCCGTTGGGCACTGGGTCACGATCAAGTGGGCAGGCTCTCTGCAAAGGGACGTGACTTGGTGAAAGAGATGGAGCGCCTGGGAATCATCCTGGATCTGACTCATCTAAGTGATGGCTGTTTTTGGGATGCGCTCGAAGTTCATCAGGGTGCGGTGTGGGCCAGCCACTCCAACTGCCGGTCTCTAGTACCGGACCCCAGGCAGTTCGCGGATGACCAGATCAAGGCCATCATAGAGCGCGGCGGTGTGATCGGCGCTGCTCTGGATGCTTGGATGATGATTCCAGGCTGGATTCGTGGACAGACCACGCCGGCAGAGACGGGTTTGAAACTCGAGGTCATGGTGGATCACATTGATCATGTGTGCCAGCTCGCGGGAAATGCGCTGCACGCTGGCATCGGCACGGATCTGGACGGTGGCTACGGTACTGAGCAGACACCCTACGACTTGGACACGATCGCTGACTTGGCTAGGCTCCCAGAAATGTTATCAAAGCGCGGCTACACCACGTCTGACATAGAAAACATCCTCAGCGGCAACTATTTGCGGCTATTGAAGCAGCACTGGGAGAAGCGTGGAATCTGAATGTTTGCGGAGCTTCAAGGTGTGATGGTGACCTCATTGGTCCCCCCGGGAAGCATGGTGCCAGTGATGGTGCTGCTGACTTCGCACTGGTAGCTGCCTGCGTCTGTGGCGGCGAGGTTTTTGATAACCAGTGTGTTGGTGGTAGCACCGCTGATTTTGCCGGTGAGGTTGGAAACAGGGTCCCCGTCCTTTTTCCAAACGAAGGTAAGGCCTTCACCGGCCACTGGAACGGTGAGTGCGAGCTGGCCGCGTTCCTTGCCACTGACGCTGCGCGGTGCGGTGTCCACGACGGCTATTTTGGCTGCCGGGCTGGTCACCACGTCGCGACCATTTCCCATGCGGACTTGAAAGCTGCCAGCGGTGGAGAGTTGGACGTTCGTGAGTTCCAGGATGGAGTTTGTACGACCTGCCAAAGCGGTGCCGTTCTTGAGCCACTGAAAGGTAGGTGTGATGTCGCCCAAGGTGGTGGTGGTGAGAGTGACCGAACCTCCTCGTTGTAACAAATGGGAGCGAGGAATTTCGTCGAACCATGGCAGTTCACCAATGACGGCTACAAAGCCATCCTTTTTCCTTCCCTTCATGCTGTAGCGTGCACGACCTGAGAAGTCGGTAGCTGCATTCGGCTGGTCGGCCTCCTGGAAGGTGAGCCCGGCATAGAGCCTCCCATTCGGAGCAAAAACAAGATCCGCCTGCTCGCTCTCAGACCCGATCGTAAGATTCCCGAATGCCGGCAGATCCCACTTTGGCAGCAAGGTGCTAGGCTCTAAGAGGACGGCGCGATAGCCCGGCAGTCCGAAGCGCCGACCGTTGACGCTGAGCATGCCGGCACCGTCGATGAGCAGCCACGCTACACCTCGCACGGGGTCGATGTTGACGGAGCAACCTTTTCCATGCGGAAGCGTGATGCCCTGAATGACGTTACCCGTTGCACCATCGAGTCGGCGGAGCACAGCGGTCTGGGATGCTGGATCATAGCGGTCACCCTCGTAGCCAGTGACCCAGAGGTCTCCGCTCGCATCGACTACGGATGCGAAATACATTCCTTCTGTATCCGGAGAATGAACCCACAAGAGAGAACCATCCACGTCGTACTTCAGGGCAAGCGGTGATGCATCGTTGAGGGAACTGAGGGTGTGATAATCATTAGGGGTGGAACTACGTAACACACGACTATTGGGCCCGGCTGATCCCGCAGCGAAAACCGCATTGGTCGCATCCACAGCAACAGACCAAATGGCTGTCTGGCCACTGTCATTCGCGCTGAAAATGTCGCGCATCCATTCCAGAGTGCCATTTCCGTCGTAACGGCCTACCATGCCTCGGAAACTTCGGTGGCTCGGCGTTCCAAGCACCGTGCCGGAGAACTTTCCGTATCCCTGAAAGTGCCCGCCTGTCGCGACCTCACCGGTTCCATCTACGGCAACAGTGAGCACATCGGCATTGCTGGTGGGCGAGAAGACGCCTCCGCGCTCGGTTGCCAGTTGGCGTCTCCACTTGAGGATGCCGGTAGAAGTGTGCTTGGTCAGAAGGCCTGGCTTACCCACTTGCAGGGGGTCATCCATGCCAGTGAAGATGGCACCTGTAAGGTCAGCACTCACGGCATTTGCACCATCTCCCTTGGTTGAAACAAGCACTGTTTGCTGCGGTAAGGCTAGGGGTAGGGAGAGTCTCTTCATTACGTGGCCTCCTGCGAACCCGGCGGACCAGAGCACGTTATTGCGCAATGAGAGTGCTTTGACGCTGTCATCACTTGTTCCTCCGTATCGGCTGATCCACAGCCAAGTCGCCTGTTTCTGAAGGACCAGTGGTGCAGCGATGCTTGTGACGGTGCCCCAAGGGTTCTGCACTTGCACGCTATACACTCCTTCATTGGATGGGTTGGCACCGGTCACACGGTAAGTGGGTGAGGTAGCACCTGTGATGGGCACGCCGTTGAACATCCATTGATAGACCATGGGTGTGGCTCCAGTGGCTGCCACTTTGAAGATGGCTTGCTGATTGTCGTTAACCGTTTGTGGCCTAGGTTGCGAAGTGATAGTGGGTGCGGCGGGCGATTTGAGACTCAATCGCCGGATAGTGCCATTCCCTGAATCGGCCACATACATCACGCCGGCGAGTCCGAGGCTGATTCCACGCGGACTCGAAAACAAGGCCGCAGGCCCTACTCCATTTCGTGCTCCTGGCACTCCGGGTGTTCCTGCGATCGTGCTGACCACTCCTGCGGGGGTGATGCGACGGATCACGTGATTCGCGGTGTCGCTAACGATGAGGTTGGCCCCGGCATCCATCAAGAGACCGCTGGGAGAGGCGAACTGGGCCTTGAGGCCTGAATCATTTTTGTGGCCGGATTTTCCGGCTTGTCCGGCAAAGGTGCTGACAAGGCCCGCTGGTGTGATCTTTCGAATGGTGTGGTTCCCGCTATCAGCGACATAGATGACCCCTGAATCTGATACCGCGATGCCGCGTGGAGCATTGAACTTGGCCGCTGTACCGTTGCCATTCACGTTTCCACTGACGCCTGCGGTGCCGGCCAAAGTGGTGACAGTGCCATCGGGTAGAATTTTGCGTATGAGGTGGTTGCCTGTGTCGCAGACGTAAACGACGCCTGAAGCAGTGACAGCCAGTGCCGTTGGGCTGGCAAACTCTGCGGCGGTGCCATTTCCGTTCGTTGAACCCGCGATGCCACCTTTCCCTGCAAAGGTCGTGACCTCTGCGTTGGGGGCAATCTTGCGGATGGTGTGATTCTTGGTATCAGCCACGTAGGCAGTGCCGGCTGCATCGATGGCTACTCCTTCGGGAGCAAAGAAGCTGGCAGCTGCGCCTATGCCATCACTGCGGCCAGGCGTGGAGGTGCCTGCGAAACTGATGACATCCACTCCTATGGTCAATAGTCGAAGCGCGTTGGATGAGGAATCGACGACAAAGACCTGCCCTGCTCCATTGGCGCAGACTCCTGCGGGAGTATGGAAGCGGGCTGTGGCCATCGAACCATCGGTCACGCTCCGCAATCCTGGGAATCCACCTTCCAAGCCAGCTTCATACGACTGGGAGAGGGCAGAGATGGAGGGAAAGAGAAGGAGGAAGGGCAGCCAAGGGCTCAATCGAGGCATAACTTGCAAGGAGTTTAGGGACGGAGATTCGCTGATGCAAGACGTCGCGCATCAGCGGGCTGATTGGTGACTTGTGGGTGGTGAGTGCGTGGCGGCTGTAGTTCGATCCCTTGGTGGGTCAGTCAGTTCTGCATCGATGGAGGTTCGGGACTCTCGATCACGATATTGTTCGCAGAACTGATATGGATGATTGAGATGGGCAGAGATCTATTTTTATTATTATGGGCTGTGAGTTTGTGAATGACTCTGTTCTTCTGCGATGTGTCGGGAGTTCCACACGCAATGGTGGCGGTAGTGACTTCGTGAATAGGTCAGTGGCGCTCGGGAATAAGGCTCATAAGTGAGAACTTGCTCATTTTTGAGCAGCTTATTGTTTTGTGAGAGTGCCAGTTTTGTTCAAATCTTGTGAAGAAGTGGAATCTGGTCCGATGTTCTTCAAGAGGTCCGACTCGAGTGCGGCCCTTGCCGCTTCGATCTCAGCGTTCTTCTTGGTGGCTCCGGTGCCTTCTCCCAGGATGATTTGTTGCCATGAAACTTGTGCTTGATACTGGCGATTGTGGGGTGGGCCCTGTTCGGAGACGATGGTGTAAATGGGTAGGACACAAGTCCTAGCCTGGATGATTTCTTGGAGGCGTCCTTTTGGGTTCGGGTCGGACTTGTCGTGGCCTTGTTCTTTGGATTCGATAACAGGGTGAAACAACCTAAGAACAGTTTGGCAGAGGGCCTCGATCCCTCCATCGAGGTAAATGGCGCCGAGTACCGCCTCAAGGGCATCAGCCAAGGCGGATTCTCGGGTTCGTCCCCCGCTAGAGCATTCGCCTCGCCCCATCCTGAGTTGTTCGCCCAAGTCGATACTGCGTGCGATTTGTGCCAGGGAGTGGGTGCTTACCAGGGAGGCGCGGAGTTTGGTCAGCTGACCTTCGTCGGCATCTGGATAACGCTGGTAAAGCAGGGCGGATAGGCTGAGCTGCAATGCGGCATCACCCAGGAACTCGAGACGCTGATTATGGTGAGAGCGCTTATCGGTCTCGTAGGCGAGGCTGGGGTGGGTGAGCGCCTGTTCGAGCAGGGCCGGATTTTTAAAGTGATGGCCGAGTGTATCTGCTAGCGCAGCGGGCATGAGAGGCAGGTTGCGAGGTGATGGGTTCGCTTGGCGTCAGGGGTTGCTCATGTCCGACGAAGCCTGGCTTCGTTGCTTGGTGGGGTGATCGACGGGGCTCGAACCCGCAACAACCAGAATCACAATCTGGGGCTCTACCATTGAGCTACGACCACCATTTCGCACCGAGGTGGGTGGGGATAGTAGTGCAAAACGCTGCGAGCGCCAGCAGATTTTTATGGGATCAATCGTTAAAGAAATGCCGTCCTGTCTGGCCGGCCTGGGTTTGGTTATCGACTTCCCAATAGATATCTTCAAAGATGGTTTCGGGTTCAGGATAGGGGCTGGCTTCAGCGAAGTCTGCCGAGTCTTCAGCTTCTTGTTGTGCTGCCTTTTCGATCTCTTTGGATTGGGACTCGGTGAGCACGCCCTCGGTGATCAGGGTATCGCGCCACACATTGATGGGGTCATGTTCTCGCTGGTAGCGTTCGACTTCTTCCTTGGTACGGTATTTGAAGAGATTGGCGTCAGCAACAGAGTGACCGAGGTAGCGGTAGGTGGCGATTTCGAGGAGCGTTGGCTTGCTTTCGGAGTGAGCTCTTTCCAGGGCGACTTGGGTGCGAGCTCGCACTTCATAAATATCGGTTCCGTTGAACTGTTCCCATTCCATGCCGTAGGCTTCGGCTCGTTGAGCGAGGAAGTCTCTGTAGGCGGAGGAGCGTTTCTGGCTGGTGCCCATGGAGTATCCGTTGTTTTCGATGATGTAGATGACGGGCAGGTCCCAAAGTGCGGCAAGGTTGAGGGACTCATGAAAAGCGCCTTGGTTCACGGCACCGTCCCCCAGGTAGCAGAGTGCGGCACCTTTCAGGCCACGGTACTTGAGACCATAAGCGAGACCGAGCCCTAGAGGAGTCTGACCGGCCACGATGCCATGTCCACCCCAGAAGTTTTTCGTGGGCTCGAAGTAATGCATGGAGCCACCTTTTCCGCGTGAACAGCCTGTGCCTTTGCCATAAAGCTCAGCCATGCACTCGTTCATGCCCATACCGGCGGCGAGTGCGTGTCCATGGTCCCGGTAAGCAGTGATGACGTGATCGTTCGGGCCAAGGAGCGACATGGTACCAACGGCGACGGCTTCTTGCCCGATGTAGAGATGAAGAAATCCGCCCATTTTGCCGCCTTGATACTTGGTCAGGGAGACCTGCTCAAAGCGGCGGATGCGAACCATCTGCTGGAAGAGCTCGATTTTGCGTTCAGCAGTGAGCTGTTGGTTGATTGGGGCGTCGGCGTGGCTGGCAGGGTTGGAGGTCGCTTTCTTGGCCATAGGTATCGGAATGGCGGGATTCTAGCAGGGTTGGTCGCTGCCGCAAGGACGGGAATGACTGCTAGGTGGTGGGACTCGTTTTTGTTCCACGTGGAACATTTGGGGTGGCCTTCTGGGGTTCTGGAGGTTGCTCAGACGGGAGGGACGGGCTAGGTTGGGGGTCCAAAGATGGCTGATTTCATTTACCCTGTTGTCTATGATGTGATCGTTTGTGGCGGAGGACATGCCGGTGCGGAGGCCGCTGCGGCGTCGGCGCGCTTGGGAGCTCGCACTGCGATGCTCACGCAGAATCTGGACACCGTCGGCCAGATGTCTTGCAACCCTGCGATTGGCGGTCTTGCGAAGGGACACGTGGTGCGGGAGATCGACGCCCTTGGGGGTCTGATGGCGATAAACACAGACCAGACGGGCATTCAGTTTCGCATGTTGAATGCGAAGAAGGGTCCGAGTGTTCAGGCACCGCGTGCGCAGTGCGACAAGAAGGCGTATCAGTTTCGTCTGAAATGGGTTTTGGAGAATCTGCCGAACCTGGATCTTCATCAGGGCAATGCGGCTGAGTTGATGGTCGAATCGGATCGGGTGGTCGGCGTGCGGACAACCCTGGGCGTGGTGTATCGGTGCCGTGCGGCGGTGATCTGTTCGGGAACCTTCATGCGGGGTTTGATGCATGTGGGACATCAGAATCAATCCGGTGGACGGATGGGGGATAGCGTATCCACGCTTTCGGATAGTCTGCGTCATCTTGGATTTGAGGTGAGACGTTTCAAAACGGGTACACCGTGTCGGTTGAATGGGCGGAGTATCGACTTCAGTCGGTGTGAGCCGCAGGAAGGAGATACTCCCCCACACCGGTTTAGTTACCTTTCGGGCATCCTTGAGGGGTCGAGGGGTCTTTTTGACCTTAACGAATGGAGGCCCAATTTGTTCCACGTGGAACAAATTCCCTGTTGGGTGACCTACACTTCCACGACGACGCACGACATCATTCGCGCCAACCTGGACAAGTCACCCATGTACTCCGGCCGTATCGAGGGCGTTGGCCCACGCTACTGCCCATCCATCGAAGACAAGGTGGTTCGCTTTGCAGACAAGGATCGGCACCAGGTTTTTCTGGAACCGGAAGGTCGCCACACCAACGAGTACTACGTTAACGGTGTTTCGACCTCCCTACCATTCGAGGTCCAGCTGGAGTTCATTCGTTCCATCCCGGCACTCGAGCAGGCAGAGATCATTCGACCAGGCTATGCCGTCGAATACGATTACTGTCCCCCCACCCAACTCCATCCTACGCTGGAAACCAAACGCATCGGAGGACTCTTCTTCGCCGGACAAATCAACGGCACCTCGGGATATGAAGAGGCTGCTGGACAGGGTTTGATCGCCGGTGCCAATGCCGCGCTTGCTCAAGCCGGTAAACCGAGTCTGACCCTCTCCCGCAACGAATCCTATCTGGGTGTGATGGTGGATGATCTGGTGACCAAAGGCACCTCCGAACCCTATCGCCTGTTCACGAGTCGCGCGGAACACCGTCTTCTGCTTCGTCAGGACAACTGCGACCTTCGTCTCACCCCCGAAGCAGCCGAGCTCGGATTGATCGACCCCCTCCGTCTGCGCCACACTGAAGCCAAAGCCAAACAACTCGCCGAGGCGAACCGTTATGTCCACGAGACAAGCCTTGCAGGTGTCCGACTGGAGCGCTGGATACGCCGACCCGAAAATGAGCCCTCCCAGCTTCCTGCGGAGCATCGGGCCAAGTTCAGCGAGGAAGTTTGGGCCATCCTATTCAATGACCTCAAATACGAAGGATACATCTCCCGCCAAACCATGCTCGTAGAGCGAACCGCTCGGATGGAAGAAAAAAAACTGCCCCCTACTCTTGATTACTCCACCATCCGCGGACTGAAAAAGGAAGCGCAGCTCCGGCTCGATGCCGCTCGCCCTACCACCCTCGGGCAAGCGGCCCGATTGCAAGGCGTCACCCCGGCAGACATCGCGTTGCTGACCATCCTGCTGAAAAAGACGGACGGCGGATGAGCCTGGTGAACCCCTTCGGGGCCGTAAGTCGAGAGGCGCTTGATCTTGCCGATGGCCCCAAGTCGCCAGCCTCAAAAGCCACCATCTGGATCCGCACCCACCGCGCCCACGAATACGTCACCACGCGGACTGGTCAGCTCAAAGGCCGAAACCATCCACGAGTTGGCAACCTCAAACCGCCCGCGCCACCCCCCCGGCTAGTGCCCCCTGGAAGTCCTCGTAAGCTGCGGCGAGTCCCTCGCGGAGACCAATCTTCGGCATCCAGCCCAGCGCCTTCATGCGGTTGACATCCATCAGCTTTCGAGGCGTGCCATCGGGCTTGCTCGTGTCAAATCGGAGTCTGCCCTGATAGCCCACTACTTCAGAGACCAGCGCTGCCAACTCGCCGATCGGCAGGTCCTCACCCGACCCGATGTTCACCCAGTCTGGTGGATCCGCCGTCTCCAGCAGATGCAAGCAACCCTGAGCTAGGTCATCCACATGCAAGAACTCCCGTCGTGGTGTGCCCGTGCCCCACACGACCACCTCCGGAGCACCTTGCAACTTTGCTTCATGAAAGCGCCGGATCAGTGCGGGAATCACGTGCGAGTTTTCAGGATGGTAGTTGTCGCCCGGGCCGTAGAGATTGGTCGGCATGGCAGAGTGGTAGAGCACGCCGTGCTGCGAACGATAATGTTGGCAAAGCTTTAAGCCGGCAATTTTTGCAATCGCATACGCTTCGTTGGTCTTTTCCAGGGGAGAGGTGAGAAGGCATTCCTCCGTCATCGGTTGTGGTGCCTCCCGCGGATAAATGCACGAGCTTCCGAGAAAGAGCACCCTCTTCACTCCGGCCCTGAAACTCCCATGAACAAGGTTGGCCGCAATCATGAGGTTCTCGTAAATGAAGTCCGCCGGATACGTGTTGTTGGCATGAATGCCTCCTACCTTAGCTGCGGCCACGATCACTACGCCTGGGCGATGTGTCTGCAAGTAGTCCTCCACCTCCCTCTGGCGGGTAAGGTCAAGCTCCGAACGGGATGCCGTCAGAAGATCCTTTGCGCCCGCACTTTCGAAGGCCCGCACCAATGCGCTGCCCACCATGCCGCGATGACCCGTGATGAAAACCCGATCCGAAAATGAAAATGCCATGTGAACGAAAGAAAAGCCGCCGCACGTTCCAACGTGCCTGACGAATCAGCAAGGTAAACTTCGCAATCCAACTCCTACTTCCATGACTTACGCACTTCTCTGAATCAACTGGCTGCCTGTCAGTTCAGATTGGAGTTGCCCAACGCCCGACCTCCCCTACTCTCTCCGCCCACTTCCAACCATGCCAGCTCTTCGCATACTTGTCACCGGCGGTGCCGGCTTTATCGGCTCCAATCTCGTCCACTACCTCCTGGGTGATGCTGCCACAGACCTCGGCGTCCAGGTGGGCAAAGTCATCAACCTCGACAAGCTCACCTATGCGGGAAATCCGGCCAATCTTAAGGCTCTGGCAGGCGACGAACGCCATCTCCTGGTGCAGGGTGACATCCTAGACAGCGAACTCGTGGGCAAACTCCTCCGCGAGCATGAGATCAATGCCGTCATGCACCTGGCTGCCGAGAGCCACGTGGACCGCAGTATTGATGGACCAGAGGCCTTTATCATGACCAACTTCGTAGGTACGTTTCGGTTACTGGACGCCGCCCGCCACTACTGGAAAGAGCGCACCTCGGCTGGCCATGAGGACTTCCGCTTCCTCCACGTCAGCACCGATGAAGTGTATGGCAGCCTGTCCATGACCGATCCAGCATTTGCGGAAACCAACCCCTACCAGCCGAACAGCCCCTACTCTGCCAGCAAGGCAGGCAGCGACCATCTAGCCCGAGCTTACGTACATACTTATGGCATGCCCATCGTAACGACGAACTGCTCGAACAACTACGGACCCTACCAGTTTCCTGAAAAGCTCATCCCGCTCATGATTCAAAAGATCCTGCGTGGCGAAAAGCTCCCTGTCTATGGCGATGGCAGCAACGTGCGTGACTGGCTCTATGTCGAGGATCATGCCCGCGGCCTGGCCCTTGCGCTGGTGAAGGGCCGTGTCGGCGAGACCTATAACATAGGCGGCAAGTGCGAGATGAAAAACATCGAAGTCGTCCACGCACTGATCAACGCGGTGAACGCCGCCAAGCCCAACCTCAACCGCACGGCGGAAGACCTCATCACCTACGTCAAGGATCGCCCCGGCCACGACCATCGCTACGCCATCAACTGCGAAAAAATCGAGAACGAACTCGGCTGGACCCCCCGCGAAACCTTCAGCACCGGCATCCAGCGCACCGTGCAGTGGTATCTCGACAACGAGCAGTGGATCGCCGACATCCAAAGTGGAAACTACCAGTTGGAGCGCCTGGGCAACGCCGCCTAAATCAGCGGCCGAAGGCACTGCGCGCCCCCAGTAATGTTCCTCGGGCGAGAGAGCATCAGAAAGAGATTTGCGTGCAAAGGGAAGAGCGGAGCCGTGCATGACTCGGAGCGGCGCTTCGTATCGAATCCTGACCTTGATGCGCACGCGTTCCGAGAAGCCTACCAAGCGACTATCACTGCGCTCCCGCTCATCTTGAGCCGAAACCCCAACGACCACCGGCCACGGTGAAGTCTCATCCCGTCGATAAGCGAACGGACACGACCAGGAATCAACCGATCCACAAGAGGAGTGCGGCGCGGTCTTGAACCACAGACTGTCAAGCCGCAGCGAATTAATCCACAAACCACAATCCTAACAACAACCATATTGAGAAATACAACTATTATGATATTTTGCTGGAATGACCGAGCTGTCACCGCCTGCCATTCACCCAACCCACCCCACTTCCTTCCCCCCTAAGGGAAGCGTCGGAGGCGATGCCCTGAACCGTGATCCATCCACGACCGCCTCGGCCCACATACCCCGCGTCAACCAGCATGGAGCCCACCGATTGGTCATCTTTGCAGTGATCGTGGACTTCATGATGGCGTGTTGTGCGGCGGCCGTCGCCTTTTGGGTTCGATTCCAGATGCTGAATGAAATCGGCTACTTTGAGCTTCAGACCATGGATGAATACCTGGTGCATTTGCTTCTCGGCAGCATCACCCTGGTCGCCATCCTAGCTTGGCGAGGCGTGTACCGACGGGAAATGCTCCTCCAGTATCGGCGGAGCCAGCGGCAGATCATCAAAGGTGTCATTCTTTGGACGCTGGGCTTCCTGCTCATGGCCCTCGCCTTTCACATCGAGCCGCCCATCTCCCGCATTTTCATGGCGGTGAACGGACTTGTGACCTTACCCATCCTGCTGATGTGGAGGGCTTGGTTCAACAGCCAGCTTCACAAGCCGGAGCGAATCGCCGCACTGAAGCAGCGTGCCATCGTCATTGGCGACTGGCAAGATGCGGGTGACCTGCAGCGCCGCTTCAGCGAGTCACCGGAAGAAGCGGTGGACCTCATCGGCTGGGTGCGCACCGGAGAACTCATCAAGGGCCTAAACCCCAAGGTGCCTTGCCTTGGAACGCTGCCCGAGCTGGAGGCCATCTTGGCGCACCACCCTGCGGACATGGTCATCCTAGCAGACCTCAGCGGACCCAGGGAGCAGTCCGTGCAAATAGCCAATCTGTGCGAGCGCGAGATGATCAGCTTCAAAATCATCCCTTCCTGCTTCCGCATCTTCCAGTCCGGGCTTCAACTTGAGACCGTAGCCGGCACACCCGTGGTGGGCGTGAGCAGCCTGCCGCTGGACAACAGTTTCAATGTCATCCTCAAGCGCATCGTGGATGTGATTGGTGCCACCGTAGGACTCATCCTCTCCGCGCCCATTATGCTGTTCTTTGGCCTGCTGGTTTATATGGAATCCCGCGGGCCCATCTTCTATCGGCAACGACGCACGGGTGCCGACGGGCAGCCTTTCTACATCATCAAGATCCGTTCCATGCGCCTGGATGCCGAGAAAAACGGCGCTCAGTGGTGCAAGGAAAACGATCCGCGCCGACTGCGAGTAGGCGAGTTCATGCGGAAGTGGAACATCGACGAAGTACCGCAGTTCTGGAACGTCCTCAAAGGCGAGATGTCACTCGTAGGCCCCAGACCTGAACGACCGGAACTCATCTCCAGCTTCAAGCATCAGATCCCGCACTACAATGCACGACACCATGCCAAGCCCGGCATGACGGGATGGGCACAGGTGAATGGCCTTCGCGGAGACACCTCACTCACGGACCGTATCAAGGCAGACCTCTGGTATTTGGAGAACTGGAATCTGTTGCTCGACTTCCAGGTCATGCTGATGACCTTCTTCAAGCGGGACAACGCATACTGATTCGCCGACACACCTGGCAGCTAGAAGCCATCCGGCCCCGCGTTATCAGGAGCGTCATGCGTCTCCTCGTCCTCATCCTCGCCCTGTGCCCTGGGCTTTTCGCCGCCCAGCCAAACATCCTCATGATTGTCGTGGATGACTTGCGGCCCGAGTTGAAGTGTTATGGAGCCGAGAAGGTGCACACGCCCCATTTGGATCGACTCGCTTCCCGCAGCCTCCTGTTCACGCGCGCTTACTGCATGGTTCCCACCTGCGGTGCCTCACGCGCAAGCCTCATGACAAGCATCAGGCCTGCGGCTGATCGTTTCCTCACCCACCTCGCATCCGCTGAAAAAGAAGCCCCGGGCATTACCACGCTCAACACCCAGCTCAAGCAGCACGGTTACACCACCCTTTCCAATGGCAAAGTGTTTCACCACCCAGAGGACAATGCCGCAGGCTGGAGTGAACCCGCCTGGCGGCCAGGTGACAAGGCTCCCACCGCGCCACCAGCCGCACAGCGAAAAAAGGGTGGTGCCAAAGCCAAGTCAAAGACCGCCTCTGTGCCGAAGGAAGACATGGCCAAATCCCGTGGACGCGCTTACGGCATCTCGGACCTCACCGACGATGAGCACAGCGACGGCCAAGTGGCCCTCAAGACCATTGCCGACCTACGCCGCATGAAAGAGCGCGGCCAGCCCTTCTTCATCGCCGCAGGCTTCTTCAAGCCCCACCTTCCCTTCATCTGCCCAAAGAAATACTGGGATCTCTACCCGCCAGGCACCTTCACACTCCCTTCCAACTACCATCCGCCAAAAGATGCGCCAGAAGTCTCCATCCACAACTCTGGCGAACTGCGTTCCTACGCAGGCATACCCAAAACCGGGCCGCTCCCCGATGACGTGGCGCTAGAGATGATCCGAGGGTACCACGCATGTGTCAGCTTTACCGACGCTCAAATCGGACGCGTGCTGGAGGAGCTGGATCGCCTTGAACTCACCCAGAACACCATCGTCATCCTATGGGGTGACCACGGCTGGAACCTCGCGGAGCACACCCTTTGGTGCAAACACAGCTGCTACGAGACCTCCATGCGCGTGCCGCTCATGCTCAGCGTTCCCGGTCACAAAGGTGGCACTCAAACAGCCGCGTTGACCGAACTCATCGATGTCTATCCCACCCTGTGTGAACTCGCCGACGTGCCCATCCCATCCCACGTCCAAGGCCGCAGCCTCGTGCCGCTCCTCAACGACCCCACGCAGCCTTGGAAGACACAGGCCATCGGACGTTTCACCAGCGGTGACACCATCCGCACTGACACGCATCGCTTTACCGAATACTCCAGCCGAAACGAAGGCCCCTTCGCTCGCATGTTGTATGACCATCGCACCGACCCGGATGAAAACATCAACATCAGCGAGCAGGTCGGCCAGTCCTCCATCGTCGAGGAACTCACTACCCGACTGCGCGAAGGCAAAGGTAAACCCGGCGACTTACCGAAGAGAAGATAGCCCCGCTCAGGGCCGATGTTTTTCAAACGTCTTCTGGTGATGCCGCATGATGTCATCTCCCTTCACATCATAGCTCCCCGTGGCCGTATGCGGCACATCGGGAATGGCTAGGAACTCATGCGCTATGCCCAACTCCTTAAGGTAGGCGGAATACTGCACGTTAAACTCGTAGTTGAAGCACTTCGTTCCGTCCCAGATGAGAATACTCAATGACGGAGCATCCTTGCGCTGGGCGTATGCACGCGCCAGATCCCATGTGTTGTAACCAAGAGGAAGGAAACGAAGGCTCTCGCTCTCGTAACCCTCGTTTTCCTGGATGTGTTTCTCCGGTCCATAGCCCGAGCCACCGGGTGCCACCGAGAGAAAAAGCTCAGGATGCTTGAACATGATGCGCGTTGTCCCTCGTCCGCCTTGGGAGTAGCCCTCCAGCGCACGCCCTTCACGCGTGCTCCAAGTTCGATAGGTGGCATCGATGTGCGGTACCAGCTCCTTCACGAACACACTCTCACCCATGCCATGCTTCACCTCCGGCATGTCATACCAACTCACCGGACCGCCATTGGGAAACACATAGATGGTCGGCTTGATGGTGCCCTTCTTGATGGCCGCATCCACGTAGCCGGCCAGACGCACGCTCTTGTTTTCCGCGCCCGGCCTGCCGCCGTGCAGATGATACACCACCGGATACCTTTCCTGGCCCGCTTCGTAACCCGGCGGCAGGTAGATGTAGTAGCCCACGTCGATCCCCATAGACGCGCTCTTGAAGCTGGCGTGCTTCACGCCTTCCGGTAGAGCCTTCCTAGCCCCTTGCTCATTCTGCACAGGTGCCACCCAAGAGAACGCTGGCTCTGACCTCGACTTCTTCTGCTGCGCATGGACATCGAAAAAGGAGACAGCAAGCAGGCAGAGGACCAGTATAGACTTCATGAGACGAGTGAGTGTGAACCCCATGAACGCGGCCCACTTCACAATCCTGCATCAACGTGTCCCCTCATCCAGTCTGCCAGCCGCGTATGCCTCGAACACCCGGCGTATCTCATCCCGCACACGACGGAAGACCGCCATCTGCTCCTCTTCGCTGCCCGTGGCATGAGCGGGATCATCAAAACCCCAGTGGTGACGGTTCAACTGACCAGGAAAAACGGGGCAGGCTTGGTCAGCGTTTCCGCATACTGTGATGACCGTTTCCACAGGGTGGCTCAAAAACTCATTGAGGTGTTTGCTGCGGTGACTGCTGATGTCGATCCCGATCTCCTGCATGGCCCTGATGGCCAGCGGATGAACGTAACCGGCAGGGTGCGAACCTGCGCTGACGACTTGGAACGAGTCACCCAGCGCGTGACGCAGAATGCCTTCAGCAAGATGCGAGCGACACGAGTTTCCAGTGCAGAGAATGAGAATGGTGGGCTTCATGAGAAAGGATGAGTGACTATCGCCCGACAGGTCGGCAACAGCCGGACTCCCGCGTGCCCATGCACAGCGGAATAGCCAGCAGCGCGCCCGCCATGGGGGCAAGCAGATAGATCCACAGTTGCGCCAGCTCACCAGACACAAGAGCCGGTGCCAGAGAGCGCGCAGGGTTCATGGATGCACCGCTGATGGGACCGGCAAACATCGCCTCCATGCCGATCACGCCACCAATCGAGATGCCCGCTGTGATGCCCTTCTCCTTCGAGCCGGTGGACACGCTCAGAATGGTGAGCATCAGAATCAGCGTCAACACCACTTCCAGGATGAAGCTCTGCATCGGCGGTCCCGCTGGCAGCGTGGCCCCTAGCGTGGTCGAACCGGGAAAGAGCACCCGCAGCAGCAAACTCGCGGACATGGCTCCTGCCACTTGCGCCACCACATAGCCCGGCACTTCCTTCCATCCAAACCGGCCCGCAGCCGCGAATGCCACACTCACCGCCGGGTTCAAGTGCGCGCCACTTACATCACCGAAGGTGTGGATCATCGCCATGACGACCAGGCCAAAGACCAGCGCCACCCCGGGGTGAGTGACGCTCCCCCCGCTCACCTCATTGACCACCGCAGCGCCGGTGCCCGCGAACACGAGCGTGAAGGTACCGAGCACTTCAGCGACGAGCCTCTGTTTCATCTGTCCGATGTTACTTGGCAGTTTCGCCAAGTAAAGCTGGATCAACGTCACCTGCTCAAGGCGTCACCTTGAAGCTGCCCGTGCGTGTCTTGCCTGTCACATATCCACGGATCAAGGGCGCACCGTTGTCCAGAGTCAGCACACCGCGCAGTGTCCGTGAGTAGCCTGCCGTAAGCAAACTGGTCCCGGTCACCACGCCGGTGGCGCGGTTCAGCGTGAGCGTGTTCTTGAACGGGCTACCCGGAAAGGTGAAGGCGTTCGCCACGCTAAAGAAAGTGCCCACCGTTGTACCGCTGTATTCACCCATGGCCGTAAGGAAGGTGAGCTTGCCATTTCCGCTGCTGCCATCGAGGAGGCCCATCGCACGCTGGCCGGAAGCTGGAGCTTGGTAGGCTGCGCCTGATGCGCTAACGAAGGCGTACAACCCGTTCGGATAATACACTCCTGTGGTGGGTGGGAGTCTCCGGTAAGTCAGATCAAAGCTGTTCACGAGGTCCGTCCCCCCCATCACCTCCTCGAAGAGCACCACTCCCGTGAATCTGCCAGCAGCGGAACTCAGCGGCACCTGATACTGAGTCGGCTTATTGAGACGCGGCACGCACAGCGCACTGCTGCTGGTGAAGGGCAGCCCATCACCCGTGCGCCCGGCCATGGTCACCACTCCGCTCGTTGAAATGGTGGCTGTCAGATAACCCTCACCCGCACCGCTCATGATTAGCATAGCGGTAAATCGCGGCGACAACGGATGTGGTGATGCAGCAGAGAAGGGCTTCACTTGATAACCGTTGAGCAGTTTGGGACTCCCGCTTCCATCCTGTAACCAGCCGTGATGCACTCTCTGCTCATTGGGCACCAGGTCCATCATGAACATCAGTGGTGCCACCGGCTGGCCACTCGGCAGCGCGGGCTGTGCCACCAGTGCCGTGAACCAGCCGTCCACCGAGGCCACACCTGTCAGAGTCCGCGCTCTGCCATTCATGACCAGCCTCGCCGTGACCGCACCGCCAGCCGTTGCAGAGACGCTGAACTGAACCGGCCGGGAAGTGGAATCCAGCTGAGAACCCAGAATCCGAAAAGGAACGGACGGGAGAAACCGCATCGACAAAACGGCCTGCCCTGTGCTGCCCGCACTCCCGCTATCCAGTTGGATGCGGTAGGAAGTGCCGGGCACAGCGTAAAACGTCACCTTGGCGTGAAGGGTGTTGATGCCATTGCTGTTGCCTGCCACGAAGCTCAAGTTGTTCACTGCGGTGCCAGTGAACACTGCAAGCTCCGTGTTCGGATGCGCATCGCTGGTAAAGGGATTGTCCTGGGTGGAGAAGGTGGCCCAGCCGCTCGCAGGTGCGGTCCACACCCACCAGGCCGTACGCTTCGTCCCGGTGTAGTCCGGTTCTCCCGCCTCCGCTGTCTTGTTGTCCAGCAGAGTGGCATTCGAACTATCCTGAGAGGTGGAGGACGGGATGACCGCAGCTGTGGCAAAGGTGTCTGACCCACTGGTGAAACCGGCACGGGCCGTGGCGAGGCAAAACACAGAGAACAGCAGAATGGCGATGACTTTCATGACGGAGGGTGTGGAGTGGTGCGTTGTGATGACGCCACTATCCTCGCCCCAAGTCACGGAGCCGTGTATCCGGCCTTCGGCCTACGACTTTGGTCGGAGAAGGCCCAAGCGCCTACTTCTTTCCCACGCGGTACAGCGCCTTGTCCGTGCGCATGAAGAGCGCACCATCCACTGCGGCGGGGCTGCTGTAAATGCCGCTCTCGAAGGTGTTGGATGCCACCACCTCGAACTTGCGGCCAGGCTTCACCACTGACACCACACCTTCACGACTGCACGCATAGATGTGGCCGTCTATCAGCGTCAGTGATGAAGTGAACTTGCCGCCCAGCCGCTCGCGATACACCTCTTCACCCGTGAGCGCATCCACGCAGCTCAGGATGCCGCCGTCGTTCACAAAGTAGAGCTCTTCACCCACCAGCAGCGGTGACGGGATGTTTGGCGCATTCTTCTTGCTGGTCCAGGCGATCTCCGGCTGCTTCAGCCCCGCATACTTCACCGCCATCATTACCGGGGCAAAGGATGTGCTGAAGTAAATCATCCCATGGCCAGCCACTGGTCGGGGTGACATACTGAAGGCGTAGTGCCCATAGTTCAGTTTCCAGAGTTCCTCTCCTGTTTTTGGGGCATAACCATACAGCCAGTCTGCCCCGGTGGAGACCACGGTCATGGTCCCGTTCATGTCCAGAATGAGCGGCGTACCGTAGGCCTTCTGCTGCTGTGGATTCTCACGCATCTTGCCACTGCGGCTCGTTTTCCACACCTGCTTCCCGGTCTGCTTGTCAAGTGCTATGACATACTGCGCATCACTGCCGTCGCAGTGGAAGATGAGCAGGTTTTCAAACACGACCGGAGAGCTGCCTGGGCCGTTCTCGTGGTTGATGTGTGTCTCCTGGTTCCTCCACAAAGTGCTGCCCGTGGCCGTGTCCACGCAGGCCGTTCCGAACGCTCCGAAGTGGCAGTAAAGCCTGCCCTCCTCGATGACCGGTGTGGGAGAAGCGTAGCTGTTGAGCTGGTGCACCCACTGCGGTTCCTTCACGTTCAGTACCTCAATGTCGTTCAGTATCTCGCCCGTCACCTTGTCCACACAGACCGCGTGCAGGCTCACCGATTCCAACACCGTTACGGGTTGATCTCCCGTGTTCGCCTTCAGCCGTCTCTCCGTCTCCTCTGGACTAGCGGCCTTCTCCACCGCCGTCGTCACCCAGATCTGATCCCCCCAAATCACTGGAGACGAGTAACCCCGCCCCACAATCTCCCGCTTCCACACCACATTCTCCGTCTCGCCAAACTTCACCGGCACCCCCGTCGTAACCGCATGACCCTGCCCATCCGGCCCTCGCCACTGCGGCCAGTTTTCGGACGCGGAGACTACGGAGAAGATGGAGAGAAGGAAGAATGGAATCCGTTTCATGTCGGCGAAGCTCAACGGCCCGCAGTGGGTGGTTTGTTTCGGAGAAAAAGCCTGCTCCCTCACACCCACAAGTTCCGGTCCAGCGTGCGGTAGTTGATGGCGGCCAGCACGTCGTCTGCGGAGATGCGGTCCCTCCCGGCTAGATCAGCATGGGTGCGGGCTACTTTCAGAATCCGGTCATGCGCACGTGCGCTGAAGTTCATCTGGCTCATGGCGTGCTCCAGGTAGCCAGAACTCTCTGCATCCAGCTCGCAGTGCCTTTTGATAAGGCGCGGGGTCATGGCGCTGTTGGTGGTGATGCCCTTCTCTTTGCGGAAGCGCTCCGCCTGCACGGCGCGGCATTGCTCCACACGACTGCGGATGGCGGCAGAGGGCTCGCCGACTTCGCCTGAAGCGAGGTCTTTGTATTCCACCAGCGGCACTTCGACATGGAGATCGATGCGATCGAGCAACGGCCCGCTGATGCGCTGGCGATACTTTTGAATGACGTTCGGTCCGCAGCGGCACTCGCGCTTGAGGTCACCGTAGTAGCCGCAGGGACAGGGGTTCATGGCCGCCACCATCATGAACTTGGCGGGGAAAGTAAGGCTGCCTGCGGCACGGGAGATGGTCACTTTTCCATCCTCAAGCGGCTGGCGCAGGACCTCCAGGGTGCTGCGGCGAAACTCAGGCAACTCATCAAGAAACAGCACGCCATTGTGCGCCAGGCTGACTTCGCCAGGGCCGGGATTGGTGCCGCCGCCGAGCAGTCCGGCGTCGCTAATGGTATGATGCGGGGCGCGAAAGGGCCGGGTAGCGATGAATGCCTGCGCCTCGCTGAGCAGACCGCCGGCGCTGTGGATCTTCGTGGCCTCGATGGCCTCTTCCTCGCTCATGCCGGGAATGATGGTGGCGATGCGTTTGGCCAGCATGCTCTTCCCTGTGCCAGGCGGGCCGATCATGAGGAGATTGTGACTGCCTGCCACGGCCACCTCGATGGCGCGCTTCGCGTGCGCCTGCCCCTTTACGTCCGCAAAGTCCACCTGATACGACTCCGCCGCAGCGAAGAACTCCGTGGCGCGACATGGCTCCGGCAGAATGTCCTGCTCCCCTTTGAGAAACTGAACCACCTCTTTCAAGGTGTTCGCACCGATGATCTCGATGCCTGCTACCACACTGGCCTCCGCAGCGACACGTTTCGGCACGATGAGCTGTCTGCGTCCACTCGCACGCACGGCCTGCGCGATGGCCAGCAGACCACGCACCGGACGCAGCTCTCCATTGAGCGCCAGCTCTCCCACCATCGCCGTCTCCTGAAGGCGCACCTCGCCAAGGTTCAGCCGTTTTGCGAGCAAAGATACCGCGATGGGCAAGTCAAAGGCTGGCCCTTCTTTCTTGATGTCCGCAGGGGCGAGATTGACCGTGGTGATGCCATCATGCGGGAGGAAGCCATTGCTGGTGAGCGCGGCCAGTACTCGCTCCTTGCTCTCCTTCACCGCCGTATCCGGCAGCCCCACGATCACGATGCGGGGCCCATTGCCGTTGCCTTCATGAGACTCGACTTCGATTTCGACGGCATCGACACCGGACAAGGTGGCAGAGTAGGTGCGTGTGACCATCTGGCCATTCAATGCGGTGAAGCGGCGCTGCGCAAGTGCTGTTGCGGAGGGATGTGGGGTTTGGTGTCGCTTGAAAAGATGGAGTTGACCATGTTGAGTCAACCACTCAGTCTGGTCCCATGTTGAAGCAACTTTACGCCTTAGTCGGCCTGATCATCCTTTCGTCATGTGCTACGTCCACGCCTATCCAGCGCTACTCAGAAAGTAAGTCTGCGTTTAGGAACGGCCCTGTCTTGATGTCGCACAACTACCCCGCAAAGGACGTTTATCGGGTCTATCAAAGGGGCGCCACTGGATTCGTCACCATCGCCTCGCTCCGTTATAGCTTGGAAGAGCGCGCTGAGAAGTTTTGTGAGCGTCTCAACTGCCGCATGGTGGTGCTCGGTGAAAAAATCTCGCCACCACCCTACATCCTGGGGAACTTCCCACGCATCGAGATCGTCTTTGCGGCGGTTCCGAAATAGCATTGCCCCCTCAGAGCGCCGCAAGCACCTGCTCTAGGTGTTCGTCCGGTTTCACTTTCTCTAGGATGGCGGCGAGCTTACCGTCCATGCCGATGATGAAGGTGCTGCGTTCGGTGCCCATGTAGGTCTTGCCATACATGCTCTTCTCCACCCACACGCCATAGGCGTTCACGATCTCCTGCCTCTCATCGGCGATGAGGGGAAAGGGCAGCGAGTGTTTTTTGATGAACTTCTCGTGGCTCTTCACAGAGTCGATGCTGATGCCGAAGACGTGGGCTTTCTTCGAGATGGTGGCCCAGCCGTCGCGCAGCGCGCAGGCTTGTTTCGTGCAGCCTGGGGTGTCGTCCTTCGGGTAGAAATAGAGGACGACGGGCTTCCCTTTGAGCTGGCTGAGGGTGATCGTGTCGCCTGCTTGATAACTGCCGCCGACGACGGGGGCGGTGAAGTCAGGGGCGGGCTTGTGGAGTGTGGGCTTGGACATGGATAGAGACGTTGAGCAACGGTTGACGGTATGGAATCCGTCGCCAAGCTCGGTTAACGACAGCCAACCCCACCAAGATGCGACTTCAAGACCAGGTCATCCTCATTACCGGCAGCACCACCGGCATCGGCGAACACATGGCCCGCCGCTTCGTGAAAGAGGGTGCGAAGGTCATTCTGCATGGTCGCGACGCGGCTCGTGGTGCCGCCTTGCGCAGGGAACTGGGCGACGACGTCACTGCTTTCTGCCAGGGCAGTCTGGAGGATGCAGCCTACCCTGAGAAGCTGGCGGCAGACGCCATCGCCGCCTTTGGAAAGGTGGACGCACTGGTGAACAATGCGGCGCTGACCACACGGGCCAAGATCGCAGAGACGGACGCGGCGATGTTTGACCGCATCATCGCCGTGAACGCTCGTGCGCCGATGCTGCTCATTCGTGCGTTGCTGCCAGAGTTGAAAAGAACCCAGGGCGTGGTGCTGAACATTGGCTCCGTTCTCGCCCACTGCGGTCAGGCGAACCTGCTGGCCTACTCCATGTCCAAGGGCGCACTCATGACCATGACGCGCAACTTGGCCGATGCGCTGGGGCAAGATCGTGTCCGCGTGAACCAGCTCAACGTCGGCTGGACGCTCACTGAAAACGAATACCAGGTGAAGCTGGGCGATGGTCTCGGCGAAGGCTGGCCCGAGCGTCTGCCCGCCTACGCCGTGCCCATGGGCCGCCTGTTGTATCCTGAAGACATCGCAGCTGCCGCCGTGTACTGGGTGAGCCGCGAGAGCTTCCCCGTCACTGGCACCGTGGCCGAGCTGGAGCAGTACCCACTCATCGGCCGCTACACCAATCACGAGGGCGATCCGCTCAAACAACAAGACCACACCAACTAAGACATGAAACTCATCCGCTTCGGAAACCCAGGAGAAGAGAAACCCGGCCTTCAACTCGCTGACGGACGCCGCATTGATGCGTCGGCGTTTGGCTCAGACTGGGATGAGGCCTTCTTCGGCGGCGATGGCCTGGAGCGTCTCGCCAAGTGGGCGGAGACGAACGCAGCCAGCGCTCCCACGGTGGATGCATCAGTGCGGCTTGGCCCCTGCGTCGCCCGCCCCAGCAAGCTTATCTGCATCGGCCTGAACTATGTGGATCACGCGAAGGAATCCGGCATGAAGATTCCTGAGGAGCCGATCGTGTTCTTCAAGGCCACCAGCGCCATCGTGGGTCCAAACGATGATGTCATCATCCCCAAGAACTCGAAGAAGACTGACTGGGAAGTGGAGCTGGCTTTTGTCATCGGCAAAAAGGCGAGCTACGTGGACGAGACGGATGCCATGAGCCATGTGGCCGGTTATTGTGTGCACAACGACTACAGCGAACGCGAGTGGCAGATCGAGCGCGGTGGTCAGTGGGTGAAGGGCAAGAGCTGCGACACCTTCGCGCCGCTGGGGCCTTTCCTTGCTACGAGCGACGAGGTGGCTGATCCGCAGAATCTCGGCCTCTGGCTGAAGCTCAATGGCAAGACCATTCAGAACAGCAGCACAGCGCAGATGATCTTTGGCGTGCAGAAGCTGGTGAGCTACCTGAGCCATTTCATGACCCTGCTGCCCGGTGATGTCATCACCACAGGCACGCCTCCCGGCGTCGGCCTTGGATTCAAGCCAGAGCCCCTGTTCCTCAAGGCGGGCGACGTGGTGGAACTCGGCATCGACAGCTTGGGCGAGCAGCGTCAGGTAGCGAGGGCCTGGTCTTGATAGACCACACGAGGACAGAGGCCTTCCTGCTTACTGTTTCAAAAGCCAGCCCAGCAGATGATGGAAGTCTGCCTCCGACATCGTCTGCCCAAAGGTAGGCGGCATCAGGGAGACTGGCAGCACCGTGTCTTGCTTGATCTCCGCCTTGGAGATGCGCTGCTCATTGCCGGCGGCATCGACCACCATCAGCGTCTCACCGGCTTCGGCGCGGATGAAGCCAGTGGCTTGTGTGCCGTCGTGGAGTGTGATCTGGTGCAGCTGAAAGTGAGCATCGATGTTCCGCCACGGGTCCAGAATGTCCTCCGCGATGCGCGCCGCTCCCCGCTGGCCTATGCCATCCAGCTGTGGACCCAGCTGACCGCCCTCACCGCCAAGCTGATGACAGGCGGCGCAGTGTTGTGCAAACAGCTCCCTCCCGCGCGCTGCGATGGCACTGGCCGCATCAAAGCTCCGCACGCGCTCCTCCAGCAGCGCCGCCACCTCCGCGCGCGGTTGCGCACTCGGGGGCTTGGCCGAAGCCGGGAGATATGCCGCCAGCCGGTCCCGCAAACCGACGGGCGCAGCCGTGCGCAACAGCACGGCTAGGGCTCGGAGCGCGGTCTCCCGAGAGTGGGATGCCTCAAAGCTCTCCACCCTCAGCACCGGAGGCTCAAAGCCGCCCACCGCCAGCCACGCGTATGCGGCGCCCTTGTCGCCATCCACGACCTCCAGCCGCACCCGGCTCCCCTGCACTTCAGAGAGATCCCATTCCACCGACTGTGCCGTGTCGGTGCGCGGTGCCCTTTCGATGCGGATGGTCTTGCCCGTTTCATAAACCAAACGCACAAAGTTCTTCCCGTTCGCGGCCTTATCCGGCGGACCCTGGTGCCCGCAGAGCAGGAAGCGCAGTTTCGCAGGGGCTATGAAGACCTTGCTCCGTAGCGTGCCCGTAAGCCGCTCGGCCGAACTCAACCTGCGGTTGAGACTGCTTAGCACTCGCACCGTGCGGCCGCTTGTATCCCTCCGCTCCTCCACGCACCAGGGCGGCTCCCCTCCATCGTGTGACCAGTCAGCCTCGCCGTGCGCTGAGTCCAGCAGCCGTAACGCCTCCTCCGCAGCCCAGGAGACCAAGCGGGTCGGCATCCGCATACCGCGCTCCATCAGGGCCGTGTGGATCTCCATCAGCGCACGTGTCGGGTCGTCTGAAATCCGGCCCCGGTCGATGACTTTTTCGAGCGTCTCATTGTCCGCATGGCGTGCGATGGCACCCAGGTCAGTCGGGTCCAGGCGCATCAGCACGGCTGCGGCCTCCGCCGAAGGCACAGCCCGCACGATGTCTAGGATGAGCCGCAACTCTTCGTCACCGAGTGAGGAGAATGATGCGGGCAGTTGCAACACCTGCCGCAGACTGATCCGAAGTTGATGAACCAATGAGGCATCCGCCCGGTCGGCCTGCCGCAGCGCCTTAAACAGGGGCCGCGCTACGAGCGGAGAGGGATGCTCTGCATACCATGCCGCTGCCGCACGCACCGTCCAGGCATCGGCGCTTTCCAGATCGGTGATGTGAACGCGGGAACGTTCCACGGACGACCGCTGAGTGCTCGGCGCATCCTTTTTCACCACACGCCAAATGCGGCCCCTCTCACGGTCGCGGCCCGGATGGTCCAGAGGCACCTCGTAGTGGCCGATGATGCGGTTGTAAAAATCCGCCACATACAGCGCCTGGTCAGGGCCCAAGTGCAGGTCCACAGGCCGGAACCATGGATCATCGGAGGTCAGGAAGTCAGGCTGCTCGTTCGCCCTCGGAGTGGTGCCGCTAAAGGTCACCCAATCATGGTTCACGCGGGAAGTGACGCAGTTCCCGACGAGGATGTGGTCATCCCACTCAGGACCCCAAACGCCTCCGTCAAGATAAACGATCCCGCACAGCCCGGTGCTCCCGTGACTGTGCTCACACATCACCGGCGCGAAACCCAGTCCGTCATGGGGTTTGCCGAAACTCTGGTAGCAAGCCCCGCGAATGAGTTGGGTGATGGGGTTGCTATGACAGTCTGCGGAATAGAGCTGACCGCGTCGGTCGAACGCAAGGCCGAACGGATTCACCTGTCCGGAAGTGAAGCGTTCCACGCGTGAGCCGTCCGGTCGAAAGCGAAAGACATTCCCCGAGTGCAGTGTCAGCCCCGCCTCCCGGAAGTGAGAGGTATTGTTGAACCCGTGCGTCGCATACACCCAGCCATCAGGCCCGAGCCGGAAACTGCTGCACATGCCGTGCGTATCTTTTTCATAGCCTAGCGGACCGAAAAGCACCTGCCGAATATCCGCCCGGTCATCTCCGTCCGTGTCCGCAAAATACCAAATGTTTGGGATGCTGAAAGCGATGCAGCCCGCCTTGTCCTCCGGCCTGTGCCATGGCAGCACACCAGTGGGAATGTTCAGCCCATCAGCGAAATCCGTCACCTTGTCTGCCGTACCGTCGCCGTCTGTGTCCTCTAGGATCTTGATCGCGTCCCGGCTCTCCTTTACCCGTGAACCAGAGGCATCGCTCCAGCGCTCCTTAGCCGCAGCAAAAGGATACTCCGCCGTGCTGCTCACCCAGAGGCGGCCCCGCGAATCAGAAGCCAGATTCACCGGCTTCTGGATCATCGGCTCCGCTGCAAAGAGCTGAATGGAAAAGCCCTCCGGCACACGCATGGAGGCCAACTGCGCATCTGGTGTCAGTGGCTCCGTCTCCCTGATCAGACGGTCCGGCCCCTCCGCCCAGCCTAAGGCAGGTGCCAGAGAAGCGGCGCAACAGAGCAGACGAAACATAAGCGAGAGCGAAAGGGAAGGCCAAGAGCTACGAACGAGAGGAACACATTTATCCGGGTCTGGCAGCAGGCGAGTTGCGGAAGAAAAAAGTTTTGCGATTTTTCTAATAAGTTTTCACCCGGCCCGTTCAAGCCGCTGAAGCTCCCTTCACATCCCCACTCACTCGTCACCGCTACCACCCATGAAGTCAAACAAAGCCATCACGCTCGCACTGACCTGCGCCGCTATCGGACTCGCTCCGTTGCGTGCAGAAGAAGCCGCAAGCCGCCTCTGGACGGACAAACAAGGCCGTCAAGTGGACGCCATCTTCCTCGGCCTCCAAGGAGACAACATCTCCCTCCAGACCAAGGATGGGCGTACCTTCACCTTCGCGCTGAGCAACCTCTCCGCCGAGGATCAGAACTTTGCCAAGTCGGCCAAGCCGGCGAACGTGCCCGGCTACGTTGCCACCAACGCCACCATCGGCCAAGCCGCTGCCGCTATCGATGCACTCGTGGTCAAGGGACTCGAGCGTGCCGCAGCGATCGTGAACAAAAATAACGCTGACATCAAGGCCAACGGCGGGAACGAAAGCGACCTGCGCGTGCCGCCCACCCCGAACCCGCTCATGTCAGACGAGCAGTTCGTGCGCCGCGTCTATCTGGACATCGTCGGTCGCATCCCCAGCTATGAAGAAGCCAAGGCTTTCCTGGCAGACAACAGCGGCCCCAGCAAGCGCGCCAAGCTCATCGACAAACTCCTCGATGACCCCGGCTACGCCAGCCACATGTTCAACTACTTCGCTGACATGCTGCGCGTGCGCGACGACCTGCAGACCGGCAACGGCAACTTCCGTGGCACCCCCTATGTGAACTGGCTCCGCCACCAAATGGAGAACAACACCAAGTGGGACACCATGGTTTACGACATGCTCACCGCCAAGGGCAAGATGTGGACCATCAGTGAGGAAGAGCGGAAGGCTGGCAAGGTTCCCGGTGCTGCCGGCTACCTTCTGCGAGACATCGGCATGCCTTTGGACAACTTGGCCAACACCCTCGCCGTTTTCCTTGGCACCGACGTCTCCTGCGCCCAGTGCCATGACCACCCCTTCGCAGACTGGACGCAGTACCAGTTCTATCAGATGGCCTCCTTCTTCGGAGCCACCACCACCGACCTGCGCACCGCCTCCCGCCGCATGAAGACGGAGCAGAAGGAGCGTGAGCGCCAGATGGCCCTTCGCAATGAGATCGACAAGATCATCAACGAGTCCGGCGGTGACGCCGACCGCGAGCGCACCGGCATCAACCAGTTCATGCAGGCCAATCGGTTTGTGGTTTCCGACACCACGGAGAACATGCTGAAACTGCCCCACGACTACAAATACAAGGATCACAAGCCCTACGATCCCGTGGAGCCCAAGTTCATCAGCTGGTCTGACCGCGACCGCTCCCTGCCCGCCTACAAGCAGAAGCTCTCCAAAGAAGAGGGACTCCGCACCGCCTTCGCCAAGTGGGTCATCGACCCCACCAACCCACGCTTTGCCATGGCCATCGCCAACCGCATGTGGAAGCGTGCCTTCGGTGCCGCCGTAGCCGAGCCGGTGACAAACATTGACGACGTGTCCAAGGCCTCGAACCCCGAGCTACTCATGCACCTCGCCAAGGAAATGGTGCGCGTGAAGTTCGACCTCAAGGAGTTCATGCGCATTATCTACAACACCCGCAGCTATCAGCGCCAGGCCACCACTGAGATGGTCCACATGGGCGAGCCCTACTACTTCCAGGGTCCCCTGCTCCGTCGCATGTCCGCCGAACAGGCCTGGGACTCCTACATGACCCTCTGGCTCGGCAAGCCTGACGCTTACGGCAAGTCCAAAGCTCAGGAAGACCTCTACGCCAAGAGCATCGACCTCGACCTTCAGAACCCCAAGCTCGACGCCAAGACCGTGCTCATGAAGTACGCCGCCATGCGCAACTACAACCAAAAGATGCGCCAGATGATGGGTGGTGAAGGCATGATGGAAGAAGGCATGATGGCCGAAGGCGGTGGCGAAATGATGATGGGCAAAGCCCAGAGCTACGGCGGCATGACCCTCTACCGCGCCTCCGAGCTGGAGCAGCCCACCCGCGGCGGACACTTCCTGGCCGAGTTCGGCCAGAGCCAGCGCCTCCTCATCGACGGAGCGGGTTATGGCGGGTCCGTTCCCCAGGTGCTCATGCTCATGAATGGGCAGGCCCAGCGCATGCTCACCAGCGCCGAGTCACCGCTGCTCAAGAATCTCAGCAACTACGAGACGGACGAGGAGAAGATCCACTCCATCTTCCTCAGCATCATGAGCCGCGCCCCCACCGAGAAGGAAGTGGCCATAGCCAAGAAGACGGTGGCTGAAAGCTCCTCGGAAGGCTACGCCAACGTCGTCTGGGCCCTCATCAACACCCGCGAGTTCATCTTTGTTCAGTAACTTCGTCGCGCAAACCCACATCAAAACACTTCAACACCGCTCTCATCATGAAAAGTGAACTAAACCGCCTCGACCCAGCCACCCGCCGCGAGTTCATGCTCCGCACTGCCAAAGCAGCGCTCGGAGTGTCCTTGCTGCCTGCCAGCTCCCGCCTCGCCCGCGCCAACGAACTGTCTGGCGGGGGCAAGGCCAAGCACGTCATCTACCTCTACATGAGTGGTGGCATGACGCACATCGATACCTTCGACCCGAAGACCGGTTCCACCAAAGGTGCCAAGGATCCCATCCAGACCAAAGCCTCCGGCATGATGCTCGGCGGCTACATGGAAAACATGGCCAAGGTCGCGGACAAGATCACCATCATCCGCTCCATGAGTTCCAAAACCGGCGTTCATGAGTCTGGCAACTACCTCATGCACACCGGTTATGATCCGCGCGGCACCATCGTTCACCCCTCCATGGGCGCATGGGCCTCGCACTTCCTCGGGCGTGCCACCAAGACCCTGCCGGACAGCGTCACCATCGGCGGACCTTCCACCCACCCGGCCAACGGATTCTTCCCGCCAGCCCTCAGCCCCATTCCCATTGGCAGCGCTGAAGTGGGACTTCAGAACATCCGCCCCACCACCGCAGAGAGTGCCTTCCAGAGCCGCATCGCCCTCATGAACGAGTTCGACGTCGGCTTCCGTGAAAAGTACAAGTCCCCCGAAGTCAAGGCTTACAGCGAGTTCTACGACGAGACGCTCAACCTCATGAAGAGTGAGGACCTCAAGGCCTTCGACCTCAGCCAAGAGCCAGCCGCCCTTCGTGAAAAATACGGACGCCGCGGCGGCTTCGGCCAAGGTTGCCTCCTCGCCCGTCGCCTTGTCGAACACGGCGTGCGCTTCGTGGAAGTGCAGACCGGAGGTTGGGACATGCACAACGACGTGGATCAGAACATGACCACCGTCGGCGGCGGCATGGACCAGGCCTTCGCCGCTCTCATTCAGGACCTCGCTGACAAGGGCCTGCTCGAGTCCACGCTGGTGGTTCTCGGCTCCGAGTTCGGTCGCACACCGGACATCAACGAGAACGATGGCCGTGACCACTACCCCAAAGCCTTCTCCACCGTCTTCGCAGGCGGCGGCGTCAAAGGCGGCTTCGTCTATGGCTCCACAGACAAGGATGGCCGCGAGGTCACTGACAAGCAGGTCACCGTCCAGGACTTCGTCTCCACCATCGGTTACGCCATGGGCTTGCCTGTTGACGAAGTGGTTATGTCCCCCTCCAACCGCCCATTCACCGTGGGCGACAAGGGGAACCCCGTCACCGACATCTTCGCCTGATCCCTCTCCCGACCTCTCGCTTCGGCTGGAGGAAAAGCACCACAGCACCCGGTCCTCACGGACCGGGTGTTTTGTTTTCACCGTCCCTTTGCAAGCAGCCCATTCAAGCGCTACACTCCCGCTTGGGTCGGCCGGGGGTGATCGCTCGTCGGTTCCGCTTGCGGAATGCGGACGAGAGGAAAGTCCGGACACCACAGGGCAGCATGCCGCGCGCAAGCGTCGGGGGTCAAAGGCGTAAGCTCAGACCACGGAAAGTGTCACAGAAAACAAACCACCCCATCGCAAGATGGGGAACGGGTGAAAAGGCGGGGTAAAAGCCCACCGCTCCGAACGCAAGAACGGAGGCACGACAAACCCCATGCGGTGCAAGACAAAACAGGGGAAAGGGCGGCCCGCTCGCAACTCCGCTTCGGCGGAGGGATGACCCCGGGTAATAGTCGCACTCCGAGTTCTCGGAGGCACGGCCGAAAGGCTGGCGCAGACAAATGATCACCACCAGGTGCGCAAGCACCCGGCACAGAATCCGGCTTACACCGGCCGACCCACCACTCAGTAGAGCCAGTTGCAAAACTCCAACGAAGGAATGCGGCTTCGAGGAGCGCCAAAGTGGCTTCGACTTTAGTCGAAACTCGAGCGGCCCAACGCTTCGACTGAAGTCGAAACCACTTTCTCTCGTCCACCACTACAGTTCTGCAGTAGCAGAAACCTCAAAGATTTGGGGGTAACGGAACTCCGAACGTTTCTCCACCGTTCTTTTCAGCCTCCACAGGGGTTTTGCAACTGGCTCAGTAAGCTGCCATTTCCCGGACCTCCTCAGGGCGCAGCACGCGGGACCAGATGGCAAACTCCTCGATGGCACCGCTCAGATGCCTCATGGCCACCCGCTCGCTACCCGGGCGGTCGTTCCAGTTCCCCAGCTCCGCCAGGCCAATCTTGACCGGTGCCGTGCCCCGCAGCGGTAGTATGGCTACCGCCAGCCCGTCCACGTAGTGAACGACTTCCTCCTTTTCGAGATCGAAACTGACCGCCAAATGCACCCAGCGCCCCAAGCGCTCAGGGTAGAACACGACCGGTGAATCGTAGTCCATGTGACGTTCCCCCCCCGTGCCGGCCACCCCCAGTCTCAAAACGCCAGCATCCGTGATCTGCCAGTGAATCTTCCGGTCAAGCCAGCCCTCAGACATAAACAGACTGTTGAACTTCCTCGGCAGCGCATCCACCCGCACCCGCATCACCAGCGTGAAACGGCTCAGCTCACCCGGCACGCTGGTCCGTACCCGGTCACTCACAGTGCGGAACTCCAGCGCCTTCTTCATGGGCCAACGGCCCTGCGTCCAACGCGTTCCCACAATACTACCATTCGGCAGGGCATCCGCTGCCGTGGAGCCATTGCGCAACATGCGTGTGCTCACAGCATCCTGAAAATCGAATCGCAGCAACAGACCAGCATCTGAGTCTAACGCCTGGCCCGCAGCTTGCCAGCGTTCAAAAGCGGCCCGTTGACGACGGTCCTGATCACCAGCCAGCTCCTCGAGCCGACTGAACGCAGTCGTGTCCGCACTTCGTTTTGGCGCATTGGCGGCGAGCACGGCGGCCTCTCCCTCCCTTAGCGGAAGCAACTCACCTGAGGTCTGGTGCAACTCCACCTCTCCCTCAAAGACATGAACGTCCACACCTGTCTCGCCAACCTCAATGCCGAAGGCGGTCCCCAGGTCCACTACCGTTCCGTTCTCGGTATGAATGCGAAACCCCTTGGCCTGGGGCGGCACATGCGCCCGAAGTTTTCCCCGTTCACAGAATGCTTCACCAGAGGAGATCAGCCTCAGCGCGGCCGGTGCCTCCAGCGAGACCCTGGCTCCCTGATAGAACTCGATTTGCACGGCCCCGGTTTTGAGCCGCAGCCACCCCGGTGACAGTGGAGCACCCTCCACAGGCTGCATGGAGTCCGCCTCCCACGAAGTGCCTACGCTGCCCGCCAGCAGTGCCACCGCAGCGGTCGTTTCCTCTGCACCCGCCCCTCGTTTCCAGAAGCCGCCTGACCATACGAGTCCGAGTGTGGCTAGTGCGGCAGCAGCGCCCGCGCCCACCAGCGACTGGATGGTAAACCTGCGAGGTGAAGGCAGCACTGGAGTATGACGTACCATGCACATGGCACGCACTTCCTCCCGCAGCATGGCATCCAGCGCCACATTGTCCAGCAGCCTCGTCCCCAGACCGGGCTCATCCAAAAGAAGCTGATGAAGCTCCGCCGCCTCACCTTCCGTGAGCCTACCTTCGAGATAGCGTTGAATGAGCAGGTCTGCGTCAGGCATGAGACACCTCCCCGTTGAGCGCGCGCTTCAGGCATTCGCGCAGCTTGTCCCGCACCCGGGAGAGCGCACGGCATACCGTGTCCGCTTTCATTCCGAGCCGGTCTGCGATTTCGGGCGTGCCCATCTCATCGTAGTAGTAGAACTCCACGAGTTCGCGACTCTTGTCCGGCAGTTTCTCCAGGCAGATTCTTAATACCTGTGCCTCCTCATTGTAGTGCGGAAGACGATCCCGCTCCTCCGCGAGCTGACGGATGTGTTCGGCCAGCTTCTGCACCCTCTCCGGCTCTTGACGGGTGCGTTCTCGCCACAGCCGCATCGCCACATGCCGGGTCATCGTAGCCAGCAGAGGCCGTACATCCTTGCTCAAGTCCCAGCGGAGTTCCTTGTTCATGAACTCCAAAAACACCTGTTGTGTGATGTCCTCCATCAGACCCGGCCAAGGCGCATATCTCAGCGCCATGGCCTTCACAAACTCATGGTGGGCCAGGAATGCCTGTGCCGCCTGTGTGTCCTCCGCGTTCATCACTCACATCCTACCCCAAACAGGCAGCACAACCGGACAAAAATCTCTCGGGAAAGGTTACCGCTACAGCACGTTGCCACCAGCAGAACAGCCTCCCACCCGCCCACAAAAAAGCCGGTTCTCATCCGCGAGAACCGGCTTTGGAAAGGCTTACGCCACTTACTTGACGAGACCGGCGGCTTTCAGGGTCTTGTAGGCACCGTTTTTGTCCAAGGTCTTCAGGGCGCGGGCGCTGAGGCGCACTTCCACATACTTGCCGAGTTCCGGCACCCAGATGCGCTTGTCGCGAAGGTTTGGCATGATGACGCGCTTCACTCGCTTGGTGATGTGACGTCCGATACCGCCTTTTTTCTTGGCCAGACCGCTACGGTGGATCTTGTGACCGCGGGTGATCGCAACTCCGGTGATTTCGCAAACTCTGGCCATGACGTTGTCTCCTAAAGGGTGATTGGGTTGAAAATGGGGCCGGGAGAGTAGCCGAGTCCTTGGCGGAGTCAACTGGTTCGTCAATCTTCCTCACGGTGCCAGCACCTTTCCGGTCAAATCCGGCGTGGTCACCAGTGGCACTGCTCCCAGAGCGCGGAGTTTTTCCGCAGTTTTCGCCGCTAGCGGAAGCTGCACCGGGTTCACGTAATCGACGGCATAAACGGTCAGCCCCAGACCCTGCGCCTCGCGGATTTTCCCTTCCAGCCAGCGGCTGCCATGGGCTGCTACCGCTTTGTGTCTGTGAGTGGTGGGATCAAAGGTCTGGTAAACACTCTCCACCAGCAGGCCATGCACTATGTCCTTCAGCTCCGGGAGCAGGTCGAACCCCCGGTTGAGGATGATTCTCTTTGTCGGCCAGCGCTTCTTCAGCTCCCGAACCGCGTCAAGCACTGCCGCTCGTGCCTGGGCGCCAGCCACTTCCTTCGGCAGCAGACTGAGGCTGTCGGCGGTGTCCAGGAAAAAGCCATCATAGCCCCGTGCAGCAGCGGGGGCAGCCAGCTCCTCGAGCAGAAAGGTCCGCCATGAAGGCTGAGTCACATCCATCAGGCGGCTGTTCCAAGCCGTGTTCTCGCCTACGAAACGGACATCGCGTGTCTCCGCAGCGGCGAGTTTGGGTGAGGTGGCTGCCACCTCCACCAGGCTTACATAAGCGTAAAACGCGTTCCCTTTTGCCTGGCCCGGCTTCAGGTCAGCTTTCGCCGCAGGGTCCAGGATGCAGACTGAGTGGCGCAACAGTGCTTCGGCAGGTGGATTTGCGGCATAGTTGATGTAGAGGGACGGTTCCGCTGCGTGGAGCAGGGAACCAGCAGCACCCAGAAGCAGCATCAGCCTCATGGCACGGGCACCAACAGGTAAGCGGGCAGCCAGCCTTCCTTCCCGGCGCCGTCCTTGCACCAGTGCCAGCCTTTCACTTCCCGCAGGCTGGTGACCTCATCGTTCTTCTTCACGCTCAGATCATGCGCCTGAAATGGCTGCTGCACGCGGGCCGTATCCGCGTTGACGGGAACCAGAATGTCCTCTGGCACGTAGCTGCCCCGTCCGTCCTCAGCCGTTACCCATACCCAGCCGGGCCAGTCCACGTCCTTGCGCCCCACCCGCACCTCTTGACCGATTCGCAGGGCGAGCGGCGCTCGGTCGATGACGGCGTAGTCGGCACTGGCTCGGAAGGTGACACTCATGGTTGGCTGAATGGAACGTGAGCCGACTCTGGTTGTTGCGTGCCGAAAGGCAAGCTCCAAGCTCAACATGGCGGATTTCACACAAAACTTGTCCAACTAGGGCCTGTCCTGTTACCGTTCTCTGTGCCATGCGCACCTCCACCCTCCTCGCACTCCTCCTCGCCACCTCAGTGCAGGCCGCCACGCAAATCACCTGGAAGCGCCAGCAGCTCCATGGCGACTTCTACTCCGAGGGTGCAGGCATAGGCGATGTCAATGGAGATGGCCAACCCGACGTTGTCGCCGGGCCGTTCTGGTGGGAAGGGCCTACCTTCGAGAATAGGCACGCCTACTACGAGCCGAAGATCTTCAACATCAATGGCTACTCAGACAACTTCTTCGCCTACGTCCATGACTTCGATGCCGACCAGAAGAACGACATCCTCATCCTTGGCTTTCCCGGTAAAGAAGCGCGTCTGTATCTGAACCCCGGGACGCATGACGACAAACCCTGGCCCATGCACATCGTAGCCGACGTGGTGGACAACGAGTCGCCCGTCTTCACCGACATCACTGGCGACGGCAAACCAGAGATCGTGTGCAGCACCGGCGGCAAGTTCGGCTGGTTCGCGCCCAACTGGGACAAACCCACGGAACAGTGGCCCTTTGTCGCCGTCACCGGAGACATGGGTGTAGCCAAGTTCACCCACGGCCTGGGTGTCGGTGACGTCAATGGCGACGGCCACATGGACCTCCTGGAAGCGCGTCGTTGGTGGGAAGCCCCCACGGAGAACGGCAAAAGGAAATCGGACGCACCCTTCCTCCAGCACACCTTCGCCGCAGGCATCCCAGGCGGCGCACAAATGTTCGCGTATGACTTCGATGGCAACGGCACCAATGACGTGTTCACCACCCTCGCCGCGCATCGTTACGGCATCGCCGTCTTTCTCCAGAACAAACCCGCGCCCAACCAGCCCACTTGGAACCGCGTCCTGCTCTCCAGCGAGCAGCCGCAGGACAACGACTACGGCATCGTCATCTCCCAGCCACACGCCGCGCACCTTGCCGACATCGACGGCGACGGCATCCAGGACATCGTCACCGGCAAGCGCTACTGGGCGCACAATGGCAAAGATCCCGGCGAGCAAAGCGGCGACCGTCTCCTCTACTGGTATCAGACCAAGCGAGATGGAAAAGGCGGCGTGGACTTCGTTCCCCACCTCATCGACGCGTACACAGGCGTCGGTGTGGATGTGCAAGTCGGAGACGTGAATGGCGACCGACTGCCGGACGTCGTGGTCGCCAACAAAGCCGGCGTCTTCATCCTCACCCAGCAGCGCAGCGAGACCACCGCTGACCTCACCCCGAAGAAAATGTATGGCCCGGCGCTCATGCCTCAGCAGCAGTATGCCAAAGGCCAGTCCCCGCAGGATGCTTTGAAAAACATGCAGCTTCATGGCGGATTCAAAGCAGAACTCATCGCCCATGAGCCAGACCTCGTGCAGCCCATCGCCTTCACTTTTGACGAGCGTGGCCGCATTTGGGTCATCGAAGGAAACAGCTACCCCAAGCCTCGCGAAATCGGCAGCGGCCAGGACCGCATCCTCATCTTCGAGGATGCGGATGGCAATGGCAGCTACGAAACGCGAAAAATCTTCTGTGAAGGCATCAACCTCGCCAGCGGCATCGAGCTTGGGTTCGGCGGCGTGTGGGTGGGCGCTGCACCTTACCTGATGTTCATCCCGGACAAGGACCGCAACGATCAGCCTGACCTGCCTGACGCGGCCGATCCGCGTCCCAAAGTCCCCGGCCTCAACTTCACCGCCTACGCCCTCCTCGACGGCTGGGGTTTTCAAGACACACACGAGACCCTCAACAGCTTTATTTGGGGTCCAGACGGCTGGCTCTACGGCTGCCACGGAGTCTTCACCCACAGCCGGGTTGGCAAGCCGGGCACACCTGATGCGGAGCGCCAGCCGATCAACGCCGGCGTCTGGCGTTATCACCCAGTGTGGCACCAGTTTGAAGTCTTTGCCCACGGCACCAGCAACCCCTGGGGCCTGGACTACGACCAGCATGGCGAGTGGTTCGTCACCGCCTGCGTCATCCCACACCTCTACCACATCGTTCCAGGCGGGCGTTATCAGCGCCAGGCTGGACAGCACTTCAACGACCACACCTATGACGACATCAAAACCATAGCAGACCACGCCCATTACGCCGGCCCGCTACGGCCAACGATCGAGTTCAACAAAACCACCGGCGCCGGATTTGCCAACGATGACACCAACGCCCTCGGCGGTGGCCATGCCCACTGCGGCCTGGCCATCTACCAGAGCAACCAGTTTCCACCCACTTACCGGAACCAACTCATCTTCGGCAATCTCCACGGCCACCGACTCGTGGCGAACTACACCGATCCCAAAGGAAGCACTTTCGTAGGCAAACACGCCGCCGACTTCATGCGGGCCAACGACATGCACTTCATCCCCGTGACGCAAAAGGTCGGCCCGGATGGTGCACTGTATGTCAGTGACTGGAGCGACCAGCAGATCTGTCATCGCAACAACGTCGAGTATTGGGATCGGAGCAACGGGAGGCTGTATCGGGTGAGTTACCAGGGAAGCACCGGCGTCGCGCCGGTTGCGGATGTAAACGCCGGCGGCACGCCAGCGCTCCCCCAAGCTCCATTCGACCTCGCCAAAGAAACCGATGACACGCTGGCGAAACTCGCCGTGCAGACCGAAAACGAGTGGTTCTCACGCATGGCGCGCAGAGTGTTGTTCGAGAAGAAGCTTGCTGGTGCAGACTACGCCTCATTGGTTTCCAAACTGAACGCCCCCGCAACGGCACGAGGTGCCATGCGCCAGCTGTGGCTCACTTCCCTGCTGTCCCCACCCAGCTACTTGCAGCCCGCCAACTTCCAGGCTGGCCCCGAAGAACGATGGACCGCACAGCGCATTCGCCTCGCCGCATCTCAGCCAGATTTCGCCGATACCGACCTCGGTGTCCTGCGTGATACGGCACAAAGTCACCCCTCACCGATAGTCCGCCGTGAACTCGCCTCCGCGCTCCAGCGACTGCCCATCGACCACCGCCAGTCCCTCGCCACCGCACTCCTCGGCCGCGCCGAGGACAAAGACGACCCCATGATCCCGCTACTCATCTGGTATGGCATCGAGCCGGTCGTAGCGGCGGACGCGGCGGTGGGGATGCAACTCGCGAAGGTGTCCAAGATGCCCAAAGTCACCGGCTTCATCTACCGCCGCCTCTCTTCCGATGCCGCAGGACGCACGAGCCTGCTCAAACTGGCTGCGGAGACGCCGGATCCCGCGTTGAAGCTCGATCTACTCAACGCCGTGGCGCAGGCCGCGCGCAACGGCCACAAGATCACCAAATCCGATGGCTGGGACTCGCTGCGCCAGAAAGTGGCTTCGGCTTTAGCCGAACCTCATCCAGATGCGGCTAAAGCCGCAGTCACTTTGCTCGAACTCGAAGCTCACATGGGTGTTGAATCCGCGCTCCAGCACTACCGCGACCTTCTCGCCAGCAAAAACCTCGCCGCCGCAGAACGCGAAACCGCTCTGCGCGTTCTTTTGCAATCTCGAGATACCGCCGCATCCAAAGCACTCCTCACCATCATCAGCGGAGATGCCCCCGGCACCCTTCGGCGCAAGGCCATCCAGGCTCTGGCCACGCTCAAGGATCCCGAGACACCCAGCGTGCTCGCCACCGCGCTGCCCAAACTCCCCCCCGGTGACCAGCCAGACGCCATCAACACCCTAGCCTCCACCAAGGAAGGCGCGGTGGCTCTGCTCAAGGCCGTGGACGCAAAACAAGTACCTGCCAGTTCGCTGTCCCCCTTCCTCATCCGCCAGCTCTCCGCCTTCGATGACGCAGAGGTGAATGCCCTCATCAAGTCCGCGTGGGGGGATGTGAATGCTCCGAAAGCAGACATGGCTGAGCGGGTGAAAAAGTATCGCGACCTCCTTACCTCGGATGCTTTGGCCAAGGGCGATCTCTCGAAAGGCAAGGTCTTGTTCAATGGCATCTGCGGTGCTTGCCACAAGCTCTTTGGAGAGGGCCAGAACCTCGGCCCCGACATCACCGGCAGCAATCGTGCAGACCTCAGCTACCTGCTTGAGAACGTGCTCGATCCGAACGCCGTCATCGGCAAGGATTACCAGCTCAATCTCTTCACCATGAAGGATGGTCGCGTCCTGAGCGGCATCGTGAAGGAACAAAGCGCCGCCGCATTGAAGGTGGCCATGATGGGTGGCGTGGAGTTTACCCTGCCCGTTGAAGACATAGCGAAACGGGAGATCTCCAAACTCTCCACCATGCCCGAGGGGCTCTTCGATGCCTTGAAGCCGGAGCAAGTCATCGACCTAGTGAAGTATTTGCAAAGCAACGGCTCCACCGCATCCCAAGGTGCAGCCTCCCTGCCCGGCGCACTGGAGGGCGAGACGCTGAAAGCACAAGCCAGTGGAGGGAATGTCAAACCACAGAAAATGGGTGGCTTTGGACCTCAATGGAGTGGCTCCTCCCAGCTCTGGTGGACGGGTGGCAAAGCGGGAGACAGGCTCACCCTCACGCTTCCGGTGAAGGAAGCCGGGCGCTACACCCTGCGCATCGCTCTCACTTCAGCCCACGACTACGGCATCTTCTCCGCCACGCTCAACGGCGCAACCGTCATCAGCGAGTGGGATGGCTACACCTCCTCTGGCAAAGTGCTCCACAGTGGCGAACTCGACTGGGGCACGCATGAACTCCACGCCGGAGACAACGAACTCACGCTCACCCTCACCGGGCACCACCCCTCTGCCACTCCGCGCCTCATGGTGGGAGTGGACTACGTGAGGCTGGAGAAGAAGTAGTGCCCGCGCTGGCAGTGCATTCAGCGGCTGGCCACCCGCCGTGCTGCATCCGCGCTGAAGAACTGCTCCATGCGATTGCGCAGGTCTGCGTAAAACGCCTGCACCATCTCCTCCAGAATGGCAATCTTCTCGCTGGCACGTTCCGCCACCGAGTCAGCCGCGATGCGTTCACGCTCGATGCGAACCTTCTCTTCAAATGACTTCTCCAGCTCCAGCAGATGCTCCAGGAACTCCTTCGCCGCGCGTGAGCGATCCACGCCCTCAATGAGTGCTGCCTCCAGCGGCTTGTTGCGCGTGAGATGGAGAAAGGGACCACTGGTAAGCCCATCCATGTAGCGGTGGAAACTCTCCAGAAACGTCTTCCGCTCACGGTCAAAGCGCACTTCATCCAGATCCAGCAGCGTGTCGTAGGGGCCAGCCTTGGAGAAGAACTTCACTACCAGCGGGATGGTGTCCACCAGCATGAACAGAAGCGTCAGGATGACGTAGGCCCAGAAGGCGAACTGTCCACCCTCGTTCCCCTTCTCGAACAGACGATGAAGTGCCAGTGTCTGCGTGAGAATGTCTTTGCGCGCTTCTCCGCGAATGGCCGCCACGCGGGCCTCCTCATCATTCGCCAGGCGAGTCACCTCCTCATGCAGACCCTTGAGCTGCTCCAGCTGAGCATCGATCTGCTTCTGGAGTGTGCTGCGGATGCCGTTCTGCTGCTCTACAAACTGGTCCGCCTGTTGCTGCTGCACCTGCACCCGCAGAGCGTCGAGCCGGGCCTGCTCAGCCTTCTGTTTGGCCGCGAGTTCTGCGGCTTTGGCATTGAAGTTGTCCGTGGTCAGACGAGTCGTCGCATCAATGTCCGCGTTCAAAGCACTGCGCTGCGCGGTGAGACTCTCCAGCACCCCGGCGAGCCGCTTTGATTCCAAACGACGCCATGCCAGCTGATCATCCTGGATGCTCTTTGCCCGTGGTCCAAGTCCAATGATACCGCTGCGCTGTCCATTGACCTCCTTCTCAAACTCCGTCTGCCAGAAGTTCAACTCGGCGGCGAGCTTCTTGTTTGCTGCGTCTTCCGTGGCGATCTGCTTTTCCAGTGCCGCCACCTGTTCCTTTAGCGCGGCGGTGGCTTCATTGATTTGCTTCTCCAGTTCCGCCTGTGCCTTCTTTTCATCCTCGGACATAGGAGCGCCGTTCTTGTTCTCCTCTCCCTCCAGGAACTTGGCGCTGAAGGTCTCATTCCAGCTCGCTCTCGCTGTGGCTATCTCCTTCTCCACAATTGGAATGCGTGCTTCTACCGCTTTGCGTGCTTCCAACCCCTTTGCACGCTCGGCGTCGATCTCCGTCTGCCGATCCTCTTCCACTACCGAGTTGATGGTGTCCCGGAAGAGCAGCAGGGCCATCGGGTGCGCGATGGTCATACCCATGAGCGCGGCGACGACGATGCGAAGAGCGAACTGCGCCAGCTTGCGGCTGAAGGATTGGTAGGCGCGGTAAGTGGCCAGCAGTGCGCGGTCCACAGTGAGGATAATGAAGGACCACACCAGGGAAACGGGAGCGATGACCCACCAGTTGTCCGTCAGCGTACTAATCGCGTAAGCTGCGGCGATGAGGGCGAATGAAGAAGGCACCAGCACTGTTGCGCCAAAGGCGGCATACTTACGCCGCTCCCACGCGGGGCAAGACTCCAGGGTGTCGGTGGCGGCTCCGGATAGCCAGAATAAGAAGCGCTCAAGGCGATCAGAAAGAGTCATGACAGTGTTTGAGGTGAGAAACAGAAGATGTGACTACGCGGACGGAAGTCCATTCCATTCGGCGTGGAAAAAATGTGGCCCAAGATGCTGCGCCGACTCCCCCTACTCCACCCTCAACACACCGTGCATGACCATCCAGTGGCCGGGGAAGGTGCAGAGGTAAGGGTAGTCTCCCTTCTCAGCTGGCACGTCAAAGTGGATGGTGAAGCTTTCCTTTGGCTGGATCATGTCGGTATAAACCAGCACATCGGGGGAGTCTGGTACGTAGTGCTTCGCCAGCCCTTGAGGATCGGTAATCATGAGGTTCACCAGGTTGCCCATGGTCTGAAGCGTGCCCGGTTTTACCAACATCCAGTTGTGAGGCACCACGTCGGGATTTTTGAAGACAAGCGTCAGGCGCTCTCCTGCACTGGCCTTCAGCTCGCGTTGAACATACTGAAGTCCCAGCGCGGCCTCCACCACCAGTTCCCTCCCAACTGGTCCCTTCAGCCAAGGATTGCTTTTCGAAGGAGCGGGCACGACCACTCCAGTCTGCGCGGCGTGTGTGGTTTTGGCGATTCGTGTGTAACCTGGGAAGTCCATGAAGGGCTCCGCCAAATGGTGTGCGGTGAGGAACAGGTCATGGCCCGTGCTCAAACGCAGATGAATCTGACTGGAGGGAACAAGCTGCGGAATCTCCACAAACAACGCCTTACCACCCTCCAGCCTTTGCACGCTCCGGATCTCAAGTGGGTCGTGCCCGGGAGTGTCCGCATGCTTCACCGAATACTCGGGTGATCCATATTGCGGACCATAGCGGTAGTTCCAGCACTGCGCGAAGAAGGATGAGGCCGCCGTGTCTGGCACCGGCTTGTCAAAACGAACCAACACACCGTTGTCGAGCGCTTCAAACGCCACTGGCAAAGGCGTGCTCCCGCCGGTGAACCTCACGCGCTGGAAGCAGCCGTCTTTTGGCGTGTAAGTGCCCCAGCCGGCCATGCCGTTGACGTAAAGATGGCCGTCTTTGGGGTGGAACCGCGCGCATTGCGGACCGGAATCAAAGTTGCCGGTGATGCGGTATGCAGCGCCCTGCCACACGCCATTTACCTTTTGCCGCATCACCATCCACGCGCTGCCGCCGCCTGAGGAGAGATGAACAAAATTGTGGTCTCCCTTCAGCGCAGCCCACTGGCTGCCGGTTACAAATGCCTGGCTGCTTGAGCTGTTGTCTTCTCCCCGCGGCAGATACAGCAGCACGGGATGCGGCGCCTTGCCGTCCCTGGGTCCGCCTGCGCCGAAGTGCGCACCTTCGTCCGCACCCAGTTCGATTTGGCAAATCGAGCTCGCCGGCGTCCAGTCTCCCTCCTGCACGCTGGTGGTGAGGAACTTCCCGTCGCCTGACAACGCCAGGCCGTTAGGGTTGCGGAAGCCCGTAGCCAGCACTTGGAGCGTGCCATCCTCCACACGGCACACGCCCTGGTTCCCGGAAGCAAAGTAAAAGCGTCCCGCCGCATCGGTCTCCAGACCCACGATGAAGTCGTGCCCTCCGGGGGAGGTCTGCATGACGTTTGTCACGCACTCGTAAAAATCTGCCTCATTATCCCGGTTCAAATCATGAAGGCGGGTGATCTGATCCCGCCCGAGGACATGGATTTGGTCCTTGATGATCTTCATGCCCAGCGGCTGGTGCAGGCCCGTGGCGAAGCGCTTCCAGCGCACGTCTGCCAGCTTGTCATCGATACCCTTCACCAACCAGACTTCGCCCGTCATAGTAGCGATGGCTGCGGTGGTGCCATCACTGAAAAAATCATGAGCGGTGATGAAAAAAAGCGTGCCATGCGGATTCTCAAACGGGATGGTGATGCGGTCCGTAGCGAAGGGAGTTTGAGTGCCGAGTTCGCCTTGGGTCCGGATCCACTGCGGCCATTGGGCGCTGCCTGGTTCGGGCATGACCGTCTCACTGGTGATGATGCTGATCTCATTGCCTCTCCGAAAGATTCCACGGAAACTACCGCCTACTTTTCTTTCTTCAGTGGAGGTCACCGTGCCTTCCATGGGTGCCCCGGCCATGAAACCGTGGCGGCTGTCGTTGAGCTTGATGAAGCCGCCAGACCACTCGAGACGCCAGGCCATGCGCTCGGGATCAAAAACCGCCGACTTGTCACCACTGCGCACGCAGATGCCTTTTGGCACGGTGATGCCGCCGCCTCTGAAAACACCGCAGAAGAGACTTCCCAGATCACTCGCCGCCCAGCGGCCATCTTTCCACGTCACTTGATCATTCTGATTTCCCCAGTGGCCCTGCTGACCGCCGTCCAGGCCGCTGAAGGCTGGAATCAACGCTGGCAAGGGCTTTTGTGACATGAAATACAGCGCCTGCTTGCCGTAGTAGTCGTACACGCGTTCGCGGTTTACATATTCCTGCCAGTGGATGTGGTCAGCCTTGTTCAACGGCTCGCGCGTGGGCTGGAAGGCCGCAGGCTCTGGTGCCGGCGGCGGGAGCAGGGAGTCGAGATCATCGAAACTCCAAAGCGCCAGCGTGTTGTCCATGCGCTGCCGTGGTGCATCGCCTTTGCGCGCCTTCATGACGCCACGTGAAAGCCGCACGTCGTCTATCAAGCCATTGCAACCAAGGCCACCTTCCACCAGTCTGCCAAAGGCTAAGCCGCCGGGCTTGGATTCCCCTACGAGCGGCTGGACTGGCTTTTCCAGCACCACTTTGCCGTCGATCCACAGCGTTACCTGTCGCTCGTCCACCGAGGCGATGAAATGGTGCCATCGCCCATCGCACACGTCGATCTTGGTATCAAAGTCACCGCCGCGCCCAGGAAGATAAAGCGCCAGGGTGCCGCTTTTGGCATGAGTGTAGAGCTCCCAGTGGGTGGTTGAGGACTTCACCTCGCACGCCACTAGGATGTTGTAAGCCGCCTTGCCGTCCAGCCTTGCACGGCACTCTAGAGTGAATGGCAGTCTGGCATACTCCTGGCTGCCATCCGTCACCCAGCCGCCTTTCAGAGCCTTGCCAAACTCCGCATTCATGGACGGCACTACCTCTGCGGCCTTGACCGTTGAGCCATCCTTCTTAACTGGGGCATCCTCCCTCCAAGTCCGAAACGTTGGTCGCTGCCCCGGCTTGGCATCATCCAGCTGAGGCACCAGCCAGTTCAGTCCATCCAGATTGTCGAGCAAGCGGCCTTCGGCATCTTCGTCGGTGTGGTTGAGAATGCCTATGGGTCCATGGTAGCCGCTGGCGCGGATCTGCCGAAGCACGGTCACATCCTGGGTGCCGACGCCGAGAGGAAGGATTTTGCGTCCGCGTTGGTCGCCGGCGATGTCCATGCCGTTGAGATTGAGGCAGAGTAGCCAAGGCTTCATTTGCTCAAGGGCCTTTGGCAGACGGTCCAGATGAGAATGCGCGTGGTGCAGGTTGTAAACGATGCCAACATTGGTCGCAGAGAGTTGTTTTGTCAGGTACTCGCAGACGGCCACCATGTTCTCCGGTTCTCCGGCCCAGCCGCCGTGGTTGTAGATGCCCACCTTGCTGCCCAGGCGTTTCGCCTTCTCCAGCACTGGCAGCAGGCTTTCTGCGGCGGTGCGCACCTTTTCGTCCTGGGTGGTGCCCTCACCTTTCATCATGACCCAGAGCTGGGGTTTGAGCTGGTAGCGTTCAAAAAGCCGGAGCGCTTCATCATGCACGCCCCAGAAAGCGAAGAACTCGATGCCGTGTTTTTGGTAAGCACGAATCTCGCGCTCAAACTCGCTCTCATGCTCCCTCCTCCAGTCATAGGCGATGCGTTTGATGCCTATGCTTGCCACCATCTCGGCACGCTGTTCGGGCGTGCGCTTCTTCGCATCAAAAGGCACGATGCACCATGCGGCGAGGTTGGACTTGTCGAACAGCTGCCCCTCAGCTGCCGTCGCAGCAGCGGCGATGAGAAGGAGCAAACAAAGGCTGACGGTTTTCATCTCACAAAAACGTGCGCTCACACGGAGTTCTCAAGCGAAAGAAGGAGCGCCTGGCCATTCCACAGTTGCGGTTGAATGTGCCAAAGGTAACAAGTGGCGGCTCGCCGTCCTGCAAGGGCTGCCACCACGGTACATGCTCTTCGTTGATCCTGACTTCCTCATCAAGTTTCTGCCAGTCTCACTTGCGGGGTTTTGGTGGCTGGACGGCTGGAGGGGCGGGCGCTGGAGTTCGTGGTGGTTGCTCTTTGTCTCCATGGCGTTTTACGCATTCTCGGGTCTGGATACATTTCTCCTCTTCATCGGCAGCCTGGTGACAAACTATTTCATGGGCAGATGGCTCGCGCGGACTCCAGGCCGGGTGCCACTGGCGTTTTGTGTGGGGCTGAATCTGGGGCTCCTCGTGCTCTACAAGTACGCGGATTTCATTCTTCAGAATGTGGCTGCTTTCACTGGGTGGGAAGTTCCTCTTTTGCAGCTGGAGCTGCCGCTGGCGATCTCGTTTTATACCTTTCAGCAGATCGTGTATCTGGTGCAGTGCTGGCGCAGTCGGCGGTCGGAGATGTCCTGGCAGGACTATTCGCTGGCGGTCTCGTTTTTCCCTCACCTCATCGCTGGGCCACTGGTTCACTATCGCGAACTGGTGCCACAGTTTCACTCGCAGACGAGGCGTCGTGTCGCAGCGACGAACCTCCATGCTGCCATCAGTATCTTCATCATCGCATTGGGTAAAAAGCTGCTTGTCGCAGACACGCTGGCACCGTTGTCCGCAGAGGTTTTTGATCAGGTGCGTGGTGGTGGAGTGGTGGGTTTTTGGGAGGCCTGGCGCGGTACGCTGGCTTACTCGTTCCAGATTTACTTCGACTTCTCGGCATACTCTGAGATGGCGCTGGCGCTGGCCTTGTTCTTCGGCATCCGGCTGCCGGTGAACTTCAAGCGGCCTTATGCGGCGGTGGATCTGAGAGACTTCTGGAGGAGGTGGCACATCACGCTGTCGGAGTTCCTGCGGGACTATGTTTACATACCGCTGGGTGGCAGCCGCTGCGGAACGGTGCGGCGTTGGATCAATCTTTTCCTCACCATGCTGCTGGGCGGCATCTGGCATGGCGCGGGCTGGAACTTCCTGGCCTGGGGCGCGCTGCACGGTCTGTTCCTGGCCGTGAATCATGCCTGGGCTGGGCTTTCACCTGTTCGCTTGCCCAAGTGGCCGGCGAGGCTGCTGACCTTCCTCGTGGTGGTGTTCCTGTGGGTGCCATTCCGCGCGGAGGACTGGAGTAGCACCAAAGCCGTGTGGGCTGGGATGGTGGGTGCGGGTCCGGTGGCGAAGAGTCCGCAGCCAGTCACTGCCGAGTCGGTGACTACCGCAACCAAGGTTTTCTCTGACATCGCCCAAGCCCGTTCCGGCAGTGCAGATGCTGCCATGTGGCAGGAGCTCAGCGATGCTGATGTGAGGGCGTGGTGGTGGGTACTGCTGGCGGCGGCACTTGTCTTTGGATTCCGCACCAATCTGGGGCTGGCTGCGGACGGGAGAGCTGGCACGGCTTGGCGGGCCTTCGCCCTGGGGGTGCTGATGTTTTTCATCATCGCCAAAAGCTTCAACTCACCGCCTGGCGAGTTCATCTATTTCAGGTTCTGATGAAGGGTGCGTCTTACAGATGTATGATGTGGCTGGCGTTGGCCGTCGTCTCAGCCACCGTGCTGGTGTGGAGTCTCGGCCTCGCCATACGGCCAGACGTGACGTTGCAAGTCAGCCTTCATTCGCAGGAGAGATTCAAGACGCGCATTCTCATCAATGAGGAGCTGCCCTCGAAGTCGAAAGTTCGGTTGGAACAGCGAATTGCTGGCGCTGCCTATGAACGCACTCTCCACATCCCGGTCAGAGCGCCGCTGGTGGAATCCGTGAGGGTGGAGGTGGGGCCGGTGGTGAGTGACCAAACGGTCTCTGCTGCCATCTCCCACGTGCGGCTGCTTTCCGCTTCTGGCGACGTGCTGCGAGATGAGCCAGTCACTGGCATGAGATGGGAATCTGGAGCACCGCTGGGGCTGAAACGAATGCCATGGTGGGTCTTCTCCCTTGGTCACGTGCTTGCGGGTTTGGGGTTGATAGCGGCTTTGATGTGGTTCGTTCGCCTCGCAAGGCAGATCATGCCCTCTGCTTCCCTGTATCTGGCCTGGCTGGTGGTAGGACTGATGCTGAGCAGCCTGGTCTATGCCTCGCTACTCGCCTGGCAGCGCGGACCGTGGATGTCATCTGAGCGCTGGGTGAATGATTTCACCTTTCACAAACTGCACCTCGCGGCAAATCATGCTCCACCCCGGCTGCTGACAGTGGGTGGGTCAAGCGGCCTCTACGGACTCTCGGCTGAAGAGCTGACGAAACAGATGGGCCGAAAGACTCTGAACCTGAATCTCCACGCTGGGTTGCCACTGTCTTACCATCTGTCGCTGGCAGAAGAAGTGGCCAGAGATGGGGATGACTTTCTTCTGCAACTGGAGTTCAGCTATCTGGAGGCGGCTCCACGGCTGGATCAGTGGCGCGTGGAACAGTTGAATGTCTGGGCCTGGCAGGGCCTTCCAGCCGAGTGGTTTGGAGTGCGCTTTCCGGAGCTGGTGGTGAACACACCGCTAGACTGGGTGGCTGCCGGTGCTCTGGCTAAGCTCTTTGTTGCAGCAAAGACAGAGTCTTTTCCGCTTGAGGCGAGATTGCCAGACGGTCGAAGCTTCTGGCTTTATGGAGACCCTTACCTGGGGCTCAATGCGCATGGTGACCTGCTGACCTCTGAGCCGCCTGCTGGCTCAGCCAAACCGGCTCCACACCGCTACCTGCGAGACGCTACTTTTGATCCCACTCTGCCAGCTCTTCAGGCGCTGGCGGACTTCGTCAATAGGGCGCAGTTCGCACGTCGGCGGGTGTACCTGGTGTTTCCACCGACGATAGCCAGCCCCTTGGCTGACTTCACCATCCCCTCACGGGTGAAGTGGACGGATGCCTTCACCGCGTGGAGTGCGCAGCATGGGCTGCAAGTGTTGGGAAGGCCGGAGATGATGCAGCAGCCGCTGGAGCGCTTTCTCGACACCATGTATCACCTTACTCCCTCAGGCCGACGGGAGCACACGATGCGCGTGGCAAGGCTCTTGAGTGATGCCGACTGGCCGCAGCGCTGAGCTGCGTTTTTTGTGATTGCATGAAACGGGCTCCCCTCTTAATGCGCGTCTTGAGCGCCGCCGAATGAGCTTCACCACTCTTACCTTTGCCCTGTTTCTGACAGGGGTCTTCGCCCTGCACTGGGCGGTGCGGTCACGCGTGGCGAGAAACGCGGTTCTGGTGGTGGCCAGCTTTCTTTTCTACTCATGGTGGGACTACCGGTTCGCCATCTTGATGCTCAGCTCCGTCAGTGTGGACTACGCGGTCTCGCTGGCGATGAGCCGCAGCGGCGACGTTGGAAAACGAAAACGCCTTTTGCTCACAAGCGTCGGATACAACCTGTCTGTGCTGTGCTTCTTCAAGTACTTCAACTTCTTCGCAGAGAGTATCCAAGCCGTGTGCGCCGCTGCTGGTTGGGAACTCACGCCCATCGTACTGAAGGTGGTGCTGCCTGTGGGCATCAGCTTTTACACCTTTCAGTCGATGAGCTACACCATTGACGTGTATCGACGGAGACTGGAGCCGACGCGGAGCTGGCTGGACTATGCGACGTTCGTGTGTTTCTTCCCTCAGTTGGTGGCTGGCCCCATCGAGCGGGCAGGGCATTTGCTCTCTCAGTTTCAGCGTGAGCGCGTGTTCGATGTGGAGCTGGCTAGAGATGGATGTCGGCAGATTCTCTGGGGAGTGTTCAAGAAGATGGTGCTGGCGGACAATCTCTCGCGGCTGGTGGACTCCTCGTACGGGTTCGGGCTTGCAGATGCTTCAGGAGTGACGCTCGCAGTCGCTACCTTGTGCTTTGCGTTTCAGATCTACTTTGATTTCTCGGCCTATTCGGACATCGCTATAGGCACGGCTAGGCTCTTTGGGGTGGACTTGATGCAGAACTTCAGGACGCCGTACTTCTCGGCAAGCATTCCTGAGTTCTGGCGGAGATGGCATATCTCGCTGTCCACGTGGTTTCGGGACTACGTCTTTGTGCCACTGGGTGGCAGCCGCTGTGGGCGGGCGCTGTGGGTGCGGAACATCCTCATCACGTTTGGAGTGAGCGGGCTGTGGCATGGTGCGTCGTGGAACTTCGTCATCTGGGGCCTGCTCAATGGCGTGGCGGTACTGCTTTGGACCCTGGTGGCAGGTCGTCATGAGCAGGACCCACCTCGCGGGTGGAAGCGTGCTCTCGGCATGGTGCTCACGTTTGCGTTCATCAACTTTACCTGGGTCTTCTTCCGCGCGGCCACACTGCCGGATGCGCTCTTGGTGCTGGGTCGCATCAGCACAGACGTGTGGAGCGCTGCGGCGTGGGATGCCTTTTGGGCCAAGAATGTGGTTCCTCTGTGGTTGGTGGTGCATCTCGCTGCGGCAGTGGGGCTGGAGTTTGTTCAGCGGCGGCAGTTGCATCCGCTGGTTCTCCCGTTTGCGAGGCCTTGGAGATGGCTGGTTTACACCTTGGTCATTTATGATGTGCTGACGGTGGGCACGCTGAACCGTGGCAGCTTCATCTACTTCCAGTTCTAGCCATGCGGTCGTTTGTTACACAACTCGGATTCTTCACTCTGCTTCAGGGTGTGTTGCTGACTGCGGTGCTCTGGTTCGGCTGTCGCCAGCCCAATACCTTTCTGCATGCTGCCAATCTCAAACATCAGCGTCTCGTTGATGCGCAAGGGCCGCGACTTATCCTTGTCGGCGGCTCCAACATCGTGCAGGGCGTGAACTCCGACCGGCTGGAGGAGCTTCTACCAGACTTTCGCCCTGTCAGCATGTCACTCACCATGGTGCTGGGGCTTCCCTTCGTGCTGGATGAGGTCCGTTATGCCATCCGCGCGGGTGATGTAGTGATGATCGTTCCTGAGTACCAGCTTCTGTCCGCAGGAAAACAGGTTTCTGCTGCCAACGCCGCGTTTATCGGTGAGATGATCATGAGCCGCCCTGCGGCGCTGGACTGTGTGAACCCGGCAGTGCTGCGTGCGTTTCTGGATCAAGGTGGCCTTTCATTGCTGGGCCAGGTGCTCAGGGGCTTCACGCTGGAGAATGTGAAACGCTCTCTACCGCCAAAACGGACGCCGGTGGCCAAGCGCTACAGCGGAGCCTTCAATGAGGATGGTGACGCTGTATGGCACCGCGACCTGTCTCCCACGCCGTTCCCGCCATTTCGAATGCGCCAGGCAGAACCCGAGAAACTGAGTGAGACCATAGCGCTGCTCAATGACTTCCATGAGTTCTGCCGCAACCGGGGTGCAAAAGTGTATCTCCACTACCCGCCGCTGCCAGAGCCCGAGCCTGCTGTGCGGCAGGTGCTAGCGGACATGGATCGGCAGCTGCGTGCAGGCTTACGTTTTCCGGTGCTGTCACCGCCAGAAGCCTCGTTCTACCCGGTGGATGAGTTCCATGACACCTGTTATCACCTTGCGTGGAAGACGATTCCCAAGCGCACGAACCAGCTGGCAGAGGCGCTGCGCCCGTTCCTCGCTCCGGAGTCGCGTTGAGCAAGTCACTGAGGTTGCCAGACGGCGCAGACTGCTTGATACTGCCGCAATGTTCCGCCGCACGATGTCCAGATCCCTTGCCGCAGTAGCCGTATCTCTTCTCGCCCTCACGCCGGGCTGTTCCAAGCCGCGCGAGGTGGCTTACAAGGATCTCGGCTGGGAAAAAGAACTCTACACTTATGAGGGCAAGCCCTTCACCGGTGTGGGTCTGGAGTCTTTCAAAGACGGCAAGCCGAAAAGCCGCTGGGAAATCAAGAACGGCATGTTGCACGGCGTTGTGAGAGAGTGGCATGACAATGGCCAGCTCATGGTGGAGACTCACTACGAGAACAACAAACGCCATGGCCTGAACCGCTACTGGTCTAAGGAAGGTCAGCTTTTCAAAGAGCAAGTCTATGAACACGGGAACTCGGTGAGCGTGAAGGAATACCCGCTGGAGAAAAAAGAAGGAGCATGAACTTGGGAAATGAAGTTTGCGTCGTCACCGGCGGCGCCAGAGGCATAGGTCTTGCCATGGTGAAGGCGCTGCTTGCGCGTGGCGCCAGGGTGACCGCTGTGGATCTGGATACAGGCAGCATGGCAGACCTAGGGAGCAGTTTGCTCACCGTGAATGCGGATGTGACCAAGCCTGACGACATGGAGCGCGTGGTTGCGGAGACAGAGCGGTGCTTTGGCAAGGTCAGCGTGTGGGTGAACAATGCGGGTGTGGCTCGTCATCGTTGGATCACGGACTACACGGAGGCAGACATTGACCTGATGCTAGGTGTGAACTTGAAGGGCACCATCCTCGGCTCTCAGGCAGCTCTGCGCTGCATGAAGAGCGAGCGCCGCGGGCACATTATCAATGTGATCTCCACGGCGAGTCTGCGCGGCATCCCGAGTGAGTCCGTTTATTGCGCCGCCAAGTGGGGCGTGCGCGGTTTCACCCAGGGCTTGCAGGAGGAAGCGGCTGCCTTTCGTGTGCGTGTGACCGCCGTACTGCCGGGCGGTGTGGCTACGGATTTCTGGACGGAGGCATCCCAAAGGAAAGCTCCGCTGGAGAAGTTCCTCACACCGGAGCACATCGCACAAGCGGTCGTGAACGTGCTTGAGATGGAGGACTACTGCGTGGCCCGTGAGATCGTGCTCCGCAGTCTCGATGACAGCGACTTTTCCGTTCAGCCCCCAGACTGAGCCGTGCGTGCCAGCACCGGGATGCGCCGCCATAGCCAGCCGCCGATCACAAGACCAAGCCATCCACAAAAGATGCCCAGGCCCATGCTGGGTGGGATGTCACTGGGCCAGTGTGCCCCTACGTAGATGCGCGACCAGGCAACGCCACAGGCCAGCACCATGACGGCGATACCCCAGCCACGATAAAGTGAGAGCACCACCGTGGCCACGGCAAAGAGATTGATCGTGTGATTGGACGGCAGTGAGTTGCCCGTGATGCCGGGCGTCTTCACCTTGCTCACTTTCATCTCCGGCGCGTGAAAGAGCGCCAGCGTGCGAGGCTTCACCTTTGCCAGGTCACGCATGATGACGCCACTCATGTGGTCGCGAGGTCGCACGCGTTCGAAGGACTTCTTCAACGTGCGGCCCACCACTGCATCTCCCAGGCCGATGGCAAGCACCAGACAGGTCAACAAGATGCGCTCCCGCTGTCCGCCGCGCCAGGCAAGAAGGATGACGAGCACCGCGAATATGGGCATCCATGCCTCGATGGCGGAGAGCGCGGGCATGAGCCAGTCGAGGAAGGGGGTGGTCCACTCCTTGTTAATCTTCCAAAACAGGTCCAGGTCAAAAGCGCTCATGGTGGTGTTGGCGTTTCCCTTTCTTCATAGCGGCGCTGAAGCTTGGGGTCGGCGGCTATCTGTGCTTCCCTTGACTCCGGATAACGCAGCATGTTCCGGCCAAGAAAGAGATTGAACCGCCTCACCGCTTCTCCGCCCACCGGTACTTCTACCTGCCCAAGCGGTTCCACGGCCTCGAAGTTCCGCCGCACGAAGAACTCCAGCGGGCGATTGGGATCCTTGCTCCCGCCTGTAAGCGGCTCCACGATGAAGGCATCCCACCCCAGCTTGTCTGCCGCACTGGGCCAGACTTCATACTGCGACTCAGGGTAAGGATGGCGGTTCCAGCGGTACACCCTGGGATGACCAGGCAGGTGAAACGCGAGTTGAGAGGCCGCATGACGATGGCCAAGCACATAAATGAAGGTTTGTTCCGGACGCGGCACCTTGTCCAGATGTTCACCAATGGCCCTGCCGCTCTCTGACCAGCCACGCATGTCACCCAGCTTCTCGGCGGGAATGCCCACCTTGTCCGCCAGAGGCACCACCACATGCAGTGCCAGCGTCATCACTGCTCCGGTCCAAAGTGCGGGTTTCATCCACTTTGCCGAAGCTAGCCCGCCGGCCAGCACGAATGCGGCCACGTAATACACGGCCGGCCAGTTTTCATTCACATGCTGACGCAGCACCATGAGTGCCACGAATGCCAGGCCCGGTGCAGAGAACCAAACGAGATACCGCGCGCGACTCTCCAGCGATGACCAACGCCGAATGGCCGAGACCAGTGTGGTAACGACCAGCCCCCATGTGAGCACGGCATACATCGCCGCCTGAAGCACAGGGAACAGCAGGGCATCACCCAAGCGGGAGCCATCCTCGGCATTGAAATGCTCAGCCGTGTGTTTGGCCGTGATCCAGTCATGTTTGACGTTCCACAGCACCACAGGTGTCATGAACACGAGCGCACCGAGTACGCACAACCAAAATCCGGGGCGGTGCAGCAAATGCCGGTGCTCCTTCTGCGACGCGGCGAAGAGCACCATGAGCACCAGAAAGACGAGCATCATTTGCTTGGCCAGCACGCCGATGCCAATGACGAGGCAAAGCGCCATCCACCTCCCCGCAGAGGGTGCCTGCGCCGCTCGCCAAAAGAGCCACAGACTCGCAGACCAGCAGAGCATGAGCGGCGCATCATTGATCAAGGCAATGCTGAGCAGCGAGAACGCAGGCGTGAGCAGCATCAGCAGTGCGGCGAAAAAGCCTGCCCGCGCGCCGAACAACACGCGGCCCGTAAGGAAGATCATGGTCAGCGTTCCGACAGCCAGCAGTGCGGAGGTGAACCGCACCGCTTCCCAGTGGTAGCCAAAGATCACACGGATGGCAGCCATGAGCCAGCCGATGAGGGGTGGCTTGCTGAAGTAGCACCAGTCTGGCTGCCGCCCCCAGTCCCAGTAGTAAGCTTCGTCACCAGAGAGTTCGAGCGGCACGAGCGCCATGTAGAGCACGCGCATCAGCAGCATACCCCCGGCCAGCCACAGAAAGCGGCGAGTCCAGAGAGCGTTGCTGTCACTTGAAATCATGAGCCGTGAGGATGGCACAGCATGAGGCCAGTGCAGCATCAAACTGGATCGAGCTTTTCCCCCGCAGGGTTGCCTGCCTCCAAAAGGGCCACGCAGTCTGGACCGGCGGCACCTCAGTGCCCTATTGCTTCTGGGCTATCTTGTAAAAGTGCGTCTTCGTGCGGATGAACAGTGCGCCGTCCGCCACTGACAGGCCGCCGGTGATGCCTGCATCCGCTCCGCCTTCAAGCGCGTTCGTGGCGAGCAGCTCAAACTTGTCCGCCGCACGGATCACATTCACCAGCCCGCGGTCACTGCCATAATAGATGCAGTCACCAGCTGCGATGCCCGCTGCGAGGTGCTGGCCGGTGAAGCGATCCTCCCATAGGTCTTTCCCCGTCTTGGCCTCTGTGGCGCTGACCACACCGCCCCGCGTGATTTGAAAAAGGATGCCGTTGACGATGACTGGGGAGGCTTCGGAGCCATTCCGCTTGTCACGCGTCCAGAGAATATGGCTTTCCGTGATGTCACCACTCATCTTGTCATCAATGCGGATCCCCAGCATTTGTGAGCGTTCCGAGCCGGTGTTGATGAGCAGCACGTCATCGTAACGCAGCACGCGCAGCGCGGCGTTGAATCCGCCGTGCCGTACGGTCCACAGCTCTTTGCCTGTGAGCGGGTCGTACCCGAACGCCGCCCGTGAACCCACTGATACGAGGTGGTCCCGACCGCCGATGGTGAAGACGCTGGGCGTGTGATAGGCCTTGCGCATGTCTCCGTCACGCGTCGGATGGCCCTGAGCATCCAGGTCTCCGTAGTCCGTGGTGCGTGCCGTGTGCCACACGGTCTCTCCTGTCTTTTTGTTCAGTGCGGTGACGAACTGGCGGTCGATGCCGTCAAAGGTGAGCACAAGCAGGTCCTTGTAGAGCAGAGGAGAGGAGCCTGGGCCGCGGTAATGCCGCGCATTGATGTCTCGGCGCTGCCACACCACCTCGGCTGTCAATGGGTCAAGCCTCGCTGTGCCATAGGTGCCGAAGTGAACATAGACCGCGTCCTCCTCCAGCACCGGTGATGGCGCGGCGTAGTTGTTGATGGGATTGCCCAGCTCCTCCGGCTCGGGGTTTTCAAAGATCAGCTTGTGATGCAGGACTTTTCCCGTGTGGCGGTCTAGGCAATAGACGAACTGCTTCTTTCCGTCTTCCGTGGCGGAGGTGAACCAAATCAAGTCACCACCGATCACCGCCGAGGAGTGACCTTCATTTTCCAGCGGCGTCTTCCACACGATGTTCTCACCCTTTGCCTCATCCCACGTGAGCGGGATACGCTTCGCCTCTTCAGCGGGCACAACGTTGTCATGCCCAGGTCCGTTCTTGTCCGGCCAGAAGAGCGGAGTCGTCGCGGGTTGAGCGATGGCACCGGAGACGCTGAGAAGGAGGTAGAAAAGTCGTGTCATGAAGAGAGAGTTCGGGTTCGGCGAAGGACCACTACCAACGCAGCGCCAAGGCAGATTATGGCGACGAATCCCACATGGCGATCGTAATCTGAGACCTCGGGCAGTTTGATGGCTGGGGTGGCGTCACCGCTCAGCAGCAGGGACCACTTCTTCTTCTCGCGCGGTATGCCTTCCTCCTCCAGCCAGAAGACGGTGGCGTGGTTGACCGCATCGGCCACGTGGAAGCGCACTTCTGCCGTGTCTGCGGGCGGTATCCAGCGCCAGACAGCGGTGAGAAGCTGATGAGCCTTCCCTGAATCATCCGTGGGTAATGGCGAGGCGCGATCAGGCTCCGTGCGGTCCTCCCACCGCAGAGGTGCCAGTTCGGTGAGCGATGCCCTGCGGTCTTCATAGCCAGCCTCCAGCAGAGCACTGAGAGCCATCTCCGCTTCAGCCCTGTCTGAGAGCATTGGATTGTCACCGTAGTCAGCGGTGATCTCCAGGTGCAGCTCACGTGAAGGCAGCACCTGGAGCTTGGCTCCCAAGAACTCCGAACCGTGCGCCCGAAGCAGAACAGGGAGCATCAGCAGCATCATGCAGACTCGGTAAGCCATTACTTCATTCCTATCACAAAGCAGCACGGCCAGGTCAAATTGCGCTTGCCAGTTTTGTCGTAGCTTCTCAGGATAAGTGCCCTATGCGTCGTCTCTCCCTTTTCCTCGCTCTGTTCTCTGTAGCTATCGCCCATGCTGACGTGCCCCGCCACGTGGCCACTACTCCAGTGCCGCGGGATGCCAAGTGGATGGAGCGTCACGAAAGCTTCAATGAAATCTCCAAGAAGGGTGAAGCGGAGCTCGTCTTCCTCGGCGACTCCATCACCCAAGGCTGGAGCGGCAAGGGCAAGGACGCATGGGAAAAGTATTGGGCACCGTTAAAGGCGGCGAACTTCGGCATCGGAGGGGACCGCACCGAGCACGTCCTCTGGCGGCTGGAGAATGGCAACTTCGACGGACTCAAGCCCAAGCTTGTCGTGCTCATGATAGGCACAAACAACACGGGTCATCAGGGTCGCCCGCAGGCTGAGCTCAATGGGGCTATCTACAACTGTAAGGCAGAGCACACCGCAGACGGTGTCCGCGCCATCCTCAACAAACTCCAAGCCAAGCTGCCGGAGACGAAGATCCTCCTGCTCGGCATTTTCCCGCGCGGAGCGGATGGCAATGACCCGCTTCGCAAGCAGAATGAGGAGACCAACGCGCTCATTGCCAAGTTTGCCGACGGCCAGAAGATTCATTACCTGGACATCGGCAGCACCTTCCTCCAGCCGGACGGCACGCTGAGCAAGGAGATCATGCCAGACCTACTCCACCTCTCCGAAAAAGGCTACGACCTGTGGTCCACGGCCATCGAGCCCAAGGTGAAGGAGCTGCTGAAGTAGGCAGAGCCGCTACTCCACTTTGACCGGTTTGGTCTGAATGTGCTGGAGGGTATCTTTGATGCTCTTGCCAACGAGCGCGGCGAAGAGGATGGACTTGGTTCCGGCGGGGATGGTGAAGGTGACTTCTTTTGCACCCTCTCCGGAGATCATGATTTCCTTGCGCTCAAGGCGGGCATTGTTGCCTGACTTGAGGGTGACTTGCACGGGCTTCTCACCCAGTTCTGGGGGCAGCTGGTGCTTCAAGCGCACTGTCACGTTGGCTCCAGCTTGCACGCTTTTGGGCACCATGAGTTGAATCAGGTCTGGACGCTTTTCTTCCGCGCTGGCGGCTGCGCGGTTGTTGCGGCTCATGCGCCTTCCTTCAAGCTGCTTCATGTATTGCTCGCGAAAGGCGGCATCATCCCGTTTGCGAAAGACTTCCAGCAAAGGGTCGCCCGTGCGGACCATCCAGTCTTCGAGCGCTTTTTCCAGCTCGGCTACTTGCGTGGAGTGCTCGGGTCTGTCGATCAGATTGGTCAGTGCATCCGGATCATAGCGCACTTCATACGCTTCCTCCGGCACGCGATGGTCAAAGAGGTGGATGCGTGCGGCCACCTGCTCGTCGGACTTGGCCAGCAGGCGCATTTGACGGCAGGTAGCGGTGCCGCTGGTGGCACCTGTCATGACGCGTGTGCCGTTGGACCAGGGGCTGAAGATGTAGAGCCAGTCCTTCGTTTGCACGGCACGCATGGGTGTGTTCTGGCCACCGGAGTTCTCGTTGTGTTCCTTGAAGACCATGGTCCGCTGTGGCTGTGTCTCCCCCTTCAGAATGCCTGCAAATGAGCTGCCATCGAACCCGCCGGGTTGCGCGATGCCAAGCATGTCCAGGATGGTGGGCAGCAGATCCACGGTGGAAATGAGATGTGTGTCATCCACGGAACCGTCTTTGGTAACGCCGGGCCAGCGCACCATGAGCGGTGTGCGGCTACTGTGGTGATAGAGCTGCGTTTTGGCGAAAGGGAGTGGCATTCCGTGGTCTGAGAGGAAGAGAATGATCGTCTCCTCTTCCTGGCCGGATGCCTTCAGCGCCGTGAGGATCTCCCCCACGGCATCGTCTGCCCGGCGCACGCTGGAGTAGTAGAGTGCGAGTTCTTTGCGCACGACAGGATCATCTGGAAGGAAGCCGGGCACCGTGATCTCATCCGGAGCGAAGACGCGGCTTGGCACGTTGGGGTCTTTCGCCCCTTCACCCTTGCGGCCCTCGGAATAGAAGGGCTTGTGCGGATCCGCTATGTTGAGTATCAGGCAGAAGGGTTTGCCGGCCTGCTTTGCGGCAGCTATCCCCTCCGTGGCCGCCGTGCCGTATGACTTTGGATTCTTGGTGTCGCTTTGCCTTCGTGCACTCAGCACCACGTCCCAGGGAAAGGGTGCGTAGGGCGTGGAGTGCTCCACTTTGTGGTAGATGCCGGTGAACCAGCCGGACTGCTTCATCAAGTCGCCCAGCACCGGATAGGTTTTCTCGTCTTTCGAGATGGCTCTAAAGCCCTCTATCCCGTTGTTGTGCGGGTACTTGCCAGACCACATGACATTGCGTGAGGGCATGCAGTTGCCCACCACCACATGGGCGTAGTTGAAGCGCAGTGAGCGCGCGGCGAGCTGGTCCATGTGCGGCGTGGTGTCTGCGACCTTGCAGCCGTAAGCGCCCATCGAGTCACAGCTCATATCATCGACTGTGATGATGAGCAGGTTCGGTTTTGCAGCCAGCAGAGACGTAAGCAGAAAGGAGAGCAGGACGAGGAAGCGCATGGCGTGGCAACGGAGACCGGGCGCGGGTCTTGCCGGAGGGGGTGGAAGAGAGAAGGTGAAGGAACATTTCGGGATCGAGGACAACCCTTCATAAAATCCTACCATTTTGAAAAATATGGATATTCAGGGCATTCAACTCGTGCGAGATTTCCCCAAAATGCCCTCGGAAGACGTGTCCAATGGTAGTCTGGAACTGGCTTGCTCTGTGCGTGCCCCGCTTCTCATGCGGGTAACGGTTTGGCTGCTGGTGACGGCGGCTGATCCACTCTCGGCGCAGAGTGTGCCCACTGCGTTTGCGCCTTCTGGGATCGCGGGCGGTGGCTACATGCTGAATGCGGCGGTCAATCCGGCGGACTCCTCCAACTTGCTGCTCGGCTGCGACATGATGGGCCTGTATCGCAGCACGACAAAGGGCCGGTCGTGGAGGCTTGTCCCCTCAGAGGAGTTTAGCGTGTTTCGGCGTGGTGAACTCCAGTTTGCCGGAGGGGCAGACAGCCAGCGTGTTTACGGACTCCAAAGGTTCCGCTGGGACTCGGAGGGCACGGTGCCCGCCATGAGCGTGAACCGGGGTTTGACTTGGCAGGCGCTCGGAGTTCCAGCGGAGCCCTCTGCGGCGAATGCTTACTATGGCCTGGCGGTGGACCCTGGCAGTGCCACAGCGGCCACGCAGAGAATGGTTATGGACAACTGGCGGAAACTTTGGTTCTCGGCAGATGGCGGCGCTACGTGGACGCTGATTCACGAGCACCCCGGAGCCACGGGACCCGGCGTGCCTTCCAGCATACGACTGGCCGGCGCGTTTTGGGATGAGGGCACCATCTATGTGGGAACGAACCTGGGCGTGTTTGTCTCGTTGGACTATGGCAGCACGTGGATGCTGGCTGCCATTCCGGGAGCGCCGCTCCGTCCGCAGGGCGGTGATCCGCCTGCGCTGGCACCTATCGTGGACTTCTGCGGAGCACGGCATCCTGACACGGGTGTGGTGACTCTGTTTGCCACCTTTCTGGACGATGTGGCGGAGAACAATGCGGATGTGCGCCAGCTGGACGAGTTCACCCATGACTACCTGGGACTTTACACGGTGACTCTGAACGCTTCACCCTCCTGGACTCTGCGCCTGGGACCGGGAGGGGAAAAGTTTGCCCGGGTGGATGTGTGCCACACAGACAGCACGCGGCCCTGGGCGGTGACGAAACACAACGACGGGCAAGGACCACGTATCTTCAAAAGCAACGATGGCGGACTCACCTGGACGAACACCTTTCTTACCAACAACAATGGGAACATCACCACAGGCTTCCAGGGCGACGGCGGCGTCTTTTCGTGGCAGTATGGTGCAGTGAGCTTTGGGCTTGATGTCTCGGACGCGGACCCCAACGTGGTTCTCGTTTCAGGCACGTGGCCCTACATGACGGAGGACGGTGGTGCGACGTGGAGACAACTCTTTGTAAACAACGAAAACCCGGCGGGATCCGTCATCACACAGCCCCAAGCGTATCGTCACACGGGACTGGGCGTCACCACCTCACACTGGATGCACTGGTGGAATGACGCCACGGCACTGGTTTGCAGCACGGACGTGGGGCTCCAGCTTACTGCGGATGGGGGCCGCACCTGGACGTGTGATCACACTCCAGTGGATGCAAACGGGCTGGTGTGGTCCAACTGGTATGCCATGGCACAGCAACCCGGAGGCACCCGGCTCTACGCCGCCGTGGCGGACATCAACGATTTTTATGAACCGGAGAGGCTGGATGATGTTTGGGCGAACGGTCACATGGGTGCGGTCCTAGTCTCCACAGATGGTGGACGGCAGTGGGCTGGCACCGGCGGAAACCTTCCCGGGCCCGTGGTGGGGCTGGACGTGGACCCCCTTGAGCCGACCCATGTTTATGCGGCGGTGGCGAGTTCACAGAACCTGCCAGATGCGGCAGGGGGTATCTTCCGGTCCACTGACTTGGGCGCCTCATGGGCTCGGCTTGCCACTCCGCCCCGCACGCAAGGCCGTGCATCCAACATCAAGGTGCTGGGTAGTGGCAAGCTGCTGGCTACCTTTTGCGCCAGGACGGTGAATGACGAGCCGCAGGCCAGCTCCGGCGTCTTTTACAGCTCAGACGGCGGTGCCACATGGCAGGACCGCTCCCACGCGGACATGCTCTACTACACCAGAGATGTGGCTGTGGTGCCGAGTGCGCCGACGACTCATTGGTTCGTCAGTGTGCAAAGCCACGTCGTGGGTGGAGATTCCTTCACGCGTGTGTACGATGGTCGAGGCGGCGTGTTCCGCACCACAGACTCCGGCACTTCGTGGACGCGGATCTTCCCCCATGCGGCCAATCAACCGACCACGGGAGTTCAATCCGTCACCTATGTGCCAGGCACTGCTCCACTCCTCTACGTCACCACGCCTGCGGACGGTCTATGGGTGAGTACCGACCCGGACGCTGCGGCCCCGAGCTTCACCAAGGTAAGCAGCTTTCCCTTCCACCGGGTGCGGCGTGTCTTCGTGGACCCGCAGCGTCCGCCCTCGGAGGGGGCTATTTGGGTGACCACTCAAGGGGGAGGACTGTGGCGCAGTGCGCGGCCCGCAGACGCTTCTGCGCAACTCATCCGCAACGGTGCCGGAGTGGACTTCCGGGTGATCGTCGGCGCTGAGCAGAGCGCTCCGCCGGAACTTTGGGCCTCGCCGGATTTGTCACTACTGGCCGGTGGATGGACATTGCTCTCCGGCATAGAGCCAGAGGTCTCGACGACCCTCTCTGGCCTGACTTGCTACCAGTGGCAGGCGGTTAACACCCACCCTTTCCTGGTCGGGCTTCAGAGGTGGTTCCTCCGCGCGGGCTTGTATGGCGCAGACTAAACACGCCTGACTCTCAGCCCTCAGGCCGTGACCGCTGGCAGTTGCCGCTTGATGACCACGAGCGTGATGTCATCGGACGGTGCTTTGCCCTCGGCGAACTCGTTGAGCGCAGCCAGCACCTCATCCACCACCTTGGCGCTGCCAGCGGCCCCATGAGCAGCCAGCAGCTCTTGAAGCCGCTCCTCTCCAAACATCTCCCCTTGTGCATTCTCCGCTTCGTTCACACCATCCGTGTAGAGCAGCAGGCAGTCGCCCGGTTCCATGATGAGTGCGCGGTCTTTTGTCACCCGCTCAAACACCTCACCTTGGTCGATGCCAAGTCCCAGCCCTGGCTGGTTTAGCACCTCCACCGTGCCCGTGGCCTGCCGCCAGATCAGCGGCTCAGGGTGGCCGGCGCGTGCGAGCCGCACTACTCCCGTCGCCTGATCCAGCATCATGTACACCGCACTGACGAACATCTCCTCCGTGAGATCATCAAAGATCTGCCGGTTCACCAGTGCCAGCACCGCTGCAGGTGAGGTCCGCTCCTGAGCAAAGGCCTGCAATGCACTGCGACAGGTGGCCGCGATGAGCGCCGCAGGCATTCCCTTGCCCGACACGTCGGCTATGACCACGCCGAACTCACCCCCGGGCGTCCGCACGTAGTCGTAGAAGTCTCCGCTGAGGATCTTCGCTGGTCGGTTGCGCCCTACCACTTCAAAGCCGGGCACGGAAGGGTCTTCCTGTGGCAGCAGAATGCGCTGCACTTCGCCGGCGATGCGGAACTCTGCTTCCAGCTGTCGCTTGCTGTGTACCTCCTGGTGGGCGAGTGCGCTTGCCAGAGCAAAGGCGCTTTGCTCGGCCAGTGCGGTGAACACTTCGAGGTCGTTCACATCATAACCGCGCTCTGAACCCGGCAGGGTCACGGCTAGTATTCCCAGCTTCCGGGGACCGGAGGACAGGGGGCCGATGAGCGCCGCGCTACCATTCTGGTGCAGGTTGCGCACTCCAGTGGCTAGGCGTTCATCCGCGCCGAGATCCTTCACATGCTCGCTGCGTTGTTCCTGAAATACATCGCCCAGCAGTGCGCCGGTGGACGGGGCAGGGTTGAGACGCAGGCTGTTGAGCATGGACCCCGGGGACGCGATCTCCTGCGCGATCTGCTGCTCCGTCAGCGGCACCAAGGCGGCGGCATCTCCAGAGATGAATCGCGGCACCAGGGTTCCGGTGGCTTCATCGTAAGTATAAATGGCCCCGCCCTTGCTGGCGGTGACCTTCATGGCGCCCTCCACAATCATTTTGTGCAGGGCCACCTCACGCTGCTCGGACGCTATCGCCGCTCCAAGATCATGCAGGTAGGAGAACATGCGGCGCTCCGTGCCCACCAGGTCCTCCTGCTCGTGCAGCAGACTGCGTAGCCGGTGACGCTGTGTCCGTGCGATCCACGCAGCGACAGCAAATCCGACACCGGCGAGGAGCGCCAGCGAGAGGAGTGCAAGCAGCGGTGCAGTCATGCCTTCCTGCGCACCAGAGCCAGTTTCCTGCGCAGTGAGTGGAGGTAGTCAGAAGCGGGCGCTTTGTCAACGCCTGGAGCAGATGACTTCAACTTTCAGAAAACAGGTTCCTTTGCCACCCTGCTGAACATCCACAGCATCAAGGCCACGAGCACCGACAAGGCACCCCACCACACCAGAGTGGGTGATGGCCCCGGAACTAGGAGGGCCAGCTTGGGATACCACGGCGCATAGTACACCTCTACCTCGTCACCCTCCCTCGGCTGTCTGGGGTCTCTCACTCCCACGATGGGGACCACATGAGTCCGCGCCGCGAAACCGATGCGGTACCCCGTATGCCGCTCTCCGTTCACTTCATAGACGTAACGCACCCGGTAGCGGCTGCCAAACACCACCTCATCCCGGCTGGCCCAGTTCCCCTTTTCCACGATGCCTGTGGTGCGGGGCCAGCTCGTGCTGGTGAGCTGCACGAAGGCGACCGCGCTGATACCCAGGAGGATCAGCACCGCAAAAAACCTCAGCAATGTGGTGGCCATGACTCCCCCGTTCGTCGCACCATCCATGTGGGATTGCAACGCGCTTCAGGCGAGCCGCCCGATCTGCGAACTCGTCAGCCCTCCGTCAATGCGAATGATTTCACCCGTGATGTAGGCAGCCGCATCCGACAGCAGAAAGGCCACCGCCCCTGCTACGTCTTCCGGCTTGCCTATGCGGGCGAGCGGGATGCCGCGTTCGTAATGCGGGATGAGGTCGTGAGCCCGAGTGGTCATCCATTCATTGGTCAGCGGAGTGCGGATGAGGCCGGGGGCGATGCCGTTGACCCGTATGCCGTGGGGTGCCAGCGAGACGGCCAGAGAGCGAATCATCATCACCAGCGCCCCCTTGCTGCTGTCATAAGCTACGGAGTCCACCTCTGCCTGAAAACCGTTGGTGGAGGTGGTGATGACGATGGCACCCCCGCGCTGATCGGAGACAAGACGCCTAGCGAACGCCTGCGCCATGAAGAAGGCTGAACTCACATTCAGCGTGAAAGTGCGCTCCCACTGCTCCGGAGTCAATTCCAGTGCTGGTGAATCAAAAAAGCTGCCCGCATTGCAAACGAGTGCATCCAACTCAGGCGCTCTTGCAAAGGCTTCAGCCACCAGGCGCTGTGGTGCCTGGTGGTCCAGCAGATCTGCACAGAAATAGGGTGCGTCTGACGGTATGCCCTCCGGTGCTTCGGTATGATGGCCATGATGCAACACGAGCGCACCGCTGTCACGCAGGCCACCGGCAATCGCAAGCCCTATGCCCTGTGATGACCCTGTGACAAGGGCCGCGCGGCCGCTAAGGGAGAAGGTCTTCATGGGTGAGGCCGAGCCAGGAGAGCGTGTTTCGGTGAGCGATGCGGTCCACCACTTCAGGAGGGCTGGCTTTCAGCGCAGCGACTTCCTTCGGATACGTGGAGATGAGCTTAATCACTTGGCCATTGAGTTCAGACGCATAACTGTAAAACGGAGAGTCGCTGCCCCAGCAGAACTTGTCCGGATAGGCGGCGGCCAGATCCGCAATCACTTGGCCGGGATCCCGGTAGTCTGAGACGAAGCGCTCCTCTCTCTTTGCTATGAACGGCATGTCTGCTACCGCGCCCTCACAGTGGATGCAGTGCGCCGAGCAGTCGAACCACGTGTTTGGCAGAGCCTGCACCCGCTCCAGGCTGGCCCGGTGATACCGGCATGAGTGAGCCAGCAGGAACCGGAGATGAGGGTTCCTTTCCGCGATGTCCAGGATGTCTCCGCACTGTGCCCACACATCACTCTCCGCGATGCTGGAGTGGATGAGGAAGGGCACGTTCCACTCTGCCGCGAGCTGAAGGAAGACCTTTCCCTGCATCATGAGCGTTTTGATGTCAGACTGAAGCACAGTTGTCTGCATTTTAATGCCGTAGAAACGATACTCCTCGCGCAGCCTGCGGAGTTCCACTGCCTGCTCCTCCGGGTTGCGCATGGGGTCCACCATCACGAATGGCAGCATGTGCCTGCCGCTCTCTGGAAACAACTCATAGACCTCCTTCATGAGTCGGCGGTTCTCCAGCGCATAAGGCACTTCCTCGATGCCGCCAGGGTAGTGGATGCGGTCGTCTCGATACTGCCCCAGATTCAGCGCCGCGTATGAGACAAAGGGGAACACGATCCACTTCCCAATGCCAAGTGCGCGGCCTTCATCCTGCATGGTGACGAGCTGCTGCGCGTAGGGAAAGTCTCCCCTCAGATAAAAGAGCAGGTCCGCGCCGACGTGGTTGTGACAGTCTATGATCATGAGTGCGAGAGCGGTTTCACTTTAGCAGGTCCATCGCTTCATCGGCGTTTTCCGGTGCGAAGCGCAGCATGGTGAAGCGCCACTTCTGCTCGGTCTCCCGATAACCCTGTGCCATGAGCGTACCCGCACCCTTGGGGCCGGTGAGCGGTATGTTCACCTCTACCTTGGCACCTACGCCAGCACCTTGAATGCTGCCGTTGACCAGCCAGCCAATCTCAATGGGTTCACCCAGCATTTCCACCAAGGCTGCGTTCTCCTTGGCCAGTTTCACTGCCGCCTCCACGCCGTCGGAGTTCCGGATGAAGTACATCACCACCGAAAAGATGAGCACGAACAGAAAAACAAAACTGGCGGCCAGGGCGGCACACCCACCACAAGAGCAGCCGATGCCTTTCTTGATGGCGGCGGCATTCTCAGACTGGACACGACTGGGATCACCGAATGGTGGCGGCACGGGAGAGTTCATGAGTGGGAAGACAGGTGATGACGCAGGATGGCGACCGCGCTGATGGCAGCCGTTTCACAACGCAGGGTGAGCTGCCCCAAAGTCCAGGGCTTCCACCCCGCTTGGGCAAAGGCAGCATACTCCGCAGGGCTGAAGTCTCCTTCTGGGCCTATGGCCAGAACAGCAGACGAGGGCGATCCGCCGGATGCAATTTCAGACAACGCCTTCGCCCCGGGTTCCAGAGAGGCCACCAGGCGCAGCTCCAGGCCATGGAGAGCGGGCAGCACCTGCTTCAGCGGCTGCGGGGGATGGAGCATTGGAAAGTGTGTCTGCCCGCACTGCTTGCAGGCCTCGATGAGTTGGCGGCTCCACTTCTCGTGCTTCTTGAGAGTCTCTTTTTCATCCAGGCGGATGATGGTGCGCTCCGTTAGAACAGGGTGAACTTCCGCCACACCCAGTTCCACCGCTTTCTCGAGGATCCACTCCATGCTCTCACCCTTCGGTATGGCCTGAATCAGGCTCAGTGGCACCGAAGCCGACGGCGTATGCTGTATCTCCTGGATCTCGAGGACCACCCGGCCGCTCTCCACCTGGCTGATGCTGCCAACGGCACGCCGACCCGCTCCATCCAGCACGGAGAGGATGTCCCCCACTCGGTGTCGGCGCACCTTCACCGCGTGCCGTGCCTCATCGCCAGTGAGCACGAGGGTCTTCGCGTCCGCCGTCCACGCATCAGGAGGGAGGTGGAAGTGGGACATCGCCGTGGGGGGGTGCCGGGTTAAGCCGCGAGCTTTTTGAGATACACCGCATATTCGGTTTTACCGAGTTTCTCGGCCCACTCAAGAAGCTGCGCTTTGTCGATCCATTTTTTGTGGAAGGCTATCTCCTCCAGACAGGCGATTTTCAGCCCCTGGCGATGCTGGATGACCTTCACGAAGTCGCTGGCGTCGTTCAATGCGTCAGGCGAACCGGTGTCCAGCCACGCTGTGCCGCGCCCGAGCACTTCGACATTGAGTTCTCCCTTGTCCAGATAGACTCGGTTCAGGTCCGTGATCTCCAGTTCACCGCGCGGGCTGGGTTTGAGGGCCTTGGCTATGTCCACCACATGCTCGTCGTAGAAGTAAATGCCTGGCACCGCGTAGTTGGACTTCGGCACCTTGGGCTTCTCCTCAAGGGAGATCGCCTTACCTGATTCATCGAACTCCACCACGCCGTACGCCTCGGGCGTGGCCGTGTAGTAGCCGAAGATGGTGGCACCTTTGTCCTTTTTCGTCGCCGCTTCGATGGCCAGCCGGAACTGCGAGCCGTAGAACAGGTTGTCCCCCAGCACCAGCGCGGCAGGACCGCCTGCCAGGAATGGCTCCCCTATGAGGAAGGCCTGCGCCAAGCCCTCCGGTCGGGGCTGTTCCGCGTACTCAAAACGCACGCCAAACTGCGAGCCGTCTCCAAGCAGCTTCCTGAAGTTCGGCAGATCATGCGGGGTGGAGATGATGAGAATGTCCCGGATGTCCGCCAGCATGAGGCAGCTGATGGGGTAGTACACCATGGGTTTGTCATAAACCGGCATGAGCTGTTTGCTGACGGCGATGGTGAGCGGGTACAGGCGCGTGCCTGAACCACCTGCGAGGACGATGCCTTTTCTGGGTGCGGACATGGCGTTCTTGTAGCGAGTTTGACTCACAAGTCATCTTCTGAGTGCGGGGCCCGTGTGGAACAGGTAAACCCAATGGGCGCTTTGGAAAGGTGATCAAAGGCAGTTGCGTCCTGCGTGGGGCTGCCTTCACTCTGGGTCTCAACCACCATGTCCGCTCAAGCCACCGCCGAGTCTCTAGGCCTCAAGTTCACCAAGCAGGAGCCAGGCTACCTGAATCTTTGCATCCGCTCTGGAAATCAGCTCATCACCTCCGGCCACGTCAGTGACCTGAAGGGCAAGCTGGGTGAGCATCTCTCCACTGAGGATGGCTACAAGGCGGCCAGGAACTGCGCCGAGAAGCTGCTCCGCTCCGTCTGGGAGACGCACGGCACGCTGGACGGTCTGCGGGTCATCAAAGTGCTCGGTTGTGTCAACTCCACGCTGGATTACACGGACCAGCACCTTGTCATCAATGGCTGCTCTGATTTGCTGCACCAGATCTTTGGCAAGGACGCAGATGGCTACCACGCTCGCAGTGCGCTGGGGTTCGCCCAGCTTCCCACCGGTGCCGCCGTGGAGGTGGAGGCCATCTTTGAGATCAAGGCCTGATTCCTTGACCGGTGGTCGCCGCTCTGCCTGGCGGACCGCGTTGCGCACCAGCTCATCCAGTCCGGGTGTCTGCTCAAGGTGGTGGGCTGAAGCCGATGGCGCGGTCCTGGCTATGCGGGACTCTGGCTCTTTACAGAGGGCCACACGCCGAGGTATCGCGGTTCCTCCGAAAAAAGGAACGGGTCCACTCAGTCGGCCGCAAGCAGAGTGAACGGACGAAAGTTCATGAGCTGTGGAGAAGCGACCTCACGGCGGCATGAGCCAGCGCTCCGCCACCAGGCCCAGAATACGCACGCAGTGGTCAGATTCCGCGTTCTCCGGAAAGGCCAGGCGGAAAATGAGGGGTTGCTTGCCTGGTGTGCGTGCGATGACGCTGGCCACCTCCTGGCCCAGGCTAGACCCCCGCTCGCAAAAACCATGCAGTGACACAAGACCATCTGGTGAGAGGAGATGAACGGAGAGATACTTCGCTTCATCCGCGAACTCGAAGTTCCAGTACTCCCCTGGCCCGGCAAACGTGCGGAAGAGCTTGGACGTGGACGGACGGGTTTTTTTGAAGGCATCCCAGGCCATCTGCGAATAGCCGGTGTAGCTCTCCCAGTCCATCTTCCATGCGCCGGTGGCGTCCTTGAGCAGGGCCACCTCCACCTTCCCGTTCACGCGGGTGCTAGCGTAGGAGAGTGTGGTGATCTCCACGCCGTTGTAGCGGAACTGCAGCGAACCCTCCAGGCGGCCGGATACCGGATCCCTTTGATTCTGAACTTCGTAGAAGTCCTGCATCAGGGGGGCCGTCCTTTCAGCATCTCGGACAAAGGCGAGCTTCTCCTGCCAGGTCTTCGCCTGCCAATAGTTCTGCATCGTGTCATTGAGCTGAACTTTAACCTCGGGAGGAACGTCGGTTTCGATGCCTGTGATGGCCGCAGCGTTCTCGGGCAGGGAGCCTGGCTTTACCAAATCCGAGATGGAAACGGCGTCTGCCTTTTTCATGCCGATGCTGTTGTCTCGTCCTGGAGTGGTGGGCGCAGACATCGTGGAAGGAGCGCTGGGCGCAGGTGCCGGTGCGGCGGGCTGCGGATCTGGCAGACCCAGGGAGCGCGCGGCCAGGTCTGCGGAGCCGGCAGTGGGGATGATGCGTTTGTCATATTTTGCGGCCAGTTCCCGCATTTGTGCGCGGGAGTCCAGCACGGCCACATACCAGGACCAGCCCGCCACAAGCCCTCCGATGATGCCCATGGCCGCCAGCGCCAGGATGATCATGAGCGCACGGTGGGGATTGGTGGACGAGTAGTGTGTGGTGGTATGCTCCATGGCGCAGGTCCAGACTGCTAGGGCATACTCTACGGCGTTGCGGTCTGCATCAAGCGTTTGTATGCAGCTGCCAGGTGCTCCGACTGACTGGTCTGGGAGAAGCCCGCTTCCACCGCGTGGTGCCCGCCGCAGCGGAGCTTGTCGTAGAGAGGGCGGTCGCTCATGAGGCGCAGCACGGCCTCAGCCAGCGCTGCGTGATCGTTCTCGGCCACCAGCAGTCCGCTCTCCCCGTCCGTGATGGCCTCTGGTATGCCGCCGTGGCGGGTGGCCACCACAGGCACCCCGGTGGCCATGGCTTCCAGCATGGCATTGGGCACCCCTTCACGATTGCCATCAGGGCTGGTGCGGCTGGGGTGCAGATAAATGTGGCTGGTACTCAGGATGTCCCGGATGCCGTTCTGCGACAGCAGGCTGTGAAACCGGACCTTGGCCCCCAGCCCAAGCGCCGCCGCCAGTTCCTTCAGCGGACGCGCCTCGGGGCCGGTGCCAATGAGATGCAGCTCTGAAAGTGGATGCCGCTTCACCACCTCGGCAAACGCCCTGACCGTGAGATCAAGGCCCTTCTTGTGAATGAGCCGACAGCTCTGGCACAATACCCAGCGCCCGTCAGCAGGAGGGGTACGTTCCTTGAACGTCCAGAACTCCATGGGAATGCCCGTACGCTGGATGATCACCTTTTGAGGATCACATCCAAGGCTTATGACATCCTGCATCAGCGCCTCCGAACGGCACTGGATCTGCGTGGCTAGGCGCAGCACCTCCTGCATGGCGCGCCGGTAGCCGGGCTTGTCCATGTCCACCCCGGCGTCTGCACCATGAAAAGACACCACCACAGGGTGAGGCCACGTTTTCATGAGCGGGATGAACTGCGGCCCTATGTGACCGAAATACACGTGCAGCAGCTTGGCATCGATGCGGGTGAGGTCCAGGATCCACCGCCGCAGTTCCCACTGAAACATCTGCCACGGCTGTTTCCTGAGCTGCATGTTCACAAAGCGCCGCCACCAGCGCAGGCGAGGCTTGGGCAGCACATGCAGCCACTTCTCGTGGTAGGGGTAGTAGTCCGCATTCTCCCGGTTGTGAGTGAAGACGTGAGAGTCCACCTTGTCCCGCAGTCCCGTGAGCTGCCTATAGACATGCATCATGTCCACTTTCAGAAAGTCCGCTACGTAACTGGCTACCACGGGATTTTTCGACATTGAACGAAGGCTCTGGAATGAATAGGTTGCCCGCCCGGCGCGAGCGGCCAGCATCTTGGAAGCGCCCCGGCACTATCGCCACATGAAATACACGGAAAAAGCACGCCAGGTCATCGATCTCGAAATCGGTGAACTCATGCGCCTGCGCGATCGTGTGGACGGCACCTTCTCCAGCGCCATCGAGCGCATCCTCAGCACGCTGGACGCCCGGCGCAAGCTCATTGTCTGCGGCGTGGGCAAGTCTGGCAGCATAGGGCGCAAGCTCGCCGCCACGCTCAACTCTACCGGCGCCACCACCTTCCACCTCAACGCGCAGGACGCCCTGCATGGTGACCTAGGCATGGTGGATGAGGGAGACTTGGCCATCCTCCTGAGCTACTCCGGCGAGACGGATGAACTCCTGGCCCTGCTGCCGCACCTGCGCCGTCTCTCCTGCCCCATCCTGGCCATCACAGGGAACGTCCACTCCACGCTCTCGAAGAACGCGGACCTCACGCTGGACGTCCACGTCACCCGTGAAGCCTGTCCGCTGAACCTCGCACCCACCTCTTCCACCACCACCATGCTCGTGCTCTGCGATGCGCTGGCCATGGTCCTCCTGGAGGCGCGCGGCGTGAAGCAGGATGACTTTGCCAAACTGCACCCCGGTGGCTCGCTCGGCCGCGTGCTCCTCACTCGTGTGCGTGACCTCATGCGCTCTGGCGACGCGGTGGCCTTTGTCTCCCCACAGCAAACCGTGCGCGAAGCCCTGCAAGCCATGACCCGCGCGCGCAGCGGTGCCGCCATCGTCAAATACGCAGATGGCAAGCTCGCCGGCGTTTTCACCCATGGCGACTTCGTCCGCGCCTACCAGAAGGACCAGGCCGTAGGTGATCAGCCCGTGGACAGCCACATGACGCCGCGCCCCATCTCCATCCAGGCGGACAAACTTGCCGCCGAAGTGCTCGCCACTCTGGAGCAAGCCCGCGTGGACGACATCGTCGTCGTCAACGAACACAATGAACCCGTGGGCCTCGTCGATACCCAGGACCTCACCCGATTGAAGATCGTTTAACCACCCCGCATGTCAGCCACCATCGCCTTCAAGGAATGGGCCAATGTTTGTGAGGCCCTCATCACCGGACAGTCAGCCCTCATCCTGCGGAAGGGAGGCATCCACGAGGGGCGCGGCGGCTTTGAGTTCAAGCACGCCGAGTTCTTCCTCTTTCCCACTTGGTTTCACACGCAGAATGACCAGCTCTCGTGGACACCGGAGCATCCCGAGCGCTTCCAGTTCCCGCCCGAAGAACAGCGCACCAGCGTGGACATAGACGGCTTCGCCACGCTGGAACAGGTCTGGCGGCTGACGAACTGGGACCAAGTCGCCGCGCTCGCTCCGCTTCACGTCTGGAGTGAGTCCATCGTGCGAGAGCGCTTCGCCTATGATGACGAGACCTGCCTCAACGTGGCCCTGGTCCGCGTCTGGCGCCTTGCTTCCACCTGGAGCTTCCCTTATGCGAAAAGCTACGGCGGCTGCCGCTCCTGGATCACCCTCCCCGAGCCGCCAGACAGCTGGCGTGAGACTATGACGCCCGCGCTGTCAGAAGAGCGCTTCACCAGTCTCGCCGCGCAAGTCCGGCAGCTGCTCGCATGAGCTCCCCGCTGCACCAGCTGGTGGCGACCAACTCTGAGGTCATGCGCCCCACCTTCGTCCAGGTGGACCTGGGCTGCATCACCCACAACCTGCGCGCCATCCGCGCCCATGTGGGAGGTGCCAAAGTCATGGCCATCGTCAAGGCTAACGCTTACGGCCATGGCATCGTCGAAGTAGCCAGGCACCTCGAACAAGTTGGCGGTGCTGACATGTTAGGCGTCGCCTTTCTGGAGGAGGCAGTACTCCTGCGGGAGCACGGCATCACCTCCCCCATCCTCGTTTTCGGCGGCATCGCAGCGAATCAGATCCCCCTCTTCCTCAAGATAGGCCTCACCTTCACCGCCTCGTCCGTGGACAAGCTGCGCCTCATCGACGAAGCCGCCGCCGCTGCAAAGACCCGGGCAAAAGTGCACTTGAAGATCGACACCGGCATGGAGCGCATCGGCGTCCACTACTACTCCGCAGACAAGCTGCTGGACGCCGCGCTAGCCTGCAAACACTGCGAGATCGAGGGCATCTACTCCCACTTTGCCAACGCCGACTCAGCCGACCTCAGCCACGCACGCCAGCAGCTGGAGCGCTTCATGGGAGTGCTCGCCTTTTACGAGCGCCGCAGCTTGCCCACACCGCTGCGCCACATCGCCAACAGCGCCGGCGTCCTCGCTCTTCCGGAGAGCCATCTTGACCTTGTCCGGCCTGGCATCATGCTCTACGGCGTCTATCCCTCCTCCGACACGCCGCAGACCGTAGCCATCCGGCCCGCGCTCAGCTGGTACTCCCACGTGGCCTATTTCAAAGTAGTACAGCCCGGCCACCCAGTGAGCTACGGTTCCACCTGGCAGAGTGAAGAAATGACCCGCGTCGTCACCGTGCCAGTTGGGTATGGAGATGGTTACTTCCGCGCCCTGTCGAATCGCGGCCAAGTCCTCATCCACGGCCAGCCCTACCCCATCGTCGGCCGCGTTTGCATGGACCAGACGATGGTGAATCTGGGCAAAGGCACCGCCTACAACTCAGACCGCGTCACCCTGCTCGGCCAGGATGGGTCCGCCCTCATCACCGCCCAACAACTCGCCGACTGGGCCGGCACCATCCCCTACGAAGTCCTGACCAACATCAACACCCGTGTGCCGAGGGTGTATCGGTAGTGATGAACCAAGTTCACCCCTCCACGATACGGGAGCGGTGCAAACCGGCGGCAAGTTCGTGAAGCATTTCAGCGGGTTTGGGTGCTACGCCTTCCCTCAGTGCTGCCATCACTTCATCCCAGTGGGTGAACACCACACGCTTCAGCCTCATCTTGAACTCAGTCCCAGACTTGTCGAATGAGTAAACCAACCAGGTGATTTCGGAGTTTTCCACGCCATCAACCTCCCGCATGACGGGCATCTCCGCAAAGAATGTCTCATCCACAGCAACGAAGAACTTTTTCCCCCAGCGCCTGAAAATAGGGACCTTCAAGCTCAGCTGAGGCATGAGACGCTTTTGTGCGGAAGATCGAAAATCTGGCCGTCTTGAGGCATCGGCAGGAAGCTTTTTGTGCGTTAGGTAGTGATCGAAGGCTGGCTTGATCGATCTTCCAGAAATGTAAACCGCTTGGATCTCCAAAGCCGCAAAGTCCACAGGCACTCCGTCCGCATCCAACGCTGTGAGCATGAAGTCGATTTTGCCGATTCTTTTGGGTCGAGTGCCGGGTACGGTGAGCACGCGAACTTCCGGAACTGCCGCCGTCTTCACTCCTGGTCCAAAGGCAATCCTGGCTGCGTCTCGAAACACTTGGTTATCCTGCAGGAAGCGATTCGGGCAGACGATGGTAGCCCGAGCATGATCAGTGAAGGAACAAATGCCCAACGGGTCAGCATTGTTGCCTTTGTTACAGGGTGCATCCCTGAAACGACAATGTTTGCACTCACGGTCGTGCCACGCCTGTTCGTTGTGATTGTCCACTGAATGACCAAAGGTTTCGCCGATTTTCAGAAGCATCTGCGTGACGTTGGCCGAAGACACTCATGGTGCAACGCTCATTTCATGGACTCCCAACCCAGGATAGGTCACGTCCGATCAACAGTTCCTGCATTTTCGCGTGATGCGTATTTTTCATTGAGATTCCTCGCGTCTCGAACCCATGCTTCCTTGCCAGCTCCAGCACCTCTGACGTGTGGTCATAGCTCATCAGAAAGTCGCCCTTAACTTGGGCCACGGTAGCAAACAGGCGTTCATGATCGATCTGCCACTGCGAGTATAGCCTGCGAGCCGCGACAGTGTAAGGCGGGTCGATGTAAAAGACCGCAGATTCGTCCATGCTGTGTTCTTCAATCAGCTCGAATGCGTCTCCATGAATGAAAGTGAAACGATCTTTGATGGCATGGATATCTCTGATTCGCCTGGCAAGCGTCTCGGGATACCAGCGCGAGCGAAGGCCGCGGCCGTTCTCACCGGTTTTTACCAAGCCTGCCCCTGGAGCGAGGATGCCACCACGTTGCACCCTGTTTCGCAGAATGGTTTGAAAGGCCTTTTCGCGCAACGACTTGGCTTCCGTCTCCAACAGAGGTTTCACCTTCTCCAGCGTCACCTCGAACTTCATGATCTCTTGTGCAAGCCATTCAGCCTCGCCGTTCAACACTACCTTCCACACCGCAGCGACACGCTCGTCCAACTCGGCGAAAACGACGTGCCGAGCGAGCTTTTCAAATCCGGCGGTGAGGCTGATGATGCCTCCTCCTGCAAAGGGCTCGATGAGCCGAGATGGAAGTTTCTGCTGGTGGTGCAACCAGTCACGCAGATAAGGGACAAGCCACGTTTTGCCGCCTGGATATCGAAATGGACTTCGCTGAGGCACTGAGGCCACGTTGACGGGCTTGACTGCCTTGTAGCTGACCTTCACTCCCGGAAGATTTGATTCTAGGTCTGGAAACAGCGAAGTGAATGGCTCCTCACGCAACATACAGCCATCCGTTTCATCAATCCGCTTCGCGATCTCCAACACCGCGTCCGCGAGTTTCTCGGGCACTCGGATGACGGTAGTCTTGCCCGATTTCCATTTCCGGGGATAGCTGGTGGATGAGGTGGCCATACCGTTCCATCGTCCTAGGGTGACAGACAAAGTCAATCCCTGTTACAGGGAAATGTTCCCTGTAACACCTTGCGCTTGAACTGGGGCATCTGGGAAGGGTAAAGCGGATTTCTCCCCCGTCGTTGCACGCCCGGAATGGCATGCTAGCTTCACCACCCCCTGCCAAGACTTCGCAGGGCCTAAAACTCATCCACAATCACTCGTTCATCATGGGCAAGACACTCTTCGCCAAAGTCTGGGAATCGCACGCTGTGCGCACGTTGGGCAACGGACAGACGCAGTTCCTTATCGATACCCACCTGGTGCATGAAGTGACCAGCCCACAGGCCTTCGGCATGTTGCGTGATCTCGGCCTCAAAGTGGCCTACCCGAACCGCACCTTCGCCACCGTGGACCACATCGTGCCTACGGACAGCCAGGTCTCGCCTTTTTCCGATCCTCTCGCTGAGGCCATGATCCAGGAGCTCAACAAGAACGCCAAGGAGTTCGGCATCACTTACTTCAGCCTCGCCAGTGGTAAGCAGGGCATCGTCCACGTCGTGGGACCTGAGCAGGGCATCACCCAGCCCGGAACCACCATCGCCTGTGGAGACTCTCACACCGCTACCCATGGAGCGTTTGGCGCCATCGCGTTTGGCATAGGCACCACTCAAGTGCGCGATGTGCTGGCCACCCAAACAATGGCGCTCAACCCCATGAAGGTGCGCCGCATCAACGTCAACGGCAAACTCCGCCCCGGAGTGTATGCCAAGGATGTCATCCTCCACATCATCCGCCTGCTCGGCGCGAACGGCGGCATCGGCCACGCCTACGAATACGGCGGCAATATCTTTGACGAGATGAGCATGGAGGAGCGCATGACCGTGTGCAACATGTCCATCGAGGGCGGCGCACGCTGCGGTTACGTGAACCCGGACCAGAAGACCTTCGACTACCTCAAAGGCCGCCCCTACTCGCCCAAAGGCGAGGCTTGGGACAAAGCCGTAGAGCAGTGGACCGCCATCGCCAGCGATCCAGACGCAGTTTACGACGACGTGGTGAACATCAATGCTGAAGACATCCCGCCCACCGTCACCTGGGGGGTCAGCCCGGACCAAGCCATTGCGGTCACGGAAAACGTTCCCACGCCAGAATCTGCGAAAAACGAAGTCCAGAAAGCCTCCATCCAGGAAGCGCTTGCCTACATGAAGCTGCCCGCCGGACAGCCTATCAAAGGAACCAAGATCGACGTCGCCTTTATCGGCTCCTGCACCAACGGACGCCTGAGCGACTTCCGCGAAGTGGCCAAATACCTCCAGGGTAAGAAAGTCGCCCCCAACGTGAAGGCCATTGCCGTGCCCGGCAGCCAGATCGTGGATGCGCTCGCCAGACAGGAAGGTCTGGACAAGGTGTTCACTGAAGCAGGCTTTGAATGGCGCGGTGCCGGCTGCTCTATGTGCTTGGCCATGAACCCGGACAAGCTCGTGGGCGACCAGCTCTGCGCTTCCTCTTCGAACCGCAACTTCAAGGGTCGCCAGGGCAGTCCCACCGGCCGCACCATCCTCATGAGCCCCGTCATGGTGGCCGCCGCCGCCGTCACCGGCGGCATCGCGGACGCCAGAGAGGTGTTCTCCCTCTAGGGGGCGAGACCTCCTGCGCCTCCAGGCCACACTCCAGCACGATGGCGCATGAGAGCCGTTTTTTGCGAAGCATACGGACCGCCCGAGGTGCTCAGCATCCGGGAGGTCCCGAAGCCTGCGCCCCGGAGAAATGAAATCTTGATCCGGACCCACGCCACCACGGTCACCGCCGGTGACTGGCGGGTGAGAAGTCGCACCGTGCCGCGCGGTTTTGGAGTTCTCATGCGGCTCGTGCTCGGCATTTCAAAACCACGGCAGCCCATTCTCGGCACGGAGCTCTCTGGCGTGGTGGAGCAGGTGGGCAGAGATGTCCGCCACTTTAAGGCTGGCGATGAAGTGGTCGCATTCACGGACTTCTCCATGGGCTGTCATGCGGAGTATGTCTGTGTGCCTGAAGAGGGTGCGGTGGCGTTCAAGCCTGCCAATCTTACCCATGACGAAGCGGCACCACTGTCTTTTGGCGGATTGACGGCCCTGGATTTTCTCAACAGAGCCCGGCTCCAGCCTGGTGAGAGAGTCCTGGTCAATGGCGCGTCTGGCGCTGTCGGCACGGCAGCTGTCCAACTGGCCAGGCACGCTGGTGCGGAGGTGACCGGCGTGTGCAGCACTGGAAACATGGACCTCGTCCGTGCACTGGGTGCCTCGCATGTCCTGGACTACACCCAAAAGGACTTCACGCAGAACGGTGAAACCTACGATGTCATCCTCGACGCCGCAGGCACAGCACCCTTCACCCGCAGTCGGACGTCACTCGCTCCAGGTGGGCGTTTGCTCATGATCCTGGCTGGGCTGCCTGACATGCTGGTGGCGCCATGGCTTTCCCTCACCAGCGGCAGGAGACTCATCGCCGGGCCAGCCTCCACACGTGCGGAGGACTTGCGCCTTCTCGCCAAGTTGGCTGAGGCGGGCGACTTCAGGCCCGTCATAGACCGGCGCTATCCGCTTGAGCACATCGTAGAGGCGCATCGTTACGTGGATACCGGGCGCAAAAGGGGGAACGTGGTCATCACCCTGGAGAATGCGGGTTAAGTCGGCGTTTCCCTCCACACCTGCCGCCACACCTCCTCCGCAGAGAGACCGGCCTCTCTCAGACTGCGGATGGACCTCGCCGCGTCCCGCTTCGCAAGACGGCGTCCGGCATCATCCGTGATCAGGCGGTGATGATGCCACTCAGGCACCGGCAAGTCCAGAAGGTGCTGGAGCAGACGATGCAGGTGCGTGGCTGGTTTCAGGTCTTCACCACGCGTTACCAGCGTCACACCCTGAATGGCATCATCCACCACGACCGACAGGTGGTAGCTGGTGGGAGTCTCCTTCCTGGCCAGCACCACATCCCCAAACATCTCCGGACGTGCCAGCACCGCTCCCTCACTACGTTCCACGAACTCCAGCTGCCCCGCCAAGCCTGCGGCTCTGGACACGTCCAGCCGAAGGGCGAAGGGCGCACCCTCTGCGATACGGGCTGCACGTTGCCCAGCACTCAATCCGCGACACGTTCCTGGATAAAGCGGTCCATCCGGCCCATGCGGTGCCCGGCCTGCATTGGAGATTTCAGCCTGTATTTCCCTCCGAGTGCAGAAGCAGGGATAGAGCAGGCCTAGCGCCTCCAGCCTGTCCAGCGCGGCGCGGTAGTCTTCCAGGTGCTCGGACTGCCGCCGCACCGGCTGCTCCCAGTGCAGGCCCAGCCAAGACAAGTCCTCCAATAAGGCCGTCTCAAACTCAGCTCTCACCCGCGTGCTGTCTATGTCCTCCAGTCTCAGCAGGAACCGCCCGCCCGTGCGCCGCGCCTCTTCAAAAGCAAACCTAGCCGCGAACCCATGCCCCAGGTGCAGAAGCCCTGTGGGTGAAGGTGCGAAGCGTGTGACTGCGGCGGATGACATGTCGATTTGCAAGCAATCCCTCCACAGCCTACCGTCCACAGAAACCTGTATCCTCACTTCATGCCGCTTTACGAGTTCTATTGCCCGGACAATAACAAGCTCTACACCTTCCTGGCGCGAACCCTGTCATACCGGGACAAAACGCCCCGCTGCCCGGACAACCCAGCCTTCCAGATGCAACGTCGCGTCTCCAGCTTCGCCGTTATCGGCCGCGCAAAGGAGGAGGATGGCGAAGACCCCTTCTCCGGCATGGACGAAAGCAAAATGGAAGGTCTCATGGCCGAGATGGAGCGGGAGATGAGCGGCATGGATGAAAACAATCCCGACCCACGTCAGCTCGGACGCTTCATGCGCAAGATGACCGACCTCATGGGGGACAAGGCACCTGAAGCCATCCGTGAAATGGTGGCACGACTGGAGGCGGGCGAGGATCCGGAGAAGCTGGAAGAGCAGTTCAGCGACCTAGGTGCCGAGGGCAGCGACATGGATGCCCCCGGTGGAGGTGCCGACGACCTCTGGACCACCGTGAAGAAAAAGCTGCACAGCCTGAAAAACCGCCCTGTTCGCGATCCGAAACTCTATGAGATGACAGATTATCTGTGATTTCGGCCAGCTTCTTTTGCTTGCCAAAACCCAGCTCAACGCGGAAAAAACCCTCCTTCACACCAACCCAACGAACCCAACAATACCATGGCACGCCCAGTCACACTCTTCACCGGCCAGTGGGCCGACATGCCCTTTGAAACCATCGTCGAGAAGGCCAAGTCCTTCGGTTATGACGGCGTCGAGCTAGGATGCTGGGGAGACCACTTTGAAGTGGCCAAGGCTGACCAGGTTTACTGTGATGCCAAGCGCGCCAAGCTCAAGGCCACAGGCATGCAGTGCCATGCCATCTCCTCACACCTCGTCGGCCAGGCCGTGTGCGACCTCATTGACGAGCGGCACAAGCAGATCCTGCCGGACTACATTTATGGCGATGGCAACCCCGAGGGCGTTCGCCAGCGCGCTGCCGAAGAACTCATGAAGACCGCACAGGCCGCCAAGCGCTTCGGCGTCAGCGTGGTGAACGGCTTCACCGGCTCCAGCATCTGGCACCTCGTCTATTCCTTCCCGCCCAACCTGCCGAACCAGATCGAGAACGGATACAAGGACTTCGCCAAGCGCTTCACGCCCATCTTTGATGAGTTCCAAAAGCAGGGCGTCCGCTTCGCGCTTGAAGTGCACCCCACCGAGATCGCTTTCGACATCGCCTCCGCCGAGCGCGCGCTGCAGGCTGTCGATTACCATCCCGCCTTCGGCTTCAACTACGACCCCAGCCACTTCGGCTACCAGGGTGTGGATTACGTAAAGTTCATCTACAAGTTCGCCGACCGCATTTTCCACGTTCACATGAAGGATGTGGCATGGGATCTGAACGGCGACACAGGCGTTTTCGGCGGCCATGTGGACTTCCACAAACCGAACCGCTACTGGGACTTCAAGTCCGTGGGTCGTGGTATGATCAACTTCGAGAAAATCATCCGCGCACTCAACGACATCAACTACGGCGGTCCTCTGTCCGTGGAGTGGGAAGACGGCGGCATGGACCGTGAGTTCGGTGCCGCTGAGTCCTGCCGCTATGTAAAGGCCAAGGACTTCCCGCCGAGCAAGATCATCTTCGACGCGCAGTTCGCCGAGGCCAGCAAGTAATCTCCACCTCCCTGCAGGACGTCTTCCGCGAGGCGAAGAGGCAGCCCCTCTTCGCCTCGTTGTTTTTCCGTCCTGCCCGGCTAGCATGACGTAACATCTTCACATCCATGAAATGGTCCTTCCGCATCGCCACCGTAGCAGGCACCGAGGTGCGCATCCATGTCACCTTCCTGCTGTTGCTCGCCTTTTTTGCCATTCAAGCCGGCCCCGGCCACGCGCTGGAGTCCGTGCTCATGATTTGTGCCATGTTTTTCTGCGTGCTGCTGCATGAGTTCGGCCACGTCTGGGCGGCCCGCCGTTATGGCATCCGCACGCCAGACATCACCCTGCTGCCCATCGGAGGCGTCGCGCGTCTGGAGCGCATGCCCAAGAACCCGGGCCAGGAGCTCGTCGTGGCTCTTTGCGGGCCGTTGGTCAACGTCATCATCGCCGCCGGACTGCTGCTTTACACCGGCATGCCCACGCCGACGATGCTCATGAACTCCATCGGCACACCCACGCAGTTCCTCCTCAGTCTCATGGGGTGGAACGTGATGATGGTCATCTTCAACATGATTCCCGCCTTCCCCATGGATGGCGGACGCGTCTTGCGCGCCCTTCTCGCCATGGTGGTGGGAGACTATGCCAGGGCTACGCGCTGGGCCGCCACGCTGGGTCAGGTCATCGCCGTAGCGGCGGGCATCGGCGTCATTTTCTTCGGCTTTGCCAGCCCGCTGCTTCTCCTCATCGCGTTCTTCGTCTTCATCGCCGCCGGACGTGAGGCCCAGATGGTAGAGCAGCAGGAGAACGCACGAGACCTCAGCGTCCTGGACGCCATGATGACGGACTTCCACACCCTCCCGCCCCACGCATCCCTGCGTGAGGCGGTGGATCTGCTCCGCGCCGGTAGCCAGCATGACTTTCCCATCGTAGATGAACATGGCGCCGTGGTGGGTATTCTGCCGCGTGGCGAACTCATCGCCGCACTGGCGGACTTCGGTCCCGCCCATGCCGCGCATCTCGTCATGCTGCCTTCCACGCTCACGCTGGAACCCCACTATCCGCTCGCAGAAGCCCTTCAGCGGCTGGAGCAGAGCGGCTTGCCTGCACTGCCCGTGCTGGACCCGGTGCACGACCGCCTCATCGGACTCTTCACCGCCGAGAACGCGGGGGAAATGATGTTGATACGCAACGCACTGCGCCGCAGGATGACGGCTTGAGTCATCCAACCCAGCAGTGGCGAGCCTCGTCAGCCCAGCGTCTCCACGCGCATCCACACTGGCGCTTCACGCACGCAGGGCAGTCTGCCTATGGCGGCCACCGCATCTCGCATGACTCCCAGCGCCGCATCGTGAATCATCATGATCAGAGGTATCGTGCCCTCGGGCGTGTCCTCCCCTTCCGGCTGCATGACGGAAGAGATGCCGATGGAGCGCTCTCCCAGCAGCGCCGCCACCTGAGCCAACACACCCGGCTGGTCATCCACGAGCAGACGCAGATAGTAGTGAGAAACCGTTTCCTCCACTGGCTTTGACTTCCCGTAAAGGCCATGCGGAACGAAGCCAGAGTGCCGGAAGCCGTAAATCAAGCTCGCCGCCGCATCACACAAGTCGCTGATGACGGAACTGGACGTAGGGTCCTGACCGGCACCGCGGCCGTAAAACAGCGTCTCTCCCACGATGTCGCCACTCACGGCCACCGCATTGAACGAGCCGCCCACCGAGGCTAGCACGTGACTGCGGGGTACCAGAGATGGCTGGGTACGCACTTCCACGCGGCCCTCAGCATCCGCGCGGATGACAGAGAGCAGCTTCACCGTGTAGCCCATCCGCTCCGCGTAGCCGATGTCCAGACGGTTTACCTTGTCCACTCCCTCCACATGCACGTCCTCCACCTTGATCCAGAAACCGTAGGAAAGAGAGGCGAGAATAATGGCCTTGTGCGCCGCATCCCACCCGCTGACATCCAGTGTGGGGTCTGCCTCCGCATAGCCCTTCTGCTGCGCCTCTGCCAGCGCCTCCGGGTAGCCCAGACCAGCCTGGGTCATGCGCGTAAGGATGTAGTTGCAGGTACCATTGATGATACCGTGGATGGAGCGTATGTGATTGCCCACCAGCCCTTCCTGCAAAGCCTGGATGATGGGAATGCCCCCCGCCACCGCCGCCTCAAAGTAAATGGGAACACCGCACTGCTCCGCCAGCGAGAAGAGTTCCTGACCGCGCTCGGCGAGCAGTGCCTTGTTCCCAGTGACCACGATTTTCTTAGCCTTCAGCGCACCGCTCACCAGCTCAAACGCCGTGCCCGTACCGCCGATGAGCTCCACCACGATGTCGATCTCAGGGTCATTCACCAGGCAAGTCCAGTCCGCAGAGAGCAGCGCGGCAGGCACCTCCACATCCCGGGGGCGGTGGAGATCCCGCACCACCACTTTGTGAACGAGCAGCTCCGCGCCGGTGCGCTGCTGGATGAGCGCGGCGTTCTTTTGCAAGTTCTTGTAAACACCAGCTCCCACGTTGCCTAGACCTGCGAGGCCTATGCGAACGGGGCGGGGATGGGGTCCTTTGGAAGTCATGGGCATTGAGCGCTGCAATGGACGCGGCTGAGCACCGCCCGCAAGCCGGAAGCGAAGTCATGAACGACCCAACAAAGCATGAGCGCAAGCTTGCCTCCACCCAGCACGTCTGTTGACATGATGACCATGCTCACACGCCGCCGATCTCTCCAGCTCGCCCTGGGCGCCCTAGCCGCCCGACCCCACGCGCTGCCCGCAGCCAGCCCCGCCCCCAGCGTGGCCAGCCGCATTATCGACACTCACACCCACTTCTACGACCCCACACGCCCGCAAGGCGTCCCATGGCCGCCCCAGGACAGCCCCCTGTATCGCCCCGTTTATCCAAAGGACTGGCAGGCCGTGGCAGCGAAACACGGCATTCATGAGACCGTAGTGGTAGAGGCAAGCAAGCTCCTGGAGGACAATGACTGGATCCTCGAGCTCGCCGCACGTGAGCCCTGCATCATCGGTTTCGTAGGGAACTTGCAACCGGCGGATGAAGCGTTTGCCACCCACTTGAAACGACTCTCCACGAACCCCATCTTCCGCGGCATCCGCGTTAGCGGACCGGCATTGATGGAAAACATCCAGAAGCCCGAGTTCCTCCAGGGCGTCAAGCTGCTCGCCGCACTGGATCTGTCTCTGGACGTGAACGGACTCCGCTCGCTGGAGCCGGTGGCTGTCCTTGCCAAGGCAGTGCCAGACCTGCGCATCATCATTGACCACTGCGGCGGCTGCGGAGATGCCCAGAAGCTCAAGGAGGAATGGAAAACCGGCATCGCCAAAGCCGCAGCCCCGTCCAATGTGTTTTGCAAAGTGTCCGCGCTGGTGGAGATGACCGAGACCGCCTATGGACAGGCCCCTACCGACCCCGCCTACTACCTCCCCGTGCTGGATCACTTGTGGGAAGTCTTCGGCCAGAAACGCGTCGTGTTCGGCAGCAACTGGCCCGTCTCTGACAAGGGTGCGAGCTACGATGTGCTGTTCCAGGTGGTAAGCGCCTTCTTCACCGGAAAAGGAAGGGAAGCGTGCGAGGACTACTTCTGGCGGAACTCAGGCACCGTTTACAAGTGGGTGCACCGGTGAGTGATGGGGTTGACGCAGTTTGGGTATTTTTGCTAGAACCAATCGTGCCCCCATCTGACATCAACCACACACCATCGTAACGTATGCAAGAACTCATCATCCAGCTCATCGTCGGCGCACTGGGGGGTAACGCAGCAGGCGCGCTGCTGAAAAAGTACAGCCTCGGGCCGCTACTCAACACCGTGGTGGGCCTCATTGGCGGCACCGGCGGCGCCAACCTGCTGGACAAGCTTAACGTGAATCTCGGCAGCGGCATGGTCAATGACGTGGCCGGTGCCGGCACCGGAGGGGCTATCCTGCTGCTCGTCGTCGGCGTCATCAAAGGCCTGCTGGTCAAGAAGTGAGGTCCCCACTCCAGACTTGAGCCGGGTGCGGTCCTGTGATCGTATCCCGGCCATGCGAGTGGTGGTGCAGCGTGTCTCTGAAGCCAGTGTGTCCATAGATCAATCCGTGGTGTCACAGATTGGTCGTGGCCTGCTCGTGCTCCTGGGGGTGGAATCTGCGGACACGGCGGAAGATGCAGACTGGCTGGCAGCAAAGCTTTGTCAGATGCGCATTTTTTCCGATGCAGAGGGAAAAATGAACCTCAGCGTCCAGGAGATCGTGGGTGAAGTGCTGGTGGTCAGTCAGTTCACCCTGCACGCCTCCACCAAAAAGGGGAATCGTCCGTCGTTCATACGAGCTGCTAGACCCGAGCAGGCCATTCCCTTGTATGAGCACTTCGTCCGCTCGGTGGAAGCGCACCTGGGCAGATCTGTTAAAACCGGAGTCTTCGCAGCGGACATGAAGGTGGCCCTCGTCAATGACGGCCCGGTTACCATCACCATGGACAGCAAGGCGCGGGAGTAGCGCCGACGCGGGCCTCAGCCGTCCTTAGGCTCTGGCTCCGGCTTGCGTTCCTCACTGCGGACAGCCCACTTACCGTCGTCACCCTTGGCCATTTTGTAGATCCAGCGCTCAAAGGTCTTTTTATACGCCCAACCCACCTCTACCGTGCAGGTGCCGTCCGGCTCATTGTGCATGTGGGCGAGCTGCAACACGTAGGGGGAGAGGCCTGTCTTCGGATTCTTCGGCACCAGCGTCACCTCCTCGATCGTCAGCGCATCACCGTGCACAAACGCTAGGTTCAGATCCTTGAACCGATCCATGAAGTCCTGGCTCGCCGGCCGCAGATCCCGCGCATACATCAGCGTGTATTCCTTCGGCACGCCCGGCGCGGGGTCGGGTAGCTTGCTGATGAGATGACGCATCGCCACCTCCCCGGCATCGCTTTCATAATCCTTCAGCCGAATGAAACCAGGGTCCCCCTTGCCACAAGCAGCCAGCAGGGAAATCAGAAAGAGTGCAGCAAAATACTTCATCACTGTGAGCAACGTGTACGGCCCGCCGCCGGAAGCAACGACGCGTGCTGCTGGACAAAACCGGGCACTCTGGTGCATCGTCCGCGCCATGGCCCTTCGTCTTCACCCTCTCGCTTCTTGCGCCACCGCCCTGCTGCTGGTGAGCTGCCTCGCTCCGCAACCCTACCCACCAGCTGCCCACGGAGCCGTCACCGTGGACGCTGCCACCACGGCCAAAATCGGCCAGCGCATCTGGCAGAATGAGTGCGCCGGCACCGTGGATGGACTCACCAGCTGGAACGCGGGCGAGGACTTCGCTTCCCTGGGCATAGGTCACTTCATCTGGTACCCCAAGGGCAAGGACGGCCCTTTTGAAGAGAGTTTTCCCGGTCTCGTCCAGTGGCTGCAACAACGCGGCGCACCCGTTCCAGGCTGGCTTTTGCAAACGCCGGACTGCCCGTGGAACAACCGGGCTGACTTCCTGCGGGATGCGCAATCCCCCAGGCAGAGAGAACTCCGCCAACTCCTCGCCAGCACCGTGGGCCTGCAAACGGAATACATCATCGCCCGCTTGAATCGGTCTCTGCCCACCCTAGCCGCCGCTGGAGGACCAGCTGTGGGGCCAAACTTCCAGGCACTTTCTCAGTCACCAGAGGGGTTGTACGCCATGATCGACTACATCAACTTCAAGGGTGAGGGCACCAAGGACACCGAACGCTACAACGGCCAAGGCTGGGGCCTAGCCCAAGTGCTCGCAGACATGCGCGAACCCACCCCTGCCGGCTTTGCTGACGCCGCCAAGCGCATCCTCTCCCGCCGTGTGGCCAACTCCCCACCCGCCCGCGGTGAGCAACGCTGGCTCCCCGGCTGGCACAACCGCTGCGAAGGCTACAAGCGGCGGCTTTAGCCCCTCACATTTCGCCAGTGAGAGACTAAGTTTTGCCTAAGTTGGAGCAAGGGCAGAGGTTTTTACCGCGAAATATCCGGCCAAGCAAAGCGCACAGTCAGCCGCAGGCTGCCCCGCAGGGCCAAACCACCGTGAAGCGGTGGCTGAGGCAAAACGCCATCAAGCCGACGGCAGTAGGCAAGAAGAGCGGGCCATTTATCGGCGAAGCAGGAGCCGAACAAAGAAGCGCCATCCCCCACACACCCTCATCGAAGCCTGTCGCAGACGCAGCATCGACCCCTGCCAGTATCTGCGCGAAGCGCTCACCCAGCTACCCCCCATGACCTTCAGCCCGATTAAAGAAGTCATGCCGGATGCCTGGGCGAAAAGCCTCCCGCCCCACCACCCCAAGCCAAGCAGTAGCCTGAGGCTCTTGCCCTGACGCTTACGCATCAATTCGCAACGCACCGCACAGACCGCGAAACCTCACGGTCAGGGAAGTCCACGCTCAAGAGGGAGCAAAACACCCCAACGCAGCCAACTCAGGCACCACGCAACCGCACTTCGGCAGCCACATCGCGGGTATGACCTTCACGTTCGATGCTCTGATCGCGAGTCTTATGTCTTGAAGTCTTGTATCTCCCCAACAGAAAACGCATAAGAACGGCAAGATGAACTCCCCGTGCGTCGGGAAGATCCTGCCTTCGGCACGCTCTGCGGATTGGCTTCGCGTGAGGCATCGCCGCTCACGCGGCAAGGCAGGGTTCAACCAGCGCCGTAGTTGCAGGCTCGAAGCAGCCCCCTCACCCAACCACCTCAACCCCTCGCTGCAATACGGTCTTCATTGTTAGGTGTTGCGGTCATTTGGAATCAGGCTTCTTGATCTCGTCGGCGTGGAGTCGTGCAGACTCGACGATATGCTCGTTAGTGAGTCGCACCTCGTAGTAGTAATGAAATCTGTCGATGGTCTTGTCTCCCAAGTGCCAGACAGTATCGGATACTTGGATGGCGGGCTGGTCCTTCCAGTGTTTTTGGTGCAGGTCGCAGAAGGCGTCCCAAACGAGTTTCGCGTCTTCGGGCGAGCGGATGGAAACCTTGTTGGCGGCGAGGAGGCTGCCGTAGGGATCGTAGTTGCCGTAGTGGTAAATCTCGGAGACAAGTTTCCCGTTACGGTCGCAGATGAGCGTGTATTCGCCGCCTCCGAGCCCGATCGCTTCTTTTTCTTTGCCGGGGACGGGACGCTCCATCCATGCGTTGGTGAAAAAGCGGCGCTCGGGGAAAAGCTTCTTTAGGGTGGCGAAGGGTAACTCGTGCCATGATGCAAAGAGCGGTTCGGCAATAGCGGTCTTGGCGTATTTTGCGATTATGTCCTGTTGCCACTTGGCGAGGGCTGGCATGGCTGGGTCGTGGGGTGGGACGGGAACCAGCGCCTCCCAGCGAATCTGAGCGATGAGCGATGTCGCAGCTAAGCAGAGTATGATTCCGATTGTTTTCACGAGACGCGAGCAACGCCTAACGTTGAGGTGTGACACCGGCTACCAGGAGCGCCACTCCGCAACAGGGTTAAAGGTTGTAATAAAGAGGTCACTTCGACTCGGAGCGGGTAGCCGGTTGTTCGCCACCGCCTTGTTGAACAAAGCCGCTGAGCGGCGCTCGTATTTGGGAGCGGCATGAGCAGGCGGAGCGTCAAGGATGTGCGCGAGCGGCATGGGGTGGGTTGTACGAC
>CAZIGH010000012.1:0-111935 GCA_964538625.1 uncultured Verrucomicrobiaceae bacterium
GCGGTGGTGCCGCAGGGACGGGTTAAGTGTTGAACGAGATTGCAGTGTTTGGCCATCACTTTTTTGTGGCGATTCGTTGATTGGGCTAAAGAGCGCCTGCCGCAAGGGACGCAGACTCATGGTGAAATGAGTTCACTCACGCCCCGTTCGTTTCGGTTTTGACACCGGCGGGTTGTGGGTAGTTTGCGATCATCATGTCCAATCCCCATTTCACCGGACGTTTTCGCACTTTCTTGATCCTTGGCGCCCCCGGCAGCGGGAAAGGCACCCAGGGCAAGGTGCTTGGCGGCATACCACGTTTTCACCATCTCGCCTGCGGCGACGTCTTCCGCTCGCTGGACACCCGGACCCCGCTGGGTCAGGAGTTCGTGCGCTACTCCAGCCAAGGCAAACTCGTGCCTGACGACCTCACCGTGCAGCTCTGGCGCGCCAATATCAAAAACCGCGTGGATGCCTACCAGTTCAAGCCAGACATCGACTTCCTCATCCTCGACGGCATTCCGCGCAACGTGGAGCAGGCCGTGTTCATGGAAAATGACATCGACGTAGTGAAGGTCTTCCACCTCTCCTGCCCGAACCGTGAAGAACTCGCCCGCAGACTCCGCAAGCGTGCCCTGAAGGACAACCGCTACGACGACGCGAACGAGGAGGTCATCCAGAAGCGGTTCAAAACGTACGAAGCAGAGACCAAGCCCATCCTGGAGCACTACGGCCCCGCTAAAGTGGTGGACATCGACGCCTCACAAGCTCCCGCAAAGGTGCTCTTCGACGTGCTGGGGCACATCATTCAGCTTCCAGAGTGGAAAGAGCTGGAGAAGCTCAAAATCTAGCCTGGCCGATCATGCGCGTGCTCTTCATGGGCACCGGAGACATCAGCCTCCCGGTGCTCGACTGGCTGATCGAGACTCCAAAGCACCAGCTCGTGGCCGTGGTGACACAGCCGGACAAACCGGTAGGCCGGAAGTTCGTGCTCACGCCTCCCCAGGTCAAAGTACGCGCACTTGCAGCGGGCCTTCCTGTGCACCAGCCCGAGAAGCTCAAGCATCACCTCCACGAACTGCGGGGTTACGAGGCGGACATCGCCGTCGTCATGGCTTACGGGCAGATATTGAACCGGGAGACGCTGGAGCTTCCTCGGCTCGGCTGCATCAACATCCACGCCTCACTCCTGCCCAGACATCGCGGTGCGGCACCCATCCAGGCAGCCATCCGCGATGGTGACGCAGAAAGCGGCGTGACCATCATGCACATCGCGAAGGAGCTGGATGCGGGAGATATCATCCTCATGCGCCGCATTCCGCTCAGTGCTGATGAGACCGGCGGCAGCCTGCACGACAAGTTGGCCAGTCTCGCGCCCTCTGCACTAGAGGAGGCACTGGATCAAATCGCCGCAGGCACCGCCACACGCACCCCGCAGGATCACGGTGCCGCCACGCACACTGGCAAGCTCACACGTGAAGATGGACTCATCGACTGGAAGCGCCCGGCAGAAGAGATCGAGCGCCTGGTGCGTGCCTTTACGCCATGGCCCGGCACTCACACCCTGCTTCCAGACGGCACTGTCCTGAAGATCCACAGCGTAAAAAGGTTGGAGGGCGCGAACGCCTGTCCTACCCCTGGCACCATCGTCGCAGCCGATGCCAAAAGCGGCCTGCTCGTCGCCACTGGCACCACGCTCTTGGAAATCCAAGAACTCCAGGCTCCGAATGGCAAACGACTCTCAGCCAAAGACTACCTGCGAGGCCACGCCCTTGAAACCGGTACCAAACTGGGTGCTTGAGGCAGGCGGAGCGAGTTCAAACGGGGCCTCTGACCACTCTCCGCCTTGGGCGAGATACTGCCGTTTACCACGATCAACTGCGTCAATGGACGCTCCGGTAAAATCAATGGGCAGCGGCTGACTAAAGTGGGAGAGTTGGCCACATGAGCTTGCTATTCATTCTTCTCATTGTGGCCGGCGTGGTGTGGGCGCTGCTAGAGGCACGCGATGCCGCGCGTCTTGCGGCCTCCCTTTCGCAACAGCTCAATGAGGAGCGTGTCCGATCCGCGCGGGTGCACTCTGAGCTCTTGCTGCGTATCTCCAAACTGGAGTCAACCACCAAGGAAATGGAGCCACCGGCTGCCGATATGGAGCCCGTCATAGCACAAGCCTCTGCATCCACCGCAGCATCCTTGAGTAAGCCGCCGCCACTGCCCGTAATGGCACGCACAGCTGAGCCCGCCCCCGTGGCCGAACCCGAAATGCCAAAGGCCCCGCCACCCCTGCCAAAGACGCAATCCACCACTACCGAACCGGCACACAAAGAGGAACCGACCAAGCCTGCTACGCCAGCACGTCAATGGAACTGGGAGCAGTTCTTTGGCGTGCAGTTCTTTGCCTGGGTGGGTGGTCTGCTGACCTTCCTGACGGTGGCATTCTTCGTGAAGCTGAGCTTTGAGCGGGGCTGGGTCTCGAACGAAATGCGCATCATCATCGCCTACGTGCTCGGCATAGCGGCACTGGGTGGCGGCTTGTGGCTCCACCGCAACGAGCGCTACAAGGTGCTGGCCCAGACGCTGTGCGCCACTGGTGCCTTGATTCTGTATGGAGGCACCTATGCGGCTCATGCGATCTACGGATTCTTCAGCAACGGCATCAGTTTTGGTTTGATGGCGCTCATCACAGCTGCGGCGTTCATGATGGCAGTGCGGCTGGAGGCGCAGGTCATCGCCGTACTCGGCATGGTGGGTGGATTCCTCACACCGGTGCTTTGCTCCACTGGCCAGGATGAGCCACTGGCTCTGTTCTCCTACATCGCGCTGCTCAATGCGGGGCTGGCGGCGGTCGTCCAGCGCAGGCACTGGCATTACCTTATAGCACTGGCTGCGCTGGGCACGGTGGTCATGGAACTTGGGTGGGCTCTGAAGTTCTTCGAGAGTGGCACCTACTCCGAAGGCCAGCGCACATGGTGGTTTATCGCGGTGTTCGCATTCTTCTCAGCTCAGTTCGGCACGATTCACCGTCTGCTGCCGACTTCCACGGATGGCCGCCCCTGGGCCCTGGGTTCTGCATTGGCGCTCGCTTGTGTCGCCTCGCTCGTGGCAGTGGCGCTTACGGACTATGCTAGCGTAACGATGCGTCCAACGATTGGTTTTGCTCTGGTGCTGGCGGTGGCGGGCGTGGTGATAGGGATGAGCTGGAGGTCCGGTCCACCCCAGTTGTTGCCGGCGGCATTTGGAATGGCCATGGTTCATCTGCTCATCTGGATGGGCAGGACTGAGGTGGACAAACCTCTGACGCTTATTCCATACCTTCTTCTGCTTCATCTTGCCGCATTGTGGCTTAGTTCCCGTAAGTCGAGCCAGGTTACTCCTCTTGTGGTCGCAACGGGTACCGTGCTAGTGGAGCTTCTGTGGTGCCTGCGCTTTTTCGACTCCGGCCGCTATACTCAAGGATCAGCCACGTGGGTGGTCGCGGCAGTGCTGCTCGCATTTCCGGCGCTTCATCTCTTCTGGGCAGGGGCGCGGCCACGTTTGTCCACCCTCATCCTGGCAGGTGGAGCGTTGCTGATGGCGTTCGGGATGCTCGCCTTTCAGGGTGTGGGCCTGCGTCCGGTGCTGCTTTACGCCTACGTGTTCGCCATCAATGCCATGGTGCTTCGCGTGGTGTGGAGGGACGTAAAGTTCCAACCAGCGCTGGGTCTAGTAGCTGGCGCCACGTTTGTGCACTTGGCAGCCTGGACTGTGGTCTGGATGACGACGGCACTGCTGCCCGTGGCGCTGGGTTTGTTTCTCGTTTTCGGTGCCATGCACGCGGCTTTCGGAATGTTCTGGATCAGGCGCCATCCTGGTGTCCGAGGTGAGTTGCTCTCGCTGCTGCCGCTGATGAGCCTGGGGCTGATGCTGCTGCCGGTCATCAAGTCGCACGAAGTCTCGTTGCTCATCTGGCCGGCCTTCCTGCTTGCCAACCTGATCGTCATGATTGTGGCGTGGATGAACGGACGTCTGGGTACAGTGTTGGTCGGCATGGCGTTGACCTTTCTGGCATCGTTCATCTGGATGCAAAACATGCCTGCGGTGAATACAAGCGTGACGCGGTTTCTCGGTGTGCTGGGCGGCCTGAGCCTAGTCTTCATGACTGCGGCCAGTCTGCTGGTACGCCGCACAGCCCGGCTTGGCTTCACCTCGGACCTGCCAGCCATAGCGCTGCCCGCGAGCGCGGCCATCATGCCGTTTGCCCTGCTGGCACTGTCCGTGACCACACTGCCCATGCCATCTCCTTCACCCGTGCTGGGCATGGCATTGGTGCTGGTGGTGTTCCTTCTCGGTCTCGTGGTGTGGTTGCGAGAAGGTGCGCTGGCGCTGGTGGCCATGCTGTCTGCGCTGGCGGTGCAAATCATCTGGCACTCAGCTCACTTCGACAGCTCACGAGCCGGGGTAGCAGCTCTGTGGTATGGGGTGTTTGCGCTAGTCTTTGTCGTTTTTCCTTTCGGTTTCCACGGTCGGTTAGAACGCTCCGTCTGGCCATGGATAGCCTCGGCGGCGGCCCCTATTGGCACCTTCGCACTGACCAGAGATGTGGTGGTGAATCATGGCGGCTGGGAGCACATGGGTCTCTTGCCACTGGCGTTTGCGGTTCCTTCGCTGACGGCACTTTGGGTGGCCGTTCGGACGATGGACAAGGAGGTCGGCTGCCGCACGTCCGCGCTGGCCTGGTATGGTGGTGTGGCGTTGTTCTTCGTGACACTGATTTTCCCCATGGAGTTCAGTCGGCAGTATCTCTCCATGAGCTGGGCGCTGGAGGGTGCAGCGCTGATCTGGCTGTATCGGCGCGTGCCACATCCTGGTCTGGTCTGGGTGGGACTGGGGCTACTAGGGGTAGTGTTCGTCCGTCTCGGCCTTAATCTCCAGCTCATCGAGTCCTACCCGCGTGCAGCACGCATGATTTTCAACTGGCACCTCGCCACCTACGGCACGGCCATCGCTTCCATGCTGGCTGCGGCGAAGTGGTTGCTGTCTCCGCATGACAAACTGATCGGTATCAATGTCCGTGCCATTCTGTGCGCACTCGCCGGTGTGCTTGGCTTTGTGTGGATCAATCTCGAGATCACCGACATTTTCACTCCGCTCGGTGAACGGACGCTGCTGATCGACCTTGAGAACGCGAGCGTGGGCCGTCGCATGACTTATAGCATCGCTTGGGCCGCCTATGCGCTGCTCATGATTGTGGTCGGCTTCAAGTGGAGCAGCCGAGGCGCGCGTTACGCCGGCATCGCCCTCATGGTCATCACCATTGGGAAGGTGTTCATTCGCGACCTCGACGGACTGGACAATCTTTACCGCATCGGCGCTCTCGGCGGTGTGGCCCTGATGGCACTGGCCGCCTCGTTTGTATATCAACGGTTCTTCGACCGCTCGAAGCTGAAGGAAGACTCAACCGTCTGAAAACGCTGCCACCACTTCCGGCGGCTGTCCGGCACGGATGCGGAAGACTTCGCAACTCGCTGCGTAAGGGCTGAGCTCATAGCGCTCTGCGAGGTCTGCCGTGAACTCCTCTAGCAGCTCAGGCTTAGCGGGGAAGATGTAAAGGGAGTTGCGATCTGGCAGCACGGCCCAGAGCTCCTCACCGAACAGGGTGGTGAAAGACTTCGCCAGAGATGGTGCCACAATGAGGCTGGCGATGAGCGGACTCTCTCCACGGTACACGGCGTAGCGGGTTTTGCCCACCTCGTCCTTGATGAACTCCGGCTGAATGGTGGCAAGCCGTGCGTCCGCCGCCGTTCCCGCACGCTCGATGAACGACTCCGGGCTGATGCCGAGTTTTTTGAACTCTGCTTCATCATACGCCGCCACACCGGGTCGGCCCTCAATCTGTTTCGCCGGGGTGAAGACCGTGAACTTAGCTCCTTTGGGGTAAATGGAGTGCTTCGAGCGCAGCACATGCGGCTCTGGCAGCACGACGAACGGCTCCATGGCTGAAACCGACAACGCACACAAGACCAAGGCGAACATCCACATTTTCATGCTGTCACCATGCAGGCGTTGCGCACTGCCGGCAACGAATCACTTGCGATGGTGGACGAAGACGCCCACTTAGCCTCATGATCGCATTTGTCCGTGGCCGCCTTTTTGAAGCCTACCCCCATCACGCCGTACTGGACGTAAACGGGGTGGGTTACCACCTTTGCATCCCGCTCTCCACCTACGACCGGCTGCCGCAGACGGGCAGCGAGGTGCAGCTCCTGGCTCATCTCCAGGTCACGGACCACAGCCACACGCTCTATGGATTCCTCACCACCGAGGAACGGGATCTGTTTCGCCTGCTCATCGACCGCGTTTCGGGTGTAGGGCCGAAGCTCGGCCTTGCGGTTCTCAGCGGCATGCCGGTGGCCGCCTTCAAGGATGCCGTGGTGCGCAACGACACCGCTGCCCTGGCCCGCATCAGCGGTGTGGGCAAGAAGACTGCCGAACGCATCGTGCTTGAACTCAAAGACAAAGTGGGCGTGGCAGAAGCCTGGCAAGCGGCGAGTGCCTCTGCGAATGCCGATCCCGGCACTGCGGCTCAGGCCGACGCTGTGCTGGCGCTCATCGCACTGGGTTACAAGCAGTCCGAGGCTCAAAAAACCGTGCAACAGGTGGCCAAGAGCCTGCCGACCGACACGCAAATCACGGTGGACAAGCTGGTGAAGGAGTCACTCCGCAGCCTGAACTGAAAAAAACGCGCGGTCCTTTGGGACCGCGCGCGGCGCACTGAGCTAGCTGCTTACTTTTTGCAGGTTCCGCAGCAGTCTTTCTTGGCTTTGCACTTGGCGCAAGAGCCGTCCTTGCAGCAGGCTGCGGCTGGCTTCTTGTCACAGGAGGTGCAGGAGCTGCAATCAGACTTGGTGGTCTGGCAGGAGGTCAGGGTGAAGGCCGCAGCGACGGCCAGAAGAGTGAAGAGGTTCTTCATACAGTAGATGTAGGTATTGTTGGTTCAGGTGAAGCGAGCGATCCGATCAACGAACCGTCGCTCACTTCGATACGCACAAACTGGATTTATTCACACGAACTCAGAGAAAAAAATCGTACGCGCAGATTCCTCACAGGTCCGCCTCGGCCTCGGAGAGAGCCACGGCCTCCTCCAAGCTCCAGAGAGTGAAGTCAAACCCGCGCTGCCGCTCACGGAAAATCTCTTCAGTGGGACTCTGCTTGACGTAGTCCAGCTCCAGCCGTGCATAAGCCACGTGCTGATCCAGTGCGCTGAGACGCGCCTGAAAATACTTCCGCTGCATCACCCCGGACTTGCCCAGGCGGACACGCTGGGCCGCCGCAGCTGCGTTGATGACCCGCTGCTCCGCGCGGCGAGTGTACTCAGGCCGGCTTAGGCGCAGGTTCTCACGGGCAGCGGCCACCCACTTGCGGCTGGCCTTGCCCACATTGGAAGCTGCATCGCCGAGGCCCTCTTTTGTCGAATCAAAGGCCCGGCGAACTCTGTCCATGAAAGTGGTTTGGGCAGGTGCCACCAGACCCACGAGCAACACGGCGGCGAGAAGAAGAGATGTGGTTTTCATCGGGGCACCAGTTTGCCACAAACTTCCCGCTTGTCGCTGCCGCACTTCACGCCCAAAGCATTACTCCCCCCAGCCCATGCTCTCCGTTTCCAACATCGAAAAAACCTATGCCGGCCGCACTCTCTTCGCCGGTGTCTCGTTCCATCTGCAACGCGGCGAGCGCATAGGCTTGGTGGGGCCCAACGGAGCGGGAAAGACCACCCTCTTCGGCCTGCTGCTAGGCGACGGTACGCCTGATGCGGGTCAAGTGATGTGGGAGAAGGGCGCAAGCGTGGGCTTCCTGCCCCAAGAAAGCGCTCCGGTGGGCAACGAAACGGTCCTGGAACTCGCACTCAGCCACGTCTCAGAGGCGGTGCGCTGGGAGGCGGAACCGAAGGCGAAAAAAATCCTGCGCGGCCTCGCCTTCAGGCAGACGGATTTCGACCGCGCCGCAAAGACCCTCAGCGGCGGCTGGGTCATGCGTGCCCACCTGGCCCGGCTGCTGGTGCAGGAGCCGGACCTGCTGCTGCTGGACGAACCTACCAACCACCTGGACCTGGAATCGCTGCTCTGGTTCCAGGACTATCTGCAAGGGTATCCTGGAGCGATTCTGATGATCTCCCATGACCGTGAGTTCCTCAACGCACTCACCGACAGCATCCTCGAAATCGCACGCGGCACGGTCACACGTTACCGGGGGAACTACGATGACTACGTGCGTGAGAAAGCGGCCCGCGAGGCTCAGCACGAGGCGGCTTACGCCAACCAGCAGCGTGAGATCGCCAAGCTCCAGCGCTTTGTGGATCGCTTCAAAGCGAAAGCCTCCAAGGCTTCCAGCGCTCAGAGCAAGATGAAGATGATCGACAAGCTGGATGTGCTCGACGCCCCTCTGGCGGCTGAAAAGACGGTTAAGTTCCGCTTTCCCCAGCCCAAGCCCAGTGGACAGCGCGTCATCCAGCTCAAGAACGTGGACTTCAGCTACGGCCTGACACCAGTCTATACCGGGTTGGACCTGGAGGTAGAGAAGGGTCAACGCACCGTGCTGGTGGGGCCAAACGGTGCCGGCAAGTCCACCCTGCTCAAGCTGCTCGCAGGCGTGCTCCAGCCGCAGGGCGGCGAGCGAGTGCTCGGTTACAACGTGAAGCTCGGCTACTTCGCCCAGTACCGCATGGACGTACTCAACCCCAAGCACACCGTGCTCCAGAGCGCCCTCGACATGCCGAACCCCGTACCCGAGGTGGCCGCACGCACGCTTCTTGGCTCCTTTCTTTTCCGCGGGGAGGACGTCTTCAAGCCCGTCGGCATTCTCAGCGGCGGTGAAAAGACACGTCTCGCCCTCGTGAAGCTGCTGCTTGATCCACCAAACTTCCTCCTCATGGACGAGCCGACCACGCACCTCGACATGGGCAGCATCGACGCCCTCATCGGAGCTCTGGAGCAGTACGAAGGCACGCTGGTTTTCATCAGCCACGATGTCCACTTCATCCGTGCCATGGCCCGGACCGTACTGCACATCGACAGCGGCCGCCTCACCCCCTACGCAGGGGATTACCAATACTACCTGGACAAAACCAAAGCCGCTTCCGCTCGTGACGCGCTCACCGCCACACTGACCAATCACCAGCCCACGGAAATAGCGGCAGCCACTGCCCCAAGGTCCTCCACCGTCCGCACGAAGGAACAAAAGCGCGCTGAAGCCCAGGCACGCCAGGCACGCAGCCAGCGGAAGAAGGAACTCGAGACACGGATCAGCGCCATCGAGGCCGAACTGGCCGCAAAGGAAAAGCGCAACAGCGAAGTCGTCACCACCCTACAAGACTCCGCCGTCTGGTCAGATCCCACAAAGGCCATGGCCTTGCAGAAAGAGCACGATGAGCTGGCCGCCGCGATCGAAAGGCTCACCGCCGAGTGGGAGACTGCCACCTCGGAACTGGAGGCCCTGACAGCCAAACCAGAGGAGGCAACACAAGACTAGCGGAATACCAGCGGCAGGAAGTCTGCGAGATAGCGCCTCCACACCGGCCAGGAGTGGTCTCCATCCGTGATCAGGCCAGTGTGCTTCACACCACCGTCTGCAAGCATCTGCAGGAACTGCTGATGACGCTGGACAAGAAAGTCATCCCTGCCGCACGCGATCCAGAGCAGCTTCAGGTTTGCGTTGAGCGTGTCAGCGGCGCTGGCAAGCTCCCTGCCCGCTTCCGTGGAACCTGGGGCGGTGCTGAAGGCTCCTATCCAGCCGAGTTTATCAGAGTTCGTGAGGCCTATGTGCAGCGCCTGGGAGCCACCCATGCTCAGACCGGCGAATCCGCGGCGAGCACCTTCTTTTTCCACCCGATACAACTTCTCCACAAGCGGGAGCGCCTCGGAGAAAAGCTCCTTCTCGAACACGCTGAAGGCCTCCATGCGCTTCGCCACGTCCTCGCGCGGCACCATTCCCAGCGGGTGCCCGTCCAGCATCACGATCACCATGGGCACGGCTTTTCCAGAGGCGATAAGGTTATCCAGAATCCAGTGCGCTTTCCCATGCTCCACCCAAGCGCGTTGATTGTCACCAGAGCCGTGTTGCAGAATGAGCAGCGGAAAGGTGCCCTCTCCACTCTCATACCCCGGCGGCGTATAGACCACTAGCTCGCGCCGCGCACCCACGGCTTGGGAGTCATACTGATGAAGATGCACGGTCCCATGAGGCACGTCCTGCCAGTCCCATGCCGCGAGTGGAGTGGACGGAATGTGCAGAATGTTCTTGGAGGGTGAGCGCTGAGGCTTGAGCGCCGGGTTCAGAGGGTCAATCACGTTCAAGCCATCCACGGAAAACGAATACTCCCACACACCGGCAGGCACTTTCTCCACCCGCAGAGACCACTGTCCTTTGTCACCTTTCACCAGCTCAAGAGGCTCCTTCTGCCACTGGCCAAGAAGCAGCACCCTTTGCGCTGTCGGCGCGCGCAATACAAACTGGAGCGCACCCCGCTCATCCACCGCAGGTTGGGCAAGGGCAGTGATGGCAAGAAGCGGCGTCAGGAGATAACGGATCATCCTCTCATGCTTGCGCAGGACAGAGGTGCATCGCAAACTTTTTCCTGCCTGGCAAAGGGGGGCAGCTGCGCCACACCCGGTGCGTCTCAGGCTTTCCGGGTCTTCTTCGAGCGCTTTCGCTCCGGGAAGCAAGTGGTACAAATCTCGCACACCGTGCCGTCACAGCCACGCGCGGTGCAGTGCTCCCTGCCGTAAAAGATGATCTGGAGATGAAGCTTGTTCCACGCACTCGCCGGGAAGAGGCGCTTCAAGTCCCGCTCGGTCTGGGCTACGGAGCGGCCATTGGTAAGGCCCCAGCGCTGAGCCAGGCGGTGGATGTGCGTGTCCACAGGAAAAGAGGGCACGCCAAACGCCTGCGCCATCACCACCTGCGCCGTCTTGTGTCCCACGCCGGGGAGCTCCTCCAGCTCCTCCAGCTTCGCGGGCACCTGCCCCGCATGACGCTCCACCAGCAGCCGAGAGAGCTCCTTGATGGCACGGGCCTTCTGCGGACCCAGTCCGCAGGGTCTCACGATGGCCTCTATGGCTTCCACCGGCTGCTCCGCCATGGTGGCAGGCTCACGGGCCAGCGCGAAGAGCCTCGGCGTGATCTGGTTCACCCGCACATCCGTGCATTGTGCCGAGAGCAGCACGGCGACAAGCAGCGTGTAAGCATCTGTGTGATCCAGCGGTACGGGAGTCTCAGGATACAACTCCTCCAGCCTGCGCCCAATCCACGCTGCACGCTGAGTTCTGGTCACTGCGGGCGACGGGACTCAGATGGAGCGCTTGATCCGATCCACCATCCGGCGGATGTGCCCGTAGTGCTGCCTGTCTTCCATGATGTTCAGGCTCTTGCGGAAAGAACCCCACTTCAGCACGCGGATGTTCACCTTGCGCGCACCCCACTGAGCCATCGCCTCCTTGCTTGGCTTGTAAAGATCAATGGTATTCGTGCCGACCAACGCAGACCCATAGTCATCCACCTGGTAGATACCTGGCATACCCTCTATCTGGAACACGGTACCCACTGGATACACAGACCAGTCAGCGGCAGCACTGTTGACGCGGCCGTAGCGCAGCTGGGTGCCTACCGCCGTCTTGGTGCCATACTGAATGTGGTCGCCCTCCGTATGCGTGTAAGCCGTCGTTTTGACGCTCACGATGCGCCCGGCACGGCTGCTGCCGCTAGAGCTGTTGGTGAAGCTGCCGGGTGCATTGCAGGAGACCATGAAAAACAGGGCGCAGCAGGAAAGGATCAACGGGAGAAGCCTCATGTTAGTTAAGGTATCTTGATATTACACTTTTCTCAAAAAGCTGTCTCATTTTGAACCACTTGCAGCCGGTTTGCAACCCTGCGTTGTTCGCAAAAAGGCAGCCCTCGCTTTCTCACTGCCGATCGGTTGGAATGCGGATCCTTCCCGGGTCTTCGAGTGGCGGCAAGCCTACAGCCGGCGCAGGCGGTTTGCGCGCATCCTCCTCCGCTTTCTTTGCGGCCTTGTTTCCCGCCACACGATCCGCCTCTTGCTTCTCCCGCACGTCCTCCATCATCTGGCGCTTCTCGCTGCGAGTGGTGGGAAGCATGTTTTTGTCGCCCGCAGAAACGGACTGCAACCTGTCGATGGGCGGATACTTCTTCTTCATCTCAGCCACCACCGAATCCGGCACACCTTCCCAGATGGTGACCAGCCCATCCCCCACGGGCTTGTCGATCGTCAGGTAGTCCACCGGCTGGCCATTGACCAGAGCCAGGATGACCTGACCCTGCCTCGTGCGGGTGAGAAGCTCGAGAGCGTTCGTCCCGCGAAAATCCAGCCTCAGCGTGACGCCATTTCCATTTCCGTTCGGAGCGGGGAAAGAATGGAATGCCGCCACCTCATTGTGAGAGAACTCGGCGACTTTGCGGAAAATCATCGCCTGGTTGGATCCCGGGACCGCATACTTGAAAATGCTGCGGGGCGACTCGTTGGCCTCTCCCTGGGAGTGAAAGGAAATAGTGAACTTGGGCTTTCGGCTCATAGCCCCCACGCTTGGGGCCAGTGCCATGCAGGCAGTGAGGACGAGTAAAAAGAGCTTCATGCGTCAGATGAAACCCGATTCGTCGGCAGATTGCAACCCCTCCAGCGGCCCGCGCTGGATCAAGTCGCATCTCTGTCACATCCCAAGGTTGATTTCCCGGCAGCCCGGGTTCTACTCGCCAGCACCATCCTAATGAACGACTCCCTCAAGGTCCTCAGCGGCTCCGCACATCCTGAACTCGCCAAAGCAATCGCCAACAACCTGGGCGTGCCGCTCTGCTCAACCACGCTGGACACCTTTCCGGACGGGGAAACCTTCGTGCAGATCAATGAGAACATCCGCGGCAGAGACGTCTTCATCGTGCAACCCACGTGCCCGCCGACCAACCAAAACCTCATGGAGCTGCTCATCATGGTGGACGCCGTTCGCCGCGCCAGCGCGCACCGCATCACCGCCGTGCTCCCATTTTTCGGCTACGCCAGGCAAGACCGCAAAGACCGCCCCCGGGTCCCCATCACAGCCAAGCTGGTGGCCAACCTCATGGTCGCCGCCGGCGTACAGCGCGTCCTGACGGTGGATCTCCACGCCGGCCAGATCCAGGGCTTCTTCGATATCCCGGTGGATCACCTCTACGCCGCCCCGGTCCTCGTCAAAGGGCTTCGCGAACGCGTGGACGGAGACTTGGTGGTCGTCTCGCCCGACGTAGGCGGCATCAAGATGACCCATGCCTACGCGAAGACGCTAGGTGCGCCCATGGCCATCGTGGCAAAAAACCGCGTCAGCGCAGAGGAAGTGCAGGCTCTGAGCGTCATCGGAGACGTAGCCGGAAAAAACGTACTGCTCGTGGACGACCTCACAGAGACCGCCGGCACCCTCACAGCCGCCGCTGGGCTACTCCAAAAACACGGAGCCAAGAACATCTACGCCGCCGTGACCCACGGCGTGCTGGGGGAAAAAGGCCGGGAACGCCTCGCCAGCTCGCCCATCATCGAGCTCTTCGCCACCAACAGCGTGCCTCAGGCACACGGAGACAAAGTAACCACACTGGACATCTCCCCCCTGCTTGCAGAAGCCATCAAGCGCATCCACTCAGACGAGTCCGTCACATCCCTGTTTGACATCCGGGGCTAGACGGTTATTCTCCCGGCCCTTTTTTCCCAGCCAGCCTGCTCTCGCGGCGGCGGGTATGGGTATCTCAACTGTCACCTTCACACGCTAGAACGTCATGGCCAACATCATCGAACTCCAAGCTCAAGCCCGCTCCGAGAGCGGCACCTCCGCCGTGGGCCGCCTCCGCCGCGCCGGCTCCATCCCTGGCGTACTCTACGGCCGCAAGCGCGAAAACACCAACATCCAGGTGGACGGAAAGACCTTCACCCGCATCATCGACCACTCCGCCTCGGACAATATTCTCGTCAATCTCCAGCTCGGTGGCAGTGAGCAGCTCGCCCTCGTTCAGGAAGTGCAGCATGACCATCTCAAAGGCGGCATCCTCCACGTTGACTTCCACGCTGTGGCCATGGATGAAGACATCCACGCCGACGTCCCAGTCGAAACCGCAGGCACTCCAGAGGGTGCCAAGTTCGGCGGCCAGCTGGAACTCATGCTCCACGCCATCGAGGTCCACTGCCTTCCCAAGGACCTGCCAGAGCGCATCACCGTGGACGTCTCCGCCCTCAAGGTGGGTGAAGCCATCCACGTCCGCGAACTGAACCTGCCTCAGGGCGTCAAGGTGCGTCTGGACGGCGATGTCGTCGTAGCCATCGTCCATGAGCCCAAGGTCGATGACTCCCCTGCCCCTGCCGCCGCCGCCGCACCTGCCAAAGGTGCCGCCAAGGCTGCGCCAGCTGCCGCCGCCAAGAAGTAATCAAGCCGCTCCCTTGTGAAGTCTGAGAATACGGCGCGGATGTGGATGCCAGTGAAAACCAGCCCCTCATCCCGCGCCTGATTGTCGGACTCGGCAATCCCGGAGAAACCTATCGCGACACCCGTCACAACATCGGATTCATGGTCTTGGACGAAGTCGCGCAACGCCTGCAAACGAGCTACCAGCCCGAGAAGCGCTGGACGGCCCACCTGGCCCGCGCTGGAAAAACCTGGCTCGCAAAACCGCAGACCTACATGAATGACAGCGGACGTGCCGTCGCTGGCCTAGCCCGTTATCAAAAGATCGAGCCAGCAGAGACACTGGTCGTTTATGACGACGTGGACCTGCCTCTCGGTGCACTTCGTCTCCGTCTCTCCGGTTCCGCCGCAGGCCACAATGGCATCAAGTCCATCATAGCCACGCTTGGTACCGACGCCTTCCCCCGCCTCAAAGTCGGCATCGCCGCCGCATCTGGCCGCCCCGCAGGCTCCCGCATGGTCGGCCACGTCCTGGGGCGCTTCACAGAGGACGAGCGCGCCGGGCTCAGCGAGATCATTTCCCGCTCAGCAGACGCCGTTCTCCACAGCCTGCAACACGGGGTCGCCGCCGCCATGAATCTTTTCAACCGCAAGTAACACCACCGAACACCACCCATCCCATGAAAAAATACGAAGCCATGATCGTGCTCGACACCAAGGGCAAAGAAGAAACCGTCGATCAACTTGTCTCCGCCGTGACCAAGGAACTCGAAAAAGCCGGAGCCAAGCTGGAGCAGGTGGACAACCTCGGCAAACGCAAGTTCCCCTACAGCCCACGCCACGTCGAAGCCGGTTACTTCGTGAACATCCAGTTCGAAGCAGAGCCCACCGCCCTGGACAGCGCCCGCGCCAAGCTCAAGCTCAACGACAGCATCTATCAGCAGTACTATCAGGTGCGCGCCTGAGCCTCCCTCACGAAGCACCTTTTGCGCCCCGTCCCGCCTTTCGCGGTCCGGGGCGCGTTATTTTTGTCGCATTACCACAGGACCACCGCTAGCCTCACCACGTTATGGCCTCATTGAACAAAGTTATGTTGATCGGGAATCTGACTCGGGATCCCGATGTCCGCTACACCCCCAAAGGCAGCGCCGTGGCGGATCTCGGACTCGCCGTGAACCGAACCTACGTTTCTGAATCCGGTGAAAAAGTGCAGGAGGTCACCTATCTTGACGTCGTCCTGTGGTCACGCCTCGCCGAGCTAGCATCCCAGTATTTGCACAAGGGGAGTCCTGTTTACATTGAGGGGCGTCTTCAAATGGACAGTTGGGAGGACAAGCAGAGCGGTCAGAAGCGCACCAAACTGAGAGTCGTGGGAGAAAACCTCCAGTTCCTTGGCCGCCGTGAAGGTTCAGACGACGGGGGCGCACACGAGGGAGGATCTGGCCCAGCACCCCAGCAGCGACCCTACCCAGGGGGTGGCGGCGGCTTCCAGCGTAGCGCGAGACCGGCTGGTGGCGGTGGCGGTGGCGGCAGTGGCTTCCAGCAGCGCAGCTCACCTCCCCCACAGCGTCAGGCCCCTCCCCAGAACCAACATGACGACTTCGGGGACGGCCCCATCACGGACGGCCTGGACGATGACGAGATTCCGTTTTGATTCCACTGGAGCGGGTCAACCACACCCGCCAGTGAGGCAATAGCACCACCACTACAAAAAGGATCCACAGCGTTCCCACGCAGCACGCCAGGCCCAGGCTAGCCACCCCCTTGTTGCCGGCGAAGAACAAGCTGGCGAATCCGATAACCGTGGTCATGCCTGAGAAAAACACCGCCTTGCCAGTGGTGGCACGCACTGCCAGCACATCATTGTTAGAGCGCTGCATGGCCAGCAGCATGTGGATGCCGTAGTCCAGCCCCGTCCCCAGCAAGAGAGGGATGGCCGCCAGACTGGCTAGATTCCACCCCAGGCCAAAGAGCGACATCGTGGCTGCCAGCCCCGCCAGTCCACTGACCAGCATCACCACCGAAAGCAGCAGGTCCACGGCATTGCGAAAGGTCACCAACAGCGTCACCACCAGCACCACGAGCACCGGCACGAGCTGGCGCTTCAAATCGTGTTTCACCATCGCAGAAAGCGCGCCCCCCATCGCCTCCCAACCCGCCAGCCAGGCACCCTTTTCCGCCGGCAGACGGCCTTGCAGCGCCGCTAGCTTTTCAGCGTCCGGCATCCCCGGGTGCCCAGCCAGGCTCACTGAAGCAAGCACCGCACCCTCTCCCGGAGCCAGTCCAGCCGCCCGCGCGCTCGCGCCAACCGCAAGCATGCGGGCCAGCACGGGATAGGCCACACTGCTCTCCGCTGGCTGCGGCCACTCACCCTTCAGAGCCGCCGACCACTGCGCCACCAGCCCACGCAAAAGCGCCGTGGCCACCGGTGCATAGCCCGCCGCCGCAGCCTCCTGCTCCAACCGCTCGGCCTGCCCCACCAGCCATTCCATGACGGGGCGATTCTCCCTCTGCGCTGCCAGATCAGGAACGAGCATCGCCGGCACAGCATGGCGCACCAGCTCCCCCTGCCGCTTCGCCTCCTCAAGAGTTTCAACCAGCGCGGCGGCCCGTTGTTTGAGCACGGTTTCCGGTCCTGCTATGAGCACCGGCACGCTCGCCTCGTCATCCCGGCCCAGCCTGCGCTGAATCCACTCAAAGGCATCCATGGCCTCACTCCGCGTCGGGCGCAAAGCATCTGCACCGCTCTGAAAAACCGGCATTCCACTCAGCACGAGCACCAGCGGCGCTCCAAGCAGCAACAGAAGAGTGCACAACGCCGGTAGCACAGCCCCCTGCCCGACGCGCCCCTTTGGAATGACTACCGCCAGCGCCGCCTCGGGACGCGCCGCAAACTTAGGTGCAAAGATCAGCATCACCACCAGACCGGCCAGCACACCCAGAGCCACCAGCAAGCCCAGCTCCCGCAGCCCCGGCAGACCGCTGAGCATGAGAGAGAGAAACACCACCGCCGTGCTCACCCCCCCGGCCACGATCCCCGGAGCTGCCAGCTGGCGTACCTCACCTGCCCCCGCGTCCCGGTGCTTCCTAGCCTCCTGAATAATGAGCACCGCATAGTCCACAATGATGCCCAGCACGATCGCCGCGAAGCCCAGCGACATGATGGACAGCTTGCCCACCAGCAGCCCGCCTAGACCCAGCGTGATCACCATGCTCACGATCAGAAGCCCCTGAATCCAGATCAGCGGCTTCAGCCGTCGGAACATCACCCAAAACAGCAGCGCTATCATCAGCTCCGTCATGCCTATCGTGCCAGACATGTCCTTCTCGATTCCCGCACCTATTTCCGATTGAAAGGCCGGCTCCCCAGTCATGCGCATCATCACGCCCTCACGGCTGGCCAGCAAGCCCTTCACCTCCGCCAGCCACTCGGTGGCAGCACGGTAGTTGCCCACCTCACTCGCAGACGTCACCTGAAGCACGCGGAAAGCCCCGTCCTCACTCGCTAGGCCGTCCGCCGCCCCCTCCAGTCCCTCCATGGACAAATCCCCCAGTGGCAGCAGCAGCCCCAGCGGATCATACAACGCCCGCTGCACCGCTTCGCCATCGAGCGAGCCGCCCACCACTGAAAGAGACTTTTGAAGCTGCCTGCGCGCCCCATCTCCATCCAGCCGTGCCTTGAGTTCCATCATTCTTACTGGGTCAGCATTTTGCAGTGCCCAGGCCATCAGTTCGATGCCTGAGCCAGACTCCTGCATCAAGTCCTGCGAACGCCGCACCGCTTTCACCAAGTCCGGACGACGCTCCAGCTTCTCCACCACCTCATCAGCCACAGCCACCGCCGCATCTTCATCCTCCCCCTCTAGGGCGATCACAAGATCACTGCCGCCAGCAAAACCATCCCTCAGCAATTTCAGCGCCCTCACCTCCGGCACCTCTGCGGGCAAGGTGGCAAGAATGTCTGTCTCCAGGCGCAAACGCCACAAACCCGCCAGCACCAGCGGAAGAACGAGAAGTATGGCGAGCCAGGCACGCTTCATGAAACGAAAGCCGCTCATGCCTCAGTGTCGCCAGTCCGGCAAGGCCAAATCCAGTGCCAAAACCAGCACCCACTCCCCCCGAAGCAAGTCCAACCCTCACAGCAGGCGTCTCGTATTGCTCAGTCCGTCAGCAGTCACTGCTGCTACGTGCCGATTAGCGACCATCCAGTCCAGGTAGTTCTGCCATTGCATGGCGCGCAGCGAACTTACCCCCACGCGGCGGATGAAGCTGCCACAATCCGCTATCTCCCAGCCGAACTGTGAGTGACGATTTCCATATTCCATCCGGTGCATCCACGCACCGTGCTCATCCTTTCGCCAGAGCGCTGGGTCATTGCCAGCCACGCTCTGAGCCAGCGCCCACACGCGGTCCAGCACCTCGCGGTCGTAACCGGACTGCTGTTCGTCCTCCGTCATCAGCGCAAAGATCATGCTTGATTCCAGTAAGCCTCCCAGTCCTTCGGCGGACGTGGCGTCTCAATGCCGTGGGCGATGCGCCCCTCATTCTCCGGCACAAACGTGGTGCTGGTGCCATAGACCATGATCAAGTCCTTGCTTCCAGCGCTTCGGATAGCGTGGGCCACACCAGCGGGAATCACCACCCCCACATTGTTCGCCCCCGGCATGTCATCCCCCTCGATGAAGAAGCGCATCTTCCGGCGGGGCATCCCGGCGCGCTCATCGATGAGGAACATCTCTGCCACTCCGCTGATGAAGAACATGCAGTCCCACTGCTCCCTGTCATACGGACGCAGGGCATAGTTCTCCGGCTCATCGACGAACAGGCGCTGAAACCACGCCTCCGGCTCCACACCATCAGGGATGGCCGGCGGATGGATGTGAAATCCCTTGCTCGTGCCGGCATACATCAGCGCCGTGGCCCACTGCTTCGGCCACATGCCTATCTTTCCCAGCAGCCCTTCACCCTCACGTGCAAACTCACCAAAATGGCCTCGGTAGCGCTGCTGAAAGATCCGGCGGTGGAATACCTCTACACCGGGAATGCGAAGCTCCGCAGGCACCGCATCCCCGGTCACTTCACGCGCCTCCGCGCGTCCGCCGTGGAGCTTGGCGGCCAAATCACCAGCATTGTAGTCACGGGTGGCAAGCGCCTGCATCGCAGAGCTGCTCAAGCCCTTCCAGAGTTCGAGATTGGTTTCAGACATCGTCCCCGCACCATGGCAGGAACACGACGCCGCTCAAGGTGGAAGCTCACCACACTGCATCACGCAGCCATGGGCAGAACTTCAGCCCCCGCCCAGCGCCAGCCCTGCCACTCGGCAAGCAGCTTCGAATTCCCAGGACGCAAACGAGCGAGTCCCTGGAAGGCACGGCACCACTCCTGGTTCCGCCGCCCCGTCGTGTTCTTCCACTCCACATCCGCCGGATCGAACAGATGCTCGTTCTCCCTCACCCACTTTTTCAGGTTGCGGAAGCTGTGGCGCACACCCACCGGAGAAATCAGGTTCCACTCCTTCGCCGCTATGTGCTGGTCCGTGGCGCAGAGCTTCGGATTGCGACGCGCTGAAGCCTTCCACTCCGCCTTCTTCTCACGGTGCAGCCGAGCCAAGTTCTCTCTCACCGCAGCCGAGCGCCGCATCCCCTCGGTGCGGCGAGACTGAAACTCAGCCGCATTCGCCTCTCTCCAAGCCTGGAGCCGACTGATCGGGCTGCTTGGAGTAGGAGTAGCAATGGCATGACGTCCAGCCAGCTTTTCATCGGCGATTTTGCTGACTACCAAACCCAGAAGTGTGAGATCCAGTCCGTTCATAGTTGATTCTTATTTCTGGCAAAGTTATCAAATATAGTAACCTTTGTAAACTGCTATTTTGATATTTTTGAAAACAATCAGTCCTTTGAATGCAATAAAATGAGAATCCCCTCACTTTCGCGTCTCACTTTTGATCTGAACCGTCTCGAAAACGGGACCAATCACCTCAAAGCATCACCCCTATTTCCGCGATTTCCGGAAGATCGGTCACCCCTGAGGGAACGGTAGCGGAACGAAGCACCGCCTTACTTGAGAGTCTGTAAACCGCCATCCTTACAAACGGATGAAACTGGATGGTTCCTCAGTTCGACGAGACCCGACCGGAGAACAAAATCATGTCGGCCACCTTTGCTCTAGACGCTCCAACGCTAGCAGCAGCCTGCTCAAACTCTCGCAACTAGAACTGGCGTTTTGCACGTCCCAATGGGTCAGAACAAACTCGCCCAACACCGAGTTGTAGTCAGGACCCTGCACAAGTGTGCCATTTCTATTCTTCCTCACCAAGCCATTGTTCTTGTCCCGTCGTGGAGAAGAGGCGGCCTGCCCCAACAACACAGCCTTTGGGTCTGGCAACGCTTCTGGATCTCGCGGCAGCTTGTCGCGACGGGTACCAAGATAGGACGACAGTCCACCACCAACTGGGAGCAACCAAGCTTCAACTTCACGAACTGCGATCCGAAACAAAAAGTGCTCGTGTCGCTCATCAACAAGCCACTCCGACAACAACTTGAGCGCGCAAGGTTTGGCGTCCAAGTCTGTCAGCATCAGCACCGGTGCCTGCTTTGCCAATCCATTGAATGCGCGGGCGTTCTTCTTCAAATAGCCAAATCCAGTTTGTCGAAATACGGAAGCCACCGCGTAATCACGCGGTCTATCCTTGAGTAGGCGGCGAAGAACAAACTCGCTGAGTTCATCCTCGACAGCCAAATAAATGGGGATCGGTGAACTCACTCGAACAAGGAAAGCTGCTCCACAAAGTCAGGGGCAGTCATGGGTAGGATGGCTTCCGCCATGTTCATTCCGCCCTTCAGAAGCAATACGATGTCATTCTTGTCAGAGGCGAGTTGTACCTCTGTGCCTTCGCTACCGTGAGGCTTGAGTAATGCCACTTCTTCGGGATCGATTCCTCTCTCACCAAATAGCTCAGAACTGTGAGAGGAAACGATCACCTGTCTCTTTTTACTTCGCTGGAGTCTCCAAATAAGACCAGGAAGCTTGGCGACAATTGAAGTGTGAAGAGACAACTCAGGCTCCTCTAGCAACAGCAGACTCTCGCCATCAAGAAGCGTCCAGAGCAAACCAATCAATCGAAGCGTTCCGTCTGAGAACTGATCCTCCCTCTGTCTCCCCGCACCCGGTCTCCAGTGCTTATACACAGCTTCAAGGTGGGGAACACCCTTCTCATCACGAACATCCAACAGCTCCTTGAGTTCTGGTACTGCAAGTTGGAGGGCTTTTTCAATTTTCTTCAATCGCGAACGACGAGTCTTCTCGGGTGTCTCCATGATCCGATCTAGAAACCTCAGCCCAAAAGGGTCCTCGCCGACCGCATCACGATTCGCAAGTTGCGGAAACTTCAGCAACTGAGGCACCAAATGCAGATAGAGCACTTTCTGAAATGCTTCAGCAAGTGGCCGGAAATCCTTATTGGCGCTGATCTGCTCTAAGTGCGTCTCCGTTAAGCGAAGCTCATCCTTTTGATCGTGGCTGTCTGGGCGGTTGAGGATCAGCACCCCGTTTCTCCAAACCTTTTCATGCGTCAGCATCACTCTACGCAGTCCTCGAGCCTGCTGCTTCATTCCCAATCCATAACGCCACAGGACTACCTCCCCCCCTGAGCCCTCTTTCATCTCGACTTCCAGCTCCACATCGGGATCTCGTCTGGCTGCGAGACATCGAAGCTTCGACAACCCGCCTCGCTCAGCTACGGCTCGCTCTAGGCCCCCGCCACTCTTCGCAAGGTCACGTAGAAACCGAAAAGCGTCTAACAGGTTGGACTTGCCGCTGGCGTTCGGGCCTGCGATGAACAGGCGATCGCCCAATCTTAGGTCAACCCTCCTAAAGTTTCGCCAGTTCTTGAGCCGAAGCCGAGAGAAATGCATACCCGGACTGAACAACAAAGCTCACTTCGAGTAAAATCAAAGTTCACCAGTGGGTTTCAGGAAGCTTCGTCTGCAATCCCTCACTTCCCGTCATCCTCATCTGCATCGTCCATGGCGATGTAAACGACCTCGCCGGGGTCCTCGTCCACCACGGGTTCGGTAATCTCACGCTCCTCGAAGGACTTCAGTTCCACGACTTCAGGAATGACAATGTCTTCCGGCACGAAGGCTTCGTGTTTGTAGTCATCAGGCTCCGGTTTTTCGTCAGCGGCCTTCGCTTGCTCGGAGTCCGCATTGAGCGCGGCAAACTCATCCATGACTTCCTCTGGCGGCGGAGGGGGCACCTCCGCCTTCTTCTCGGGTACGTCCACCTCCACCTTGCCTATGCCACGCTGACGCTCGGCGCTCGTAGCCTCCGCCGTCATGCGCACGCCCACTGGTTTGCTGACGCCAAACTCCTGCATGGTCACGCCGTAGATGACATCTGCCCGGTTCATCGTGCGCTTGTTGTGGGTGACGATGATGAACTGGGAGTTGCCAATGAAATTGTCCAGCATCTTCAGGAAGCGAGAGATGTTGGATTCATCCAGCGGTGCATCCAACTCATCCAACACACAGAAGGGACTGGGCTTGACCATGTAAATGGAGAACAGCAGGGCCACGGCGGTCATGCTGCGCTCACCACCGGAGAGCAGGCTGATGGTTTGCAGCTTTTTGCCGGGCGGTTTCGCTATGATTTCAATGCCGGACTCCAGCGGGTCCTGGTCGTCGATGAGCATGAGGTCTGCCTTGGCCTGAGCGCCAAAGAGCTCGCGGAAGTTGTGCTGAAAGTGGTGGCGTACCTGTTCGAAGGTGTCTGAGAACATGGCCTTCGTGGTGTCGTTGATCTTGGCAATAACTTGAAGCAGCTCGTCCTTGCTCTTGGTCAGATCCGTGTGCTGACCTTCCAGGAAGGCGTGACGCTCCTCCAGCTCTTCAAACTCCTGAATGGCATCCAGATTCACCGGCCCTATGCTTTCCAGACGCTGACGCAGCTCGACCACGATTTCCGTCACAAAGTCCCAGTCTGGCTCGCCTTCCATGTTCGCACCCGGGATTTCGACTTCCCCCTCCTCCACCGCCGTAGCCTCTGAATCCGCAGCCGGCTCCGCACCTTCCTCACCCTCCTCGTTCCCCTCTTTGGCGGTGAGGGATGCCTTGCGCTTGTCACTGCGACCACGAGCCTTCTTCTGCGAATCGATCGAGAGCAGAAGCTCATGCGGGTCGGGCTCGAAGGTCTCGAGATGGAGCTGATAGCGCTCCAGCATCTGGCTCACCAGGTTCTCGAGCCGCAGGTCCACGCGGGTCAGCTTCACCTCCGCCTTGCTCTTGAGTTCGGACATTTCTGAGTTCTGCTGGCGCAGCGCGGAGAGCTGATTCTCAAGCTGGGTCACTCTTTCATAAGCGGCCGCTCGCTCCTCACTCTTTGTGCGCAAGTCATCTTCAGCCTCAGCCATGCGGATGCGGTTGGTCTCCACCTCTTCAGCGAGCCGGTTGGACTCAGCCTGGTTTTGGGCGATACGCTCGCGCCAAGTCATGATCTCGTGCTCGTAGCGCTGCAGGGAACCCTGCAGCTCGTTGAGTCGAGCGATCATGGGAGCCTTCTGGCGCTCGACGGCGGTCAGTGCACCCTGCTCCAGTGCGAGCGCCGTACGCAGCTCATTGAGCCGCTCGGCGGATTCCATCTCTCTCTGGCCCAGGGAATCCGCTTCAATCTCCAGTTCTGACTCCCGGGCACGGCTGCTTTCCAGCTGCTCGGTCGCAATGCTGCTCTCTTCGCGGAGCTGGACGATTTGATCCTCGGCCTCGGCGATGCGCTCGGCGATCTGGGCCTGCTCCCACTCGATGCTTTCTGCCTTGGCCGCAGCCTGCTGCAACTCACGCTGCACCACCGAGAGCTTGCCTTGAATCTGCGAGAAACTTTCACGGGTGCGCTGGCTGGACTCCCGCAGTTGCACTTCCTCACGCTGCTGTTCCTCGAGAAGCTGGCGGAGGGTCAGCGCGGCTTCCTCCTTCTCCAAAAGCTGATACTCCGCCGCTTCAAGCTCGGTCCTCAGCTCGCGCACTTCCGCCTCACGACGCAGAGTCGAGGGCCCCTCCTCCGCTGAGGCACCGCCGAAGAGCACGCCCGAAGTCGAGATGAACTCACCACGAAGCGTCACCATGGCCAAGTCAGGACGCTCCTTCTTCAACCGTAGCGCAGTGCTCATGTCCTCACAAATGGCCACATTTCCAAGCAGGTGATCGATCACTGCCGCAGCGCCCTCACGCGCACGTACCTTATCTGCCGCCCAGGCAATGGCACCCTGCGGGAGGAACTGGCGGTCGCCAGACGGACGAAGCTGAATCAAGTCCTGAGCCAGGAGTGCCGTCTTGCCCATCTGCTTTGAAGCGAGACGCTCCACCACCTGAGCGGCAAGGTCAGAGTCCGTCATCAGCACGGCCTGCAAGTGCTCACGCAGTGCGGCCTCGATGGCGGTGATGAACTGAGGCTCCACTTCAATGGCCGAGGCCAAGATGCCCCGCACGCCGGTGGAAAACACCTCTGGCTGGTCAAGCCCCTTGAGCACTTGCTGTGTGCCCTGCTCTAGGCCTTCACCCTTCTGCAGCAACTGGGTCAGCACTTCCAGGCGCGAGCGCTTCTGCGTCGTAGTACGCTGGAGTTCATTCACCTCGGCATCCAGGGCATCCCGCTGGCGACGCTTCTCCTCGATGTCACGCGCACACTGCTTGAGCTTTTCCTCCAGCTCATTACGCGTGGCCTCCAGCTCCTGCGTCTGACGTTGAAGCTCATCATACTCCACCTGCGCCGTTTCCCGCGCCTGCGCTGCGGTCTGCCGGTCCTTTTGCAGTGCCTCATGACGCTGGCGATTGCCAGCTATGGAGCCGTTCAGACTCTGAATGCGCGCTTCAGAGGCCGCGATGCGCCCTTCAAACTGGCGAATGCTCTCACGCACGGCCCGGCGCTGCTGGTCCAGGTTCTGCCGCTGCGGCATCAGCCCCAGGTGGCTGCTCTGGTGTGCATTGAGCGCCTCCTGCCTGCTCATCATGTTCGCCTGGATGGCGCTCACCTGCTCATCCGCACTGGCCATGTCACGCTGCTGCTGCTCCAGCAGATCACGCGTGACCTCCATGTCATCCAGGTTCTTCTGAATGCGCGTCTCCAACTCCTCGGAACGCTCTCGGTTGAAACCAATGCGGCTCTCCGCACTCTGCACCTGCGCACGCAACTCCTGCGCCGCCTGCCGCAGTGTGCCGATGGTGCTCTCGATGGCATGATAAGCCTCACGCGTGGAAGATGCCTCCTGCTCGATGTGGTGAAGCTGCTGATGGGCCTCATTGAGCCGCAGCATCAGCGAGCGAATCTGATTTTCCGTCTCGCTCTTCTCCGCGCTCAGTTCAGTGAACTGCCGGTGACCGAGGTGCGTGTCCAGCACCTTCACATCCTTCAGCAAGACCTGGAACCGACGCGCCTTAGCGGCCTGGCGTTGCAGAGATCCCATCTGCCGCTTCACCTCCGCCACGATGTCCGCCACGCGCAGCAGGTTAGCCTCCGTGTATTCCAGTTTGCGGAGCGCCTCGCGCTTCTGCCCCTTGAACTTGGTAATGCCCGCCGCCTCCTCGAACACGGAACGCCGATCTTCAGGCTTCGAGCTCAGTAGCATGTCGATCTGGCCTTGCGCCATGATGGAATAAGCTGCGCGCCCCACGCCAGTGCCGGCAAAGAGCTCATGGATGTCTTTCAGCCGGCAGAGCGTGTTGTTCATCCGGTACTCGCTCCGCCCATCCCGAAACACTCGCCGCGTGATCGCCACCTCATTGTAGTCCACTCCCAGCGAGCTCTCGCAGTCCGCCATGGTCAGCGTCACCTCCGCCATGCCCACCGCCTTGCGCTTGTCCGTGCCATTGAAGATCACGTCCGCCATCTCTTCACCACGAAGCGCTTTCGCCGACGTCTCACCCAGCACCCAGCGGATGGCGTCCACCACGTTGCTCTTGCCGCAACCGTTCGGACCCACAATGCCGGTCACGCCAGTGTGGAACTCAAAGTGGGTCTTGTCCGCGAAGGACTTGAAACCATGGAGGCTGAGGCTCTTGAGATACATAAGGAAATCGGGGAACAAACCGCCAAAAGCGGCAGCCCATGAGTAACCGTGAAATCGCGAAACGGGGCAAGCCAAAACCCCATTTTACCCTTCATCTTGGGGTTAGTTAGCCAACCCAAAACAAAATGCAGACTTATTCACAGTCAGTTATTCACACGCGGCAAAAGCGACGAACCCCTTCCCGCTTCCATCCAGCTCCCATCCCTCTCGCCTCCTCGCTCCAACGCTTCAGCCCAGTTCCGCTCCCAGGCCCCTGCCTCACCCGACTCCCTCTGCTCACCTGACCCGGCGCCGCCGCAGAATGACCACGCCAAAGGCACCCATCAGCAACACCACACGAGAAGGCTCCGGCACACCGAGGATGTTGAGCGGCACCGAAGGCAGTGAACCCTGAGTCCAGTTATCGGGGTTCGCAATCGCCGCCAGCCAGTCCTCCGCAGTGCCGCCAGAGTCTTGAAGTGCCTGGATCTCCGGAGCAGCCATGTTCAAGCCGAAACTTCCTCCGTGGAATCCGCTTGGGTTGTTTGCGTTGCGTAGCTCTACCGCCGTGTAGTTCAGCAGTGAGAGACCCTGCCCCGCGTCTGACACACTGGGGTAGTTCGCTCCTGTGTAAGGACCCGTCGGCTGCTCAAACCCGTCCAGCGGTGAAGGTTCACCGTTGTCCATGAGGTAAATGAACGAAAGCTGCGAGGCCGAGACTCCCATCGGATTCGTGGAACTCGTGGACTGAAAAATGTAAATCTGATCCCCCAGCGGATTGAAGAACGGCACATCGTCATCAATCAGCAGATCCAGCTTTGCGTAGTGAGCGCTCCCTCCACCACCGGTGATGGAGCCACTGCTCTTCCACGTGAAGGCGCTGTTCGCAGTGTCCGCAGTGGAAATGAGCGTCCCAGGAGCGATGGCCGAGTTCAGCGTCAACCGCATCAGTTGCTGACTGCCCGACTCATTTCCCGAACTGACGCCGTAAAAGCTGGAGCTTCCACCACTCGACGACCAGCCAGTATTCGTGAAATAAATCACCTCTCCTGCCGCCAAGAACGTCGTGGCCACAAGCACAAAGTCATCCGTGCCACCGGCACCGGAGTTGTCATCGGTAAAACCAACCACCGCCAGCCCCCCGGCCGTAATGGCCGCACCAAGAGGGGATGCAGTCAGAGCCAAGGCGACTGCCACGGCTGTAAACCGTTGGCTCAGAAAGGTAACGGGAGAGAGACTGAGCATGCTTACATCGTGAAGAACTGCTTAACTATCGTCAAAGCCAAAATTACCCGAAATAATCCTAGTTCACCCCATTCAGCGCATTGCAACACAACCTGTTGTACGCCCCGAGTCACCATGCCCCACATCATGTCCGCCGCAGCACCGTGACGCCGCTGCCCAGCACGATGAGGATGCCGCCCCAGATTTGCGCCGGGGAAAAGCTCTCTGCGAACAGCCACACGCTGAAGCCGGTGATGACGAGCGGCAGCGCCATCTGGAAGGCACCTCCCGCTGCCACGGTGAGGTAGCGAAAGCCCTCGGTCATGGCCAGTTGCGCCAGCCCCACGGCCACTGCGGCGACGAGCATCCACGACCACTGTGCCGGAGCCATGCTGCCCAGTTCCGGCAGCGCCAGAGGCAGGCCGATGAGGCAGCAATACACGCACTGGGAGGCGTAAATCATGGCGGAAGAGGTGGTGGCGGAGAGCTGCCGAATGGCGATGACGGCCACGGCGCTGAAGACGGCCCCCAGGAGCGCCAGAGCCTCCATCAAGTGAATGGAGGCCAGCACATCCCAACCCACCCCGAGCAGCAGACCGAGCCCGAGGAGAGCTACGATCAACCCGCCTGCACGGACCAGCCCAAGAGGCTCACCGATCACCCAGGCCGCCATCACCGCTGCGAACAGGCTCCACGAATTGTTAATGAGCGTGGCTTTGCCCACGCCGAGTCCCACCATGGTGTAGTAAAAGGCCGCGATACCGAGAGAGCCGATGATGCCCCGCTCCAGGAGCAGGCGCTGGGTGAAGAGCCGTTTCCAGCCGCTCCGCAGGTCTGCCGGAGCCAGGGCCGTGACCATGACCAAGCCCACCGCTCCACGCAGCACCATGGCAGTCCAGATGCTGACTTGTGCTTCCGCCGTGGGCCTGCCGATCACTAGGGCATTGAAGGTGAATCCTGCCATGGACAGCAGCATCCACACGGTGCCGCGTTGCAGGTCTCTGGCTGGAGATGTCTGCGGAGCGGTGCTAGCTGGGCTGGCGTTCATGGTGGCGGGCGGGACAGTGCTGAGGTCCTCCCGACGGGTCGCAGTTCCAACTGACTGCTGTGCGAAATCGGTTCCCCAGCTTGGTTTCAGGCCACTCGCACGGCCCAAGCACCCGCCACCACACGGTGCGGGATGGGTTTGATAAGAGTGACGGCGCTGAGGAGCACGATGGGTGAATATGCCTCGAAACTCTGATTGCACAACTGCCATCTTCCCGCTGTCATGGGGGTAGATTCCAAGGTCCTTCCGCCACCTGTCGTTCCGCTTTCGTCATCCGCTCCATGTCTTACCTCATCGACATCATCGTTCTCGTCGGCTACTTCGCGCTCATCATGACCATCGGGCTGTCGCAGCGCAGCAAGTCCGGCAGTGTGGAGGGCTTTACGCTAGGGGACCGGCAGATCGCCTGGTGGGCGGTGCTGGCCTCCATCCTCGCTGCAGAGATCAGTGCAGCCACCTTCCTCGGTGCACCAGAAAGCGGCTATACGAGGAACAACTGGAGCTACGCGCAGTTCGCCATCGGCACGGTGCTGGCGCGCATCATCGTGAGCTTTCTGTTCATCCCCATCTTCTACAAACACAACGTCATCTCGCTCTATGAGTTCCTGGGTACGCGCTTCGGTCCACTCACGCGCACGTTTGCTTCTGCGACGTTTTTGGTGACGCGTGTGCTGGCTATGGGTACGCGGCTTTATGTTGCCGCCATCGTGCTCGTCATCGGGTATGCAGCCGTCACGGGCGCGCCGGTGGATGCGCATACGAAGTTCATGCTCTTCGCGGGTGCAGTGGTGGTCATCACCGTCATGACCACCATCTACACTTCCGCAGGGGGCATGAGAGCTGTCATCTGGACGGACTTCATTCAGGTCACGGTGCTTGTCGCCTCGCTGGCATTCACCATTCCCTACCTGCTCGGTAAGATACCCGGTGGCTGGGAGACAGTGACCTCCACCATCAAGACGCCTGTGTTTTTTGACTTCGCCCAGCCGCAGGCGCCAGGCTTGTGGAACTGGATCAAACACATCCTGACGAGTGACTACACCATCTGGGGTGCCATCATTGGCAGCACCTTCGTCACCATGGCTACGCACGGCATCGACCAGGACACGGTGCAGCGCATGCTCACTGCAAAGAATCGCAAGCAATCCGCCTTTGCCACCATCATGTCCGGCATTGTGGACCTGCCCATCGTGAGCGCGTTCATTCTCATCGGCGTCATGCTTGCTGCCTACTACAAGGCCTTCCCGGAGCCGAACCTGCCGGCTGAATCCCGCGAGGTGTTCCCCTACTTCATCTTGCATGAGATGCCCGTGGGCTTGCGTGGTCTGGTGGTGGCCGGCATCATCTCCACCGCCATGGGCTCTCTCTCCACCGCGCTGAATGCTCTGGGCACCAGCTTCGCCCGGGACTTTGTGTTCCCGCGTTTGAAGGGGGATGTCACCCAGGCGCGACAGGTGGGCATCCTGCGCTGGAGCACGGCGTTGTTCGCACTGTTCATTGTCATCATCGGCGTGTGGACAGCCTGGTTCATGGCGCACAATCCTACGGTGGAAATCCTGCCCCTGGTTCTCGGCATCCTGGGCTTCACATTTGGTTCCCTGCTCGGCATCTTCCTGGTGGCCGTGCTCACGAAGACGCGAGGAAGCGACGTGGGGAACATCATCGCCATGTGCAGCGGCATCGTGGCCGTGCTGCTTCTGAGCAACGTGCTCGGGGTGCAGGAGCGCCTTGGCGTCAAAAACCCTTTTGCCATCGCCTTCCCGTGGCGCGTCACGCTCGGCACCTTTGTCACCGTGGCCGTGGCCCTGTGCTTCCGCACCTCGGACAAGACACGGCAGGTTGCGAAGTAGGTCATGCTGGCGAAGGCTCATCCCTTCTTGGCGAAGATGTGGCGCCTCACGCTGCTCGCGGTGGCGGTGTGGCTCATCCGTCAGCATGCCGCACCACCCGAAGCCGCGCCGCTGCCGCTGGATCGCGTAAAGGACTACTTCCCCGGTGCCGCATCCATCTCTGCACCTGACGCCTCGGGCATCCAGACGCTCACTGACGGCAGCGGCCTGCGTTTGGGTTTCGTGTTGCAGACCAGTCCTGCCTCAGACCGCATCATCGGCTACTCAGGCCCCACGAACACCCTGCTGGCACTGGATCCCAATGGCCGTGTGCTCGGACTGCGCGTGCTGCACTCTGCTGACACACCTGAGCATCTGGCCGAGGTCGTAGCGCATCGTGCGTTCTTCAATCAGTTCAAAGGCATCAAACTGGGTGAGCTGGATTCTGAGTTCAAACCAGACACCGTCACCGGTGCCACACTCACGGCCACAGCCATAGCGGAGGGTGTGCTTACCCGCATGGGCGGCAGCGGTGCCTCGCTCCGCTTCCCGGAGCCCGTTTCGCTCGCGGAGGTGCAGGAACTGCTGCCGGAAGCGGCGTCGTTGAAAGGGGTTCACGTTTTCGACTCTACGGGCAAACGCATCGCACAGGCCATTCGCACCTCCCCCAAGTCGGATGCCGTCATTGGCTACAAGGGACCGTCAGACACGCTCATGCTGCTGGATGCCGACGCAAAGAACGTGCTCAAGGTCAAGCTACGCAAGTCCTACGACACCGCAGCCTATGTGGGCTACGTCACCGGAGACAGGCGCTATCTCAACACCTTCGCCATGCCGCTGGAGAAACTGGCCACACTCGACTACGCCAAGGCAGGCATAGAGGGCGTCTCCGGCGCCACGGAGACCAGTTATGCCGTGGCAGAGGGCATGAAACGCAGGGCTCAAAGCTGGCTCGAAGAGCAGAAGAGCCCCCTCACCGTGCTGCTGGAGAAGATGCGCTGGAGGTGGCAGGACACTGGACACGTCCTGGTGCTCCTCGCCGCATTTGTCATGGCATTCAGCAGACTGCGCGGCATAGCCTGGGTGCGGCATGTGCATCACGCATTGCTCGTGGTCTATGGCGGCTTTGTGGTTGGCGAACTGCTCTCTCAGGCACTCTTCGCTGGCTGGGCGCGCAACGGCACTCCCTGGCGCAGCGCGCCGGGACTGCTGCTACTCGCCGTGGTAGCACTGCTGGCACCTGTCTTCACGAGACGCCAGCTTTACTGCCACCACATCTGTCCCCATGGTGCGCTTCAGCAGCTTCTGGCCAGACGCCTGCCCTGGCAGTACAAGCCTAGCCCACGCACCCTGAAGGTGCTGCATCTCGTCCCGCAAGTCCTCCTCGCCTGCGTCCTCTTCGCCGCCATGACTGGCCTTGCGGTGAACCTGAACGCCATTGAACCCTTTGACGCTTATGTGTGGAAAGTGGCCGGTAGCGCCGCCATCATCCTCTTTGTCATCGGCATCATCTTCTCACTCTTCCTGCCGCTCGCCTACTGCCACCACGGATGCCCCACCGGCGCGCTGTTCGGCTTTTTGCGCAGCAGCGGTGCGTCAGATCGCATCGGCAAGCGAGACCTCATCGCCGCCGCACTGGTGCTGATCTTCTGGCTCATTACCCAGTTGCGAACGGACAGTGTTCCCGCCTCAGCTCCGGGACTGAGCGGCCAAGCCATGGGCACCACCTGGTCTGTCACACTTGCCAAGCCTGTCGGAGGCGACTTGCGCGGGCTGATCTCGGAGAAGTTGGAGGCCCTGGAGCAAACCTTCTCCCACTACCGCACGCATTCCCACCTCTCCCGTTTCAATGCCCTTCAAGACACCGACTGGATGCCGGTGCCGCCAGAACTGGTCGAAGTGGTGGCCCTTGCGCAAACGGTACACGCTCAGACTTCTGGCGCACTGGATCCCACGCTCGCTCCACTGGTAAGCCTCTGGGGCTATGGCCCGGGCGGACGCAAAGACCACCCACCCTCAGGCGACGCCCTGCGCCAAGCACTCGAGCACGTGGGACTGGATGCCATCCAGGTCCGCCACCAGCCACCGGCGCTGCGCAAGACAGACCCCTCCGTGACCCTCAATCTCTCCTCCATCGTCGAAGGCTACGCTGCGGGTGAAATCGACCGACTTCTCGCAGAACACGGGAGCACCGGTCACCTAGTGAACATCGGAGGTGAGGTGAAAGCTCGTGGGCAGTCACCTGAGGGCCGCCCGTGGCACATCGGCATCCAGCACCCCGACGCAGCGCAGCCGTGCAGCCTCATTGCCCTCCAAAATGAAGCCGCCGCCACCTCCGGCACCTACCGGCAGCGCACCGCAGATCGACGCAGCACCCACATCCTCGACCCACGGACCGGACGCCCCATCTCACACACCACCGAGTCCGTTACCGTCATCCACCCCAGCCCTGCACTGGCAGATGCCTACGCCACAGCACTGCTCGTGCTCGGGAGCAAGGAAGGCCGACCACTTGCTCAACAACTTGGCCTCAACGCTCTTTTTCTGGATCGAGCCGACCGCTAATCTCGCAACTTCATTCACCTGCCCCACGTTACCTCCCTGCCATGAAGAAACTCCTTACCCTCGCCTCCAGCCTCGTTCTTGCCACCTCATTGTTCGCCGCCGAACCTGTCGATGTCGGCGTCACCATGGCAGCCAAAATGGTCCAGGAGAAGAAGGTCGTGGTCATCGATGTACGCACGCCGGAGGAGTTCAGCGCCGGACACATCGAGGGCGCGCAGAACATCAGCGTCGCTGCTGACGATTTTGAAGCCAAGCTGGCGGCCATCGACAAAAACCAGCCCATTCTGGTCCACTGCCAGGCAGGTGGGCGGAGCAAGCGCTCACTGGAGACCTTCAAGCGCCTCGGATTCAGCAATATTTACCACCTCAAAGATGGTTTTTCAGGCTGGGAAGACGCGGGCCAGCCTGTGAAGAAGTAGCCAGTACCACCGGTTGCATTCGCCGCGTTTCAGTTTAACAGTTCTCCTATCAATCCCAAACGGGGGCGTTCTGGTTTCGACGGGTCGTCTTAGTTCGGGGCTGCATGCCGAGGATGATTCGTTGGCCTCGTTAATCATCGGATCAAACAAACAACAGCAAACTCTAACGAGCTCGCTCTCGCGGCCTAAGCACCGCGACGTCTTACCAGTGATGTCCAGTAGCTGGTAACACGTCTTCACTGGACTGGTCAAAAGGCCGTGCACCCGGGCCTGAGACGAGATGAACAGAGTGCTGGGTGAAGTGGATGCCGTCTCTTGCAGCCACCCGCCGAGATCAAAGATGAGACTGAGCATGGAGATGCCACGGGCAACGGTGATTCGGACAGGGGTTCAACTCCCCTCGCCTCCACCACATTCATTCCAGGACACCCGCAGCGAACGAAAAGCTGCGGGTGCTTTTGTTTTGACCAGTGGTTTTCGGTCAGATTTTACTCTCTTGGTCACTGACTGCCCGGAGACCTCCCCTGCCTCACGCCCGCATCAGCATCTCCGCTAGTCCAGCGGCTTCATCCGCAAAGGCTTCCTGCACCGCGTTCATTCTTCCACGCCAGAGCAGGGCGAAACTGAGGGGGCGAAAGCCTTCCAGCGAAACCTCACGCACGCCTTTGCCATGATGAATCTGCGGCACGGAGACGGCGAGGCCGATGCCGAACCCCTGCGCAACATACCTGCCAATAATGTCCAGGCTGCCAAGTGTGAGCGTGGGCACCCAAGTGACACCGCGCTTTTGCAGATCCTCTGTGAACGACTTCACAAGCGCCTCCGTCTTGTCCTGGGTGATGAGCGGAATGTCGATGCGATCCAGCTTCAGCAAATCTTCTGCCTTGAAGATGCGGCTCTTTTCCGGCACGAGCAGCACGGGTTTCAGACTCATCAGTTCACGAGTGCTGACTCCTGCCATTGGTTTGCTGGTGGCGATGGCGAGTCCCAGGTCCACCTCTCCCGCAAGCAACAGCGGCTCGATCTCCTGCTGCCGCCCATGAGTAAGCGTGAAGTGAAAGCCCTTGATGCGTTTCTTCATCCGCGAGAGCAGGCCGGGCAAATACTCCCGCTGCACGATCTCAGGTGCGGCCAGTCGCAGCCTCGTTTCCGCCCCGCCCCGGAGCTGGAACTCGATTTCGTTCAGTCTGCCGAAGAAGGGTGCGATGTGTTCAAAGAGCACTCGCCCCTCCGCAGTGAGGGCAAAGGGTCTGCGCTGGAAGAGCACGACACCCAGCGCCTCTTCCAGCTGCATGACCTGGGCGCTGATGGCTGGCTGCTGGATGCCGTATGGGATGTGCCGCGCCGCAGCACTGACACCACCGTGCTTCGCTACATAGTAAAACAGCTCGACGTGATGGACGTTCATCGAGGGCAGGTCACTTGCGCAGTGGATTGCTGAGCACTTCCAGCGCCTGGATAGAGGCAGCATTGCGGCTCTCCACTCCCATCTTTTGGAAGCACACGCCCAAGTGCTGCTTAGCCGTCTTTTCGCTCATCTCCAGAATGGCAGCCACGTCGGCATTGCTCTTTCCCTGCGCCACCCAGAGCAGGGTCTCCGCCTCTCGTGCCGTGAGTCCAAAGGCACGCTGCAAGGGCTCGTAGGAGGAGAAGTCAGGATTGAAGCCGCCGGACACTGCGGCTTCCAGTTTCTCCTGCACGGCCTCTGAGCGGGCAAGGCGCGACTGCACGGCAGCCAGCAGGTCGTCCCTCACCACGGGCTTGGTCAGGTAGTCATCTGCACCGAAGTTCATGCCCACACGGATGTCTGCCTTGTCACTCTTTGCAGTGAGGAAAATGAAGGGTGTGGTGGCGAACGCATCATCCGCCCGCAGCTCCTGTACCACCGCATAGCCATCCATCTCCGGCATCATCACGTCGCACAGAATCAAATCTGGACGCTCTTTGCGCGCCATTTCCACTCCTTCTCGGCCATTGCTTGCAGTGCAGGTTTCGTATCCTTCCATTTTTAGGAGAAGGGCGACATTCCGACGCATTGGCGCCTGGTCCTCAATAATAAGTATCTTCTTCATCGGGGCGAGAGAACGGAGTGTGGACGGGAAAGTGGAAGCATGCCATCCGACGAAAGTCGGATACTCATTCCGGCCATCTTCGGGTTCACTGTCAGAAGTATGACACCAGATCAGGTTTATCTCATCCGCAAATCTTTTGCCGAAATCGCCAGGCGTGAGCACATCTCCGCACTTGTATTCTACCGGCGTTTGTTTGAGATCGACCCTGCGCTGCGGCCCCTTTTTACCACGGACATCGAAGAGCAGGCTGCCAAGCTGACAGAAATGCTCGGCGTGCTCATCGCCATGCTGGAGCGCCCCGTGGGTCTGGAGCTGGAACTCAAGGCCATGGGTGCAAGGCACGTCGGTTACGGTGTCAAGGATGCCCATTACGCCACGGTGGGCCAGGCCCTGCTCGACATGCTGGCCGAGGTGCTGGATGAACAGTTCACCCCTCAGGTCAAGGAAGCATGGACCACGCTGTATGGCGTGGTGGAGGCAACGATGAAAGAAGGTGCGGGTGAGCAAGTGGCAGCACACCGGTGAGAACTAAAACACAGGCACTCGGACGGTGAAGGTAGTGCCTTTTCCGGTCGCAGACTGGACTTGAATGCTGCCGCCGTGAAGGTCCACGGACCGTTTGACGATAAGCAGCCCCAGGCCGGTGCCCGGTGTCTCTCCCACGTTCTGTCCGCGATAGAATGCCTCGAACAAGCGACTCTGGTCTTCTTCCGGAATGCCTATCCCTTGGTCCATAACCTGGAAGATCACGTCGGCTCCCGCTCGCTCAGCAGTCACTTCCACGGTTTGTCCCTCTGGGGAGTATTTCACGGCGTTGGTGATGAGGTTGGTCAGGATGTGCCGGATAAGAGCTTCATCCGCCACAGCGCCCGAGATGTCGTTGAGCACGCGTGAGTGGACGAGACAGCGGCGGTTGGTGGCGGAATGGACTTCATCCACCAGCTTTCCGAGGAGCACATCCAGGTCCAGCGGTGCCCTGCGGCAGCCTGCTTTGCCTGCATCCACTTTGCCCAGTACTAGCACTTGCTCCATGAGAGATGCCATGTGGCGCGTGCTGGAGTGGATGTCTTCAAACAGTTCCTTCTTCTGTTCCTCCGGCAGCCTCTCCTCGTAGTGCCGCATGAGTTCCACCGCAGACATGATGATGCCAAGCGGAGTGCGAAACTCATGGCTCACCGTGGTGACGAAACGGCTCTTCAGCTCGTTGAGTTCCCTCTCCTGGTCCAGCGCACGATGCAGCTCTGCTTTGGCCTTCTCCAGTTCCGCAGTGCGGGCCGACACTTGCTGCTCGAGCACATTCGCCATCTCCAACTGGTTCCGGTTTGCGCGGCGCAGAGCGAGTATCCAGCCGCTGAGCAGGCCTAGCGCCACCAACAGTCCTCCACCCCAGTAAAAGAACCTGCTCCTCCTCACCACCGGTGAGAGACCGAGAGACTTGGCACCGCCCTCCGAGATCATCCTCAGCTTTCGCGGATGCAGGGAGGTGGCCCTTGAGACGATGCCCTCCACCAGCACCTCGTCATCCACCTTGAGCGTGTCAAAGTTAGCGCGCCCTTTGTCCTGGAAGCTCACGGGCAGTTTCACACCCTCATGCTCCAACAGCATAGCGGTGCGCCACTCTCCCCGCTCCACCGGGAACTGCTGAAGAGCAAGCAATCGTCCACGCACCTGCACAAAGTCAGCGTTGTGCGCTCCTGCAGCGACTTCCTCCAGGGAGGTCTCCACCGGCTTCACCTCATCCCCGGCTTCGACGACTCGCAGTTGACTCTCCTCCAGATCAAACCGCTCACGTGAACTCTCGGGATCATGGGTTACGGGAGAACCGACCACCTCCACTTCGTCCCCTAAGCTGAATGAGGGCCAGTCTCCGCAATCCGCAAACAACATACCCCGGCTGCTAGCCGGACGCTGCCAGGGCCGCTGGAGATTCAGACGCAGTGCATGGCCTTCGCTTCGGACGTGCACCACACCATCATCGTTGCGTGTGATGACCTGCCCGCGCACCTTCACCCGCTCCGCCATTCTCACCTGGCCGAAAACGACGTCCTTGGCACTGACTGTGGGCACTTCAAAAGGATCCTCGGTGCCGGGCTTGATGACTTCCACAAAAGGCGGACCCGGAACCATCAGAGTGTCCCAGTTGTGCTGAACAAGACTACGGGTGATGCCTGTGAAGCGGAGCCTCGCTCCATGGAGATCTGCAGGAAAGGGCACCATACCTGCATCCCGCACATTGATGATAAAGCCCGAGCGTTCACCACGGACGGAGTACAGCATGGTGTGGTTTTGCAAAGTCCAGCCCACGACGATGCCTTCGACACTGGCCCACTCATCCCTTCCCTGCAGAGAGCGCAGCGCTTCTAGGTCCATGCTCTTCGGCTCCGGCACCTGGCCTGCACCTGTCTTCCTCACATAACACCACGTCAGGCCATACGCACGCGAGTCCGTGTCCCAACCGTCCACGATAGAACCCACCACTTCCACTTCATCACCGGGTTGAAGTTCCGGCCACTCTCCGCTGTCACCGTAAATGACACCCGGTTCATCCTTCCCTCTCGCCTGCAAAAGATAAGCTAGTAGCGCGCCTTCCGAGCTGGTGAGGATGAGCTTTCTCTCCTCGGCGCGCGCGGCGACGACCCCGCTCACACGCCAGCGTTTTCCCTTTTCCAGCTTTCGCTGCATGATGTCTGGAATGCCGACTTGCGGTGCCTCAAAAATCTCTGCGGTGCCCAGCTCCAGAACTTCCAGCTGTCCAAGGGACGGCACAAACATGACGCGTCCGGACTGCGGCAGACTGACGATGCAGCCGGTGAGACGAACCTTCGCCCCATGAGACTGAAGCGGCAGCGAAGACGGGTCCGGTGCATTTGCATAGCACTCCACAAAGCCGCTCCCTGTCACCAGGAGGAGCTTCAGCTCCCGAGCCACATGGCTCCACTGCATGACCCAGCCCTCCAGACTCACCCACTGGTCATAGTGCTGTGGCCAAGTGAATGCACTCACCGGTATGGGCGTGGCTGGCGGCAGCTCAGCCATGCCGCTGACCTGCATCAGCTCAGCCCGGACGCGCGGATAGCTGGCGCCACTCACGGAGCTGGCAATCGTGTGGCCGCTGAGCTGAACCAGATCTCCCTGCTTCAGCTCCGCTTGCGAGCGGTGGAAGACGCCTACAGAACCACTGCCATCATGCAGGATGAAGAAGTTCATCCTCAAGCTCACGCCCAGCACTACACCTTTAAGCTGTACCTCACGGGGATTCGACTCTGCGGTCTCCCCGTCCAGCGCCAGCACCTCGGAGACGCGGGTGAGCGTCTGCGCCTGCGTGCTTGAGCAGGAGAGAAGAACCAAAGCGAAATAATACAGAAAACGCACCATCATTCTTGGCTGGACTATACGCGTAGGCACTCGCTAAAGACCATCCGACCAAGGTCGGATACAAAGACCTCAAAAGTGAAAGCCGACTCCGGCGGAGGTCCGATACCCGAACAGTGAGGATTGGCGCAAGCTGCCGACGTCACATGAAAGCACATCTTCTCACCACTCTCACCTTGGGGCTCATCGCCTGTGCCGGAAATCTCGTCCAAGCGGCCCTGCCGGGGATGAAGGTCATCAAGCTCTACAGCCCCTCATCTGCCCCAGAGAGGCGCCAGTTTGGCTTCTCCGTAGCCATCAATGAAAAGTATGCGGTGGTGGGTGAACGTGCTTTTGACTTCACCACTCCAGGCCCGGGTGCTGTGCATGTCTTTGATGCCGCATCAGGCAGACTCCTCCGTACGCTGAGGGCCCCCACACCTGTGAACTGGGACGGGTTTGGCTCCAGCCTCGCTCTTCGTGACAAGCTGCTGCTCGTCGGCTCGAATGGCGAACTGTCCACCAAAGGCGGTTGCTATCTTTACGATCTTGGCACCGGACGACTCCTCAAGCAGTTTGAAGGCGAGGTTTTGGGCGACCATTTTGGTCGTTCAGTAGCCCTTACGGACGAACTGATGTACATGGCTTCCCCATACGCCAACAACCTGCGTGGTTCGGTGCGTGTCGAAGGAATCAACTCCACCTTCTCACATACCATCGGTGCAGATCTGTCCGGCAACTCGCAGGACTACCTGGGGCGAGCCATCTACACCTACGGCAGTCAGGTGGCCATCAGCAAGGGAACCGGTGAGGTGGTATTCTACAAGAAGGCCACGCCCACTGGCGTGTCCGTGTTCAATACCGATGGCTTCGGGGCCGCGCTCTTGGGCAATGGATTTCAAATGATCACAGCCATGCCCGATCACGATCTGCCATTTGCTGATGCTGGCTCGGTGCGCCTTCTCAACTTCTTTAGCAGCGCAAGTGTGGAGCGCAAAGTGGACCCCGCAGCAGCGCCCTACCGCAGGCTGGGCCGCTTGCTTGCGCTTGATGGGAACCTGCTCGTTTGCTCCGCAGAACTCGGCGCCGTCGGCACCACACTGCTTCTGCACAATATGGCCGCCGCAGCCACCTTTGCGGAGATCAAACCCCAGGATCTCGGGACCAACGTCCAGCACACCGGCCTAGCCCTATCCGCCGGCAGGTTGTTGGTCGGCTCATGGAAGGATGCAACGCTCGGGACGGATGCAGGAGCCGCTTTCCTCATCCAATCACTCCCTCAGCCGGAACCTTTCGTAACGCTGGCTGTCAGAAACAGTTCGGCCCCCGGAGCGCCAGGTGTGTTCTACAATCAACTCGGCAATGCAGCCGCCGGCTACCTGGACATAGCAGTCACCCGTGCCACCCTCTCGGGCAACGGTTCCAACGGCGGCAGAGACACTGGCATTTTCTCGGAAGCAGGTCATGCAGGCTGGTTCGACTGCGCTGTGAAAAGCCGTCAGGTGTATGCCGGAACACTGAACTTCGGCAGCTTCGGCAGCCCCGTGTTCAATGACCTCACGTTTGCCATTTTCCCGGCCACGATAACGGGCCCCTCCATCACACCTGCCACCAACGACGGCATCTTCGCGGACAATGGGACCAGCATCAGCACTGTCTTGCGCGAAGGCTGGGAGTTGCAGGGATCTCCTCAAACACACATCTCCGCCATCCGCCAGGCTGGACAGGCCTATTTCAACAGCCGCGTCGCCGCACGAGTGGACCTCAAACTGGACGCAGGTGGCACCACGGCGGACACCGACAGCGCCATTGTGTTGCAGTCCCACTTCGGAGTCACGGCAGAAAGCATTCGCGAAGGAGCAGACCTTGGCATGGGGCTGAAGGTGGGTCAAATCGCCCCTCGTGTGTCCTACCACTCAGATGCCTACTTCTTCGTCGCAGGCATTACCAACACCGCAGCTCCCAACGAAAGGAGAAGAGCCATTTTCAGGAAGATGCCATCAGGCAGTCTGGAACTCATGCACATGGACGGCTGGAGCCTGCCGAATGTGGCGGAGTTCAAATACTCCTCTTTTATTGGTGAGGGAGGCAGCTCAGTCAACCGAGCCATGCGAGTCACCTTCACAGGTCCAGGTATCAGCGCAGCGAACAACGAGATGATCCTTTTTGATCGTGGCACGGGTCTTGAGACCATGGCACAGAAAAATGGCTCCATCATAGGGCGCATCCTTCGCATCTGGCCCATGGGCAACCGCCTGCTCATGCACACTACGCTCCGCGGCCCGGGGTTCAACAGCACCAACAACGAAGCCATTTGGATCTGCCAGGAAGACGGCAGCTTCAGCCGGGTACTCCAGAAGGGCCACTCGCTGCCAAGCATTCCTGGAGCCCGCATCGGAAGCATCCAGCGTGTGGAAGTCAGCAACCGCACCGGCCACTACGCCGTGCTCGCCTCCCTCACGGGTGCTCCCGCTGCCAGCAATCAAATCCTGATGCGCGGCAATGTGGACGCCGGTGCTCCATCAAACATGGATACAGACAGCTTTCGCCGTCCACTGCCGGTGCTGCGTAAAGGCACCGCCTACCACAACAGCTTCACCGGTAGCGCCCGGCTCACAAGCATGGTCTTCGCCAGCACGGCCACTGCCGACGCCACTGGCGTGGGTCAGAAGGGACTCGCTTCAGTAATCAGCGGCACCGGCACCATCCTCATACGCGCCACTTTCAGCGATGGCAGCACGCGGCTCATCCGCGTGCCATGATCCACTCCTGCACTCGGCAGCAGCGCGACTCTGGAAACGGAGTCGCGCTTTTGCTTTCGCCGCACTTCACTCTCCGACCAAAGTCCTACTCCATAGGTCCTATTTTCAGCCAGCTCCGGGGAGCTTAGCATGGGTCTGTCATGAAAACGAAACTTCTCCTCTCACTTCTCCTCGTCACCACCGCACAGGCTGACATCACCCTTGAACAGGAAACCTTCGCCGGCATGGCTTCCACGCCCATCAAGTCCTTCATGTACGTCAAGGGAGACAAGGTCCGCAGCGACAACGGCGATACCTCCTCTGTCATTATGGACACCGCCACGGGCGAAATGATCACGCTGGTGCATGAGCAGAAGATGATGATCAAGACCAACGCCAAAGAGTTAGCTGCAATGACTCGAAGCACACCCGCTGCAGAAGCCGCCAAGACCCTGACCAAAGTCACGGCCACTGGTCAGAAGGAGAAAGTGGACGGTTACGAATGCGAAATCTATCATAGCGAAAACAACGGCATGGTGGTGAAGATGTGGATCACGCTTGACTACCCGAACCAGGACAAGCTCCGCGAGCAGCTCAAAGTCATGGCCAAGCTGGCCGACCCCACTGCCGAAAAGCAGCCTGACATCCCCGGCATCGCCATCAAAACGGAGTTTGAACAGCAAGGTATCAAGTTCACAACCAAGCTCATCAGCCTCAAGGACGCGCCTATCGACGACGCCAAGTTTGTGATCCCAGCCGACTACAAGGCCCCTGGTGCCTGATTCACCCGCGGTTTCAAATCACTTCAGGATTCTCATGAACGATCTCTCTGCCCGCCGTCCGCTCAAGTCTCGCTCCACCCCGTGGGCGGCGGGTTTGTCCCGCACGTTGCTCAAGGCGGGAGCCACACCAAACCAGGTCTCTGTGGCCAGTTCGGTATTCGCCTTGATGGCAGCCGCGCTGATGATTTACGGCGCACCCATTTTCGGTGGTGTGCTCGCCTGGGTGCTGGCAGCAGTCTGTATTCAGATGCGGCTCGTCTGCAATCTCATGGATGGAATGCTGGCGGTGGAAGGTGGATTGAAGACGCCCAATGGTGATCTTTATAACGAGTTCCCTGACCGCGTCTCGGACATGGTTGTCCTCGCCGCACTGGGTCATGCCGACGGCAGCACCACAGGCGTAGCACTCGGCTGGCTGGCTGCCTGCGGTGCGCTCATGACAGCCGCTATCCGGATGCACGGCGCCAGCCTGCTCGGCAAGCATGACTTTCGAGGCCCCATGGCGAAGCCCCAGCGAATGGCGCTTGCAACAGCCGCCTGCATCCTCATGGCAGTGTTCTCTGGCACCTCCGTTTCATTTCCCGCTTTGCGCTGGGTGTTGGGAGGCATGGTCTTTGGGATTGGCTTGACCATCATTCGACGCCTGGCAGCCCTGTCAGGCGAACTTCATCATCGGCAAGCGTCATGATTCGTCGCGCCCTGGCCTTTGGCATACGCATCCTCACCGGAGTCCGGCGTCTTCAGCAGGCGCCGCATGGCCCGGGTCCCGTGGTGTATTTTGCCAATCACGCCAGCCATCTCGACTTCGCGGTCGTGTGGGCCGCCTTACCGGTAGAAGTGCGTGAACGAACCTCGCCCGCCGCAGCGCATGACTACTGGAGCAAGACCCCACTGCGCCGCTGGATCGCGCTGAACCTGTTTCAAGCCGTGCTCATTGAGCGCCTCCATGTCACTCGGGAAAGCAATCCGCTCAGCGCCTTGCTACAGTGCATCGATGATGGCCGCAGCATCGTCATCTTCCCGGAAGGCACACGCCGTGATGACGGAGAGATCGGTGAGTTCAAGGCGGGGCTCTATCACCTAGCCCGCAGTCGGCCCGGACTACCACTGGTACCCGTGATGCTGGACAATCTCCACCGCGTGATGCCGAAAGGGGCGTATGCCTATGTGCCCATCATCGCACAGGCCCATTTCCGCGTTCCGCTGCAGTTGCAGGAAGGCGAGACGAAAGCGCAGTTTCTTCAACGCGCCCGCGCAGCGTTGCTCAAAAGTGAACCCCAGGAGTGAACTTATGGACCAGGAAATGATTTATCTCGGGAGCATTGTCCTTGGCATCCTCGTCGTGGCAACCGTCATCGGTGCCATTCTTGCGCGGAGAGTCAAAACGGAGTCCGCCCGTAGCACCGTCAACAATCTCAATGCCCGTACCCGCTCTTGGTGGGGTATGGCCGCCGTCTTCAGCGCGGCGGTGGTGCTTGGCCCACTGTTCACCACCATTCTCTTTGGCTGTCTGTCCTTCCTCTCCATGCGGGAGTTCATCACGCTGAACCGTACGGAACGTCCAGATCATGAGGTGCTGTTCTGGGCATTCTTTGTCATCACTCCGCTGCACTACTTTCTCGTCGGCATAGGATGGTACGGACTGTTCTCCATTTTCATCCCAGTGTACGCCTTCGCATTCATTCCGTTTCGGCGCGTCATCACGGGGGAAACCAAAAACTTTCTGGTCAGCACGGCAAAGATTCAGTGGGCTCTGCTTGTCTGTGTGTATGCCGTCAGCCACATGCCCATGCTCCTGCGGCTGCCACTGAAAGGATATGAGGGGGAAAATGCGAAGCTGCTGTTCTTTTTTGTTCTTACCGTGCAACTCAGTGACGTGATGCAGTACGTCTGGGGCAAGACCTGCGGCCGACACAAGGTGGCACCCCAAGTGAGTCCATCGAAGACCTGGGAGGGAATGCTTGGCGGCATCGGCACCACGGTGGCCATCAGTACCTGCCTGTGGTGGGTGACGCCCTTCAATGCCTGGCAGGCTGCGCTCATGGCCCTGCTCATCTGTCTTGCTGGTTTCTTCGGCGGCTTGGTGATGTCTGCCATCAAGCGCGATCTCGGTGCAAAGGACTGGGGAAGCTCCATCGCAGGACATGGCGGCTTCATGGACCGCATCGACTCCCTCTGCTTCGCCGCACCGTTGTTCTTCCATCTGTGCGCATTCTACTTCGGCACGGGACTCGACTCCCCTCCCCCTGCTTGGGTGCTTCAACTTCTCGGCAAATAATCCTGTCTCTCACCTTTTTGTTATCCCATGCATACCTGTCCCTGGTGCGCTACCCACTACATCCACTGGCAAAACCAATGTAACCAATGCGGCGGACGGATGCCCCCGCTGCATGGTGCGGAACTCGGCCCGCCTCCGCCGTCTGCTCCCCGGTCCATACCGAAAATCTATGCACGCAGGGTGCGGTGGACGCACAATATGGGCGTGCTCATCGGCGGAGCGTTCACTGCTGTTGGTGCGCTTTTCATGATCCCCATGGTGGTCAATCGCCTCTTTTGGCCGGCTCTCATCCCGCTCCTTTTTTTGGTCGGTGGGCTGTCAATGTTTCGCTACGGCTGGAAGACCGCCTCAGGCACCCTGCGAGCCTTTCGATACGGTGAGGCGGTGGAGGGAAAGATTAAATCCATCTCGAAAGACACCTCACAGTCCATCAATGGTCGGCATCCGTGGCGGCTGGTTTATCACTTCCCCGTTGGCAACCAGTTGCTGGAGGGCGTCATCACCTCCTTCGATAGCACCACTGGCGAGCGGCGCTACGGTCAGCCGCTCTGGGTGCTTTATGTGAAGGATGACCCCACACAGAACGCCGTGTTTCCTCCCCTCGTCTGACTCCTCAGCCTCCATGAAACTCGCCGCACTCCTCCTCACCTTCATCGCCACCGGCTGCGTCCCTGGCGGAACCAAACCTCCATCCACACCTTCCAATGACACTTCCCCATCCCTCGAAGAAACAGGCTCCCCCGCAGCCGTCGCAAAAGCCTTCTACGCCGAGGTGCGTCGAACAACCATCCACGGCCTGCCGGACGAGAAACAAATGCAGCGACTGTCCAAGAGCCTCACGCCTGGCCTCATCCAACTCTTCCACGACGCCAGGGCCGAGCAGCGGGAGTTCATCCGCGATAACCCTGACGAAAAGCCACCTTGGATTGAAGGGGACCTCTTCAGCAGCCTCTTTGAAGGTGTAGAGAAATCGCGCATGGGTGAGGTGCAACAGGTTGGGGAGCAAGCCACGGCGAAGGTACACCTCAGTTACAACGGCGGTCTCACTGAAACGGTGAACTGGACGGACACGCTGGTACTGGTTCTCACCCAGGAAGGCTGGAAGGTGGATGACATTCGACTTGAGGGAGACTGGGCCTTCAAGTATGGCACCACTCTCCGCGGCATACTAAGCGCCCGCGACTAGAGAACTGAGACAGGCACTCATGAGGACCGTCGCATGGCTTTCCGGAATACTGGCGAACAGCGACCCCGCGCCGCTGCCGGTGGACTTGGCAAAACCACCCGTGGTGCTGGTGCACGGCATCGACGGCTCCTCCCGAGACATGGCCCGGCTAGCACGGGCGTTTCAGGCCGAAGGTCGAGAGGTCTTCACCCCCAGTCTCATCCCGAATGACGGCAGCGCCACACTGGAAGAACTCTCCGCTCAGCTTCAACGCTACGTCGAAGACAAGGTCAAACGCCGCCCCTTCGATCTCGTCGGTTACAGTATGGGCGGCATCGTGTGCCGTCATTACCTTCAGCGACGGAATGGCATCAAACACGTCCGCCGGTTTGTGACTTTGTGTTCCCCGCATCACGGCACGCTCACGGCGCAGCCGCGGAGTGGTCCAGGAGCAAGGCAGATGCGTCGAGGCAGCTCCTTTTTGCATGATCTCAACCAAGATGTGACAAGGCTTCAAGCCGTCGGCTTCACCAGTATCTGGACTCCCACGGATCTCATGATCCTCCCGGCACGGAGCAGTGAGGTGCCAACGGCCAAAAATCTCCGAGCCTGGGGCATCGGTCACGTATCTTTTATTCTCGAAAAACACGGCATTCGCACGGTGCTGGACGTGCTAAAGTGAGCCCATGTCTCTCCCTCCGCCACGCAAGCCAGCACACGGTCGTCGTTCCTCACGGCCAAACTCATCTACCGCACCGCGTCCGAACCGCGGCTGGGACAATGTGGCCACCTGGTATGACAAACTCGTGGGCGACTCCGGCTCCGACTATCATCAACACGTCATCCTGCCGGCAACGAAAGACCTGCTGCAAGTGTCCACCGGCGAAAAGATCTTGGACCTATGCTGTGGCCAGGGGGTGCTGGCCCCGCAGGTGCTTGCCGCTGGTGCGAAGTATGTCGGGGTGGATGCCAGTCCCAAGCTCATCGAGTCTGCCCGCAAACGTGTCCGCCACGAGAATGCACGCTTTCTCATCTCGGATGTTACGCGGCCCGCCTCTTGGGCAGATGGCAGCTTTGATGCCGCAGCCTGCCTCATGGCTGTGCATGACGTGCCGCTGCTTGATCAAATGTTTGCCAACCTGTCCAACGCACTCATTCCTGGAGGTCGCGCCATCCTCATCTTCATGCACCCCTGCTTCCGCATTCCCCGCCAGAGCCACTGGGGTTGGGATGAAGAGAAGAAGATCCAGTATCGGCGTCTGGACCGCTACGGAGTCCCACTCACTATCCCCATCCAAACCCATCCCGGCCTGGCAGGCGAAGGGCACACCCAGTTCCACCATCGGCCGCTCGCCGCCTACATCAACGAACTCGGTGCCGCAGGGATGGCTGTCATCGGCTGTGAAGAACTCTACAGCCACCGCCGCTCCCAAGCCGGCCCCAAAAGCCGGGGGGAACACCGCGCTGCGGAAGAGTTCCCCCTGTTCCTCGCTCTTCTAGCCGTCAAGGCCGGTGGTGAGGAGTGAACCATCAAGCAATCAAATCCATCACCGGCTTCGCGGGGTTCACTCCGGTAAGGCGGAAGTCGAGTCCTTGAGAACGAACGGTGAGGCGTTCGTGATCGAGCCCCAGCAGGTGCAGAAGCGTGGCGTGGATGTCATGCACGGGCACTGACTTCTCCACAGGCCCAAAGCCAAACTCATCGGTCTGTCCATAGATCAGACCTGGTTTGAATCCCCCTCCGGCGAACCACATGGTGAAGGCGTCGATGTGGTGATTGCGGCCTGTGGACTCGCGCACCTCACCCATAGGGGTACGGCCAAACTCACCGCCCCAGACGACGATCGTGTCCTCCAGCAGTCCGCGTTGTTTCAGATCACGAATCAAGGCCGCGCAGGCCTGATCGATGTCTCGACACTTTTGCGGCAGATGGCTCTCCAGATTCTCCGTGGGGCCGCCGTGATGATCCCAGTTGGTGTCGTAGAGCTGCACAAAGCGCACGCCGCGCTCCACCAGCCGTCGAGCTAGCAGACAGTTCCGTGCGAAACTTGACTCGTTCGGATCCTTGATGCCGTACATTTCCAGTGTCTTGGCACTTTCGTCTTTGGTATTCATCAGCTCCGGCGCACTGGTCTGCATCCGGTAGGCCATCTCGTAGGCATTGATGCGTGTGGCGATTTCATCATCACCAGTGTCGGCGAGGCGCTTCATGTTCAACTCTCGCACTGCATCCACCACTTGCCGTTGTTGAGCGGCGCTGACTTGCTGTGGGGTGGAGAGGTTGACGATGGGATCTCCCTGGTTGCGAAGCGGCACGCCCTGGAACGTCGTCGGCAACACACCACTGCCCCACAGCACGGCACCGCCGCGGGGGCCACGCGGACCGCTTTGCAGCACCACGAAACCTGGAAGATCATCGCACTCGCTGCCCAGTCCATAAGTGACCCATGAACCCATGCTGGGCCTGCCGAACTGGCCACTGCCAGTGTTCATGAAGAGCTTGGCGGGCGCATGGTTGAACAGTTCCGTCTTGCACGTCGTGACGATGGTCAGTTCATCCACGATCTTCGCCGTATGAGGCAGATAGTCACTCACCCAGGCTCCGCTTTGTCCGTGCTGCCTGAAGCCGATGCGCGGCCCCAGCAGATCCACGCGGTGGCTGCTGTCCATGAATGCGAAGCGCTTGCCCTTCGTGTAGCTCTCAGGAATGGGCTTGCCGTTCAGCTTCGTAAGCAGCGGTTTGTGCTCGAACATCTCCAACTGCGAAGGTCCGCCCGCCATGAAAAGGAAGATCACGTTCTTCGCCTTTGCCGGACGATGCGGCTTCTTGGGCAGCAAAGGACTGCGCATCGAGGGAGCGGAGGCACCCATGAGTTCCGAGAGCGCTATGGAGCCAAGACCGACCGAACAGCGGCTAAAGAAATACCGTCTTGTGCTTTGCAAAAGTAGCTGGCTCGGTGTCATCTCGTGGTCCGATGGGTTACGCATCGGCGGGGCCATTTCCTTCACCAAATGCGGGGCGCGCTCGTCTTGCACTCGGCCCTGGGCGGCGTATCTCACACCTGTCTTCCATGCCACCGGTCGATTCTGATTCGCAGCCTGTTCCTGATACTTCACCGCTCATCCACGATGCGCGGACGGCCTTGCAGCAGTACTTCGGCTTTCGCGACTTCCTGGAGAGCCAGGAAGGGGTGATCTCCGGCATTCTTGCGGGGCGGGATGCATTGGTCATCATGCCCACGGGAGGCGGAAAGTCGCTCTGCTACCAACTGCCAGCCATGGTGATGGACGGTGTCACCGTGGTGGTCTCTCCGTTGATCGCACTGATGAAGGATCAAGTGGATGCCCTGATGGCGCGCGGCATTCCCGCGACGCTGATCAACAGCACACTAACTCTGGCACAGCAGCAGGAGCGCATCTCAGGCCTGCGCGAGCGGCGTTACAAGCTCGTCTATGTGGCACCGGAGCGGTTTCGCTCCCGAGCATTCATCAACGGACTCCGCAGCGTGGACCTGGCTCTCTTCGCCGTAGATGAGGCGCACTGCCTTTCCCAGTGGGGTCATGATTTCCGTCCGGACTATTTGCGCCTGCGGGAAGCGCTGGAGGCTCTGGGCCGTCCGCAGGTGGTCGCTCTCACTGCCACGGCCACTGAGGAGGTGAGGTCTGACATCCTGCAGCACCTAGACATGCGGGAACCGCAGATCACCATTTCCGGTTTCTCGCGTCCGAACCTTAGCTTCAACATCACGCAAACGGCCACCCACGAGGAAAAGTACTCCCGGCTGAAGGACATCATTCGTAGGCATCGCACAGGCATCGTTTACTGCTCCACCCGCAAGCGCGTGGAAGAAGTATCCCAGGAACTGGAGGAGATGAGCCTGCGCTGCGTGGCCTACCATGGCGGCATGGACGAACGCTCGCGTGACCACGCGCAGAATCTCTTCATTTCCCGAGAACGAGACGTGGCCGTGGCCACCAATGCGTTCGGCATGGGCATCGACCGCAGTGATGTGCGCTTCGTCGTGCACTGGGACGTACCGGGCAGCATTGAGGCCTATTACCAAGAGGCAGGCCGCGCCGGCCGTGACGGTGAGCCCTCCCACTGCGAGCTGTTCTTCAACTTCGCTGACACCAAAACGCAGGAGTTTTTCATCGATGGCGCAAACCCCAGCTACGAAACGATCTGCCAGATTTACCAAACCCTACTGAGCCAGTCTGATGCGAATCACGAGGTGCAGCTCTCCATTGATGACATCGCCGACAGGGCTCAGTTGAAAAACGGGATGGCCGTCTCTGCCGCGCTCTCGCTGCTGCACCGGATGAATGTGATTGATCGCTTTGATATTCCTGGGAAACGCATCCGTGGCACCCGCATCATGCAGCCTCAGCTCAGAGCCCGTGACTTGAAAATCGACAAGGCCGCGCTGGTGGAGAAACATCGGCGGGACTCGTCCAAGCTGAAGGCTATGATTCAGCTCTGCTACGGGAAGGATTGTCGGCAAGTCCACATCCTGAACTACTTCGGCGAGGCACGCGGCCAGCCCTGCGGCACTTGTGATGTTTGCCGCGCGGACGCCACTCAACCCGCAAGGGCGGGCAGTGCCGACGAAGTCATGATTCTGCGCCAGGCACTCAGCGGAGTGGCACGCATGAGCCGCAGGCGGGCGGATGGCAGCTACGAGGGGCGCTTTGGGAAAGGGCGCGTTATAGCCATGCTCACTGGGTCGCGTTCCCAGGAGATCCTGAACAACAAGCTCGATGAGCTGACCACCTATGGCATGCTCAAAAACGTAGGCACGGCAGCCCTGCAACAGTTGTTCACCGAAATGGAGCGCCAAGGGCTCATTGAGACATCTCAAGGCGAGTATCCCGTCGTCACCCTCACCAAGGCTGGACAGGACGCGATGAAAAGCGGCAGCGGAGCAAAGCTGCGCTGGCCCAAGTTCAGCGGTGAAAAAACGCCGCTGAAACCGGACGCGCCGTCCCCCCAGGTGGCCATTCGTGAACTGGGGTGGGATGAGGCACTCTTCACCAAAATGAAACGCCTTCGAGACGCCATCGCTACCTCAGAAGGCAAGCCCACTTACCTCGTCTTTAACAATCAGACCCTGGAGTTCCTGACCCGACTGCAACCAACCACCGTGGATGCAGCGCTGAAGATACGTGGAATAGGTCAGGGAAAGGCGCATACCTACCTGCCTGAGTTTCTCAAACTCATCCGCTTGCACAAAGGCCGCTAGGTTTCACACCCGCGGTGGCAGGTTCCACTGCGCGGGCGGCGAAAGCGGACGAGATGAAACGGGTGCCTCCGCGACCAACGGACGCGAGGGCTGTGTTGCCTGCGAGAAGGCGAAGGCGAGCGCCGCATTCAGATCCTCCAGTGTGGCCTGCTCCATCCTGGGGTCTGCGGCCACCTCACGTGCCATCTGACGTGCAGGCGGAAGCTCGGCAGCGGGCCTCACGGCACCGGAAACCGGAGCTGGCATGGCGACTTGGCCAGTGAGGGATGGAGGCACGACGGGCACCGATAGAGGGCGGGAAAGCGGCGCGGAGACCTGCGGCGGCGGCAGTACGGGTGCATGCTGTGCCGCCGGCTCCGGCGCCACCGTCGTGAACGCCGTCTGGAAGCTCATCATCTGCGGTGGCACCGTAGGCATCACCAGCGGCCGTGAGGCGGCGGGCGGCGGTGGCAGCGGGGCCGACATGGGTACCTGTGCCTGAAGCGGAACAGAAAACGGGGAGACCGCAGGAGCTTCACTGAAGTCTGGCAGGCGATCCGGAAAGACCTCAGACATCGGCATGGGCGCGGGCGTAACGGGCACCTTGTGAAGAAGCGCTTCCTGCAACCCCTGCAATGCAGCCAGTACTGGCTCAGGGGTGGGGGGCGGCGGCGGCGGCGGCGCTGGTGGATCGTATGCAACCACCGGTGCCGGTGGAGAGGCCATCTGCGGCGCGGCATAAGTGGGCGGCTGTGGCAAAGGTGGAGGAAGAGGTGCGGCAGCCGGTGCTGGAGGTGCTACGGCCAAAGGTTGGGCTTCAACGAGGCTCTGTTGCTCAGCTTCTGCGAGCACCTGACGCAGGCCATGCATTTCTGCCAAGTGAGCATCCAGTGCGCGCACGACTTGGTCCCGAGTGTGAAGCAGGGCCATCGTAGCCGCATCGAGCCTGCTGCGAAGGGACATGGCCGGAACCGGCGACTCCGAGGGGGAGGCGAAGGGTGGAACAGCGGACTCGGAGGAGGTGTTCATGAGCTTGATGTTTGTAAAACAAAGTATTTCATAAATACCATAATCAAGCAAGCGATTTTGTTGAGTTTTGTTTACACTTTAGTCGCATTTCCCCCCCCCGGAGCCTCGGCAAGGTGCTGCCGACCGGAGGATCACTCTGCCATCGGCAAGGCCGGAGGACAGACCTCCGTGATCCGTCAGCGGGCAGCGAGTTCCCTTTGTGAGCTAGGTTGAACTGCTCACGAGGCCGCAGGTTCGCGAGTGGGGAACGTCTGTGAGCCGCCGACCGAACGAAGGATCATCTCACAAATCTGGAGATCCATTGCGGGTTCATCACCGACGCCACACCTGAATCCGAAGGACGTGGCATTTTCTGCAAGGCGCCACGGGAAAAAGGACTGGTTGCTGGGTTTCGCCCCAGCAGGGAGTCCTAGGATCCCACCGTTTCCTCAATGATTTTGGTGAAGGTCTTCGCCTTTTCGTAGAGAGCAGACACTTCCTCTTTGGAGAGTTCCTTGCCCTCTGGCACATCCACAAGAACCATGAGGTCCGCCAAGCCATCTCGCAGCTTCTGAACGACGGGGAGTTTTTGTGCTTTTTCACTGAGCGTTTCGAGGCTGGCGAGGAAGTATTCCGTGATGTCTCTGCGGGCGAGGTTGCGGGTTTTGTCGGGGTGGTAGTTGTCGTTCACCGCTTTGGTGGCGATGTGGAAGGCACGAAGCCAACCTCCGAGGCTGACGAGGTGGGCCATGTCCACGTCTCTGAGCTGAACCATCTCAGCCTCGACGTCGAACTGGGTCTTGGTGAGTTCCGTGCGAAGCTTTTTCCAGTCACCGGTGATGCTCTGCTCCAGAAGGCTCTGGCTGTGGCGGTTCATGCGCGTGCCTGCTCCGAGGACCTTGGCGTGCTTGAGGAGGGCGCGGCCAATGTTGTCCATCTCCTCCACCTTCTCGCACTGGACGACGAGAAAGCCGTCTGCGATGAGAGTGCCCAAGCTTAGCGACACGGCGACACGGTCCGTGGGCGTCTTTGAAGGGATGGAGCGCTGGAGGCGGTCGTAAGAGAGGGTGCCCAGGGTATCGAGCAGCTCAAAGATGGCTTCGATGGAAGGCGTGGTGATGCCATTGACGCCGAACTCCTCACGCAGATGCTCATCTCCCAGAAGGTCTTCCGGAATCTCGGCACGCCTCACCTCCACGGCTTCGGCGGGTTTGGCATTTTTGTCGGCGGAGGGAGCACCCTCCTGGGCCGCCAGACACGGTGCGAGAAGAAGCGCTAAGAGAGGACGGGACGTTTTCACAGCGGCAATGTAGAGGCGAGTGCGGCCTTTTCCAGTAGCAGAACGGAAAGAAATGCAGCCTGTGACGGCACACCTAGCGGCAGGCGGGAGGTTCGCGCCCCGAACTGCTGAACATTTGCAACTTGACGGCTCATAGCGCATGAGGATGGATGTAGGTTCTCGCTACGCCTCCTGACAACCCTCTATGCTCGACTGGGACCGCTCTATTTGGCTCATTAGTTATGTCCTAGTATTTGCTGGGTTGTCGCTATTCGGGTTTCACCGGCTGAAGGTTCTTTATCTGTTCTGGAAGCACCGTCGCGAGGCGCCACAACCGTATGCGCAGTTCCCGGAGTGGCCTCACATCACCGTGCAGCTGCCTACGTTCAATGAGATGCATGTGGTGGAGAGGCTGCTTGAGGCAGTGGCGGCCTTTGATTATCCTAGGGACAAATTGCAGATTCAGGTGCTGGATGACTCCACGGACGAGTCTGCTGAGCTAAGCCGACGTTTGAGTGAGGAGTTGGCTGCAAAGGGATTCGACATTGAGTTTCGCCACCGCACGAACCGTGTTGGGTTCAAGGCCGGGGCGCTCGATGAGGCTATGCCCACGGCAAAGGGAGAGTTCATCGCTATCTTCGATGCGGACTTCGTACCCCCGCCGGATTTGCTCAAGAAGATGATTCATTACTTCACGGATCACACGGTAGGGCTGGTGCAGGCGCGCTGGGGACACATGAACAAGGACTTCTCTCTTCTGACCCGGCTGCAAGCGATCTTTCTTGACGGTCACTTGGTGCTGGAGCAGACCGCTCGCAGTCGGCATGGCGAGTTCATTAACTTCAATGGCACGGCCGGCATCTGGCGGAAGCAGGCCATCGTGGACGCGGGCGGGTGGCATCACGACACGCTCACCGAGGATCTGGATCTGAGCTACCGTGCGCAGCTGCTCGGCTACCGGTTCATTTATTTGAAGGATGTGGTGGTGCCTGCTGAGCTGCCGCCAGACATGGATGGCTTCAAGAGCCAGCAGCACCGCTGGACGAAGGGTTCCATCCAGGTGTGCAAAAAGATCCTGGCTGACGTTTGGAACTCTGACGCGCCCTTCCTGCTGAAGCTGGAGGCCACGGCGCATCTGACTTCCAACTTCGCCTACCTGCTCACGCTCTGCACCGTCATCCTCATGTATCCGGCGAACTTCATTCTCGAGACTTCCTGGGCGAAGGCGGTCTTTGTGGACCTGCCGGTGTTCTTCTTCGCATCGCTCTCCGTCATCATCTTTTACCTCACGGCGCAGGCGGCGCAGCCAAAAGGCTCCTGGTTGAAGACGCTGCCCTACCTGCCGCCACTCCTCGCCCTGGGCATAGGCATGAGCATCAACAATGGCCGCGCCGTACTGGAGGCTCTGATGGGTCAAGAGTCTGAGTTCGTTCGCACGCCGAAGTATGGGGTCCAGTCCAGGGCTGAGGCCAAGAAGAAGTCCTGGAAGTATGCCAGTCCCAAGTCCGTAGTGTTGTGGATTGAGGTCACCTTGGCACTCTACTTTGGTGCCATGCTGCTGCTTGCCGCCTCCCGCGGGCAGTGGCTGTCTCTTCCCTTCCTGGGTTTGTTTTTCTTCGGGTTCGCCTACGTGTCATGCAGTTCGCTGCTGAAGCGCTGGAGCATGAACACCACTTCCACGCCAGCCTGACACCGAAGCCGTGCAGGAGCTGGATTATCAAACCATCATCTACGCGGTCATTCCGGTTTACCTGACCATGATCGCGGGTGCGGGTGCACGGCGCTTTGGCATCCTGCCGCCGGAGGCGGATGCAGGACTCATGCGCGTGGCGGTGAATCTGCTTTTTCCCTGTCTGATCATCGAGCGCATCGTGGGCAATGAAGCGGTGATGAATCCTCTGCGGGTGGCTGGGGCGGCTGGTCTGGGCTTTGCCTTAGTGGCGGTGGGTGTGCTGGTGGCCTATTACGCAGCGCCGCTGCTCGGGCTGAGAGTGGGCCAGGGGCGACGGGCCTTCGGCGTGTCGGTGGGCATCCAGAACTACGGCTTCGTGGCCATTCCTGTGCTGACCGCCCTGTTCCCCGGCAAGGAAACGCTGGGGGTCATGTTCACTTTCACGCTCGGGGTGGAGCTGGCGGTGTGGCTGCTCGGCGTTGGGATGCTGACCGGGGTCAACCGCTCCACATGGAAGGCCGCCATCAACGGACCTGTCATCACCATCCTCTCTGCCTTGACCATGAACTTTCTCGGACTGGGCAGCATCATCCCGGGGCCGGTGCACACGCTGCTGAACAACCTGGGGAACTGCTCCGTACCACTGAGCGTGCTACTCATCGGTGCGACCATTCATGATCTGCTGGGCAAGGAGCGCTTCAGCTGGCCTGTCGCCATAGGTAGCGCCGTGCTGAGGCTGGTAGTGCTGCCGTTCGGCTTCATCGCCTGCGCGGCGCTGCTCCCTCTCACCGTGGAGATGAAGCGCGTGCTCATCGTCCAGGGAGCCATGCCTTCCGCCGTTTTTGCCATCGTCCTCACCCGCATGTATGGCGGTCACACCGTCACGGCCATTCAAGTCATCGTAGCCACCACGGTGGCAAGTCTGGTCGCTACTCCATGGCTGATCGCCTCAGGCGTGAGATGGCTCGGTTTGTAACAGGCCCAGCCCACGCAGCCCAGCCTCGCTGGCTTCACAAACACCACGCGGGAAAATCAATCCGCTGATCAATCTCGCGGGTGTCACATCGAATGCCGGGTTGGCCGCAGTGGATGGTTCGGGGATGATTCGTAGTTCACAAAGGTGTCCGTCTTTATCCAGACCATCGACGTGGGTGACTTCCCTCGGGCTGCGTTCCTCAATGGGGATTTCTTTCACTCCGTCGGCCAAGGAGACATCAAGCGTGGACTCCGGCAGTGCGACGTAGAATGGCACTGCGTTGTCCCTTGCTGCAAGTGCCTTGAGATAGGTGCCTATTTTGTTCGCTGCATCTCCTTGTCTGGTGACGCGGTCCGCACCGGTGATGACCACGTCCACCAGCCCGTGCTGCATGAGGTGGCCTCCGCTGTTGTCACAGATGACGGTATGGGGCACGCCCTGCTGTGCGAGTTCCCAAGCGGTGAGGCGGGCTCCCTGATTGCGGGGCCGCGTCTCATCCACCCAGACGTGCAGCGGTATGCCCGCCTCATGTGCGGCGTAGATCGGTGCGGTAGCCGAACCATGATCCACGAAGGCCAGCCAGCCTGCATTGCAATGGGTGAGAATGTTCACCGGCTTGCCAGGCTTCCCTTCCGCAAGAGTTGCGATGAGTTTCAACCCATGCCTGCCTAAGGAAGCGCAGGCCGCCACGCTCTCTTCAGCGATTTGACAGGCAAGTGCATGAGACAGCGCAGTCCAGCCAGCCGCTGGCGAACTCTCGAGTGCAATCAGCATGCGACGCACCGCCCAGGCCAGGTCAGCTGCCGTGGGTCGGGTCGCTATCAACAATGCGGCAGAGGCCCGCAGCCGCTCCAGTGATCCGCCACTCTCGACTGCGGCGAGATACATTCCGAACGCCGCTGTGACTCCGATGCACCCCGCTCCCCGCACCGCCATGTCTCTGATGGCATGAGCCGTGTCTGCAACATTGCGAAGCTGCATGATCTCATAGCGCCAGGGCAGTTTTCGCTGGTCGATGATATGCACCACCCCGTCCTCAGCGTGGTGGCTCCAAATGGTGCGGGTGGGACTTCCGTTTACAAGCATGCGGACACCCTGCCACTTCCAGCGCACCTTGTCTCAACTCAATCTCTGACCGGCATGGTGAGCATTGGACGACGCATCAGCTACGTGCCCGCAGCTACGTGGCAGCAGACGATTCCACCTTCTGGACACGCTGAAAACGGAAGCGCTCGTGGTAGTGGCCGTGGTTGTGCGTCCTGCAGCAGCTGAGGCAGGCGGTTGCCCGCTTGAACGGGCGCACACGCCTCACCACCACTTGGCAGGACGGGCACTGATAGAGCAGCCGACGTTCGCGGCGGCTGCGCGGCAGAGGCAGGCGGTGATGAACAGCCTCATTGGGGATGCCCAGATCTTCGCAAGCCCGGCGCCACTCAGGACCATGTGGCTCGATGCGGCGCCGACCCGCGCGATGGTAAGCAATGAGGTGGGCCAGCTCATGCTTGAGCGTGCGATCCACCTGCCCGTCAAAGGCGACAAGGCGCGGATTGAGCTCGATCCGCCAGGAGGGATAGGCCGCGTAACCAGCGGTGCTTTTCAGGCGCGGGTTCCACAGCACCTTCACTTGTGGCACACCGTCGGAAATGCCTAGGTCCAGAAGCATCTGCCGGGCCTGACCCTCCAGCTCCGCATCCGGGCCAGACTCAGGAAGCCGCACTTCCGGCTGCTCGTTCACCTCGTCCAGCGCAGTCGGCGCGGAAGCGGGCGGTGGCACGGTGGCACCAGGAAAGGCTTCCACCAAAAACTGGAAGAACTCCTGATGATATTCCATGCTGTCTGGCTGACCTCCCATGGTTCGCTAAGATCACGCGGCCGTTTTCTTGCCGTGACGCTTGTCACTGATGCGGTGCTCCTGGTCACCCAGCGCCAGAACGTGGTTGTCCGGAACGCTTTCCATGAGGAAGACGCTCGCTCCTATGGTGCTTCCGTGGCCGATCATGGTATCTCCTCCGACGATGGTAGCATTCGCATACACCGTTACGTGGTTGCCCAGCGTGGGGTGGCGCTTCTTCCCGCGCAGTGCCTGGCCCGCAGCAAGTGACCGCGCCACAAGGCCCACGCCTTGATAAAGTTTCACATGGTGCCCTATCTCGCACGTCTCTCCCACCACCACGCCAGTGCCGTGATCGATGAAAAAGTGGCTTCCTATCTGCGCCCCAGGGTGGATGTCAATACCGGTGCGCCCGTGAGCCCACTCCGTCATCATTCGTGGAATGAGCGGCACCTCGGCCTGATAGAGCACGTGGGCGAGCCTCTGTGTGGCGATGGCCTCAAGCCCCGGGTAAGCCAGCACGATCTCCTCAAAACTACGCGCCGCAGGGTCGCCTTCGAACGCCGCCTCCACGTCAGTATGGACCAGCTCACGCACTGCGGGCAACTGACGAAGGAAGTCACACACGACCGCATTGGCCTCGCTGCTGTTGTCCGCATCCGGATTCTTCAGCCTCAGACTGCGCTTCACCTCCACGCACAGCCGCTGGCGAGTCATGGCCACGAGTTCGTTCGTCAGCATTTCGAGTTCATCTGACCCCACCGCCTCCTCGCTGAAGAAGCCGGGGAAGAGCAAGTGCAGCAAATCCTCGCAGATAGACGCCACGGCTTTCTTCGACGGCAGGTTCCCACAGTCCACGTGGTTGATGCCGCCACGTTCCCGGTACGACTCCATAAGAGCGCGAACGATATTTTCCTGGTGGCAATCCATGCGCTCATGATGCGAAGAAAAACAGGATTCGCAAATGTTCGTGACGAAAGCGAATGACTTGTTCAAGGCAAAAGAGTTGTGAACAACCCAGCGCCTTTTATGGTCATGCACGGGCCCGTGCTTTTCGGGAACAAAACCGCCCCTGCGAGCGTCTCACCCTTTAGACAACATGAAGAAATCCAGTCCCATCTCCGCAACTGTCGTGCTTGGCTTTGCAGCCCTCCTTGCCCTGGTGATTTTCATTGGTTGGAAGCTCAGTGGTCCAGCCGGCGGCTTGGCTGATGCACCTCCGCCCCCGGCAGCACCACCGAAGCAGGAACCAGTCACTCCAGCGCAGCCCGCGCCGGTGAACCGTCCGCCGGCCCTCAACTCCACTCTCCCTCAGGTGGCAGTGGAGCAGCCGCCCGTGACCACGATGCAACAACAGCCCGCCAAGACTCCGGAGGAAGCAGCCGCAGAGGCCGCAGACTACAAAATCGGCATGATCATCGAGCAGGAGCAGACACCCGAGGCGACGCGGGACAAGCTCTTGCTTCTTTTCCCCAACTTCACTCCCGTGGAGAAGGTGGCTGCGGCACCGCACATCGTGAACCTGACTGGTGACGAGGATCTGCCGAGGATGCTGCCCTTTCTGAAGAATCCGCTCACTCCACCAGAGGCGATGGAGTCCTTCTTCAACGACATGCTGAACCGCCCACCAGAACTCGGCTGGCCGGTGCTGGTAGAACTCATCGGCACACCCCGGCACCCAATGGCTGAGCGGGCAAAGGAAATCATGACCACCATTGTGGGCGAGGACTACGGGAACGATGTGAACAAATGGATGGAAGGACTCCGCGCCCAGCTCGAGCAGCAGGGCCTAGAGCTGCCACCGAGTGCGGGAGCACCTGCTGCTCCGAAACCCTGACGCCCACCATCGCCCCTCCCGACGATGCCTGGGCCCACCAACGAGCAGAGACTGCTGGACTGGCTTTACAGCACGCAGCTCTACGGCATGAAGCTGGGGCTGGACAACACCCGGCGTCTGCTACGTGAAATGAAGCTACCCCGGGACGGACAGAAGTTCATTCACGTGGCAGGAACGAATGGAAAAGGTTCCGTCTGCGCCTTCATCCACAGCCTGCTGAACGCGGCAGACATCAATGCAGGCCTCTTCACCTCCCCCCATCTCGTGCAGTTCAGAGAACGCATCCGGGATGCGCGGCGCATGATTTCAAAAAAGGAACTCACCTCCATCTTGGGCGAACTGCGGACCCTGGTGGCGAACTGGGACCCGCACCCCACCTTTTTCGAACTGACCCTCGGTGCTGCCTTGCGCTGGTTCTCAGTCCAACAACACGAATGGGTGGTGCTTGAGACAGGACTGGGCGGCCGCCTGGACTCCACCAATGCACTGAAGCCCGCAGTCACCATCATCACCTCCATAGGCATGGATCACATGGGCGTGCTGGGCAACACGCTGACGGAGATCGCACGGGAAAAAGCCGGCATCATCAAGCCCGGCATCCCCATCATCACCCTGAAACAGAAGCCGGAGGCCATGGAAGTCATCACCCGCACCGCGCGCGAGCGGGAGGCACCGCTCACCGTAGTCACCACGCCCATTCGCGGCTATGAGCTTGGTCTTGCAGGCCAGCACCAGCACTGGAATGCCGCGCTAGCCGTGGCAGCACTCAAGGCTCTCGGCATGAAGCCACCCGAGGCCGTGCTCTCCAACGGCCTGCGCGAAGTGCAGTGGCCGGCACGTTTTCAACTTCTGGACAAGGAGGGGCAGTTCATACTCGACGGCGCGCACAACCAGGACGCCGCAGAAACGCTCGTGCGCACCTGGCAGCAGAAGTTTCCGGGAGAGAAGGCCAGCATCGTGTTCGGCGCGGCGGCAAACAAGGACATCCGCGCCGTACTGCGGGCGCTCCAGCCCATCGCCGCCCGTTGGCACTTCACCGGTTTCGAATCCACTCGCTCCGCCGAGCCGGGACAGGTAAGGGAGCTCCACCACTCACTCTACGGTGACTCGTTTCCAGTGTCCGTGCATGAGACGCCCACAAAGGCACTGGAGGCTGCCGCAAGGGACAGCGAACGCGTCCTCATCACCGGCTCTCTGTATCTCGCCGGCGAGGTGCTTGCGGACGTGCGCGGCGAGCGCGGCATTTTTGAATCCAGCGACCAATGAACCTCTACCCGCTCTACTCCGTCTCACTGGCCTGCATCCTCACCCTGCTGCCAGCATGTGCGCGGTCGGCCCCCGGCTTTAAGGCGCAGCGAAACATTGACTACGCCGGAACGGGGAACCCAAGGCAGACCCTGGACCTGTACCTGCCAGAAGCGCCAGCAGACAAACCACGGCCGCTGCTTGTGTTCATTCATGGTGGTGGTTGGGAAGCGGGTTCCAAAGACGACGCCGGTCTGGTGACACAACTGGCCACGGCAGGAGGATACGCCGCAGCCTCGGTGAACTACCGTCTCACAGATCAGGCTGCCTGGCCTGCGCAGATTCATGACTGCAAGGCAGCCATCCGCTGGCTGCGCGCCAACGCCACAGAAAAGGGCATCGATCCGGAACGCATTGCCGTTATTGGCATCTCTGCTGGCGGTCACCTGGTCAGTATGCTCGGCACCACCAGCGGCAGCGGACCCAAGGAGCTAGAGGGCGACACGGGTCCCCACATCGGCACGCCCACCAGGGTGAGCTGCGTCATCAACTTCTGCGGACCCGCGAACTTCCAGACCTTCGAGGGCAAAGGCAGCATCATCAGTGCCGAGAAGCCAGGGACAGCGGTGACCAAGCTCCTCGGGGGAACGGTCAGTGAGAAACCCGAGGCGGCGGCATCTGCTTCACCCGTGACCCACATCACGGCCGATGATCCGCCGTTCCTTCACGTTCATGGCACGAAAGACAATCTCGTCCCCTACACTCAAGCCCAGGAGTTCGATGCCGCTCTGGAAAGAGCCGGCATCTCCTCCACCCTGCTCACCGGAGTGGACGGCCCCCACGTCTTCTACTCCGCAGAACTCGTAGCCCACATGAGCAGCTTCCTGGCCCGGCACCTGAAGGGTGAACAGACCACCGTCCCGGAAGGACCCGTCGCCATCCGGTAGAACACCGACCCCACTCCGCAGACGTAAGCAATGTTTTGTTTTGCGGTTCCCACTTCAAAAGTTAGCATGTCACTCATGACCATCCCTCACGGTTTCCGGCTTGTTATTCTTGGCCTTCTCGCGTCGCTCACGGCTCCAGCGGCAGACGCACAATCTCAGGCTGTTTCCAAGCCCCCCCCCAGCCCGGAGGCTCAAAAGGCCCTTGAACTCATGCAGGAGGCTTACGGCCTACAAAACCGCAAACGCTATCTCGATGCGCTTCTGAAACTGGATGAAGCCGAGAAGCTCACCCCGGCCAATCCAGAGATCTTCAACCTCCGCGGTTCCATTTTCCTCTCCGCCCAGGCCCGGGACATCGAGAAGGCACGAGCCGAGTTCACCAAGTCACAGGAGCTTCAACCCGACGCCCTTCCCCCACGCTTCAACCTCGCCGAGCTGGAGTTCGTGGCAGGGAACTTCCCCGCGGCCGAGCGGGCCTTCAGGGCCATCCTTCAAAAGTTCGACACCCTGCCCCAGGCCATGCGGCACATGATCCAGTTCAAAGTGCTCGTCACCCTGGTGAAGCAAAAGAAAATGGCCGAGGCCGAGTCCGAGCTGAAGGCCAACTTCAACTTCCTGGATGAAACACCGGCCTACTACTTTGCCAAAGCCGTGCTGGCTCTGGCCAACGGCAATGAGCGTGAGGGTAATGAGTGGCTGGCCAAGGCACAAATCATCTACAAAAAGCCGGAGAACCTGCCCTACCTAGACTCCCTCATGGAGACAGGCTACATCCACAGCGTGGACATCCCCACGGCAGGTGGTGCCCAACCAGCCTCAGAGGCCGCCAAGCCATAACACCGGCAAAGAAAGGGCAGAGCCATGTGGCGCATCTCGGCAGACACGGGCGGCACCTTCACGGACTGCCACGCGCTCACGCCGGATGGCGAAGAGCGCCGCTGCAAAGTGCTCTCCACAAGCTGCCTGCGCACCCGGGTCGTGAAGGCCACAGAGCAGGAGCTATGGGTGGCCGATGACTGGGGACTGCCAGATCCCGTGCTGGCGGGTTTTGAACTTCGTCACGCAGCAGGTCAGTGCCTCACCGTGGAAGCATGGTCCCAGCGTGAAAGAAGACTCCGCCTGTCACGCCGAGTGGATTTGGCTCCCGGCGACATGGTGGAGTTCACCACTGGAGAAGAGGCTCCCATCCTGGGCGTCAGAGTGCTCACCCACACCGCCCCGGGCAGCGCCTTCCCTCCGTTGCAGCTTCGCGTGGCCACCACGCGTGCCACGAATGCACTGCTGGAGCGCAAAGGCAGCCGCGTCGCGCTCTTCATCACAGAGGGCTTCGGTGACTTGCCAGTCATTGGCGACCAGCGCCGCGCTGAGCTCTTCGCCCTGCACCACAGACCGCGACCGAGATTCCATGAGACAGCCTTCGAAGTGCCAGGTCGTCTGAGCGCAAACGGCGGAGAGCTGGAGCCATTGAATCTGGATGCCGTTCGTGAACAAGCGCGCACCGCGCTGTCCGCCGGTATCACGCACGCCGCCGTAGCGCTACTTCACAGCCATGCCAACCCCGCCCACGAGCGAGCCGTGGCCGGACTGCTCCGGCAAATGGGTTTCGAGCACGTCTCCATCTCCAGCTCGCTCGCCTCTTTCGTGAAGCTGCTTCCGCGCACCCAGAGCGCCATTGCCAATGCCTATCTCACCGGTCCGGCGCAAAGCTTCATCTCCGGCGTGGCTGCGCCTCTGGCAGGGAGCGCGTCCACCGTCCACATCATGACCAGCGCGGCGGGCCTAGAGCCTACCCTTGCTGCACAGCCGAAAGACCTCCTCCTCAGCGGACCCGCCGGTGGTGCCCTGGGTGCAGCCCAGGCAGCCGCAGAACTTGGTTTCAACCGGGTCCTCACCCTGGACATGGGCGGCACCAGCACTGACGTAGCGAGGCTGGAAAACGGGCGGCCCGGCTACCGCTTCACCCAGCACATCGAAGGCATGTCCCTGCTGGCACCCTGCGTCGCCATCGAGACCGTGGCCGCAGGCGGAGGGTCCATCTGCCGCTGGACGGCCACCGGCCTCCAGGTCGGTCCTCAAAGCGCAGGCTCACATCCCGGTCCAGCCTGTTATGGCAAAGGCGGCCCTCTCACCATCACTGACGTGAATCTTCTGCTGGGCCGGTTTGACCCCGCCCGCGCCCCCATACCGCTGGATGCCGCCGCAGCGGAACGGCAGCTTGATGAACTCCGCCGCCAAATTCAAGCCGAGACAGGAACCAAGCCAGACCGTGAAGAGCTACTCTCCGGACTGCTGGACATCGCCTGCGAGCACATGGCAGACGCCATACGTCGCATCTCCGTGGCAGAAGGTTACGCCCCGTCAGAGTACGCGCTGCTGGCCTTCGGCGGTGCCGGGCCGCAGCATGCCTGTGCCGTTGCAGGCAAGCTCGGCATCAGCACCATCCTCATCCCCCGAAACGCCGGCATTCTCAGTGCCGTCGGCCTTCAGCACGCCGTAAGGGAGCGTTTCGTCGAGCGGCAAATCTTGCGCCCGCTGGATGAAGTGCTGCCCAGTCTGCCCGCTCTTGTCACCACCCTGGTGCAGGAGGGCCGGGACCTGCTGGGTGTAGAGGACGCCACCAGCGAGGTCCTTGCAGAACTGCGGCTTCGTGGCCAGGACACTCCGCTTCAGGTGCGCACGGCAGATCCCCGCCGTCTTCCTGCGCTCTATGAAGAGACCTATGAGCGCCTCTTCGGCTACGCACCACCCTCAGAGCGCGTGGTGGAGCTGGTGAGCCTGAGAGTCAGCGTGCGGGAGAGGCTACATGCCGCTCCACCCTCCCCTCCACCCTCCGCTGACGCCACACCTGCCAGCTGTGATCTACATGTCGTGCAGGACGCCTTCAGCACCCTCGTCATCGAACCCGGCTGGACCTCGCAGAACCTGGCGGGCAAAGGCTGGGTTCTGAAACGTGCGCGACAGGTCGCCCCCTCAAGCTCCAGTATGCAGGGCGAACTCTTTCGCCACCGACTCCACAGCATCGTGGATGACATGGGAGCCCTGCTGCAACGTACCGCCATCTCTACCAACATCCGCGAACGGTTGGACTACTCCTGTGCCCTGCTGGATGCGGAAGGGCGTCTCGTCGCCAGTGCGCCGCACATCCCCGTGCATCTCGGTGCACTTGGCGTTTGCGTGAGACTGGCCGTGGCAGAGTGCGGCACCCTACGGCACGGAGATACCCTCATCACCAACCACCCCGGCTACGGCGGCTCCCACCTGCCAGACGTCACCCTCATCACCGCCGTTTGTGACTCCTCTGGCGCACTCACCGGCTACGTGGCAAACCGCGCCCACCATGCCGAGATAGGAGGAAGCACGCCAGGCTCCATGCCGGCCGACGCCACCACGCTCGAAGAAGAGGGCGTGGCGCTCAAGCCGCAGTTTCTTGTTAAAGACGGTGTGGTGAGAATGCAGGAAATCGCTGCCCAGTTCCAAAGCGCGGCACATCCCACCCGCAACTTGGCAGACAACCTCGCAGACCTGCATGCCCAGCTGGCCGCAAACCGCTACGGGCTTGAGAGATTCTCTTCTCTCGGAGACGCCGCAGAGGTGCGCCGCCGCATGGCAGACATCCTTGCGCATTCCGCCGCCGTCATGAAGCGGCGGCTCCAGTACGTTAAAGAAGCCTCGGCGAGGGAGCTTCTGGATGACGGCAGCCCCATTTGTGCCGCCTTTCGCCATACTGCCGAAGGAAAGCTGGTGATTGATTTCACCGGCACGGCACCCGTACATCCGAGAAATCTCAATGCCACCCGGGCCATCGTGAACAGCGCCGTGTTGTATGCCCTGCGCGTACTTCTCCAGGAGGATCTGCCTCTCAATGAGGGCCTGCTGGAACCCGTGGAACTCATCCTTCCAGAGGGCACCCTGCTTCATCCTCGCTTCACGGGTGATCCCGCCACCGACCCTGCCGTAGTGGGTGGAAACGTGGAGGTCAGCCAGCGCCTGGTGGACACCCTTTTCAAGGCACTCCGCCTCCAGGCGTGCAGCCAGGGCACCATGAACAACTTCCTCTTCGGCAACACCCACTTCGGCTACTACGAGACCATAGCAGGCGGTGCCGGAGCCGGGCCAGACCACGCCGGGGCCAGCGCCATTCACACCCACATGACCAACACCGCCATCACCGACCCCGAGATCATGGAAATGCGCTACCCCATACGGCTTCGGCGCTTCGCCATCCGTCGCGGCTCCGGTGGCAGCGGCACCCAGCCCGGTGGCGACGGCGTCGTGCGTGAAGTGGAGTTCCTCGAGCCCCTCACCGTCTCCCTGCTCACCCAACATCGCCTGCAAGCCCCATACGGCTTGGGCAAAGGCGGCCCCGGTCAGCCCGGACGTCAGATTCTACAAACCCAAGACGGCAAGAGAACCGAACTGCCGCCCTCGATAAAGCTGGACGTACAGCCCGGTGACCGGCTTACCATCGAGACTCCTGGCGGCGGCGGCTGGGCTTGACGAAATGAGGAATCATGTGATTTTTCACACGTGCATCGCATTGATATCCCCCGCAAGTCGATCTACCGCCTCAGCATCTACCAGCGCTGCCTCCAGCGGCTGAAGGAAAACGAAGTGGAGACCGTGTCGTCCGAGGCGCTGGCCAGAGCCGCTGGGGTGAAGAGCACCCAGTTGCGCAAAGACCTTACCTACTTCGGCCAGTTCGGCACCCGCGGCCTCGGCTACAACGTGGACCAGCTCGCCAAGACCATAGGCGACGTGCTTGGACAGAACCGCCTCCAGCCCGTCATTCTCGTGGGGGTCGGAAACCTGGGCGCTGCACTTCTGCGTTACGGCGGATTCAAAAAGGAGGGCTTTGAAGTGGTGGCGGCGTTTGATGTGGACGCCCCACACTCACGCTTTGGCAATCTCAGCGTACCCGTGTTCAACATGGACCAGCTGGCACAGCACGTAAGGGAGAACGGAATCAAAATGGCCATCCTCACCGTCCCAGCACCCGCAGCGCAAGCCGTGGCCAACGCTCTGGTGACTGCGGGCATCCAAGGCATCCTGAACTTCTCCCCCATCGTGCTCGAGGTACCGGAGCATGTGGTCGTCAATAGCGTGGACCTAGCCGTGGAGCTGGAGAACCTCAGTTATTTCATCCGCTAGGAAGTCTTGAGTCCAGGCCTGAGACATGGTGCAATCCAGCATCATGAAAACCCCTTTCTTCCCCCGCCTCACGGGACTCGTGGCTCTCTTTTTGGGAGTCTCTTCGTTGCAGGCCCAGGTGACTCATCTGCGGATGCAGCCCCGCATCTCAGAGACCGGTCTCTTCGCAGGTCGTGAATCCCTGGCCGTAGGTGGCGGGCGAGTAGCCATGGGCGTCACTGCCGCCGTCAAGCCCAACAGCGGCGGACTGAATACAGGAGGCGTGGATGTCTTTGACCTCGCCACCGGCAAGCATCTGCGCTCCATCTTTCCGGCAGATGGCACGGCGGGCATGTTGTTCGGGGATGACATCGCCATCAGCGGGAACGTCCTCATCGTCGGTGCACCCGGGGCACCCAAGGGGCTGGACCCCGATGTCGGTGCCATTTACCTCTACAACCTCAGCACCGGGAGACTGATCCGGAAAATCCAGGACAACACCTGGGCAGCGGGAGATGCTTGGGGAGATGCAGTGGCGGCAGACGCAGACCTCATGGTCGCCAGCGGTCCCATGAATGACACCGGCTCCACCAATGGCGGCATGGTGTGGTCCTGGTCCATCACAACAGGAAACGTCATCGCTCAGGTCATGGTAGGCACCACAGGCGATGGACTAGGTAACGCGCTCGCCCTCGATGGCGCGCTGGTGGCCATAGGCGCTTCCGGCGCGGGTGGAGGCACGGGAGAAATCCACCTGCGGGACGCGCTCACCGGCGCGGCCTACTCCACGCTCACAGATCCCTCACCACTCGCGGGCGGGCAGTTTGGCCGCCATCTCGCGCTACGGCACGGGCGACTGCTCGCCGGTGCTCCGTTGGATCTGCGCGGTGGGGCCGGGGCTGGTCGCGTCGTTTGCTACGCGGTGAGCACGCCCTCGTCCCCCGCATTTTACTTTGCAGAAGACGGTACCCAGACGGGCGAGAATCTCGGTGCAGGACTGGCCATCGCACCACGCCTAGACTTTTTCGGCAGCCCCGGAGCAAACGCGTTTTCCGTCGCCAGCGGTCAAATCAGGGCGCGTGATCCCGTTACCGGAGACGATGTCTTCAACCTTGGCAGTATCGTACTACCAGACGACCGCCTTGGACGCCTGCTCAGGTTCCAGAACGGAGTATTGATCGCCAGCGCCCCGGGCGATGACCACGGAAACACCGGTGCCAACCTTGGTGCCTTGTGGAAGATAGAGCCCTTTTTGCTTCGGTTTTCCGACGTGGGCACACGCAGTGCTGTCACGAAAGAGACCCCGCCCGGAGTGCCAAACACCACCTTCTCCGACTTCACCGAGCTGAGCCTAGCCCACACAGGATTCCGGCCCGCTTTTGTCGGCAGACTCACCGGCGCTGACAGCACGCAGGGGAGAAACACAGGCATCTGGGAGCAGTTCAGCGGCACCGTCACCTTCTCACAGCGCACCGGCGTGCCAAATGTCATCGGCTCCACCTTCAGGACCATCGGCAACTTGCGCCACCCAGCCACCAACTACGTGCTCTTCTCCGCACTGAAGACCGACGGGCGGCAAGGCTTGTTCTACTACGACGTGGGCGGTTTCGGCTTTGTGGAACTCGTCAGCACGGGACTGACCACCGTCTTCATAACCGGCAATGAAGTGCCGCAGACTTTCTACAACTACCGTGCCGCTCATACCGTAGCAGAGTTCGCCCTGCCCATGAAGCTCAAGGCAGGCAGTGGCAATACCCCCGTCACTGCCGCAAGTGACGCTGCCGTGTTCCCCTATCCGAATGCCCTCATTCGGGAAGGCGTCACCACCGCACCGGGTGGACTCGGCACCTATGGCCATATCCCGCCACGCGCCGCGCAGGCAGACGCACAGGTCATCCTCACCGCATTCAGCCAAAGCAGCCCCCCAAGGCAGTTCGTCGCCAGGAACGGTACGCTCGTGGCCAAATCTCCAGACATGGCCCTCGGCACGGGCTTTCCAGGTGCTCCATTCCGCTCCTTCCTGGGCGAGACCGCCATCACCGGCACAGGCCCCCATTCGCTGGTGCGCGCCACACTCTCCCTCTCCCCACCCTCCGTCACCAGCGCCAGCAATGAGGGGCTATGGGCAGATCGCGGTGCGGGCTTGGAACTCATCCTGCGCAAAGGGCAGCCCATCCCTGGGGCAGGCATCCTCAAACGCTTCCTCGACTACGCCATCGACAAGGACGGCGTGGTCCTGGCCCTCGTACAGCTCGGCGGCTCGGGCGTCACTACCAGAAACGACCTCGCTGTCGTTCGGCAGGCCACCAGTGGCACCACCGTCGAGATGCGAGAGGGCTCCGCCGTTCCCGGCAGCGAAGGAGCGCGCATCGGTACCATCCAAGCCATCGACATGCCTTTTGGACCCACCAGCAGCTTCTACGGCATACTCTGCACACTGGTCGTAGAAAGCGGTGGCGCTACTTCAAGGGACAACCTCGCCTGGTTCACCGCAGACACCTCTGCCGGAGCCATCAACGAGCGTGCCCTGCGCACCCCGACCCTGCGACTGCGCAAAGGAGAGCGTTACATCGCCCCCGGAGGTGAGGACCGCTTCGTCACCTTCTCCTCACCCAAGAACCTCCGCGATGCCACGGGGGCAGGAAACACCGGCTTGAGCCACATCCTCTCCTCCAACGGCACCCTCACCACCGTCGTCACCTACCCGGACAAACGGCGAGCACTCATCACGAAATAAGATGCCTCACTGGTCAACGCGACTGACCGCACGGCGCTTGTGAGGTGCGTAAGAACAGCCACGTTCTCCTCCACCTCATGACACACACCATCCGACCCAGCCGCGTGCTGCGTGAACTCCGCGCCGGCCACAGCCTGCCCATCCTCAAGCTCAATCTCATGGACCCCCGCGTCGTCGAGCTGGCGGGTCTCGCAGGCGCATCCGCCGTCTGGCTCTGCAACGAGCATGTACCCAATGACTGGCTCAACCTGGAACACCAAGTCCGCGCCGCAAAGATCTATGACATGGACACCATCGTCCGCGTGGCAAAAGGCAGTTACAGCGACTACGTGAAACCCCTCGAACTCGATGCCACCGGCCTCATGATACCCCACGTGAGCAGCGCCGATGAAGCGCGCGGGATCGTGAAAATGTGCCGCTTCGGACCGCTCGGACGCCGCCCTATCGATGGCGGGAACATGGACGGCCTCTTCTGCCAGATCCCCACCGCTGACTACTGCGCGCAGGCCAATGCGGAGCGCTTTCTCATCTTCCAAATCGAATCCCCCGAGGCCCTCGAGCACGTGGAAGACATCGCCGCCGTTCCCGGCTTCGACATCCTGCTCTTCGGCCCCGGCGACTTCAGCCACCTCATCGGGCGTCCGGGTGAAGTCACCCATCCGGACGTCATCGCCGCACGCAGGCGCGTGGCCGCAGCAGCAGTGAAGCACGGCAAGTTCGCCATGATGCCCGCCATGCTCGACACGCGTGCCGCACTCGAAGCCGAAGGCTGGCGCGCATTCACCGTGGGTGCAGACGTCATCACCCTGGGCAGCGGTTTCAACCAGCGCGTGGCAGACTTTCACAGCGCCGCTGGGGCACCTTCCCCATCAGCATCAGGCCACCTTTACCGCTGAGCGCCCGGTTGACATTCGACACCCGGCATTCCTCATTCATCCATGCAGATCGGTCTGGTCATTCACTCTTACTGGCAGCGCTGGCGGGGCAAATACGCCAGTGACACACGGCCACCCTTCACCGATGCCATCCAAGTTCTGGAGCACTGCAAGACGCTCGGCGTCACCAGCCTGCAGATCATGGTGGACAAGTGGACGGAAGAGTTCGCAGGAAAAGTCCGTGACACACGGGAGAAGCTCGGCATCGCACTGGAAGGCAGCATCACCCTGCCTGGAGATGAAGCCGAAGTACCGCACTTCGAAGCCACGCTGGCCAATGCCAAGGAAGCCGGAGTCACCACCTTCCGCACCACCCTCGGCGGCAGACGCTACGAACTCTTTGACACACACGCCGCTTTCCTTGCCTTTAAGGACAAAGCCATCCGCTCCCTTCAACTCGCCGCCCCGGTAGCGGAAAAAAGGAGCGTCCGCATCGGCGTAGAGAATCATAAAGACTTCCACGCAGCGGAACTCGTTGAGATGCTCATGAAGCTCGGAAGCCCCGCTATCGGAGCCTGCATCGACACCGGCAACAACATCGCCCTGCTGGAGGAGCCCATGCACGTCATCGAGACCCTGGCACCCCACGCTGTGACAGTCCACTTGAAGGACATGGCCGTCCAGCCCCACAAAGAAGGATTCCTGCTCTCCGAAGTGCCGCTTGGCGAAGGGATGCTGGACCTCCAAGGAATCATCGACCTGCTCCAGGGTGCCGCTCCACAGGCAGTCATCCACCTGGAAATGATCACGCGCGACCCGCTGCTCATCGGCTGCCTTACTCCACGTTACTGGGCCACCTTTCCGGAGAAACCCGCCACCGAGCTCGCCATGGCCCTCGCCTCAGTCAACCACTTCGCAGCTCCCTCACTGCCCACCATCTCAGACAAAACCAAGGACGAAGCACTCGAGATGGAGGAGCGCCACATCCTTTCCTCCCTTCATTACGCGGCGGAGCACTTTGGAAAGTGACCGCAAAAATTTTGCATTGCCAAGGATGGCGGAAGTGCACTAGCGTCTGCCCCCTTCATGAAATCACTCCTCTCCCTGATGGCAGTCGCCGCCACAAGCGCGACCTTTGCCGGCTCACCCGGCAAGGCCCCAGCTCCCGTCCTCCCCCCGCCTGAAGAGTCCGTATTCGGTCGCACCACGCTTGGAGGCAAGTTCTCCGATGATCTCCAGAGCGGCTACCTGGATGCCGTGCTGGGTCTGAGCGTGAACGATAACCACGCGCTCTTCCTGAACCTTCGCGGCATCATGGATGACAGCGACCAGGAAGTCTTCAATGCCGGTCTTGGCTTCCGCGTGCTTCTGGAAGACCCCGGCATCATCCTCGGTGCCAATGCCTACTATGACTACATCAGCAGCGCTGCCGGCAACCAGTTCAACCAGTTTGGCTTCGGTGCTGAAGTGCTGAGCAAGTGGGTGGACGCGCGGTTCAACTACTACCTCCCCGAGGACGGAGCGAAGAGCGCCGGCTCCGCCACCACCACCACCACCCGCCGAGTCAAGGGTGACCGCGTACGCCAGGGCAATCGCATCGTTCAGGAATACTTCCGCCAGACCACCACCACCCAGTTGAACTTCTTTGAAGTCGCTCTGGAAGGCTGGAACACCGAAGTCGGCTTCCTGGTGCCCGGCATTGAAAAGTTCCTCGAGCTTCGTCTCTTCGCCGGCGCTTACGGTTACGACAACCCCATCGGAGACAACTTTGAAGGGTTCAAGGCGCGTGCCGAAGCCCGGGTGACGGACTGGCTCACACTGGACTTCGAGTACTGGGATGACAAAGAACTCGTGGGTGGAAACTGGGTGGCCGGCTTCCGCGTGAGCCATCCGTTTGATCTCGGGGCCCTGCTCAGTGGCCAGAATCCCTTCCGCAAGGGAACACCAGCAACCGACTTGCCCAGCAGCCGCTCTCTCCGCAACCGCATGGATGAAATGGTCATGCGCTCACACCGCATCTACACCACCAGCAGCACTCCAGACACCAGCACCAGCACCTCGGAAGAGTACGTGGGAGGTGACACCGTGGGCACCATCGCCCCGCCACCACCGCCACCGCCGCCGCCACCGTCTGACGGTGGAGAGAAGCCACCTTTGGGTTGATTCTCAGTTCGCAAAGTTTCTTGCTCAACGAAGGGCGCGGAGTTCATTCCGCGCCCTTTCTTTTTCAGCCCACTGCCTCGGGTCTCCGGGTGAGGCGGATAAGACAGAGAGGCGTCATGCTCAGTGTTTGTGGAGGGTTGGACGTTCCGAACACTTTGCGCAGTTCATTGCGGCACTGATTTCGAGAATCCTCCAGACTGGGTAATACGAAGTCTGCTTGAATCACCCACTTGGGCTGGTTGGAACTCAATAAAGCTTGGCTGAGCTCCTTGGCGCTTATCACCCGCAGCAAACTGCCATGATCTTTCGTGGCACATGCCACCAGAAGGTCCGGCCCCGACCAATCTCTTGCCACTTTCCATCTTGCGCTAAAAATGATCCACCATGCTTCATCCAGTCCTGCACCTTGAGGAAGCGCCATTTGGTAGATGCCACTTGTTCCCGATGCCTCCAGTGCCCTTCTGAAGAACCAATCGGTCACAGCATCTCCAAAGCCGGCCAGCATGGGTCTGATCTCCTGGCCCCTGGCTCTACCAAGGCTGGTTCCCCGCACTTCGGCAAACCGTTCCCGATCAAATACCAGATAGCACTCCCGGGTGGGGCGCAGGCCGCCACGAAATGCTTCAGGCAGTGTGAAATGATGCACGCCTTTGAGATACTGATTGTCGGAAGTTCTCGTCTCACGCAGCACGATTTCATGTGCCGCGGCTGCCCACGCAAAAGCCTGACGAAAATCATCCGCATCCAATGATGGAGAGCCTTTGCCATAGTTCTCAGGCATTCCGAGAGACTCATTCACCAGTTGGTTTAAGGCGCTCTTGCGGCCCATCACCTTTTGCATGGCTTCGTCTATGGCCTCATCCATCGCCTGTTCGTCCGCTCCCCAACGGCACGACTCCATGACCTTCACCACATCAATGCTCTCATGAACAGAGCCCATGATCATGTTCCGGTAATCTTCATCGGCCACCAGCCCCATGCTTGCCTGCACCGCCGAAAGTTTGGCCTCTATTTTAGTTGAGACCCTTGCATCCCAGCTCTCAGGAGCCTTCAGATTGGCCACCCGGACTTTGTGTGTTTGGCCATATCGGTTCAACCTCCCTATCCGCTGAAGCAGGCGCATGGGATTCCAAGGCAGATCGTAGTTCACCATCAGATGGCATTTCCGGTGAAGGTTTGCACCTTCGCTGCCCGCCTCGGTGGAAATCAGAACTGTGCCATCTGCTTCAAAGTCCTCCCTCTGCTTCTTCCTCTCATCAAGGCTCAATCCGCCGTGAATCAACATGACCCGTTCCCCCCTTTCACGCAGGCGTTCCGCCAGCCACTGCTGGGTCACCCTGTAGTGGGTAAAGATGAGCAGCCTCTCACCTGATGCACGGAAGCCATTCCCTGGCACAATCAAGTCTTCGAAGGTGTCCCATTTGCTGTCTTTGGACAAATCATTCAGAGATTGCAGCAGATCCGAGAGGGCATTTCGTTCCTCATTACCTCCCAGAAAATCAAACTCATCTCCGTCTGAAGCCGACTCTGAATCCTCACCCGTGCTGGCCGAGGCCAATCCCCCGGACTTCCGCAACCTTGCGGCGAGCGCCGCCCGCAAGGCTTCCCAGCTGCTCGCCGCGATCTTTTGGAACGTGTGCATGGCCAGCGCCCTGACGAGGGCGTTCCCCTTGCTCTCTTTGAAAACCATCTCGGACTGAACATACTGGGCGAGTCGTTGCAGGGCGTTCTTCTCACTCACACTCAGCGGCACATCCAAGGTGTGGGTTTCATGCCCTAAAAAGATGGGCTTCCCGGACCAATCCACGGCCCGCCGCTTTGCCGTACGCGTCAGGCATACTTCCAGGACGGATGGATCTGAAAGCGGGCTGTCCGCCTGCATGACAGCCTCGGCTTCCACTTGGTCCGGTCGCACAAGCTGAAGCAGGTAGGCAAAACGAAGATCGTCACCTTGGTGAGGCGTGGCGCTCATCAACAGGAGCCTCGGTGAGCGTGGGCTCCCATCGGCACTTGGCTCCCAAGACACGATGCGCTCCTGCGCCAGCCATTCCACGAAGCGATAGTTCTGCGTGCGGTACAGCTCATCCGTCAGGAACTCCCGGCGGGCGGTCAGTCGGTGGGCTTCATCACAGACCACCAGATCAAACGGAGGCGCATCTTTCAGCACTTCCCGAAGACGCTCCTGCTTCAGCGTGTCCAATGAGGCCAGAACCAACGAATGTGAATCCCAGTTTGCCTTACGATCCACTCTGAAGTCCCGCCCGGCGATGCTGAAAATTAGACCGAAATGCTCATCCATCTCATCTTGCCATTGGAGCACCAGACCAGCGGGACACAGCACCAGCACACGGCATTGAGGGTTCCGTTGGCGGAACGTGGCTATGATCAACCCTGCCTCAATCGTCTTTCCCATGCCCACATCATCGGCTATCACGTGCCCCAGCCTTCTCTGGGAAAGAATCTTCTCCAGAAGATACGCTTGATGGGGCAGCGGCATGGCGAAGGACCGGATGAATGCCGCTGTCTGACTGTTCTCCGCCATCACGAGTGCGGCACTCAGCCTGCGGCGGAGTTCATCAAAGCCACCCACCTCTTCCGCCGCGATCTTTTCACCGCCCTCCAGTTTGGCGACTCGCCGTAGTTCCGTCTCCGCCACGGCGACCAGTCCCGGCACCCATTCAAACGCCACCTGGCAGATGCGTTCATCACTCAGCACACTCTCCTCCACGAGTTTCACCAAGCCGTAGCCACGCTCGGGATGTTGCGGCTGAAAAACACGATCGTTGGGTTGCACAAAGAGGGCCGCCATACTCGTCACTTTACACCTCATCCAACAAACGACTGATTTCCTCCGGTGACGGGAGCTGCCCTTTGAGTTCTCTCGGCAACTTCTTCAAGGTCCGGTAGATGGCGACGCCGATCGGCTTTTTGGCATCGCGCGGCGCATACTCCACTATGGCCCGTCTCTTGGCTTTACAGAGAATGATGCCAATCGACGGGTTCTCATCGGGGAGCTTGGTTTGTGAATCTAGCGCGGCAAGATAGAACTGCATTTTCCCTACAAACTCCGGTTCAAACTCACCGATCTTCAGGTCCACGGCGACAAAGCACTTCAGCCGCCGGTGAAAAAGCAGCAAGTCCACAAAGAACTCCCTCCCATCTACTTCAAGCCGGTATTGGCTACCAAGAAAAGCGAACAGGCCACCCATGGCTCGGAGGAAGTGCTCGACTTTACCCACCAAAGCGCGTTCCAGTTCTCTCTCGCTGTGTTCAGCCCCGAGTTCCAGAAAATCGAATGTATATTCATCTTGGACGGCTAGTTTGGCCTGTGCTGCGATTTCGGAGGGCAGCGCTCTGATGAAGTTGGTCTGACCGAGTAATGTCTTCTCGTAGCTCTGATTCTCCAAGTGAAGCGCAAGCAGCGCTTTGGTCCATCCCTGCTTCCGCGTCATCTTGAGATAGAACTCGCGCTCCAGAGCCTCTTTGCACCGGCTCAGGATGAGCAAGTTTTTCGCCCGGCTCACTTCTCCAACCAGTGGTTGGAGTTTTTTCTCGCCCGAATAGGCCAGGTAGAACTGGCGCATGTACCAGACGTTCTGGATCGAAAAACCACGCACCCCCGGAAAGGCGAGCCTCAAGTCTGCCGCCAGTTGTTCCACGACCGATTTGCCCCAACTGCCGCCTTGCTGTCGCTCCACGATGAGACGTCCGATGTCGCAGTAGAGGGAGATCAGCTCCTTGTTTACCGACCGCAGCGCAGCGTATTGGGCGGCAAGAACCCTCGCTTTCACTTCTGAAAAGAGGAGCGCATAGTCTTGAGGAAGATCCTTGTTCATAAGTCACCACTGAGAGCTGCATGTTTACTCGCATACCAGTGCAGCGGAAGATCCAAGTGTGGCAACAGCTCAGGACACTCCTTCCGCATCTTTTTGAAACACTTTTCACTGACAGAGACCAAGTTCTCGAAATCGTAGCGCAAAGAGTCTTGCGCGTTGATCCAGCCCAACTGGCAGGCGACACGTCGGCCAATGGAGTTGAGGTAAAAACAGCAAGGTGAGTAAACATCGGCAATGATTTCCAGACGACGGAGTTCGCGCAGGATGAAGAACAGTGGCGAGTTCATACTCTGTCCAATAGCCCCAACCCAGTTCTTACTTCTGGGAACTTTCCCAGAGCGCAGGAAGTTCACCAGTGAGTCGGAACTCTGCTTCATCTGAGCAAGCTCAAGAAGCGTCGAATGCAGTTCATTGATGTAAACGAAATGGTGCAGCTTTCGGAAGTCATAGAACACCCTTCGCCACAGTTCCGCGTTTTCCCCAGAAGCATTTTGGTCGTTGAACTGCCGGTGGATGGCTCCTTGGAATACGGCGTCCAGTTCCTTCTGGTAACCGCTCTGGCGGGCCTTCTTGGGATCTTCGGGAATCAATATTTCCCAAACATCCTTCAACTCGCGCGTCCAAAACTGATGAATGGTTTCCGGTTTTATTCGGGCTCCCATTAACGCTCCGAGACACAGCAAGCGAAGCCACGCAGCCTTTCCTTCGGGCGTATCAGGCTCTTTCAAACACTGGAAATGCGTTGCCGAAGGATTGGCCCTTGAAGCAAATACAAGTTTCCCCCGCCATCCCTCCAGCGTGAACTCTTTGATGCCTTCTGGACGCGTTCGCTTGTTCCATGTATTGATCAACGCCTCAACTGTGACGGGTTCGGGCTGCGAACGGGGCTTGGGATTGCGGACAGGTTTTGGCTCTGGAGATTTTGAAGTCTCTTGGAAATCAGAGAAAATCTGCTCAGCTTCCTTTAGTTCGGCCTCGGCTTTTGTCGATGAGACTGGTTGTCGCTCCTCTTTCAGGGTTGTTTTGCGGACTTTTGGAGGGCTGGGCAGGACACCTCCGATACATCGCATGCAGTCTTTGTTTCCCCCACATGAGCACAATCGAGTATCTGAAGGTGGCACGAGTGGCGTTGCCTGATCGCCAAGTGGATTGTCAAAATCCATCATTACACTTGCTGCTCCCAGAGCCGTCGCCAAGCGTTGATCGCCTATCGGGAACCGTGGTGCCAAGTCGGTCAAGCCAAGTTGGCTTAACCTCTGGACAAGGCGATCCCTAACCGGAAGTATTTCTGCCCCGCCGCCCGTGATGACAAACCAACGTGCAACTCTGAAGTGTTCGTTTCCCTTCTTAAAGATGAGGCCTGCGAAGCGTTCGAGATCATCTGCCATTGACTCCGCTTTTAATACCTTGGAAGTCTTGCCTTGAACAAGAGGGTAGTCTGAACCGTTGTAGATCGTGCGCTTCGTTTGATCCAAGTCTTCCAGAGACATCGCATTCGGATTCAGCCCCAAGCCCTGAATCTTTTTTAGTAGCTGATCGTCTAGACTTGATACACCCAGCCGAACGGATTGCAGACGCGAGACATCCACTTGCTGCCCTACTTCACATACCGAAAAATCCGTCGTGTACGATCCAATATCGATCACCACAAGTCGGATACTGCCAGCGCCCAACATGTGAAATCTTGCCGCCCGCATGAGGGGAGAGTGGCTGCCGTAGATCTTCGGGTAAAACACTTCGGGGGGATGTCCTTCGTGAACATTCACCCTATTCTTACCTGCTGAAGCGAGGCCAATCACATTTGCTAGAGGCTCCGAAGTAACCAGGAGATCGGTGCTTGGCCAACCCGCTTCTTGAGCGGCTGAAGCCAATATCTTGCAGGCCCTTCTCTTGGAGTCTTCTTCCAACTCTGGAATGCAGATCCGTGTTTTGGCTTGATCTAGCTCAGCCCTCAACTCTTCCTTCAACCGCTTCCTCAGCCAGCCTAAAAACCTTGTGGCGATGTCGAGGGTTCCGCAAGCTGTCCCTGGAGAAAAGAGTTTTTTCTTCCAGTTCTGATGCAGCTTTCCGGCGACACCCGGATTCATACGCGCAGCTTCTTGCCCAAAAAACCAATCCCCTTCGTCACCTTCGTAAGCGACGGAGGGAATCAAATGGTTTCCATCCACCTTTAGGCGCTTCGAGAGCTTCGCGAAGGCGACTGGGCTGTTGGCATCAAACTCCCATCTAGGCCGCCAGGCTACCTTTGTATTCGATGCGCCAAGGTCAATGGCGAGAACGGGACGTTGCTGGTCGGGTGTGGGGTCCATAGGACATCGTTTCTATGCAGGTGGCAGCTTGACCTTCGCTCGCGTGATGACCCGGTTGTCCCGCTTCCAGCCTTTTCGGGTAAACTGAACTTCTGCTCCGGGTTTGATTCCACCAACGATGTCTTCGTGGATCATCGGGTCATAGGATGTCCTGCTTCCTGGCTCACCAAACGAGCGCAGGCCAAGATTGAATGCCGTGGCTTCAAGAACGAGCAGCGGGTCATCGCCCAAATGAAGTTTTTCGATTGCCAATGCCACCAGTTCAGCCCCCTCATGCGAAACCTTCCCACCGCTGACCTGACGGGGCACCGCCATGTACCTGACACCGCACATGTCTCCTCCATGCTTTGAGATATCCGCATTGGTTTCCAGATCGGCGGTCTGTCTGTCCAATGCCCGAAGAACCGCGTCCACTGCGATGCTGTGCTTCTTGGAAAGCATCGTCTCGGCCATTTTAAGCATCTGGGCTGAAAGCAGCCTACTTTCCGCGCCTTCACTGGACGCCATGGATCCAAACAGAAGTGGCGGAATCTGTTTCGCAAGATCAGGCGCAAGGGAGTCCACAATTTTGGGAAACGCCGCCAGAAACGACTCCATAGCCATGGAGTCAGTGCCGACAGAGTTGAGCACACTTGCCAAGGTTCCATCACGCTGGTTTGCCAGCTCAAGAAGCTTGGCGCAGAAAGCCCCATCCTTGTCCCGCTGCAATGCAACCGTCAAAAGAGCACTCTGTGAAACGAATGGCTTGGACTCCGACATCAGAAAAAGTGTCTCAGCCCCCTGTTGTAATTCGTTCGGAACAACCCTCTCAAAGAACCACAAAGCCAAGACAGATTGCAGCGCCTTTGAGGGAGATTCTCGAACGATGCCCCGGACTCCATTCGCCGCACCCGATGGGTCATTCTGCTTCTCAATCCACGCATCCAGCGCCTTTGCCGACGGCATCGCAGGCAGGACTTCATCCAGAGTATGGGTTGCAAGCGATTCAGCATATTTAAGAAAAAGAAACTCGGCGGACAGCAGCACACGAGCGCCGACCAAGCTGCTTAGATGAATGATCAAGTCCGGCGGCCTTCCATTGTCGCAGAAGAACTCGAATGCCGCCTTCACCTGGGGCGTGCGTATTAACTTGGCCGCCTGTTCCCGATCTTTCGAACTGGACGGGTTTTTCAGTGCTTTGAGAATAGCCTTGTCAGTGGGATTAGTCATTCAACTACGGATCATGGCGAGTGCGTCCTTGCCCGGCAAACGAGAAGTCGCGGAAGTCCGAGAACCATTCTTGGCCTCCAGCTCATATTCTCTGCATTATGCTTGCCCAGAGAAGGGCGCGGAGTTCATTCCGCGCCCTTTCTTTATCCCCATGTCTGACAGTTCACCCGTCGTTCTCTCTGCACGCGACCTCACCCGTGAGTTTGGGGGCGTCAAGGCGCTGGACGCATTCAACTTCAGCCTGCGCCGTGGCGAGGTGCTGGGCCTGCTCGGAGCCAACGGCGCCGGCAAGACCACCGCCATGAACATGCTGCTTGGCCTCACCACACCCACCTCCGGGAAAATCGAGGCGTTTGGAAAGGACCTCGTCTCCCACCGGGTGGAGGTGCTGCAACGAATGAACTTCTCCAGCGCCTACACCGCACTGCCGGGGAACCTCTGTGTCTGGCAGAATCTGCGCGTCTTCGCCCGCATCTACGGCGTCAAGAAGCCCAAAGAAAAAATCGCCGAACTGCTATCGCTTCTGGAGATCGAATATCTGCATGACCGCGTCACCGGCCAGCTCTCTGCCGGTGAGAGCACACGGGTGAATCTCTGCAAAGCCCTGCTCAACGATCCGGAACTGCTCCTTTTGGACGAACCCACCGCCAGCCTGGATCCCGACATCGCGGACAAGGTGCGTAAGTTCGTCACCAAAATGCAAAAGGAGCGCGGCATTGCCATTCTCTACACCTCCCACAACATGAAGGACATCGAGGAAGTCTGTGGCCGCGTCATCTTCCTGCACAAGGGCAAAGTGGTGGCCGAGGGCACCCCGGCCGAAATCGTCAGACGCTCCGAGCAGTCCTCTCTGGAAGACGTGTTCATCAAGATCGCCCGCAGCGGGGAGGTGGAGGACTGAACTCATGAATCTTCGCATCGTCTCAGCCCTTATCTGGCGCTACCTCTTCCTCTACACCCGCACGCCCATGCGCCTGGTGGAGCTGGTATTCTGGCCCATGGTGGACCTTTTGGTCTGGGGTTATCTCACCATGTTCATTCAGGAAAATGCCGGAAGCACACTGCCCTATCCCATCGCCTTCCTGCTCGGTGGTATCCTGCTCTGGGATGTGCTCTTCCGTGCTCAGCAAGGCGTGGCGGTGTCCTTTCTCGAAGACGTGTGGACGAGGAATCTGCTGAATGTCTTCGTAGCACCCGTACGGAACGTGGAATACCTGGCCGCCACCTTCGGCGTGGGAGTACTGCGCATTTTTGTCACGGTGAGCATGATGCTGCTGGTGGCGTTCTTTCTCTACCACTACAACCTCTTCACCATGGGCTGGTCCCTGCTGCCCTTCTTCCTGAACCTGCTGATCTGTGGCTGGTCTCTCGGCATGATCTCCACAGCGCTCATCCTGCGCTGGGGACAGGCGGCTGAGTCGCTTGCCTGGGCAGTACCATTTTTCATCCAGCCTTTTGTGGCCGTATTTTACCCCGTCGCCTCCATCAAGCCGGAGTGGCTGCAATACTTCGCACTCAGCCTGCCGCCCACACACGTTTTTGAAGGCATGAGAGACGTCATGAAGACGGGCGTCTTCAGCATGTCCCACTTTGCCTGGGCCACAGGCTTGAACTTCCTCTTCATGGCAGTCGCCGCCTGGATCTTCTCCAGCACCCTGGCCGCCACCCGCAAACGCGGCCTGCTTACCAAGTTCGCCACTCAATAGCACGAACCCCTTATCACAGGGCACTGCTGCCTCACTCCGTCAGGGCACCAAGCACCCGGAGCGCACTGGCCTCGAAAAGCGAACGCCACTCAGGTGCCACGAGCACGTCGCAGTCCTCCTGGGCGAATCCCTTGTTCAGCCGTTGGGCCTCGGTGGCCGTGTAGTAAATGTAGCCATTCGTGTAGCCGGAGATGTGGGCATTGCTGTCTTTCACGAGCTGCTTGATCTGCATACCCACCTCCACCGTAACTTCCCCCGGAAAGGTCACGAGCCTGAACGCACCCACCCGCAGACCGCAGACCTCCGCGTCCAGTGTGGCACTGTTAGCGGCTTTCGTTTTGGCTAGGTTCTTCCTGAGCAGGGACAGGTTTGCCTTCAGCCGAATGAGCTGCTCCATGATGCGAGTGTTGGCCAGGTAGTTGTCTATGGCCACGCGGTTGTCTGCATGGAACGGCTCGAGCGCAGGATCCCCGGGCGGCTCCTGAGCCTTTGAAAGCAACGGCAGCACTTCACTGAAGTTCAGCGGGGTGGATTTCAGTTCGTCCAGCAGCTTGATGCGTTCCGCCTCCAGTCTCTCGATGCGTTGCTCAAAGTCCGCCGCGCGGGGCAGTGCGATGATGCTTTGGGTGATGCGCAGTGTGTCATCAGTCGGTTCCGGCAGCGTCTTGAGCGCGGCGAGTACGCTCTCTCCCAGCATGGCACCCAGCGGCGCTGCATCAGCGGGTCGTGATGCATCTTTGTAGTTCTTGGGATTGATGTCACCGCCGCAACCTTGAAGGAACAGCGCCATCGCTCCCGTGGCGTCCTCTATGGCCTTGGATGCGAAGCCGGGGAAGTCCGCAGAGTTCCCTTTACTCGGCGGATTCATGATGGGGTGACAAGCAAAGTGATACACCACAGCCAATGGCGAACCGTCCGGACGATCCAGTCGCAAGATGCCGATCGTCGGATCAATGGGTCCCGTGGATGCAATGAGGTCCTCCTGCGGCGTGGGGTAGGCGCGCCGCATGTCGGCCTGCGTGCCGTCCTTCAGCGTGAGACGACGGTTCTCAGAGATTCGCCTTTCGCTTCCTGTTCCCGCTCTTGCCGTCACGGGCGTCATTTTGTCCAGCGCCTCCCGCACCGCTCGCAGTACGAGCTGCTGCACATCCCCACGAACGATGCCGTGGCAGTGGCTGGCGTTCACGATCACATTCGCTGGCGGAATGCCGCACTCCCGTTCCAGATCCCTTCGCAGACCCACCAGGAATCCGTTTCCTATGCGGCCTATTTCTCCTATGGCTACCGCATCCACGGTGATGAGAGCCACCGTGGTGAAGCCGCTTTTCAGCACGAGCGCCTTCGCAAAGCAGGGGTCATTGACCGGCACAGAGCGGTCCGTGATGTCCACCTTCGCCACACCGGCCTCCAGTCCGGCATGAAGCTGGGTGACGCTGACGAAGAGAAGACAAACAATCAATCGCATGGCAGCAAGTCGGCCTCATCCATTACGCTCGTCAAACCACCATCTTCGGAAGTTTGCATTCACCGTTTCACGAAGCTCCAGGGGTGGCATGCCCCGCAGCCTGGCCACTTGGTCATACATCCATACCAGATTTCTCGGGTCATTCAGGGGCCGGCCGCTGGCATCGGCAAGCGGGTGGGGATTGAGCGCATCCGGCGGCCACATATCAGGGGCGTCGGTCTCTATGAGCAAACGTTCCAGAGGTACCACACGGCGGAAGGTCTCCAACTGACGTGCCTTGCGCTCGTGAAAAAAATAGGGCGAGATGGAAAAGAAGCCCCCCAGCTTCACGAACGCGGGAACCATCTCGGCGGGGCCACCATAGGAGTGCAGCAGGAATCCACGCGGTCGGCAGACCGGACCGCGCAGCGCCTCTTCCAGAAGTCCGAATGCACGGAGGCAGTGGATGCTCACAGGTCGATTTCTGCCAGCGGCTATTTTCAGCTGCGTGGAGAAAAAGCGCTGTTGCAGCTCCACGTCAGCGTTCTCAATCCAGCGGTCGAGACCGATCTCACCTACACCAGCATGAGGGAAAGCATCCAGCAACGTGACAAGACGTTCCTGCCAGTCCGGCGGCTGCTCTTTGACATACCAGGGATGCACGCCAAACGAGGGCAGCACCCACCCATGCCGCCGCGCCAGGCGCACCACGGCTTCCCAATCCTCCGCGCTGGAGCCATCCACCACCACGCCCTGCACGCCCAGACTTGGCATCTGCCCTGCCACAACTTCCCTCACGGCATCCAGCCGCTCATCCTGCCAGTGGCTGTGGGCGTCAAACATCCACAGCGGCCTCCGCAAGTGCCTTGATCCTTCCCCTTACGGCGGCGAGGCCGTTCAACCGCGTAGGTGAAAGCACCTTGTGAAAACCAAGCGCGTTCCACAACTCAGGTTCAGTGGCGGTTATGTCCGCTGGCTCGCTTCCGTCATACATCTCCGTGAGCAGAACAACAAGTCCCTTCACCATGGGTGAATCTGCGTCTGCCTCAAATCGGCACTGCCCCTTTTCTAGACGATGGATCAGCCACACACGGGACACGCAGCCCTTCACCAAGTGCTCGTCCCGGCGCTTGTCGGCGGGCAGGTGCCGCTTCGATGCGCGAGCCACCACGGCAGACAGACGCTCCTGCACGTCCTCTATGATGCAGAGGTCCTCGATGAGTTGTTTCTGTTTTTCGCTGACTGTCATGCCGCACAGGAGTGAACCACGAACGCACCCGAATGCACACGAAGGGATTTCAAAAAGTGGCTTCGTTTTCAACCGAGAAACGCACCTACCAATCCACGTCCACCCACACACAGCGGTGGTCCGTGGCTGAGAGCAGCGGATACCGAGGATCCGTCTTCTCCGGCCAGAATACGCCAGATTGCTTTATCGTGAATCCTTGCCGAGACGGTAGCACATAGTCCACGCGCAAGTTGAAGCGAGAGGTCTTGGTCTCGCGATTCCGCATCGTGGACCGCACCTGTTCCGCAGCACCGGCACTCTTGGGCGTTGGTTCCGGCTGGATGAGCGGATGATCAAGCAACTGGAGAATGGGGTTGAAGGTGGAGTTGCCATCCACGGGGTCCGCGTTTTGATCACCCATGATGACAAACCTGCTGCCAGCCTTCAGGCCGCCCCGGGGCTGATGCGGCTTGCTCCTTCCCGCCGCAGCCCATTCCCTGTCGTCATAAATGTAGCCGCCGCTTTCCGGTGAAAGGTGGTCCGCCCAGAAACGGATTTCATCGTGATTGCGGAGCCCATTCCAGTCCGCCTTCGTGGCAGGCTTGCCGGTTTTGACCGGGTGATCCTCGGTGGTCCCGTCATCGAATGCGGGCGGCGTAGGGTGGCTGCAAAGAAAGTTCACCACGTTTTCACCCACCCGCACCGGCACATCCCAGTGAGACTTGGACGAGAGCCGGAGCACCTCACGTGCTGCCGGGCCGTAGTAAGTCTCACGATCACCATCGTTGTTGATGTCTGCCGGGTCGGCAGGCAGCAGGGCACCGGGCATGTCGATCCAGCGAAACATCTGAAACGTCCTCACCTCCTCCTCGAGCACGGGATGCTTTGAGAGCAGCACCATGCCATACTTTCCCGGATACTGACCAAACCCGAACGCATCACCACCATAGGCGCGTCCGTCACCCTTACTGCCATCGTGCACGGCCTTCGTCACGCCGTCACCATTCAAGTCGTGGCCCGAGTGAATACCCGTGTTGGTGGGTGCCACGAAGTGGTGGCGGTATGTCACAGGCTCCGCCCCATCTGGCTGCGCCACTTCGAGATACTTGGTGCAGAAGTCACTCACGCGCTGCCGAGTCGCCTCCTCGTCGAACTCCCCACCCCGGTATGCAAGGTCAAACTCATTGAGCAGAATCACGTCCGCATTCACCTGCTGAATGACGGCGGCAATCTTCCTCAAGTTTGGGTGCTCACCCGAGGCGAGCGCAAGCGGAAGAGCCTCCGGGTTCGACTCACTGCCGTCTGCACTGAGCTGGTCTGAGTTAAATGAAATATTGAAGGTGGCTACCCGCAGTTGACCAGCCCGGGGAGGAGGCGAGGCGATGACAGGCGCAGCGAGGAGCAGCAGGGCGAGACGAACGGTGGCAGGCATGGGAAAAGATTGAAGTCCTGAAGCCGATGCATATCCAGCGCATTCATGCTGGCTACACGGAATGTGCTTCAGCAGAGTAGCCCAACTCAACGCCTACGCCTCAGAGTAAAGCAAGCCACCCCAAGAAGGAGAAGCACTGCACGAGATGGCTCTGGGACGGCGATGATGCTGATGGTGCCTGCCGTGTAAAGGCTGCTCACATCCCAGTCAAGCAAGCTGTCCAGTGTAGGCAGATCCAGCATGGCGAACGTCCCCGTGGGCGCGCTTCCGCTCGGGATGCCGGACCAGTCCAGGATGCGCCAGATATCACCGGCATTGAAGGTGGTCATGGTGTTGGGATTGTTCACCTTCAGCGTCACGCCGCTGTCGATGGTCAGCGAACCACCCCACCGGAAGATGTCCGCCGCAGCGGTCGTGCTGGAGTTGTCTCCGGAGCCAGCACCGGAGAAAAGGTCCACCTCAAGGGTGCTGCCCGCCTGGAACGTGGTGGAAATGGTGCCGCTGGCCGGAGTGAAGATCAACACCTTGCCAGTGGTGTCTGCTGTATCGCCCACTGAAACCTTGCCACCGCTGCCGATGGTAATGCTGCCACCAGCGCCCGGCGACACGATGCCGGTGCCAAGGATGGTGCTGTCCGACACGAAGACATTCCCGCTGCCCGTCGCTGAACCGCTGGTATTGGTGACGCGCAGGATGCCGCCAGAGACCGTGGTTCCACCCGTGTACGTATTCAGATCTCCAAAGGTCTGTGTGCCCACTCCGCTTTTGACCACGGCTATGGCCCCAGTGATGACGCCTGAGTTGGCGTTGCTGCCATCACCATAACTGTAAGTGCCGCTGCCACCCAGAGTGAGTGTGGCCGCCGTCGCGGAAGTAACCGTGTTTTTGGATGACGAGGTGTTCGTGCCGGTGGTGGAGTTCAGACCCGCGATCTGCTGGTTGAAGCCGTTCAAGTCCAGCGTGCCGAGGTTGGAACTGGCTGCCTGCCCCAGACTGACGACAGTGCCCGTGGGCAGTCGATCGTTACCCGTGGTCAGCTTCACCGTGCCGTTGTTGATCGCGGTGCCGCCGGTGTAGCTGCTCACCCCTCCTAGCTCCAGGGTGCCTCCTCCCTGTTTCGCCCAGGTACCAGTCTTGCCCGTAATGTCTGCGATGGCGCCATTGTACACAAGCGTTCCCGGCCCTGGGGAGCTGATGGACGTGCCTGCGGCATCACCCACAAAAATCTCTCGCCCAGCGCCCAAAGTCACCGTCGTGGCATCGCTTGCCTTCGCAAAACGACCGCCGTCGATGAAGATGTCATTGGCAGCATTCCCCATGGAGCCATCCGCAGTAAAGCGGACCTCGCCACCTGTGATCGTGATGTTCCCAGTGAAAGTGTTCGCGGTGTTGGTGATGTCAAAGCGGCCGTCCGTACCGGAGTTGGCCGCAAAGATCAATCCACCTGAAGTGTTGGAAATGATGCCACTGAAGGTTTGGGTGCCGTTGTTTCCCAAGGTAAGCGTGCGCACCGCAGAACCCAAAGAAACATTGTTTGCGAACGAAAGATTGGCGGTGTCGCTGGCCAGTGAGACGTTCGAAGAAAGCTCTCCGAACTGAATGTTCCCTCCTATGACAATGCCGCCGCCATACTTGGTGTTGTCCATGCTACGATTCGCGTTTGACGCCACCGTTCCACCGTTGAGCGTGAGTACGTTGGTAGCGGCACCACCCAGCGCGTTGACTCCTCGAATGATCACCGTGCCAGCGTTGAGTGTGAATCCTCCATTGTAGGTATTTCCGCTCAACGCCAGTACTCCGCTTCCGTTCTTGATGAAGCCGGTGCCGGAAGTCGTGGAGAATGACTGTCCTGCGAAGTCAATCAGCCCTCCTGAACCAACGTCAATGGTTCTCACCGCCCCATTGGTCGCGAAGGTGTTAGCGGCGGCCGTAAAGTTCACCGTAACCCCACTGGCTACCGTGATATTGCCAACGTTGATCGTGGCACCCATCCCCGCAAAATTATATGTGCCCGAGGTGAACGACACATTCTGGTTGGCAGTGTAGGCACTGGTGTAGGGACTTGAATCAGAGCTGTTGTTCCACCGGCTTGTGTTCCAAGCTCCGGTGGCACTGTTGGATGTGTATGAAGTCTGGGCCTCGGCACCAGACCAGGCACAAATAAAGAAAAGCAAGCACGTGGCCTGGTAAACGACCGCGTAGGCCAGCCGTTGGGTGGGTAACGGGGGGATGGAGGGGTTCATGGCGAGCCTGTGGGGGACAAGTTCGCTTAACCAAGTAGCTTCAACCATGGCCGTGTCGCATCTTTCTCCGCGACGAAACTGGCACCTTGCAAAGGAGCGACCGTCTCTAGCCCCCCCAACCTACGATGTCGCTCACTCCACTCGCCAGCGCGCCCGCTGGATGCTGCGGCCCAGTGACAGCCAGTACTGCTCAAAGTCGGTCTTGGGGTAAAAGAAGGCATCCTCCGGCCACTCAATGCGGCGGAAGTAAGGCAGCGCGTCAAAGGTCTCCGTGGCCACCTGAAAGTACTCCTCGTTGTCCGTCTTGTGCAAAAACTCGCCGCGGGGAAGCAGAACGCGCTTGAGTCCGCCGTGAAACTCTGGGTCCACGACCAGTCTGCGGCGATGATGCTTCTTCTTCGGCCAGGGGTCTGGGCACAGCAGATGCAGGCGGGAGACGGATGCGGCGGGCAGCAGCCAGCCTACGGTGTAGGCACTCTCCAGCCGGAGGATGCGCACGTTCTTCAGGCCCAGCCTTCGGATGCGGCGCTCCACCTTGCCCACACGCCCGGCCAAGCGCTCCACGCCAAGGAAGTTCCTCTCAGGAAAATGCTGCGCCATGGCCAGGAGAAAGGAGCCGTCTCCACAGCCCAAGTCCACCTCCAACGGATGTCCGGCCTGGGGAAACATTTCCTCCGGCGTGAGTTCGCGAAAGAAGTCCCGGGGGATAAGCCGCTCAGGGAAGTCTGGCATGGTTACCGGCCGAGCAGTTTTTTGATGTCATCCTCGGTGTAGGCCACCTTTTCCTGTTGCATGCCCGGCTCGGCATGGATCATGGGACGCTTGTTCTGCTGGAGGGATTTCATGCCCGGCATGTAGCTCCGGGCACGCACTTGCGCATCCCCGCGGCTGAAGGTGTCATCTCCCTCGCTGGCCGTCATGCGGTCGAAGCTACTGCGGCGTCCCTGCACGGTCTGTCTGCCAAAGCGGCTGTCCCCCACCCCCAGGTTTGCCTTGTCATCACTGAAGGAGCTTTTCTGCCGACCCATATTGAATCCGCCTGTCTTGAAGGAACCGGTCTTGAATGCCTTCACCCCACCGAGTTCACTGCCGCGCACTTCCTTGCGACCGAACAGCTTGGACATGCCGGTGCCGCCCGCGCTCTCCGTGTTGAAGGCTTTTTGATACGGGCTGACTTTGTTCGGGTCAGCACTCTGGATGCGCTTTGAGAAAGTCTGTCCATAATCGTCATCCTTTTTCTTCCCCGACGAGCAAGCGGCGAGGCTGAAAAGGATGGAAATGCAGACGATGCGAAAAATCATGGGGTGAACCGAGAGTGTGCGCCCACCGCAGGGGGGGCGTCAAGTCCGCGTTCGGGAAGACTGGGCGCTTTCCAGTCGTATGGTCGATCCTATGAAGAGATGGATTTGTGGACTGATGGCTTCTGTGGCCGGAGTAGCTGCGGCCGAACTGCCGCCGTGGATGATCACCCCGCCAGCGGAATACGCGGCGCCTTCTCCCGGGCTGAAGTCACCCTTGCTCTTTAATGATGGACGTGAGGTGAAAACGCCCGCAGACTGGCTGGAGCGGCGAAGGGAAATTCTGAAGACCTGGCATCAGCTCATGGGGCCATGGCCGCCGCTACTGGAGCGTCCTGCCATCGAGGTGCTGGAGACGAAAACGCGGGAGGACATCACGCAGAAGAGGGTGAGAGTGCAGGTGGCCCCAGCCCAGACGCTGGACGGTTACCTCCTCATCCCACCGGGAGAGGGTCCCTTCCCCGCCGTGTTCGTGCCGTACTACGATCCAGAAACAAGCGTGGGCCTGAGTGACAAGCCACTGCGTGACTTCGCCTGGCAGTTGGCGAAGCGGGGTTTTGCTTCCCTGTCCGTCGGATCGCCGGGCGGTGATGCTCGCAAGCCCGTCCTCACGGAGGGTGCCGTGTGCCAACCTCTCTCCTACCTCGCTTACGTGGCTGCCAACGGCTGGAACGCTCTTGCGTCTCTACCCGAGGTGGATGCGGCACGTATCGGCATCGTGGGCCACTCTTACGGCGGCAAGTGGGCCATGTTCGGCTCCTGTCTGTATGACAAGTATGCCTGCGCCGCGTGGTCAGACGGCGGCATCGTCTTCGATGAAACGCGTGCCAGCATCAACTACCAAGAGCCTTGGTATCTCGGAAAAGATGCCGCCATTACCCGCAGGCCAGGCCTCGTTAGCGGCGAAAGCCCCCGCACCGGTGCCTACAAAACGATGATCGAAAAAGGTCACAATCTGCATGAACTGCACGTCCTCATGGCTCCGCGCCCGTTCCTGGTCTCCGGTGGTGCCGAAGACCCGCCGAAACGCTGGTCAGACCTGCACTGGGCACTGAAGGTGAATGCGCTCCTGGGACACAAAGACCGCGTGGCCATGACCAACCGGGAAGAGCACAGCCCAAACGAGGAGTCGAATGCCCAGCTCTACGCCTTCTTCGAGCACTGGCTCGGGAAGGCTCGCCGCACGTCCGGCACGAAGTGACGGCACACCCACCCCATAGCCCCGCGCATTCTATGGCAGACTAGCAGAAGTCCGCCAGAGCACGCAGCTTCACATGCGCTGCACCGCGGTCGATGATGTCTTCAGCCAGCTTCCGCCCCTCATGCAAGTCGGCAGCTTTCCCAGTGATGACAAAGCCCGCTGCGGCATTGAACACTGCGATCTCGCGGCGCGGCCCCTTGAGCCTGCCGGCCAGAATACCCTCCAGCATGTCAGCGTTCGTTTGTGCATCCCCGCCGATCAAGTCATTCACCTCCGCCTTGCAGAAGCCAATCTCATGCGCGTGGAGACGCATCGTTTCCATAGAGCCCGGTGAAACCTTGATGATGGTGTTGGGACCCGCAGTGGAGAGTTCATCCATGCCGCGCCCGCCATCAGCCTCGCCATGCACCACCCATGATTGCTTGCGGCCGAGTGCTTGGAGAATGCGTGCAAAAGGTGCCGCCAATGCCTGGTCGAAGACCCCTATCAGTTGATGCTCTGGCCGTGCGGGATTCAGCAGCGGGCCGAGGATATTGAAGATGCTGCGCTGGCCGCGTGCAGCCACTAGCTTGCGGGCCTCCACCACAGCCTTGAACGCCGGGTGATAGAGCGGCGCGAAGAGAAAGCCCACTCCCAGTTCCTCCAGCGCTTTCGCCGTGCGCTCAGGAGGCAGGTCTATCCTCACGCCCAGCGCCTCCAGCACATCCGCCCCGCCAGACTTGGAGGTGATGCCGCGATTCCCATGCTTCACCACCGTCACTCCGCCCGCAGCAAGGATGAAGATGGCCGTAGTGGAAATGTTAAACAGGTGCAGCTTGTCGCCGCCAGTGCCCACCACGTCGAGCATAGGACCCGGCAGCGCTTCGCGATTCAGCGGCACCGGCACCGCGTGCTTGAGGAACTCCATCACAAAGGCAGTGATCTCCTCCGGTGTCTCGCCACGAGCATTCAGCGCAGCTAGAAAGTCCGCCTTCGCTTCGGCGGTGATGTCGGCATTCAGCAGAAAGGCGGCAGCTTCCTGCACTTGTTCGGCAGTCAATGGCGTAGTGGTGACGGTCATGATGGGGTGCATCCTAAACAGTCCCGGCGGCATGGCCAAGCGTCGCTTTTGTCATTCCACGCTCTCTTTTCGCAAATCGTTGAATCCCCGTCGCGGCGGAAAACGAAATCCTTCCTGACACTCCCATGAGCCTGACGAACCAGATCCTCGCCAAAGACATCCTTCCCGATGCGATCATCCGCATGGGCATTCGTCACCGCCTCGCTGAGACCCTGCGCGAACACCGGCAACCCAGCGTAGAAGCAGCCCGCGCCGCCAAGCTCAAGTATGTGGCGGACCTCAAACAGATGCCCATAGCTATCGCCACTGACGAGGCCAATGAACAGCACTATGAGGTGCCCACCCGGTTCTACCAGCTCGTGCTCGGCAAGCACCTGAAGTATTCCTCCGGCTACTGGCCGAACTCGGATACCACCTTTGAAGAATCCGAGGCCGCAATGCTTCGCCTCACCTGTGAACGCGCTGAGTTGAGTGACGGCCAGCGCATCCTGGAACTGGGTTGTGGCTGGGGCTCACTCTCCCTCTGGATGGCAGAGCACTACCCCAACTCCCAGATCACCAGTGTCTCTAACTCTCGCACCCAGAAAGCCTTCATTGACTCCGAAGCTGAGAAGCGCGGACTGAAGAACCTCACGGTGCGCACGGCGAACATGATCCACTACGAGGGCGAGGGAGATGCCACCTTCGACCGCGTGGTGAGTGTGGAAATGTTCGAACACATGAAGAACTATCAGGAGCTTCTTCGCCGCGTGAGCACCTGGCTGAAACCGCATGGGAAGTTGTTCGTCCACATCTTCACTCACAAGGAGCACGCCTATCACTACGAAGTGCGGAGTGATGATGACTGGATGGCCAAATACTTCTTCACCGGCGGTCAGATGCCCAGTGACGACCTGCTCCTCTACTTCCAGGAGCACTTGAAGATCGAAGACCACTGGTGCATCAGCGGCACTCACTACTCCCGCACCAGCGAGGCCTGGCTGGCGAACATGGACGCACACCGGGAGGAGATCCTTCCCCTGTTCGCTGAAACGTATGGTAAAGACAACGTCGTGCGCTGGTGGGTCTGGTGGAGGCTTTTCTTCCTCGCCTGTGCCGAACTCTGGGGCTACCGCGGCGGCCAGGAGTGGATCGTTTCCCATCATCGCTTCGTGAAACCATGATCGCCGAACTGCTCCTCTGCCTCAGCTCAGCTACTGCGGAGTCCTGGATTGCGCAGGGAGATGCCGCAGACCGGGCACTGAAAACACGCGAAGCGCTGGCCTGCTATGAAAAAGCGGAAAGGCTCAAGCCTGACGACGCCAGCCTGCTCATCAAGCTGGCAAAGCAGCACGGGGAACTGATGACGGAACTTAGCGGCAACGCGAAGAAGCAATCCGGAGAAACCGCACTCGCCTATGCCCAGCGCGCACTGGCACTCGCACCCAAGATGGCCGACGCGGAACTGGCAGTGGCCATTTGCTACGGACGCCTGCTGGACCTCGTGCCAGCCCGAACACGTGTGGAGTACTCCCGCCGCGTCTTCGAGCACGCCACTGCCGCTTCCAGGCTCGATCCCAAAAGTGACTACGCCTGGCACATGCTGGGGCGCTGGCACCAAGCCGTAGCCACCATGGACGGTCTCACCCGCAGCATCGTCAAAGTGGTGTACGGCGGCCTGCCCTCCGCATCCCTGGAGGAAGCCCGCAGCTGCTTCGAGCGCGCCATCAAGCTCCGCCCAAACCGCCTGGCACATCACATCGAACTCGGCCGCACCCTTGCCATGATGGACCGCACCGAAGAGGCAAAAAAGCTCCTGGAGAAAGGCCTGGCCATGCCCAACAGAGAACGCGACGACCCAGGCACCAAGGCCCGCGGGCAGGAAACGCTAGACTCTCTCAGGGGCTAAGACGCTGCTTCACCCAGCTGCCATCCGCCTGCACACGGTAGCGTATGCGATCGTGCAGACGAGACCTTCTCCCCTGCCAGAACTCGATCTCCGAGGGAGTCAAGGCGTATCCGCCCCAGTGCGGCGGGCACGGGATTTGTGAACCTTTGGGATAATGCATTTCCAAGTCGAGCGCACGCTGCTCCAGCCAGCTGCGGTCCGGGATCTCCGCACTCTGAGTGGAAGCCCACGCGCCGATCTGATGACCATAGGGACGCACGGCAAAGTAGGCCTCCGCGTCTTCACGGGGCAGCTTCAAGACCATGCCGCGCACGGAGACCTGCCGCTGCCTTGTGGTCCAAAGAAACGTCAGCGCAGCATGGGAATGTGCGGCCAGCTCCTGCCCTTTGCGGCTGTCATAGTTCGTGAAAAAGGTGAAACCGCGCTCATCCAGCTGCTTCAGAAGCACGGTACGGGCACTCGGGTGTCCATCCAGCCCTATGGTAGAGAGCGTCATGGCGTTGGGCTCCGGAAGCTGGTTCGCGATTGCGTCCGCCAGCCACGCATGGAACAGGTCCAGGGGCGACTCAGGTGCGTCGGCATCATTGAGTTCAGAGAGCTCATAGCTCACCCGCAGGTCTTGAAGGTTGGGTTTGTCAGCGGTGCTCATGTGGTCTATCTACGAGGCCACCATGGACGCGGATGAACTGCGTCGCCAAAAGGAAAAAGTCAGCCGTTTATGCCAAAGATCGTGTCAGGAGTGTTTTCGGACCTGGAGCGCGTGATGATCCGCGCCTCGGTGATTCAGGCCCGCGTGGCTGAGATGGCAGATGAAGTGAACCGGGACTTCGCAGGCAAGGTCCTCACCGTGGTGGCGCTCATGGATGGCAGTGTCATCTTCCTGGCGGATCTCGTCCGCGCCATCGAACTCCCGGTGCGCGTGGTGACCCTGAACGCGAGCAGCTACCACGGCGGCACCGTGAGCAGCGGAGAGGTACGCCTTCCCTGGCCTCCCGGCCTCTCGCTCAAGGATGATGACGTGCTGCTTATCGATGACATTCTGGATACCGGGCTGACACTGGCTGCGGTGCAGGAGCGGCTTAAGAGCGAGGGCGTGGCCAGCCTTCGCACCGGCGTGCTGCTCAAAAAAAAGCGCAAACTGCTCAGAGACGTGGAGGTGGATTACGTGGGCTTTGACATCGAGGACGAGTTCGTAGTCGGCTACGGCATGGACTACAACGGGCGCTTCCGGAATCTCCCTTGCATCGGCACCCTGAAGCTGGACTGATGATGAAAGTCCGCGTGCTCTTCTTCTCCGTGCTGCGTGACGTCACCGGCTGCTCCGAATGCGAGTGGCACTGTGACGGCGCAGAGACGGTCGGTGATCTTGTAACGATGCTCCACGCCCGCTGGCCCGCTCTGGAAAAGTGGGACACCTCCCTGCTACTGGCCCTGGACCAGACCTACGTGAAACGAGATGCCGCGCTTCATGACGGGGCGGAACTGGCTCTCATGCCACCGGTGCAGGGAGGGTAAATGACGACCGACGAAACCAAATCTTCCGACGGCGGAACGCCCTCCGCCGCACCCGCGCCCTTTGTCAATGAACCATGCCCGCTGCTGCCAGAGGTGGACCGCGTGTGGCGCGCCGCAGACATCGCGGCACTGGGCCAGGACCGTGGTCCACCGTTCTACGAAGCCTCGCTGCACTACGCGCAGTCCCAGTGGCGGTGCGGACTCCCCGGGCAGGCCCTGCTTCAGATCAACCGCTCTCTCGCCTGCCGCCTAGCGGCTGAGGAGATGCGCTGGCCACTGGCCTACCGTGCGGTAGCGTGGCTCATGGTGCAGCGAAGGGAGGGGCAGTTCATCGGCAATCCCAGACGCCACTTCCAGCACTTGGCCACCCGTATGGTGGAGCCTCACAAAGCACTGCGCACCTGGAGGGCCTGGGCCTGCTGGGACCTGGCGCGGTCAGTGCTCCCTGAAGCGGAGTTTCCCGCTGACATGAAGCAGATCAGGAATGAGGGAATCATCGAACCAACGCGGGAGACGATTCATACGATGTTGATCAAACTCTCGCCGGCAGACGATGCCGAACGCTGGCAGGAAGCACTCAACCTTGCGGCCTCAGAAGGCTGGCGGACTCCTAGGCCGAATCGTACTGCGGCGGCACCGGAGTTTGAGGTCATCGACCCCTCACAGCTTCATCTTGTCCGCGACCTGGCTCATCGCATCTGGCCGAGTGTTTATCCCGGCATGATCAGCAGGGAGCAAATCGACTACATGCTGGAGCGGATGTATTCGCTCGAGACGCTGAGCCTCGACGTTCAGGAGAAACAAGTCGAGTATGCGCTGATCAGGCTTGAAGGCCAAGTGGTGGGCTACATCGGGGCCGGTCCTGAACAGGGCGCCTACTTCCTGCACAAACTCTATCTCCTGCCAGAGTTCGCAGGGAGTGGCTTGGGCGCAGCGGCTCTGACATGGATCTTTGAGCGCGCCGCGTCAGCCGACCACAAAGCAGTGAAGCTAAGGGTGAACAAAAACAATGCCGCTGCCATCCGCGCCTATCTCAGATCCGGCTTCCAGTTCGAATGCGATCTGGTGGCAGACATAGGCGGCGGTTACGTCATGGATGACTATGTGATGGTGCGTCACCTCACGCCATGAATGGCCGCAGCCGAGGTGGTGGCTCACCCCATTCCTGCGGCAGAGCAGCCGAGGGATCAGGCCAACGAGGCTTCCCCATTACGCTCCAGGAGCGCCTTCGCCACCGGGCCGATCCGAGCCTGCAACTCCTCGGCCAGAGGCGCGAGCAGAGGCAGGAAGGGTCCCATGTCCGCTATGCCGCTCAGTGTCACCGCATGATGCAGGACGGGGATAGGCCCGTGGGCATTGCGTAGATCCTCAAGCGGCTCATAGATGGCTCGGAGAGCCTCCGCTGCCTCGTAGTCCCCAGCCTGCACCTTCTGCAGCATCTGCATCGAGGGTCTCGGTGCCACACAGATGCAGCCAGAGGTGTAACCCGTGATGCCGAAGTCTCGCAGGTGAATGATGGCGGGCTGCTCACCGATGCCGCTGACGATCAGCCTGCGATCCACCAGTTCCACGAGCTTCGAGAGATAGGCGTCCTGCTTGGGATCCTCACGGACGATGGCGTATTTGATCCAGGAGATCAGACCTTCGTTCACCAGTTGCGCAGCTGCCTCAGGCGGCATGTAGCCTTCATCCTTCAGGTAAAGCACAGCGGGGATGCCAGCCCGCTCTACAAAATGGCGCACCGCCGTCTGGATGCCCGCAGGCTTGGCAGGGAAAAGGGTAGGCAGCACCATCGCGGTGGGGAAGCGGAACTGACGCAGGATGTCCGCTTGATCCACAAGGTTCCCGTAAAACGGCCCCACTGAGGGCACCATGATCGTGTTGGACGCAGCCGCACTGGACAGAAACTCCAACAGCTTGCCATACTCACTGACCGCGATGTTGTAGAGATTGGCATTCCCACCGTAGAGGAAAATGCGCACTCCACCGGCCTCCAGATGGTGGATGAGCGCCGTGTTGGCCTCATGGTTCAGGCTCAGGTCAGCGTGGCGGGCAAGCGGCGGCACGGCGACGACGGAGGAACGCAAATCTTCTACGGTGATGGGTGTGGTCTGCATGGGCGATGCTTCGAAATACAGGGATGACACGCTTTTGGAAGCAAAAAGGCATTGTCTGCCAAGAAAATCACGGCTCGTTCGTCATTCACCCGCCCCCGTTGCCTTTATGAAATCCCTGTTCGTCACCCTGCTCTTCTTCTTCGCCGTGTTCGCCGCCTACGATTACTTCGGTGCGCCTGCCGGGCAGAAGATCCTTTTCAAGCACCTGAATGATGCAGCCCAAGACAGCGCCACCGACGGGACACCCAGCGCCAAGGTAGCCGTGAACGAAAACGCCTCTGCCGCCCCCGCCGCCGAACCCCCGCCTGCGGCTCCTCCCATGACCGAACCCACCACGGCAGCTCCGGCTCCCTCCGCACCATCAGCGCCCCCCACACCGCCGCCCGCAGTGACGGAAGCTCCAAGGACGGAAGCCAACGGATTCACGCCTCCCAAGTTTGATCCCATTGAAGTACTCACCGCCAACTGGAGCAAGATCCCACCGTCCGCATTTCCACGGCCTGTCACTCTTTTGAAGGATGCCCTGTTCAAGATGAGCGTGGGAGGCTCCACCATCAAAGCAGGTGCGAAGGCCGTGGCACTGAGCCTTCAGGACAGCCAGCTTACCCTCGCGCCCACAGAGACCTCCGCAGCCCGTGCCGTAGTGCCCATGGATGATACCGACCTGAAGACCTCCATCACGGAAGGCTATGAGCGCTGGAAGGTAGCTCGAGTGGCGGCACTGCGTCGGCTGCATGAGAGAAAACTGGCCGAAGCTTCTGGCAGGGCGTCCGCCGCTCCAGCGGTGGCAGCCTCCGGCAGCGTGGATCCCGCCGGCAAGCCCGTGGCCGCCGCAGACGGCAGCTTTCCCCTGCTCATCGCCCACCTGAAAAGCGGTGCCGTCACCGAACTGCTGGCTGAAAACATTCGCTCCTGGTCGGACGCGGTGCCCTTCACCCACGAAGGCAAACCCGCCTGGAGCGTGAAAGTGAATGCTGAGGTGAACACCATCTTCGGCCTCCAACCGGTGGAAATCATGGCCGTCATCCGTGATGGGCGAGTAGAAGGGTGGTACTACACCGGCACCGGCGAACCAGTGCCCTGAAACCGCCGCAGGAGGCTCCTCTTCCAGCCTGACACCACTTCTCCTTCCCGACCCGCCTTGAACCCGTTCCCTCCGTGGCTAACCATGGCTCATGGATGCACTGGATGAAGCACGGTTGAACACGCGGCAGCGCCTGCTGGATCTGCGTGTCGAAGCAGGCTGGTGGGAGGGCGAACTCTCGGCCAGCGCTCTGTCCACCGCCACAGCGGTAGTGGCGTTGGCGCTCGTAGATGCACAAGCCCACGCCGATCTGCTCAAGCACGGTGCGCAGTGGCTGGTATTGAATCAAAACGAAGATGGCGGCTGGGGCGATACGACACGCAGCAAGAGCAATCTCTCCACCACACTGCTCGTCTGGTCCGCTCTCAATGTGATGCGCCGCCACGGAGTGCTGGATCCGAACGAGGCGGACGCACGTTGCGAAGCCTGGATACGTCAGCGCGTAGGCAGCCTTGAGCCAGAGCGCATCGCGTCAGCGGTCATCGCCCGCTATGGCAAGGACAAGACGTTCTCCGTGCCCATCCTCATGCTTTGCGCCATCGGGGGCCGCTTGGGCGAAGATGCATGGAGACGCGTGCTGCCCCTGCCATTCGAACTCGCCGCACTGCCACGCGAGTGGTTCGGTGCCATAGGGCTGCCGGTGGTGAGTTATGCACTGCCAGCGTTGATCGCCATCGGTTACGCGCGCTTCCACCATGCCCCGCCTGCCCCGTGGAACCCTCTTCATTGGCTGCGACACCTCATCTGGGAACGGGTAGGACCCATGCTCAAGACACTACAGCCCTCCACGGGCGGCTACCTGGAAGCCACGCCACTGACGAGTTTCGTCACCATGGCGCTGGCTTCTGCGGACGAGAAGTTTCATCCCTGCGTGGAAGATGCCGTCAGATTTCTCCGGGCATCCATGCGACCAGACGGCTCATGGCCTATCGACACGAACTTAGCCACCTGGGGCACTACCCTCTGCGTCAAGGCACTCGGCGACGAAGTGCCTGATGCAGAGCGCCTCCGCGAGTGGTTACTGGGACAGCAATACCGCACCGTGCATCCCTTTACCAACGCCGCCCCTGGCGGCTGGGCCTGGACAGACTTGCCCGGCGGAGTGCCAGATGCAGACGACACCAGCAGCGCCCTCATAGCGCTTCATCAACTCGACTGCACTCACTTCGAAGCTGCGGAAGCAGGGTGCGTTTGGCTGCTGGACTTGCAGAACCGGGATGGCGGCGTGCCCACCTTCTGCCGCGGCTGGGGCACGCTACCATTTGACCGCAGCACGCCAGAGATCACGGCACACGCACTGTGGGCTTGGTCGCTGTGGAAGGACCGTGTTTCAACAGAAGTTCAGAAGCGCATCCAGCACGCCTGGGATGCAGCACTTTGTTATCTCAAACGCACCCGTCACCAACACCAGTGGTGCTGGGAACCGCTGTGGTTTGGCAATGAACATGCGCAGGGTGAGATCAATCTTGAATACGGCACCGCCCAAGTGCTCAAGGCGCTGCGCAAAGCGGGCATCCAGGATGAAATGACACGCGGTGCCGCAGATTGGCTCCTCGCCCATCAGCGCGCGGATGGAAGCTGGGGGGCAAAACCTTCTATCGAGGAAACCGCCGTGGCGGTGGCGGCGCTGGCCGACTCTCATGCTGAGGCAGCCAGGCGCGGCGCACACTGGCTCATCGAGCGCACAAAAGGCGGCACAGAGTTCCCCGCAGCGCCTATCGGCCTGTACTTTGCCCGGCTGTGGTATCACGAGAAACTCTACCCCGTAGCGTGGACGCTGGAGGCTCTGGAAAGTGTGCGCCAAGCATCTCATGGCAGAACCAACGAAAAGTTGTAATCGCCAGCCTGTCATTCTGGGCCATCTTCCTGGCCATGCAGAACCTCAACGCATGTGACCAGTCCCTGGCCCCAGAATCTCAAAACTTTCTCGTCGATCTCGGCGGGGTGCTCTCCATCCTCTCCGAGTCCATCTACACCGCAGGCCCCGAGGTGTTCGTTCGCGAACTCCTCCAGAACGGACAGGATGCCATCACCGCACGCCAGCTCACCGAACCCGGCTTCCAGGGTTTCATGTCCATGGAGGTCGTTCGGGATGAAGACGGTGGACTGACGGTCATCGTAGAAGACAACGGCATCGGCCTCACCCTCGAAGAGTCCCGTCGTGCACTGGCTACCATCGCCTTCAGCACCAAGAAAAAAGAAGGAGCGTCTTCGGACCTGTCGCCATTCGTCGGACGCTTCGGGATTGGCATTCTCAGCGGCTTTCTGGTGGCGGACGAAATCCACATCTTCTCCCGCCGTGCCAGTTCCGACGCAGAGCCGGTTCAGTGGGTGGGACGCATCGGAGGCACCTTCACGGCTCGCCCCGGCGCTCAAATGACGGAACCAGGAACGCGTGTCGTCATGAGACTGCGCCCCGGACAGGAGAGTGCCTTTTCGCCGGATGACATCTTTGAGATCGCCCAAAAGTACGGGCGCTATCTGCCGCACCCGGTCACGTTCCGGCATGAAGGGACCACTCGCTTGGTCACAGATGAAACGCCGCTCTGGAACCAGCCACTCACCATGGAGGAACTGCTGGAGCGAGGACGTGAGATCTTTGAGGAACCCATGCTCACCGCATTCCACTTTGAAAGTGAAGAGGCTGGTGCCACCGGCGTAGCCTTTGTCCAGGCAGAGTCCTGTCATGCCAGTGCCGAGGCCACGCATGTGGTCTTCATCAAGCGCATGCTCGTCTCGGAACGCGCCCTGGATATCGAACCTGCCGGTGCGCCCTTTCTGCGCATCATCATGAACGCAGATCACCTGCGTCCCAATGCCGGACGTGACGCCGTCATGGCAAACGACACCCGTCTTCCCGCGCTGCGCCTTGACATCGAGTCCGCCTTGAAACGTCACCTCTCCCGTCTGCACCAAACGGACACTGTCACCTGCGAAGACGTGGTGTTGCGTCAGTACCGATGCTTGGGACACCTCGCAGGGAAGGACCGCTTTTACCTCAGCTTTCTGCTCGACTACCTGCCCATGGAAACCACACTGGGCCGCATGACGCTCGGTGAACTCTTCCGCCGTCATCACTCCGTGGTGGAGTACGTGACTGATGGCACGGACTTCCAGCGCCTCCAGGCAAAGGCACGGGCTGAGGGAGACTGCGTGGTGCGGGTGGAGACAGAAGCAGCCCACCGCCTCATCGAACTGGTCAGCAGCGCGTCCCAGGGCGCTAAGGCAAAGCGCATCACCTCCCGGGAGTATCTGGACCGTTTCGCACACAAGTCCACCTCACCCTCCCAGCGCGAGCAGGTCGTCTTGGACATGCTTGCACTGGAACTCACCAAGGAGTGCTGCACCGGGCAGTTTTACGAAACCGACGAACCAGATGAACTCGCCCGCCTTGACATGGGCACGGATGAGAGTCTGGAGCGCCTGCTTTCCATGATCGGCGAAGGTGCCCTTGCATCCAAAAAACTTCTGCTGAACCGTCAGCATCCCATCATCTCACAGATGATCAACGGCGCGGCAGATGCAGATCACCTTCGTGTCTGGCTCCGTGTGCTCTACCACATCGCGCTGCTCGAAGCACGTGAGGTGCCCACGGCTGCGGAGACACGCCGCTTCTGCCACGCCCTGGGAAATGTGTTCAACTCCTCCACCATCGGCCCCCTCTGAACCATCACTATGGCCTGGTCCAAACGCAGCAAAAACTGGGGTGAAGAGCGTGAGACCGGCGAGGGTGCCGAGTGGATCCACACCACGTCCATCGAGCAGGCGCTCGACAACGTACGCAAAGCCTGGAAAGAGAAAGGTCTATACGCCGAAAATGGAGACTGGGAAGTCATCCAGCTCGCCCACATCGCCGTCATGCGCGGACTCACAAGACGTGTCACACCCTGGATCGTTCGTCTGCTGGAACGGCGAGAGGCAGACGGAAAACTCGGTTGGCTGCTGGAAGACCGCGTGGTCGGCGCGGTGGGCATCTCCATGGTACGACTCTTCGCCGCACACGTAGAGGATCCAGCCATCCCCGTGAACAAGGCGCGGGCTCATGTGGCCTTATTTCTTCGTAGCATTGAAGGCCTGGCGGATCTGAAATCCGTCCATGACCTCATGCCCATCATCCTCTCCACTCGGCTTGATGATCCCTCGGCCACGCCCATGTCCGCTAGACGAAGTGCCCGCCTTCCCCACCGCACGGACATGGAGGCAAGCGGCATGTGCCCCGCCGCACATCGTCAGTGGCGCGTGGAGTACCTGCTTTCACGAGGAGCGGAGGACGAGGCCATCGAACTGGCTCACAAAGGCCGAAGCGAAAAGCCCTGTGGCGAAACGTGCGCCTTCGCCCCGCACTCCATGTACGCCTGGCTCTTGGAGCCCCTTCACCGCAGAGGGCGCAAGGATGAGGCCCGCGTGCTGCATGACCGGCTGGACACGCTCATGGTGGCACGCGTACTCTATCTCAACGCCATGGGTCACCGCATCCACTACCTCACGCTGGAGCGCCGCCATGATGAAGCCTTCAGCCTCGCCCGCACCATGATGCCCATGGCACAGCACCCGGAAGCAAGTCCCTGGCAGGCGCTGAAGTTTCACGAAGGCTTTGAGCGCGCGATCCATCTGATCCGCTCCGAGGATCCACGCCGCCTGGAACCACTGCTAGATTTGGTGGAAGAGAATGCTCGCGCTCTTCAGCTCCTGCGCCTTCAGTTTGAAAACCGTCCCTTGGACTAAGCCCTCTCGGAGCAGAGCGACAACAGGGCCATTGCTGAATCAGACACAGCTTTTGCGGCATGTTCCTGAGAGACGGCACGTTCCACTCTCACGAGTCCCCATGAAACGCATCGCCCTTCTTCTCTCCCTGCTCATCACCTCTCTCTGCCCGGCAGAGGAGGGTTTCAAGCAACTGTTCAACGGCAAAGACCTCACCGGATGGGACGGTAACCCTGAACTCTGGAAGGTGGAAAATGGCGAAATCGTAGGCACCACCACCGGGCCAGATCAGCTCGCCTACAACCAGTTCCTCATCTGGCGCGGAGGCACCGTCAAAAACTTTGAACTGCGGGTCAAGGCCAAGGTCACCGGAAACAACACAGGCATTCAATACCGAAGCCGCGAACTAACTGAGAACGGCAAGTGGTCCATAGGTGGTTACCAATGCGACATCCACCCCGCCGCACCAAACAACGCGATGGTCTATGAAGAACGCGGACGCGGCATCATCTGCCAAAACGGACAAAGCGTCGTCATCGACCCACAGGGTGCCAGGTGGCTCGTGGCCGAGCGCGATCCCGTGGTGGCAAACGTAGCTGAGTGGCACGAATACACCGTCATCGCCAAAGGAAATCATTTGATCCACAAACTGGACGGCAACGTGACCATCGACCTCGTGGACCACGAAGAGAAGGCAAGATCGCTCGAAGGACTACTGGCCCTGCAGATTCATCGAGGCCCCGCCATGAAGGTGCAGATCCAGTCCGTCATGCTCAAGGAACTGCCCGAAGGCGGAGTCATCCCATTTGAGAAGTCCAACATTCCCAGCGACGCGCAAAAAGTCGAAAAGAACGCACCCAACCCCAAGGCAAAAGGCAAGGGCAAAGCAGCAACCCCACCCGCTGCCAAGGCACGCCCTGCGCGCCCCACAGCCGTAGGACCCGCTATCGGTGCCAATATCGCCACTCCAGTCTCCAACATCCGCACTTTGAAGGACTTCAAAGTAGAGCTGCTCTACTCCGTGCCCGGGGGAGAGCAGGGCTCATGGGTAGCACTGTGCAAGGATGACAAAGGCCGTCTCTACGCCAGCGACCAGTATGGCGACCTCTATCGCTTCACTCCACCACCCGCTGGCCAACCACTCAAGCTAGCAGACATTCAAAAAGTGCCGGTCAACATACGCGCCATCAACGGAATGGTGTTCGCCTTCGGTGCCTTGTATGCCGGCGTGAACGACTACGAGAAGAAGATTCAAAGCGGCCTCTACCGCATCACCGACTCCGACAAAAATGATCAGCTGGACAAAGTGGAGCTGCTCCGCGCCTTCGACTCCCACAGCGATCACGGCGTCCACGCCGTAGTACCCACGCCTGATGGCAAGGCACTCTACTTGATCACCGGAAACAACGCTGTGCTTGCGGAAGGTCCTCTGGCGGGCACTCCAGACAGTTCCCCCGTAGCCAAAATTTGGGGAGATGACCATCTCCTCCCCCGCATGCCTGACGGACGCGGTCACAACCGTCACGTCATGGCCCCGGGAGGCATCGTCTATCGAGTCACTCCAGACGGCAAGACCATGGAAATCTTCGCCAGCGGCTTCCGCAACATCTACGGTGGCAGCGTCAACCGCGACGGAGAGCTCTTCACCTACGACGCCGACATGGAGTACGACTTCAACACCTCCTGGTATCGACCCACGAGAATCAACCACGTCGTCAGCGGCGGTGAATACGGCTGGCGCAACGGCGCAGGCAAATACCCCGAGTTCTACATCGACAACCTCCCCGCCACCCTCAACATCGGCCCCGGTTCACCCACCGGCACCGTCTTCGGCTACGGGGCCAAGTTTCCCGCCAAGTATCAAAACGCCTACTACGTCCTGGACTGGAGCTGGGGAAAAATCTACGCCGTGCACCTGACTCCACAAGGTGCCAGCTACACCGCCACCAAGGAAGAGTTCGTCACCGGCGGTCCACTGCCAGTCACGGATGCACTCATCGGCGCGGATGGTGCCATGTACTTCGCCATCGGCGGCCGCCGCGTACAAAGCGGACTCTACCGGGTGACCTACACAGGTTCGGATTCGACCGATCCGACCAATCCGACGGATTCATCCAATGCACGCCAGCTCCGTCACACTCTCGAGGCCCTGCACGGCAAACAGGACCCCAAGGCCGTGGACACAGCCTGGCCCCACCTCAGCAGCCCAGACCGCTGGATCCGCTGGGCCGCGCGTGTCGTACTGGAGCACCAGCCCCTTGCCACCTGGAAATCCAAAGCGCTTGCGGAATCCAACGCCACCGCCCGTCTCGAAGCCCTCCTCGCAGCCGCACGCCTCGGAGGCGTGTGCCCCACTCATCGCAAAGAAGGCCACCTTGTGGACACAGCTCTCGGGAAAGAACTGCTGGCAGCGCTCCTTGCCATGGACTTCCACAACCTCACCCCAGAGCAGCAGCTCGGACACGTGCGCATCAGCCAAATCATCATGAACCGTTTCGGAATGCCAGACGATGCCACTGCCGCCAAACTCATCGCCACCTATGACCCAGCGTATCCCGCAGGGAGCTTTGAACTCAACTGGCTGCTCACCGAAACGCTGGCCTACCTACAGGCTCCCTATACGGCGGCTAAAGCCATGGCCCTCATCGAGTCCGCTGAGAGTCAGGAACCTCAGATCGAATACGCACGCAGCCTGCGCTTCCTCAAGACCGGCTGGACAAACGAACTCCGCACTCGACAGCTCGAGTTCTTCCTCAAAGCGGCCAACTACAAGGGTGGGGCGAGTTTCAGCAAGTTCATCGAGTTCATCCGCAACGACTCCCTAGCCACCTTTACCGACGCTGAAAAAGCAGACCTCGCCGCACTCATTGACAAAAAACCAGAGGTGAAAAGCGCCATGGAAAACGTCGGTGCCATGTTCGTGGGACGCACGCCCAAAATGTGGACACTCGAGGAACTCAGCGCCGCTGCTCAAACCGGCATGAAGAACCGAGACTTCGACAATGGCCGACGTATGTTCGGCGCAGCAGCATGTTACACCTGCCACCGCTTCGGCAACGCCGGCGGCATGACCGGTCCTGACCTCACCGGTGCCGGCGGACGCTACAGCCCGCATGACCTGCTGGACCAGATCATCAACCCCAGCAAGGAAATCAACGAGCAGTTTGCCCCGGTGGTTGTCACGAAAAACAACGGAGAAATCCACACCGGCGTGGTGGTAAACCTCAACGGCGACAATGTCACCATCAATACCGATCTCAGTGACCCAGATCAGCGCGTCAGCATCGACCGCAAAGAAGTGAAGAGCATCGAACTCAGCAAAGTCTCCCTCATGCCGCCCATGCTGCTCTCCATGCTCACCAAGGAAGAAATACTCGACCTCCTGGCCTACACCCTCAGCGGTGGAGACCGCACCGGGCCCATGTTCAAAAAGTAACCCGTAGCGGAAGTCGTCAGACTTCCACCCAGCGCCCTTCACATACCCCCATGGAACGCTCACACGTTCCGCTACACCACGCCCGCCCGTAGCGGAAGTCGTCAAACTTCCACCCGGCGTCCTTCACAAACACCGCCCCTGGAACGCTCACACGTGCCGCTACACCACCCCCGCCCGTAGCGGAAGTCGTCAGACTTCCACCCGGTGCCCTTCACAAACACCGCCCCTGGAACGCTCACACGTTCCGCTACACCACCCCGTCCGTAGCAGAAGTCGTCAGACTTCCACCCGGCGTCCTTCACAAACACCGCCCCTGGAACGCTCACACGTGCCGCTACACCACCCCCGCCCGTAGCGGAAGTCGTCAGACTTCCACCCGGTGCCCTTCACACTCCGGCATCCGCTACGCCTTTTGCCCGCCGAGCGAAATTTCGACTGGCGCTTACTTCTTCTTCGCCTTGCCCTTGACCTTTTTGGCGTTGGCCTGAGCCACCATCGTACCGGTCTTCAAACGCAGGCCATTGAGCCGGATAAAGCCCGTGGCGTCGTCTTGGTTGTAGGCATTCGTGGGGTCAGCTTCCATGGTGGCGACGTCAGGACGATACAGGCTGAAGGGACTCTTCCTCCCCGCAGCGTGGATGCCGCCCTTGTAAAGCTTCACGCGCACCGTGCCGCTGACGTTCTTCTGGCTATCGGTGACAAGCGCCTGCAGCGCCTCGCGCTCCGGTGCATACCAGAAACCATTATAGACCAGCGCCGCATACTTCGGAATGAGGCTGTCCCGCAGGTGCATAACCTCACGGTCCATGGTGAGGCTCTCCATCTGCCGATGCGCAAAGTGCAGAATGCTGCCGCCGGGGGTTTCATACACGCCACGGCTCTTCATTCCCACGAAACGGTTCTCTACCATGTCCACGCGGCCCACGCCGTGCTTGCCACCGAGCTTGTTGAGCAGTTTCATCACGCCGAGGGGATTCAGTTCCTTCCCGTTCACGGCGATGCAGTTCCCTTTTTCAAACTCCAACTCCACCATCTCCGGCTTGTCGGGTGCTTTCTCGGGGAAGACCGACAGCACGTTGAAATAACCTGCATACTTCAGGTCACCGGCGTCGAACCAAGGATCCTCCAGGATTCCAGCCTCATAGCTGATGTGCAGAAGGTTGCGGTCCATGGAGAAGGGCTTCTTCGCGCTCGCCTGCACCGGAATCTTCTTCTCCGCACAGTAGTCAATCATCTCCTGCCGCCCGGGAAACTCCTTGCGGAAGCGCTCATCACGCCATGGAGCGATGATTTCCAACTCGGGAGCCAGCGCCGCCGTGGTCAGTTCGAAACGGACCTGATCGTTGCCCTTGCCCGTGGCTCCGTGAGCAATGGCGGTGGCACCCTCCTTTCGTGCGATCTCCACCATCCGCTTGGCGATGAGCGGACGCGCAATGCTGGTGCCAAGGAAATACTGACCCTCATAAATGGCCCCGGCCTGAATCATCGGGAAAATGAAGTCCCGGGCGAACTCCTCCTGCAGGTCGTCGATGTAGATTTTGGATGCACCTGTCTTGGCTGCCTTCTTGTCCAGCCCCTTGAGCTCCTCTTCCTGGCCGATGTTCGCGCAGAAGGCGATCATCTCCGCATCATAGGTATCCTTGATCCAGGAGAGCAGCACGGACGTGTCAAGACCACCGGAGTAAGCGAGAACAATCTTCTTTTTCATGAGTGAAATGGGGGCGCAACCTGCCACGCATAAGGTCGATTGCCATGAAAAACTGGCTAGTCTCACCGTTTCCTCCTCTCCAAGAACGACCCATGAAGCCTCAAACTCTTCTCTGCTGCGTGCTCGCGCTCTCACCATACGCGCTGGCGCTGCACCCGAAAAACGCCGGCCCCACTGAAGTGGAGATCAAGTTCAAGCTGCCACCTCCCGCTCCGCGCTCGCCCGAAGAAGCGCAGAAGACATTTGTGCTTCAGGAAGGCTACCGCATCGAGCTAGTGGCCGCAGAACCGATGATTGAGGCCCCCGTGGCGATGAGCTTCGATGATCAAGGCCGCCTCTACGTGGTGGAAATGCGGGGATACATGCGCGACCTGCAGGGCTCCACCGAGAACGAAGCAACGGGGCGAATCAAGCTGCTCGAAGACACGGATGGAGATGGCCGCATGGACAAGGCGTCCGTCTTTATGGATGAACTCGTGATGCCGCGCTCGGTGATGGCGGTGAACGGTGGTGCCCTCGTGGCAGTCCCGCCGAATCTCTTCTTCTGCAAAGACACGGATGGCGATCGCAAGGCGGACGTGAGGGAAGTGGTGACGGCAGACTTCGGAACGGCGGGCGGTCAACCCGAGCACACAGCCAATTCGCCGGTGTGGGCGCTGGACAACAACGTCTGGGTGGCCGGCTACAGCTCACGTTTGAAGTATCGCGGCGGAGTATGGACCAAGGACGTGGGACTTGGGCGCGGTCAATACGGCCTCTGCCAGGATGATGAAGGCCGCCTCTACTACAACTACAACTCGGATCTGCTCCGCGCCGACCTGCTGCCTGCGGACGCCTTTGCCAGACATCCCCTGCTCCGTAACGCCACCAGCATCAATGCAAAGCTCGTCTCAGACCAGACCGTGTGGCCCACGCATCCCACTCCAGGCGTGAACCGGGGCTACGACCCCAAAACACTGCGAGCCAACGGCTCCCTGTCCAAAGTCACCGCCACCTGTGGTGCGCTCGTTTATCGTGGTGATGCGCTTCCCGCAGATGCCTGCGGAAACGCCTTCATCCCGGAACCTGCGGGCAACCTTGTCAAACGCATGAAACTCACCTCACGCGAGGGTCAGCTCATCGCTTCCAACGTGCTTCAGCAGCGGGACTTCCTGACCTCCAATGACGAGCGCTTCCGCCCGGTGCAGGCCGCAGATGGTCCAGACGGAGCCCTCTACATCGTGGACATGTATCGCGGCATCATCCAGCACAAGAGCTTCCTCACGCACTACCTCATCGCCAACATCCAATCCCGAAAGCTTGAGCAGCCCTTCGACATGGGGCGCATCTGGCGCATCGTGCCCGACAAGGATAGCCGCCCGCAGGTGACAAAGCTCCCACCGACTGCCGAGGGCCGAGTGGCTGCCCTATCACACACAAATGGTTGGGTGCGCGACACCGCGCAGCGCCTCATCGTCGAATCCGCTCAACAGGATGCCGCACCGCTGCTTGCAGCACTCCTCTCTTCCAAGGATAGCGCCCCGCTCGCCCGCCTTCACGCACTTTGGACGCTTGACGGCCTCACGGCTCTCACACCAGACCTCCAGCGGATCGCATTGAAGGACAATGATGCACGCGTTCGCGCTGCGGCGGTGCGTGTGGCCTCGCGTGATGTGCTGCCGGACCTCCTGCCGCTGGCGAGTGACCGTGACTCGGTGGTGAAGGCTCACCTCGCCATTAAGCTCTCCGCCTGGCCTGCGCCGGAGACAGACATGGCTTTGGCAAAACTTCTGTCCTCAGGCGGTGCCCGCTCCACTCTCATCCTGGAAGCCGCTCTCACCGGAATGCGCGGACGTGAAGCCCTCTTCGCCAAACTGCTCGTGGAGCAGTCTGATCCCAAACGTCTCGCGGAACTGCGCCCTGCACTTGAAGCCCTAGCTTCCCTCGTCGCACAGACCAACAAGGCACAACCCATCGAGGACTTGCTGAATCTCGCTGCTTCACGGCCCAAGGCAGATACGCTACAAGTGGCTCTGCTAAACGGGTTGACGAAAACCTCCAGCAGCAGCAACAACGACAGCGCCAAGCCGAAACTCGTCTGGCTGGAGCAAGAACCGGCCAGCCTGAAGCTGCTCCAGGATGCACTGCAGAAGAGCAGCGCCTCACGCAGTCTCACGGCCGTGGCGGGACGCATCGCCTGGCCCGGAAAACCTGGTGCCCCCCAGCCACCAAAGATCGAACCACTGAATGCCGAGCAGACCGCACTGTTTGAGAAAGGGCGCACCATTTATACCACGCTCTGCGGAGCCTGCCATCAGCCGCACGGCTACGGACTGGACGGACTCGCCCCGCCACTGGTGGACAGCGAGTGGGTGACTGGGGACCCGGCAGTCACAGCCCTCATCGTCATGCACGGCTTGGCCGGCCCCATCAAAGTTGGCGGACGCACCTACAACCTCGCCATGCCGCCGCTGCCTCATCTCACGAATGAAGACATCGCCGCTGTCCTCACCTACATCCGCCGCGAATGGGATCACACCGCCAGCCCCGTGAGCACCGAGTTCGTCACCAAAGTCCGCGAGCAACACGTAACCCGCACCATGATGTGGACCGAGACCGAGCTGAAGGCGACCGAGAAGAAGAAGCCGTGATGGTCCCGGCGAACGGGCAAGCCAACAAAACCTGTTCCCGCTCCGCACAGTGGACGCCACAGCTTGGCTTGTTGACGTCAACTGCTCGGTAGCAAGGCGTCTTCTTTGGTGTTCAATGCTGCTTCACACTTGAGCAGTGCCTTGCTCTGGGCACCACTCGTGGCATGGTGGCCCATGTTCGTCACCACTACATTTGAGATCGAAGGGTACCGCATCACGGAATACAAAGGTATCGTGCGCGGCATCATTGTCCGAGCGCCCACCATCTCGCAGGGCATTCTGGGCGGACTCAAAAGCATCATCGGCGGTCGGATCGGTGCCTACACCACGATGTGTGAACAGGCCCGCGAACAGGCTTATGCAGACTTGATTTCGCACGCCAAAGCCATGGGTGCCAATGCCATCATCGGCATGCGCTACGACGCCTCCGAGGTTGTCACCAACGCCACCGAAGTTCTCTGCTACGGCACGGCAGTGGTGGTGGTTCCAAAGGCCTGAAGAATCGCCGGCCGTAGAGCGAACTCTGCCCAACATGGTTCTCAGAGAATCAAAAAATATGCTTGAGTGCCACGCGCCACTTGCGTCGGATCAATGCGTCCTTCCAGGGTGGCCAGTGAGCCCTGCCGATTGACGGCCAGGCCCAGCAATCACACGTCTGTAAGGTACGCGGAGAGTGGCAGGCGGGGAAAGAGTGGGTGTCCACCAGCGACACGTCATCCACCCAGAACTGCTGCCCTGGGAAAGAACCCTTCTGGGACAGCACTGCCCTGAGAGCCTCGGGGTCTCCCACACGGTGTTTGTAGCTTGCGGCGGATACGATCCTCAGAAAGGCGTTTTGGGTCGGTGAACCTGTGGCCCAAGCAAGCCCGGGCTGGGAATGAAACCACCTTTGAACTCGTGCGTGATGGATACGGTTGGAGTCACCAAGCGCAATCAGGGCATTAGCATCAAGCAGGAACATGTGGAAAGTGGAGGAGGGGTGAAGCGTGGTGGGGACGCTTGGGAAGGACTCCTTACGTCGTCCGCTACAGGCACTACATCATGTCACCGTGGCTGTGGCTGTGACCTGCGTC
>CAZIGH010000013.1:0-99251 GCA_964538625.1 uncultured Verrucomicrobiaceae bacterium
GTGAGGCGGCAGTGTCCCGCGCGCTGGAGTGGTTCAAGACCAAGCAGAACGCAGATGGCTCCTGGAGTAGAACTCATAAGGGAGCCATGACCGGTTTCGCACTCCTCTGTTATCTGGGCCGGTGTGAAACGCCGGAATCTCCGTTCTACGGAGACACGGTGATGAAGGGCATCATGTATCTCATAGAGCTGAGCAAGAAGAATGAGTATGGCATGTTCTCAGAGGCCATCAAAGAGCACTCGGCTGCCTATGAGCACGGTATAGCCACTTACGCGCTGGGTGAGATGTACACGCTCGCACGCTTGGGTTCCAAAAGCCTGCCGGGCATGAAGGAGGCGTTCGAGAAAGGTGTGAAACTCATCATTGAATATCAAAAGGAGAATGGCGCATGGGGATACGGAGGGGACACCGTGGCTTACATGAAAGGCGGTGGAGAAGACTTGTCCGTGGTGGGTTGGCAGTATCAGGCACTGAAGGCGGCCAAAAACACCGGCCTGAAGATTTCGGGCTTGAGCAATGCCATCGACAAATGCGTTCGCTACCTGGAGTCCAAACAGAGCAAGGACGGAGGTTTTGGCCGAACCAACCGGGATGAAGGCTACAATCAGTGGAACCTGACTGGCGCGGGCACGCTGGGGCTTCAAACGCTGGCCAAGGGCAAGACCAAAGCGATCGATGGTGGCATTAAGTTTCTGCGCACCTTTATCACCGCTGAGCCGCTGGACTGGAACAAGAACTGCAATCTGTATGCTTGGTATTATTACACGCAGACCTTCTTTCAGAAGGGCGGGGATGACTGGAAGTTTTACAACGAGCAGCTTCTGCCTCAGATCCTGAACAACCAGGCTCCAGATGGCAGTTGGAAGCCTGAGCGTGCTCTGAGCGGCGCAGTGGGCAACTCCCACGAGGGCGTTTACAAAACCGCTCTCTGCACGCTCCAGCTGGAGGTTTATTATCGTTACCTGAAAGTGGCGGACCGAGACGAAGACAACTTCTTTGAACGCTGATGGGGTAAGGCAGGCCTGGTGCCGGATGCTCGTGCAGAACCCGGGCTTGGGTCAGCGGAGGAAGTTGCTTGCGGCTTGGGGTAGAGTTGTTCCGTGGAAAGGCAGGTGGCGCTAGGCAGCGCTACACTGCGGGAGGCTGCCTGCTCGCAGAGGATTCGGAAGACGGGAGCAGGCCGACACGTTCAAGCACGGCGACAATCGTGTTTAGCGAGCTGCCCTCCAGGCGATTGTTGACGTAGATGAAGCTCTTCCGAGGTTTGCCCTGAGCCGCTGCTTCCATGCGCATCTCGATGAGCTGGGTGGCGGCGGTCCGTGCTTCTTCGTTGATTTCCCTGGTCTGGTTGTAGGGGCTGAAGCTGCTCACGGCTTCTTCATAGCTGCGACCCGGCCTGAGGAGGAAACGCGCCGCTGCGAAGTCGGTGGTGCTGCTGCCTGGCAGCAGGAGCTGCTCGTGCACGCCGGGCATTTTGTCCCAGTGATTGAACACGTGGGCTACACCGTGCTGTTTCAGCAGTTCAAAATAGGGTGCGCACAGGAAGGTGCGGTTGCGTATTTCAATGCCGTACTGAAAGCCCGACGGCAGCGCCTTCAAGAAGGGTTCCAGCACCTCAAGAAAATCGCGTCCCCGCTCAAAGTCCCGAGGATGGAACTTGCTGAACTCAAAGATGAGCACTCCGATCTTCTCCTGGTGCGGGGTGAGTGAAGAAGCGAAAGCGGCTCGAAACAACTCCGCGTCCAGGAAGTGAGGGTTGCGCTGGGCAGCCTTGGGTCCGTGACGAGGGAGATTGGGAAAGGTGCGGGCGGTGATGTCATCCGTGACTTTGAAACTGAAGCGAAAGCCCTCGGGCACTTGGCGGCAGAGACCTTCGATGTATTGAGGTGAGGGGAAGCGGTAGTAGCCAGCATCCACGCACACGGTGGGGAAGACTTCCGCATACTCGGCCAGGCAATCGCGCTCGAATCTGCTTTCGGCGAACTTGCCCCGGTGCAGGTAGCGCTGCTCGTCGTAAAGCGTGCCGATCCAGCCGGGGTACTTCCATGACGAGGTGCCGATGAAGATGCCGTGGTCGTGCGCGAGCCTTCGCAACGCATGGGCAAGTGCCTCGCGCGGAAAGGCTGAAGCTGAGGATAGCAGTTCCACAGGGTCGGGACTTGCGCTCTACTTCACCTCACCAGCGGCGACAGCGGCGTGGATGGACTGGATGAAGTCGCGATCATTCTGGCTGAGCTTTTCAAGGGGCAGGACGTAGGCGGTCTGGTTTACCAAAAGACGTGCAGACTGGTTTTGTATGACGGTGGGTTTTCCGTTGAGTTTTGGCATGGTGGCCTGGGCGGCCTGGGACTGAGGCACTTCGGTGACGAGGTCTTCAAAAGCGATAAGCTTGCCCACCAGGGCACGCCCATCTGAACTGGTCCATTGGCGGGTTTCTGAGAGCGTGACATAGCTGATCAGACGCACCATGCGCTCCCTTTGAGGTGGAGGGGTGATGTTGACTTCTGCGGAACCCGAACCGCCGCCCAAGATCCGCTTGCCAAACTTGGTCGGCGTGGTGGGCACCACTTGAGCTGAGGCAGCGACCCCTATCGACAGCATGGCGGCGAGGATTCTCATGAGGTGAGGGTCTCACAAAACCAGATGGCTGGCGAGCGCAGATTCCAAGTTTGCCATTTCAGCATGTTCGTGCTCCCGGTGGTTCATGTTTGCACGTCGTTGGATGATATTACTGCTGGCCGTTTCGTTTGCGGGATTCGTCGAGTCGGCGAGCGCGAATCGGGCCAAAGTTTCCTCTAAAGGAAGGCCGAACTTCCTCTTCATCGTCGTGGATGATCTCAACGACTGGGTGGGCTGGATGGGAGGGCATCCGCAGGCCAGAACGCCGAACATGGATCGACTGGCGAAGATGGGCATGCGCTTCAGCAACGCGCACACGGCTTACGCTCTCTGCAACCCCTCCCGAACGGCCATGCTCACAGGCATGGCTCCGTGGAAAAGCGGCGTACATGGCAACGAGCAGGACTGGCGGCGCAGTGTGCAACTACGAGGCAAGCCGACCCTGCCTGAGTTTTTTCAGAGCAGTGGCTGGCTTACGGCTGCGGGTGGCAAGGTGTGGCATGCGAATCATGGGGGGCCGGAGAGTCGTCTTACCGGATGGCATGGCGGGCGTAGGGGCTTTGAGCAGGACGGGGTGTGGGATGAGCGCTTTCCGGAAAAGGGCGTGCAGATTCCCGTGCTTCCGGTCCCGACGGGACAGAACTTCAACGGGCTGGATATCTGGCACTGGGACTGGGGTCCTATCGACGTGGCGGAGGAAGAAATGGATGACGCCAAGGTGGTGAAGTGGGCCACGGACTACCTGGCGCAGCGCCATCGAAATCCATTCTTTCTCACGGTCGGTTTGTATCGCCCACATTCACCCTGGTATGTGCCGAGGAGCTACTTTGATGAGTTCCCGCTCCAGGAGACCAACCTGCCTGAGGTGAAGGAGGACGACCTGGATGATCTGCCAGCCGTGGCCAGAACCCAGGCTCGTCCCGGCTCGCATCACGCGCACATTGTGGAGAAAGGTCTGTGGAAGCCAGCGGTGCAGGCTTACCTGGCCAACATCGCATTTGCAGATGCTCAGGTGGGCAAGTTGCTCGCCGCGCTGGAAGGCAGCGCTTATGCTGGAAACACGGTGGTCTGCCTGACATCGGATCACGGTTGGTATTTGGGTGAAAAGCAGATGTGGCACAAGGGACGGCTATGGGAGCGGGCTACGCATGTGCCACTGACGCTCTATGCGCCTGGCGTGACGAGTGCGGACAGCCAGTCTGCCGAGCCGGTGAGCCTTCTGGACGTGTATCCCACCTTCGTGGACCTAGCTAAACTGAAAGCCCCTGAGCATTTGGATGGAACCAGTCTCGTCCCCTTGCTCATGAGACCTGAGACGCCGAGGAATCAACCGGCGATCACCGTCATGGGAGGAGGGGAAAAGTTCGGTGCCAGTGCTCGAGATCGGAGTTGGCGCTACATCCGCTATGCCGACGGCAGCGAGGAGCTCTACGATCACAAGGTTGACCCCAACGAGTGGACCAACCTGGCTGGCAGCGCTGAACATGCGGAGGTGAAGGCAAAGCTCGCGGCAACACTGCCGGGGACATGGAATCTGGCTCATCGAGCGACTGCCGAGGTGGTGCAGGAGTCCGCGCCGGATGGGAGCAAGGTGATGTCTTTGCAGGTGGGTGATGAGGTGCCCTCAACGGCTCTGCCTGACCTGAAGCAGCGCGGGCTGGACGTGGATGTGGACTTTGAGTTTCACCCAGAGGTGGATCAGGACAGCACGCTGGTTTCGCAAGGGGATGCTCAGGCGGGTTGGGTGATTCACTTTGTGGCAAAGGCACCCACCTTGACCCTCATGGAGAAGGGCAAGGCGCATACTTACAGCCTTGGACCCATTCGTGCGGGACGGACTAGGCTTCGAGTACAAGTGCCCGGAAACGGCACTGTTTCCATGAACATTTCTGGGGTGGGTGAGCTGATGGATCGTGCGCCGTTTCCTGGGGGCATTCCGTTTTCCGTGTCAGGTTCGTTGGCTGCGGGACAGAGCTTCGGCCCGCTGTCCGTGAAGGATTATCCCAACAGCACGCCCTTTGACGGAGCGGTGCATCAGTTGTGGGTGACCATCCTTCCCGAAGTGCCGTAAGAGCGAGAGATTGGCATCCGCAGAAGCGTAATGGGGGGTGATGAAACGACATCTCTTTCTCGCCCTGGCTCTGCTGACGTCTTGGCTCCCTGCGGATGACACTCCGGTGTTTCGCGATTTGTTCAACGGTAAAGATCTCACCGGCTGGGTGGACGTGAACACCAGTCCGGAAACCTGGACGGTGAAAGACGGGTTGCTCATCTGCAAGGGCCTGCCTATCGGGGTCATGCGCTCAGAGAAACAATATGAGAACTTCATCCTCCACATCGAGTGGCGGCACATGAAGCCCGGTGGCAACTCTGGGGTCTTCGTGTGGAGTGAGGGCACGGTGCCTGAGGGCAAGAACTTGCCCAAAGGTATGGAGGTGCAGATGCTCGAGCTGGAGTGGCCCAAACTTAATCCGACGAAGGATGGTCAGCCGAACCACCCGGGCTACATCTCCGGTGAGCTATTTGGTGCAAACGGTCTCACTGCCATACCGGACAATCCGCGTGGCACCCGCAGCATGTCGTGGGAATACCGCTGCAAAGGCGCGGGAGAGTGGAACACGTATGACGTGGTCTGCGTGGATGGCACGGTGAAGCTCGCCATCAACGGCAAGTTCGTGAACGGTATTCGTGAGTCCTCGGTGAAGAAGGGGTATCTCTGTCTGGAGTCTGAGGGGTCTGAAATCCACTTCCGCAACATCCGCATCATGGAGCTTCCCCCCGGACGGGCAACGGAAGAAAACACGGCACCGCTCGTGAAGTGAAGAGAGCAGGTCCGTCAGTCAACCCACTCACCCTTCTCGGATACCAGGATCTTTTTGCCAGACTTGACCTCCAGCAAGCCGCCTTCACTCACAAAGTAGGTGGCTTTGTCGGTGGTGAAGGACCATCCGAGGAACTTGGACGGGGTGACGCCGTCAGCGGCTAGGGTGTGTATTGTGCGCCCTTTGACCTGGATGGTGTTGCCATTCTTCCGACTTACTCCGACATAAAGAACGTCGTCCGATGACACTGTGCCTTCAGGGGCTTTGTCGATGATGACAACGACGAAAGAAGGCGTGAGCAGGGTGAGGGCTTGTGCCGGTATGGCAAACCAGAGAAATAGGTAGAAGCAAACTGCGATGGCTTTCATGGAGGGTGTTTTGTGGTTCGGTTTGCCGAGTGTCATGCGGCGCGGTTTACCGCACTGATGACGGCCTTGATGGAGGCGAGTTCAATGTTCGTGTCCACGCCCGCTCCCCAACAGGTCCTGCCGTTGGCAAGTTTGATCTGGATGTAGGCGAGTGCACTGGCCTGGGTGCCTGCGGTGAGGGACTGCTCACGATAGCTGGTGATCTCAAATGCTGGTGCTCCTGCGTCAGTAACAAGTGCCTGCACGAATGCAGCGATGGGGCCGTTGCCCTCACCCTGCACGGCAAGTTCGCCGCTCTGCGTGTGCAGACTGGCGCGGCAGCGGAAGAGGCCGTCCACGCCGTCGGCATGGAAGTGATGCAGCGCAAATGGCGTTGAGCGCTCGATGTATTCCTTCCAGAACATGTCTTTCAGTTCATTGGCGGTAACTTCCCGTCCGAGCGAGTCGATGAGATCGTTCGCTATGGGGCCAAACTCTCGCTGCAAGTCCTTGGGCAGTTCGATGTCAAACTCACTCTCCAACAGGTAGGCGACGCCGCCCTTGCCGCTCTGGCTGTTGACACGGATGACCTCATGGTATTCCCGGCCGATGTCATGCGGGTCGATGGTGAGGTAGGGCACGTCCCAGAAACCTCCGCTGGCTTCGTAGTTGGCGAGGCCTTTTTTGATGGCGTCCTGGTGGCTGCCGCTGAATGCCGTGAACACCAGTTCTCCGGAGTAAGGCTGTCTCTGCGGCACCGTCATGCCGGTGCAGCGCTGGTACATGCTGATGAGCTTGTTCATGTCGCTGAAGTCCAGTTTGGGATCAATCCCGTGCATGTAGAGGTTCATGGCGGTCTGGACGATGTCGAGGTTCCCGGTGCGCTCACCATTGCCGAACAGGGTGCCCTCTACGCGGTCTGCGCCGGCGAGTAGCCCCAGCTCGGTGGCGGCAGTGCCGGTTCCACGGTCGTTGTGAGTGTGCAGCGAGATGATGAGCGATTCGCGGTTTTTGATGTTCGTGCAGATCCACTCGATCTGGTCTGCATAGACATTGGGACCGGCCACTTCCACAGTGTCAGGCAGGTTGAGGATCATTTTGTGCTCTGGTGTAGGCTGCCAAACGTCCATGACGGCTTCCGAGACTTCTTTTGCAAACTCCACCTCCGTGGCGCTGAAGCTCTCTGGCGAATATTGCAACATCACGCGTGTGCCGCTGTCCTCAAGGCGGTGGATGCGCTCCTTGATCCACCTCGCCCCCTGCACCGCCACGTCGATGATCTGCTGCTTGGTCATGTTGAACACATGCTTCCGCTGTGCGGGTGAAGTGGAGTTGTAAAGGTGGATGATGACGCTGCCCGCTCCCATGAGGGATTCCACCGTGCGTTCGATGAGATGCTCCCGAGCCTGCACGAGGCACTGAATGGTGACGTCGGCGGGAATGCGTCTGTCTTCGATCAAGCGGCGGTTGAAAGCAAACTCGGTGTTGGAGGCGGAGGGGAATCCTACTTCGATCTCCTTGAATCCGCATTGCACCAGTGCCTCGAACATCTGGAGCTTCTGGGAGACGTTCATGGGAACGGCCAGAGCCTGATTGCCATCACGGAGGTCCACGCTGCACCAGATGGGTGGCTTTGTGAGGGTGCGTGAGGGCCACTGGCGGTTAGCGATTGGAATGGATGGGAAGGGGCGGTATTTGCTGGCTGGGGACATAGGTGTTGATGAAGGAAGGGAAAATGATGGCAGGATGATGCCTGGAGGAGAGGGCCTTCTGCCGAGGTTTGGATGAACTGTAGTCCGCTAAAAGCGGTGAGGGCAAGGATCAATGGGCAGCCAGCCCGAGCAGGAGTAGCTCGAGTCGAAGGTTTGCTGCGGCCAGAAGAGAGTTCATCATTAGCGAATGCAAGCTAAGCCGCCGGTTGAATCTGTCCAGTGCAGTTTCAACGGAGATGGTGGGGAAAGTCAAATCCAGGAGGCACCGCTCGTGAGCCGGGGCGGCTGAAAGGTACCTCGAAGACCAAAACGAGAGGGAAGCTAGGCTGACTTGTTCATGAAAGTCGCAGTAGCGTTTCGTGAAGAGGTCGGGCTAGAGCTGTATTCGCGCTCCGGACTTGATGAGTTCCTCGGCAAGTTTCTTGGATTCGTCGCTGAGGGGATTGCCACCGAGGCGGATGTCGCAGTAGGGTGCCCACTCTTTGGGGCCTTCGAGGTCCTTTTTGATCATGCGCTGGAGCGGTGCAAGGTCGGTGATCTTGTTGCCGGTGAGGATGAGGAACTGGAGGTCGGTGAGCGGCTCCAGCGGTGCGAGGTCGGCGACCTGGTTTCCTTCCAGTGAGAGCATGGAGAGCCACTTGAGGTTGCCGATACCGTCGAGTTTGGTGATCTGGTTGCGATCCAGCTGAAGGGTCCAGACTTTGGGCAGCTTGCTGAGTGCACTGATGTCCTTGATCTGGTTCCCGGCGAGGTAGAGGGAGTTCAGGGCTGTGGCGCTGGCCAGTGCGGCGACGTCGGCCACTTTGTTGTTGGTCAGCTCCACGTATTGGAGGCTCTTGAGTGTGCCGAGTGCGGTGATGTCAGTGACTTGATTTTCAGAAAGATCGACAAACTGAAGGCGCTCGAGACCTTTGAGCGGCGAGAGGTCTGTGATCTGGTTCTTGGGCAGGGTGATGGAAGCTAGCTGCACGCACTTTTCCAACCCACTGAGGTCTTTGATGCCCATGCCACGCCCTTCGATGACTGCCACGGTTTCCACATCTGCGGCGGTGAGGGGTTCGTTGTTCTCGCGTTTGGTGAAGACTTGCTTCCTGACTGCGGCCTCCAGGGCTTTGTCTTTGAAGACGGAGGCGGGCTTGGGCGGAGGGAGAGCTTCGGGCTTTTTCTCTGGCTCGGGTTTCGCGCTAGCTGCGGGAGGGGTGGCAGGCTTGGGTGCGGGGGAGGGTTCCGCCTTCTTTTCGGCAGACGGCGGGGTGGCGGCGTCTGGCTTGGGGGCTGCTGGGGGTGTAGGAGCGGGCGTGCTTGCGGGGGCGGGTTTCGGTTCCTCTGGCTTCTTCTCCTGGGCACCGGAGGGCGTGAAGGGGATGAGGCTGAGCAGTGTGGCTGTGAAGAGGAGGGTTCTCATAGGGAGTGAAGGCTGGAAACTGGGGCTTGATTCACATACGTTGCATGGGGGAGCCACTTTTTTCGATCAGGTGGAAAGATGCGGAGTATTACACGTCGCAGACCATGGCTGCGTGACGCAGAGATTGCACGGGGTCGCTCCAGGTGGGGATGAACTCTTGAGCTACGTAGCCTTCGTAACCGATGTCCAGGATGGTCTGCATGATGGGGGGGTAGTTGATCTCCTGATTGTCGTCGATCTCGCAGCGGCCGGGATTTCCAGCGGTGTGGATGTGGCCTATGTAGTCTTTGTGCTGGCGGAGGCGGCGAATGATGTCCCCGTTCATGATGCTGACGTGGTAGATGTCAAAAAGGAGCTTGAAGTGGGGGGAACCGACTTGTTTGATGAGATCTACGCAAAAGTCCACGTCATCACCGAAGTAGCCCGGATGGCCTTTCATGGGGTGGGTGTCGTCACGGGAGTTGAGATGCTCAAGCACGAGGGTGACGCCTTTTTTCTCTGCCTGGGGAAGGACGGTCTTCCAGCAGCGGATGCAGTCGGCTATGGCTTGGTCTCGGTCCATGCCCTCGAATTTCATTCCGGTGAAGGTGATGACTTTTTTGCAATCGGTAGCTGCGGCGAGGTCGATGGCGTCCTGGAGGCTTTTCAGGGCGAAGTCGTAGTGCTTCGGGTCGCAGGGGCCTTTGGCGAAGCCATGGGAACCGACAAGCGAGATGTCCAGGCCCAGGGCCTTGATCTCGGGGTAGAGTTTGCTGTCGATGCCCTCCATGGCGACAAGGCCGATGTCCTTACAGTGCCTCGCAAGTTCCATCATTTCCATGGGTTTGAAGCACCAGCCCATGACGGACTGGCGGATGCGGTTGTTTTTCACCTTGAAGGCCGGGTCCACGATGGGTTTTGGCGAGTCCGCACGCGCGGCTCCGGACGTGAGAAGGGCGGCGGTGGAGGCGGCGGCGCTGGCGAGAAGGTGACGGCGGTTGAGATTCATGGCAGTAGAACAACACAGTGGGAGGGGACGTTACAGAGAAAACGCCAAAAGAGAGGGAGATGCGGGGGCGAAAACGCCTCCTGCCTCACGAGATGGAACGCAGGTTGACAAAAGGGGGAAACCCTCGTTGGTTCGCGGCCCAATTAACCACCCGCTCATACCGCCCACAACCATGGACTTTCTTGCTAAAAACGTCGCCGAACTTTCGCCGTCAATGACCCTGTCGATCACCAGCCAGGCGAAGGCACTCAAGAAGCAGGGCGTGGACGTGTTGAGCTTTGGTGCTGGTGAGCCTGATTTCAATACACCCAGTTTCATCGTGGAGGCCGCTGTCAAAGCGCTGCATGAGGGACAGACCCGCTACACGGAGAGTGCTGGGCTTTTGGAGCTGCGGGAAGCGATTGCGGCCAAGTTCCTTGTGGACAATGGGCTTCAGTATTCCCCCAGCCAGATCAGCGTGAACTGTGGAGCCAAGCACTCCTGCTATAACGCCATTCTGGCGTGCGTGAATCCTGGCGAAGAAGTGGTGATCCCTGCGCCGTACTGGACGAGCTATCCTGAAATGGTGAAACTGGCCGGTGGCGTGCCGGTGATCGTGGACACCAAGGCTGAGAACGGCTGGAAGATGACGCCCGAGGAGTTTGAGAACAGCATTTCTCCGTTGACGAAGATGGTCATCATCAACTCTCCGGGCAACCCTACCGGTTCGGTTTACACCAAGGAGGAGCTTGAGGCCATAGCCGAGATCGCCGTGGGTGAGGGCATCGTCATCCTTTCCGACGAGATTTACGAGAAGCTGGTGTATGGCGAGAGCAAGCACATCAGCATCGCTTCCCTGAGCAAGGAGGTGTATGACCAGACCATTACCATCAATGGTTTCTCCAAAGCTTACGCGATGACTGGCTGGCGTCTGGGCTACACGGCGGCACCGAAGGCGATCGCCGATGCGATTGACAACCTTCAGAGCCACACGACCTCCAACCCGACGACTTTTGCCCAATACGGTGCAATAGCTGCATTGCAGGCAGATCAGCAAGTGGTGTCCGACATGCGGGATGAGTTCGACGTGCGCCGTCAATACATGCTGAGCCGCCTGAGCGCCATCAAGAACGTGGGAGTGGTGGAGCCACACGGTGCCTTTTACTTCCTGGTGAACATTGACCCCATCGGTATCAAGTCAGTGAACTTCTGCGAGAAGCTGCTGAGCAAGGCGAAGGTGGCCGCCGTTCCGGGCGTAGCTTTTGGTGCGGAAGGCACCATCCGCTTCAGCTACGCGACCGGCCTGGATGTGATCAATGCGGGCATGGACCGCTTCGAGGAGTTCTGCGCTCAGCATTGATTTGATAGGAGTGTGAAAGCACGTGCTTGACGTGCATTCGTGCTGGCAGTGAGTGGGGCTGTGAGTGTATCATGCCTCACGGGCAGCCGCTCGTAGCATGTCATCCTTTTACCTTGGCAATCCTCTCGGTCTCTGGGCGCTTCTGGCGCTGCCGGTGCTGATGTGGATTCACTCTCTCCAGCAGCGGGCGAGGCGCGTGAGGGTAAGCACACTTTTTCTGCTGGAGAAGGTGGCTCCGCTGAGTGTCGAGGGTGCAAGGCCGGAGCGCTTTCGGCAGTCAATGCCTTTTTGGATGCAGGTGCTGGCCGTGCTGCTCCTGACCTGGATGCTGTCGGAGCCGCGCTGGATCAAGGCGCAGTCCGAACAGGTGATCGCGGTCGTGCTCGACACGTCGGCGTCCATGAGTGCGTTCAAGTCTGTGACGCGCAAGAAGCTAGGGGAGACTCTGCCGAGGTGGGCCTCGAACACTCGAAGAACGTGGTATCACCTCATGGTCTCTGATGCTGCGGCTCCACCGCTCTATTCCGGTAGCGATGTGAGTGCCTTGCTGAAGGCTTATGATGAATGGCAGCCACTCAAGGCTGGGCACGATCCTCTCCGGGCGCTCAACGTGGCGCGTGGTCTGGTGAGGAATGGGGCTGGAATAGTCGTTTTTGTGACGGATCATTCTCAAGACCTCCCGTCAGACGTGGCGCTGTTGTCGGTAGCTCGTCCGCTGGACAATGCCGGATTCACAGGGGTGGAAGTGCGCATTGAAGAACCAGAAGGCCTTTCGCCGAGGCTCACTTGGCGTGCCCTGCTCCGCAATGCAGGCACCGAAGTCCAGAACCGGGAGTGGTGGGTGGAAAGGCGGGCTGAGTCAGGAGCGGTCTTGTCCTCGGTGCGGAGTCCTGTGCGCTTGGAGCCAGGACGCACGCTGGTGCTGAACGGGGAGTTCTCCCCGGATGTGGAAGAGGCAGAGCTGGTCATAAGTGCCGATGGCTTTGTGCTCGATGACCGGGTGACGATCGTCAAACCGCGCGCACAGGTAGTGAGGGTGGCGGTGAAGACGACTGGTGAATCTGCCGTGCTTCTCCGCCGGATGCTGGAGGCGATGAAGGGCGTGGAGCTGACGGACGGGGAAGCGGATGTGACGGCGGCGCTTGCAGGCGAACCCACGGAGACGCACGCCATTCTCATGGGCGGTGCCGCGTCTGAGGATGCGAAGCTGGACGGTTCTCCGGTGGCTGCCGAGCACCACGCGCTGGTGAGGGAGTTAAACTGGTCCGGGCTTCTGAGTCATGAGCCCGAGAAGATGCCGCTCTTGGAGACGGATGCGGCGCTGCTCTGGAGGGGAAATCGAGTACTTGCTTTCGAACGGCGGACTCTCAACATGGCTGGCGTTCCTGTGGTCCAGCTATTCTTGAACTGGGATCTTGCTCGGTCTAACGCCCACCGGCTTCCGGCGTTTGTAGTGATGCTGCACCGTTGGCTAGATGCGCGGCGCGAGGCGCTAGCCAATGAGAGGGTGGATAACTTTGAAACGGGCCAGAGACTTGCCTTCGTGCCGGGTGGTGCTCGCGTCGTGCTACCAGATGGAAGGGAAAGCACATGGACAGGCGCAGTGCCTGAGACTCCGGGAGTGTTTGAGGTTTTCTCCAATGGTCGGCGGTTAGTGCGTGGCGCGGCTCAGTTCGCAGATGCACGAGAATCTGACCTGCGAGGCTGCGCACCGGGTGACACGACGGAGGGCTTGGCCAGAGCCGCTGCGGAGCGTGCCTCGGAGGCGGATCCACTCACATCTTTGTGGGCGCTGGCCCTCCTGGGTTGTTTGCTAACGGCCTGGGGCTGGGGGATGGGAAAAGGCAAAGCCTAGGAATGAGCGCACCGCTCTGAAGGGCCGCAAGTATTGGCTTTTTCTAGGCCACCAAGTCCTTTACCACGTGGCCATGGATGTCCGTGAGTCGGTAGTCCCGGCCTTGGAAACGGTAGGTGAGACGCTCGTGGTCAAAGCCCAGCAAGTGCATGACGGTAGCCTGAAAGTCGTGAATGTGAACCTTGTTCTCTGCGATGCTGAACCCGAGTTCATCCGTGCTTCCATAGTCAAACCCTGCCTTCACTCCTCCACCTGCCATGAACAGGGTAAAGCAGTCGGGGTAGTGGTCGCGGCCCAGAATCTTGCTGGCTGCGGTGCGGCCCTCTCGGAATGGGGTCCGGCCGAACTCTCCTCCCCAGATGACAAGCGTGTCGTCCAGGAGACCACGTTGTTTGAGGTCCTTGATGAGTGCGGCGACGGGTTTGTCCGTAGAAGCCATCTTTTTGGTAAGACCGTCGGTGATGCCCGTGTCTTCGGCCGTGCCATGGAAGTCCCAGCCCCAGTCGAAGAGGTTCACAAAGCGCACGCCCTGTTCCACCAAACGACGAGCCAGCAAGCAGTTGTTTGCGAAGCTAGCCTGTCCCGGCTTGGCACCGTAGGCCTCCAGCGTGTGCTGCGGCTCACGTGAGATGTCCATGACTTCAGGCACGCTGGTCTGCATGCGATAGGCCAGTTCGTATTGGGCGATGCGGGTTACCGTTTCCGCGTGACCCAGCTCCGCCTCCTGCAGCTGATTGAGATCCCGAAGTGCATCCAGGGTGCGGCGGCGCAACTCACGGCTCATGCCGGCGGGGTCGGAGACAAACAACACGGGATCTCCCTGGCTGCGGCATTGTACGCCTTGATACACGCTGGGTATAAAACCGCTTCCCCAGCAGCCTTGTCCGCCGCTGGGTTGAGTGCCGCTGGAGATGAGCACTACGAAGCCGGGCAAGTCCTGGTTCTCCGTGCCGAGTCCGTAGGTCACCCATGATCCCATGGATGGCCGCCCCTGTCTGGTGTGTCCGGTGAAGAGCAGCAACTCTGCGGGCGCATGATTGAACTGGTCCGTGTACATGGAGCGCACCATGCAAATGTCGTCGGCGATACCATGGAAGTTCGGACAAGCGTCACTCATCCACATGCCAGCCTTGCCATAGCGTTTGAAGGTGCGCGGGGTGCCCATGAGCTTCGGCACGCCGGTGGTGAAGGCGAACTTGCGCCCTTTCAGGATTGAATCCGGGCAGTCCTGTCCACTGCGTTTCACCAGATCCGGTTTGTAGTCGAAGAGATCGAGGTGCGGCGGAGCGCCAGACATGTGGAGGTAGATGACGCGTTTTGCCTTCGGGTTTTGAAGCGGATGGCGCGGGGCCAGTGGGTTTTCTGCACTGGAAGCTCCTCGACCGTCCTGCTGCATGGCGTGCAGAGCTATGGCTCCAAGGCTGAACTGCCCGGCACTGTTCAAAAACGTGCGCCGGGTGGTGAGCTGGAGTCGGTCGTGGTGGATGGGGTTCATGGGCGCTGGTGAAAATACGGACTGAGAGGGCGAAACCTTGCCAATCCTGAACTGTGTCTGTTTCTTGGGGTGGAGGTGGCGGACTCCAGTCTTGCTTTCGATCAGCAGCAGAAAGTCCCTCTGGATGTAGCCTCTGGGCTGTCCGAGGTCTGGCTAGTGAATCTTGTCGAGAAAAAGGTGACCGCGTATCGCAAGCCGGAAGGCACAGCCTACTCGGAGACTGTGGACTTCATCGCAGGGCAGTCCATGCCGCTTCCAGGCTTTCCTGGCAAGTCCATCGCGGTTGCTGACATTGGTCTGTAGCCGTCTTACCGCCGCATCAGAAACTCGTCCATGTTCATGACCACGTTGGCTACGGTGGTCCAGGCGGCGAGTTCGACGATGTCCATGTTTTGAGGGGCAGGTCCGAGAGGGTCGGTGGCGAGTTTTGCGGCGGCGGAGAGGTCCGTTTGGGCGGTGCTCAGCGCGTCCTGGTGGAGGCTGGTCAGGGTGGCGAGCTCCTGATCTGAGGGATCACGTGCGAGGCAGAGCCGGCTGAGCAGCCTTATGCGAGAGGTGGTGTCGGTGGCTTCCTGCATGAGGCGCCTGGCCATGGCTTGATGCGTTTCGACAAAGACGGGATCATTGAGTGTGACAAAAGCCTGCAGCGGTGTGTTGGTGCGGTTACGACGGATCATGCACACTTCCCGGTTCCCGGCGTCAAAGGTGGTGAAGCTGGCATAGGGGGCGTTTCGCCGCACTTCGGTGTAGATGCCGCGCCGGTGGCGATCCTCTCCCGTGCTGGTCGTCCAGTCGTTGCTTCGGCCAAAGGCGGTGCTGAGTCCCATGCCGGGAGCCATGGGCCGGACTGGTGGGCCATACATTTTGGAACTGAGCAGGCCACTGACCGCCAGAGCCTGATCCCGTAACTGCTCGCCAGTGGGGCGGAAGCGCGGGCCGCGCGCAAGGAGCCGGTTGTCGGGGTCGCGCTCGTTGAGGGTGTCTGATGAGCGGGAGATCTGCCGGTAGGCCGTGGTGGTGACCATCAGTTTGAGCATGTGTTTCATGTTCCAGCCGCTGTCCATGAACTCCGCTGCCAGCCAGTCCAGCAGTTCGGGATGAAAGGGCAGCTCGCCCTGGCTGCCGAACTCCTCGCTGGTGCGCACGATGCCGGTGCCGAAGAGTGTCTCCCATAGACGGTTCACCGTCACTCTGGCGGTGAGGGGATTGTCTCGGCTCACCAGCCACTTGGCCATGGTCAAACGATTCCGGGGTTCGTTCTGCGGCAGGGGATGGAAGGCGGCGGGTGTGGCCTCGCTGACTGTTTCACCAAGGTCCTGCCAGTTGCCGCGGAGCTGGATCTTGGTTTCGCGACGGTCTTTGCCCACGAGGTCCTTCATGATGGGCACGGTGACGGACTTGATGGCTGCCAGTTCGGTCTGAAGCTTGCCGAGACGATGGCGCTCTGCGGCAGCAGTGGGCGAGACATGACGGGCGTAGTGGAGACGCAGGGCCTGCGTTTGTTCCTCCATGCGTGACGAAGATGGGGTGGAGAGAATGCTCAGGATGTTCGGCGGCAGTTGTGAGATGGTCTGCACTCGCTCGTCTCCCGTGTATCCGAGGCGGAACTTGCCCAGTACGTGCTTCGCATACTTGCTCTCATGGGAAAGGGTGACGCGCAGCACCGCCTTTTCAGGAAGCTGCAAGGGAGCGTTCACCATCAGGGTAAGGGTGTGGGGCTTGTCCGCTGCTCCGGCGACGGCCCAGCCTGTGCGCTTTTTCTGATCTGGCTCCAGCAGCGAAGAGGCTGGGAACCCCTTCTGTTCGTAGTCTGCCAGCGCGGCGTGAAACGTGACAGGGATGGGGGCGCTCAGAGAAACAAGAAGGTCCTTTTCGGGTGGAGCGATGGCGTGACTCTGCCACAGGATGCGGCGTTTCGCATCCAGCACGGACACGATGGCTCCCTGGATGCGACTGTGGGTGTTTCCGTCGGTACGGTTCCAGAGCCGGATGTGATCGATGGCTTGAGGGTTCTTGAGGTCCACCTCCCACCAAGGATCATCTTCGCTGCCCGAGGTGTGAGCTACGCTGCCCTTGTGATAATCGCCTTCCGTGTTGCCATCGATGGCTCGTCTGGCCGCAGCGTCTGCGTACAAGCTGCTTTGTTTCGCGGTGCCACCGGTAGCGATGTTTTTTCCGCTTGAGAGAACCTCCACTTCAGCCAGTTGCAGGATGCGCTTCTTCCCGGGTAGGTCCACGCGCACGAAGCGAGCATTTTCCACTTTGGTGCCGGGTGGGGATACGATTTCGGCCTTCACATCGGTGAGGACGAAGTTGCCGAACCCAGATGCCGGAAGCGTTTCGAGGCGAAGCGCCCGGAGCTGTCCACCGTCAGCTTTGAGTTCTAGGGTGTAACGGTCTGTGGTCTGTGCTTGCGGTATGGACACGTAGGCGTCGTCGGTCACGACGGGCGCTTGTTTGCTTGCAGTGGAAAGGCCTTCAGGTTTGGGGGTGTGCCACGTCAGTCCTCCCGTGACATTGGCTTGCCAGGCTTCGAAACCCGTCAGCCAGACGTCTGATGGGCTGGCGAACTGCCGTTCGAGTTCGCTGATTTCCTGCCTTAGCCTTTTGAGTAGGTTTTGCTGCTCGGAGGTGTGGAAGGTGTGAAGGGGCACCTCGTCCTTTTTGTCGCTGTCTGCGCTCTGGTTCAGGAAGGCGTAGAACTGAAAGTATTCCTTGATGGAGATGGGATCATACTTGTGCGTGTGGCATTGGGCGCAGGCCATGGTGGTGCCCATCCAGACGGCGAAGGTGGTGTTCACTCGGTCTATGATAGCGGCGTTGCGGAACTCTTCGTCGTCGGTGCCGCCTTCGTTCTGCGTCATCGTGTTGCGATGGAAGGCGGTGGCGATGAGCTGGTCATCGGTGGGGTGAGGTAGCAGATCGCCAGCAAGCTGCTCGATGGTGAACTGGTCAAAGGGCATGTTCGAGTTCAAGGCACGTATGACCCAGTCCCGGTAAGCCCAGATCTCGCGGGGCTGGTCGCTCGGATAGCCGGAGCTGTCGGCATAGCGAGCCAAGTCCAGCCACTGCTGCCCCCAGTGCTCACCGTAAGCGGGGCGGGAGAGATAGTAGTCCACCACATCCTCGTAGCGCGCCTTCTCGAATCGCTGGAGCTCGTCCAGGGTAGGCGGCAGGCCGGTGAGGTCTAGCGCCAGACGCCGGATCAAGGTGGGTGTGTCTGCCAGCTCAGAGTAGGTGAGTCTTTCGGCCTTGAGGCGCTGGAGGAGGAAGGCATCGATAGGGTGCGCTGCGACTGGCGGTACGGCTGGTTTTGTGACTCTCTCATAGCTCCAGTGGCCTCCCCACTTGGCGCCTTCTTTGATCCATTGTTTGAGAAGTTCCACTTGGGCGGGAGAGACCTTTTTGTGCAGCTTCGGCGGCGGCATCACTTCATCTGGGTCGGTGGTGATGATACGCTGAATGAGCGCACTGCCATCCGGGTCTCCTGGGATGATGGCTATGACTCCGTCGTTGTCAGATTTGGCCGCTCGCTCGTCATCAAGTCGCAGGCCGGCCTCTCGCTTGGCTTCGTCTGGGCCATGGCAGAAGAAGCAGTTCTCTGACAGAATGGGCCGGATCTGCCGCGAGAAGTCGATGCTGGACGAGAACGCAGTAGAAGCAAGGAGGAGAAGCGCTATCTGACGTATCATCATGGCTGGGTTGCTTGCGGGCCGGGTTTGAGAATGGACTCGATGAACTTGTAGGATGCCCTACGTTCTTCGTCAGGGAAATCGTGCTCGCAGTCGGGTTGTACCAAAACCGTGCGCGGATCTACCTTGTGCAGCATCCATACCGGTCGGGCGGCTTCCATGATGCGTTTCACGCTGTCGTGGCGGAAGTTCGCATCGCGCAGCGGAGCATTGACGAAAATGGCACGTGGGGCCAGGCAGGCAATGAGTTCGTAGAAGTCGAAAGGGATGTCAGCAGCCCTGCCGAGGTAGTCTTTGAGTTTCGGCATGTAGCGGTCCTGCGTCCAGCCTGTGATGTTACCGCCGTAGTAGTCAGTGTAGGAGTCGAACCCACAGCTGGAGACAATGACCTTGATCCGCTCATCAAAGACGGCGGTGTAGATGGCATTGTGGCCGCCGAGTGAATGACCTATGGCGGCGTAACCGTGCGTCTTGTCCACCTCTGGCATGGAGTCTAGGAGATCGAGACCACAACGGTTGTCCCAGACGGACTTCATGGTACCGCTCTGGTAGCCGAGGGCTCTGAAGTCTGGCTGATAGTTCGCCATCAGCGTGTAGGCAGGTGATAGAGTGATGAATCCGCGCTCCGCGAGCTCTGCGGCGTACTGGCGGTTCTCTTTGCCCCCTAGGCCCACCACCACTTTGTGGCCTATTTCCATGTTGGTGGGGTGCAGGCAGAGCGCAGCCGGAGCTGGCTTGTCACGGGAAGCGGTTTTGGGAAGGCAAAGATAAGCTGGGACGCGGTTGCCAGGATCCGTGGCGTAGGTAATGAGCTGGCGCGTGTAGGTGCCCATGTCGGTGGTTTCCGTCACTTGGACTTCGAGCGGCACTTTGGCAGACGGCATGGGGCCGGCGATGGAAATGAAGGCTTCTTGGGTGTGCTTTCTGCGGGCCTCCCACTCCTCCGCCGTGCGGGCTACGCGACCGTCCGGCAGCGTCAGCAGTTCAGCACGCGGTAAGCGCTCGGCTAACGTGGCTGTTGCCAGCAGGGTGAAGGCAGTCAGGGAACAGGTGATGCGCATGGCATTGATACGCAGGTAGCCGACAAAACCTACATGCTTGAAGTTCTTGACGCCGGGCAGCAGCATAGGGCGCGTGCAGAAAAAAGCCACGCAACCGGGCGGACCCGGCTGCGTGGCCACCTGAACCAACCACTAGAACCGATAAGTCACACGCAAGCGAAACGTGCGCGGCTCTGTTGGATGGAAATGGATGTCCTCGACGCCGGTGCTCTCACCTGCGAGTCGGCTTTCGTAGAAGTATTCGATGTCGTTGTCATCGCGGTCGAAGAGGTTCAGACAGTCCACTGCGACCTCCCAGTTTTCACGGCGGTAGCCCAGACTGGCGTTGACCAGGAAGCTTTCTTTGCCCTGAACGCTGTTGTCTTCAGTGAGAGGACGATTGTCGAAGTAGCGGAAGCGGAGGTTGGCAAAGAAGCCCTCCGCGTCTGCCTGCGCGCCCAGATTGACTCCACCGCTGAACATGACAGGCACGCTAGAGGGGATGTGGTCCTCATTGCCCACGCCGGTGAAGCGTCCGTGGGTGAGCGCCACTTCCGCATCCATGCTGAACCAGGTCGTGGGACGCCAGTAGTTTGCCCACTCCACACCGTAGCGCTCGGAGCCGGGGCCGGCTTCATTCGTGCCAGCGTCACCTACATACACGAGTTCACTGTCGCTCTTCAGCCAGAAGAAGGTGAGGGTGCTGGTGAGGTCACGCACTGCCTGGGTGCGAATGCCGAACTCTGCGCCGAAGGTGCGCACGAGAGGATCGACAGGCAACACGCGCTCTCCCGTATTCGGGTCTATGGTGGTGGTGACGCCACGTGCATCATTGCTGTGAAAACCCGTGCCAAAGTTAAGGTAAAGCTCGGTCTCTTTCCATGGGCCAAGGATGGCGCTGAACTTGGGGCTGACAATCCCGGCCAAGTCATCGCCGCTGTTGGCCGGTAGGTTGCTGCTTGTATCGAAGTGGAAGAGGTCGCCGCGCACCCCTAGGTTCGTACGGAGCCAGTCATTCCATTTTACCGTGGTCTCGGCATAGGCGCTGATGCTGGCTTGATAGACGTCATCTTGACGAATGTCGGCGAAGCGCTGGCGCTTGCTGGTGCGCCATAGACCTATGCCGTCGATGAGATCATGCCGCGTCTGAATGCCCAATGTGTGCTCCGCATCTCGGCCAAGCAGTTCGCGGTTCTCCCAGGTGCGGGACAGGTTGCCGCCGAGGACCCAGCGCTGCTCCGACTGTTCGAACTGATCCCCTCTATCCGGGTAGTCCAGGAAGTAGGTGAAATTACTGAAAAGGTTGAGGCTGTAATGGATGCCGAAGAGGTTTGCCTTGGTCACTACGTCGCCATCCCGGTGCGCCCACTCCAGGTTCAGTGAGTAGCGCTGGGAGTCGCCACCGTTGCTGGCGTCGAGGTGGCCGAAGCGGTCAAGAAAGCCGCGCCGAACAGCGCGCAGCGGTATCTGGTCGCTGGACGTCCACTCGGCGTGATAGCCCATAAGTGTGGCGGCAAAGTGGTTGTCGGCATCCCCATTGAAGTAACGCAACATGCCGTTCCAGCGCTCGAAATCTTCCGAGAGCAGGAAGGGGCCGTCGTAGGTGTTGTATTCCAGAGCGTAAGTGAGCGCATGGGTCTTGCTGACAGCGGCGGAGGAAAGAAGGGGGGTCTTGCCAGGGTTTTTTGAACTGGCCTCTGGGGGTGGAGCAGAGGCAGCATCACTGCCAAGATGCAGACTGCCGGCGAGGAGACCGCGGTAGTAGTTGTCCTCACCTATCTCAAACTGCACAAAGTCACGAAGCAGCACGTCATAGAGTTTGAAGTTGGCACTTCCCGCAGTAGAAAGGTCCCCGTTCGCGGCAGTGAAGGTGCCCTTCACATAGTCCACACGTTCGATGAGTTCAGGGATGATGCCGTTCAGATCCGTATAGCCCTGGCCGTGGGCGTGTGTCTTCAGGTTCAGAGGCATCTGGTCCAGGCTGGTGGCAAAGTCGGTGCCGTGATCCAGATTGAAGCCGCGCAGGAAATACTGGTTCGCCTTTCCGCCACCGGCGTGCTGAGTGATGATGACGCCTGGGATGGTTTCAAGAATCTCCCCCCGGCGAAGGTAAGGCCGCTGGGCGATTTCTGCCGCGCTGGCTTGTCCTTTGGATGCAGAGGTGGCGATGCCGAGGAGATCCTCTGCCTTGCCAGTGACGACGATTTCACCGAGGTCAGTGACTTGAGGAACTGAGGGGGCAGCCTGCTGGGCGAACGCAGAGGCTGCGAAAAAACAAAGAGATAACAGAAGAGTGGGTTTCATAAAGCGGACGGCAACTTGGCGGCCGTGGGGGTGCGTTAAGGAAGGAGGCGCATCGGGTCACAACCGTGCGCACAGGTGCTTGGTCTGCGGTCATGTAGCCGCAGTCCCTGTCTCAAGCTCAGGCCGCCCTTGGTGGCGGACCCGGTGGCGCTCCTTGAAGGACGGGCGTCCAGCCACGCCGCAGCTCCGTGCCGGGCATGGGGTCCGCGTGGCGGCGGACAAGGCTGGGCATCGGATCCCACAAGAGTCCGAGGATTTTGAAGTTCTCGGTATGGATAGGCTTGTCGGGAGATGTGGGAACCGAACCGTGGTGGCGCTGAGCGGTTGCCGCTACATCGAGCGTGCGCTGAAACTCCACGCTCTGCCAAGCCTCCTTGGCGGCTGTGACCATGCCCTGCTCAGGCATCTTCTCGGCAGTCACCTTGCAAAAAACCATCACCTGCAAAAGCACCAACGGGCCTGCCAGCAGCTGGAAGAGAGCCAGCAGAATGAGCCATCGTTTGTTGCGCGGTGCGCCGTTCATTGGTGCGCAGTTTGGAGAAAGGCCTGCGCATGGTCAAGTTACAAACTGCGCTCAAGCGCGAGATACAAACCTGTCACGGCAATCAGCGCCGAAGCTGGATGCGCCACCCTGGGCAAATACCAGTCGCGCTCCCACCACGCGGCTGCGAGAGCGTATGCAAGACCCACCACCGCAAGTTGACCCAGTTCCACACCCACATTGAAACTGAAGAGCGCTGGCAGCATGAGATCACGAGCGACCACGGTTTCTTCAAAGGAATGGGCGAAACCAAGGCCGTGGACAAGGCCAAAGAGAAAGATCATGATCGGACGCCAGCGCCCGAGCTTTTGATGCAGCAGGTTCTCCACTGCGATAAACGCGATGCTCAGCCCGATGGCTATCTCCACCCAGTGATGATCCACGCTTAGGAGTCCATGCAAAGCCATGCCGAGTGTCAGCGAGTGCGCTACGGTGAAAAGCGTCACCTGAAAGAGCAGCGAGTAGAGGTCCCGCGACAAAAAAAACAATCCCAGGATGAAAAGCACGTGATCCAGCCCATTGGGCAGGATGTGCGCAAACCCAAGCCCCACATACTGAGGCACCACAGCCCCAAGAGAGGCGGCGGCCAGGACGGCGAAAAGAAAACGGCTCATGCAATGTGCAGTGTGAGATGAAAGCGTGAGGTGGACCCCTCCTGTCAGCCAGGGGAGGACTGGGTTAAAGCTATCATGGCGGAGGTGCATTGAGTTGGTTGAACAAGTGGACGAAGTCCACTTGTTTTTCAGAGAGATGCCACACCCTATTCCCCGCGATAGTGGGCAAGGCTCCCTTCTGGCAGGGAGGAGGAGAGAGGAGATTCAAAAACCAAATGACAACCCCGAGGGGGCGAATATAATCGACGTTCCCAAGGTTCTTGGTTTGTAGTGCCGAAGTAGCTCAGAGGTAGAGCAGCGCATTCGTAATGCGCGGGTCGCGGGTTCAATTCCCGCCTTCGGCTCCATGACCGCTCCCCTCATGACAGAAGAGTCCCTTCGCAACAAAGTATCCAGAACCAAACGTCGGGAGGCGTTCTGGCGCCGTGCGTCGCTGTTTGTGGGATGTGGTGCTGCGACTTTGTTGATTGCCTCGCTCGTGTTCATCGTGAGTCAACGTCTGATGCAGGGGCCGGAAAAGTTTGCGGATGAGGAGTATCTGAGAAGCCGTTATGGCTTGGCGCAGGGAGAGGGCGGGTGGTCGAAGCAACTGGAATCTGCTCCGGCGCTTTTCGGTGCCAGGAAGAAGGAACTCGAAGAGGTGGCTTCGCGCGCGCCTAGGGCTAGTGCTGAGGGCGAGGGGACGCCGTTGGTGAGGTTAACGCCCAGAGTTTCAGGAATCGAGAACCTGGAGCAGAAGCGTGAGAAGATCAGCGGTGTGTTGCGGGCGTTTTTCGCAGCCAGTACTGAGGAATCGCGGCTCGCCTTTGTGCGGGATGCGCAGCGGGTGCAGCCGCTGATGACGTTGTTTTACCAGCGTGAGCCGATCGTCCCTCACCGTCTGCGGGAGCTGGGTTATCTGGTGAAGGTGGATGAGCCGGGTTATCGTTTTGCCTACGCGGAAGCGTTGTTTGAGGATGCTACGCCGGCGAGCCTAGTGGTGGAGGAGCAAGAGGATGGGCGCATCCTGATCGACTGGGAGTGTCTGGTGCGTTATGGAGAACTGGGCTGGGCAGACTTTCAACGGCTCAAGCCTGTGAACCCGACCCTGATGAGACTGATCGCCTCACGCCCAGAGGTGCCGCCTTATCAAACAACGGCGGCGAGGGGAGAGTGGCTGGAGTTGAGGCACCCGGCGGAGTCAGGGACGATACTGGGATGGTTCGACAAGGCGGATCCCAGGTTCGCGGGGTTGCTGGAGCAGCTTCAGTCTGGGGAGTGGAAGGACGTGCCGGTGACGCTGCGGCTATGTTTCCCGCAGTCGCCGAGCTTGGTCCCCGGCGGCGTCGCAGAAATAGCTGGTGTGGAAGGAAAGGGGTGGCTCATGATCGAGGGACATCGCACCAATGGATAACCTAGCGCAGCGCGGGCGAAATGGAGTGACCCTGATCTTGTGCTGGCTTGCGGCTCACTGGATGTCTGCGGTGGCAGAAGAGAGGCCTCTGGTGCGGATGGGTGCGCAGGACTACATCGAGTATCAGCCTGGGACCCTACCGCTCATCATCGCGGCACCGCACGGTGGAACGCTGAGGCCTGACGGGATACCGAATCGTTCGTTTGGCCGGGTGGCTCAGGACTCCTTTACGCAGGAGCTGGCCAGAGTGCTCGCTGACCAGTTGCAAAAGCTCTACGGGGCGAGGCCGCACTTGATTATCTGCCGCCTGCACCGGATGAAGGTGGACTGCAACCGGGAACTGACCGAAGCGGCGCAGGGTGACCCGGTGGCGGAGCGGGCGTGGAACGACTTTCAGGGCTTCATCAAGGAAGCGCGAGAAGAAGTATTGAAGCGGCACGGTGAGGGGTTGTTCATCGACCTGCATGGGCACCGGCATCCTGAAGGAAGAGTGGAGCTGGGTTACCTGCTCACGCGTGATGACCTGTCAGTTCCGAATGCCGAGCTGGAGGCGAACATGGATTATCGGAACAAGACATCCCTGCGCACGCTTGCGGGAAGGACGACGGCCTCTTTTGCGGATCTGGTGCGTGGCGGCACCAGTTTGGGGGCGTTGCTTGAGACGCGTGGCTACCCTGCTATCCCCAGCCCAGTGCATGCCGCACCTAAGGGTGAGGAAGAGTATTTTAACGGCGGATACAACACGGCCACTCACGGCTCGAAGAACGGTGGGCGTATCTGCGGCCTGCAGATCGAATGCCCCTTTAAGGGAGTGCGGGATAGGGAGGAAAACAGGGAGAAGTTTGCCATAGCGCTTGCCCAGTCCCTAGGACAGTGGTGGCGTTCCCACTATGGCCGCAGTCTTTCCGCAGGACCGATTCCTGCGCCCAGCTCCCCATCCCAATGATTGAAGTCAACGTCACTTACGAAGGTGAACTGCGCTGTCGCGCCGTTCATGGCCCCTCCGGCGAAATGCTCGTCACTGATGCTCCAGTGGACAATCACGGCAGGGGGGAGGCATTTTCTCCCACGGATCTGGTGGCCACGGCGCTGGCCACCTGCATGGCCACGGTCATCGGCATCATCGGCAAGCGCAAGGAGATCCCGCTGGCTGGCATGAGGGTGCGTGTGGAGAAGCACATGAGCCAGGACGCTCCGCGCCGGATTGTTCGTCTGCCGGTTGAGATCACGCTGCCGCTTCCGCCGGATCACCCTGAGCGGGCGCTTTTGGAGTCCGCCGCGCGCGGCTGCCCGGTGCATCAGAGCGTGCATCCGGACATCGACAAGCCGATCGTCTGGCATTGGGTGGGCTGACAAAGCAGTCGCATTTTCCCGTTCCGCATCCTACTCTCACCGCTTCATGAAACTCACCCACATCGCCCAAGGTCTCACCTTGCTCCTTGTCATGGTCACGCTCTGGCTCGCCTGGCAGGCGGGCGAGGAATCGAAAAAGGCCAATGCCAAGATGGATCGGCTCACGGCTCAAGCCACAAGCATGGGCAGCTTCAGCGCATCCGTGCAGGAGCAGGGTTCCATGCTGCCACCGGTGACCGCGCCTTCTCTTCCTCCAGAGCCAGCACCGGCAGTGCCTACAGCGCCGGTTCCGGTAGTAAACTCCACTTTTCCTCCTGCCGATGAGCCCACGGGTGCAGAGTTGGCCCGCGCCTCTCTTCCTGCATCCGCCCCGGTTACGGTGCAGCCGGGTGAGCTGACGGCGCTGCAGAAAAGGGTAAAGGAGGCGCCATCTCTGGGAAAGGTGCAGGACTTTGTGGCAGAGCATGGGTTTGTGACCTTTCAGGTGGTGGCAGACAGCGGGCTGAAGCCTGGGATGCAGTTTGATCTGCGCCGAGATGCAGCGGTGGTGGGGCGCATCAAGATCGATTTCATCGAAGGCACGGACGTCATCGCGAATCTGGACCCAAAGAGCGTGCCTGCGGGCGTTACCGTGCAGAAGGGAGACGAGATCATCAGTGTGATCCCGACCCCTACGGCAGCTCCTGCTCCGTAGCTAAAGGATTCACGGATGGCAAAGGAGCGACTGGATGTGCTGCTGCATCGCCGGGGCCTGTGTGGTTCCCGAGAGCAGGCAAAGAGGCTGATCCTGGCGGGTGAAGTCATGCTGGGGGGATGCTCGGCAAATAAGCCCGGCATGATGGTGGCAGAGGATGCCGAGATCACCGTCCGCGAGGCACCGCGCTTTGTGAGCCGGGGCGGCTTGAAGCTGGAGGGAGCGCTGGAGCACTTCCGGATTGATGTCAGTGGGCGGGTGTGCATGGACATCGGTTCATCGACGGGGGGCTTCACAGACTGTCTGCTTCAGCGCGGGGCTGCCAAGGTGCATGCGCTGGACGTGGGGACCAACCAGCTCGTGTGGAAACTCCGCAGTGATCCGCGCGTGGTAAGCCGTGAGAACTTCAATGTGCGCCACATGAAGGTGGAAGACATTGGCGAAGAGGTGGACCTCGTCGTAGGCGATGTCTCATTCATCTCGCTGACGTTGGTACTGCCTCCCGCTCTGGAACTGCTCAAGCCTGGAGGAGATGCCGTCGTGCTCATCAAGCCGCAGTTTGAACTCACCCGCGAAGAGGTGGGTAGGGGAGGAATCGTGCGGGAGCCGGAACTCCACGAGAAGGCCTGCCGAAAGATTGAGGACTTCGTGCGTGCGCGCAGCGGACTGCGGTGGATGGGTCTCATGGCGTCTCCCATTACTGGAACGGATGGCAACCGTGAGTTCCTGGGGTGGTTTCAAAAAGTGGAAACATGAATCCGGCGGAAGCATCATGTGAGATCGCGCTGGTGGACACGCCCATTGAAGAGGTCCGCTTGCCATTTGAGGCTGAGGTGGGCGCGGAAGCGCAGTTTCTCGGCGTGGTGAGGGAGAGCGAGGGCGGCCTGCCCATCACCGGCATTTTATACACCGCCTACGAGCCCATGGCCTTGCGCATGATGCGGGAGCTCAGGGACAAGGCGGTGACGCAGTATGGTGAACATGCTCTGGTGATGGTTCACCGCTTGGGATTGGTGCCGGTCAGGGAGCCATCCATTCTCATCCGTGTAAGGACGAGGCACAGCGCCTCTGCGTTTGAACTGTGCCGTTGGTATCTGGAGCAGGTGAAGAAGACCGTGCCTGTGTGGAAAGAGATCGTGCAGTAGCCGTGCTGGCACTTGAAATGAGGATGGTCAAATCGTAAGGCGAGAGATGTCCGTTCGCGTTCGTTTCGCTCCATCCCCCACAGGCTACCTCCATGTCGGAGGAGCTCGCACCGCATTGTTCAACTGGCTGTATGCCCGCCGAGCAGGCGGCACGTTTGTGCTGCGCATCGAGGACACGGACGAAGCTCGCAACACTGAAGCAGCCATGAATGCCATCTTCGAAGGCCTGCGCTGGGTGGGTATCGACTGGGATGAAGGCCCCCAAGTTGGGGGTGATTATGGACCGTATTTTCAAAGCCAGCGCCGGGGAATCTACGACGCCTATTTGAAGCGACTGGAGGATGCCGGACGCGTTTACACCGAGGAGAATGGAGCAGTGCGGTTCAAGTTCTCCCGCAAGCCCATCACCATCCCGGACATGGTGTGCGGAGACATCGTGCTTGCAGGCACAGAAGAGCCGGACATGACCGTGCGCCGCCCAGATGGCAGTTACATCTTTCACTTCGTCAACGTGGTGGACGACATCGAGATGGGCATCACTCACGTCATTCGTGGGGAGGACCACATTTCCAACACGTGGAAGCACATCGATTTATTCCATGCCTTTGGCAAAGAGCCGCCGCACTATGCTCACATACCGCTCATCCTGAACGCCAACGGCAGCAAGATGAGCAAGCGCGATGAGGGCGCATCCATCTCCAGCTACATGGAGAACGGGTTCCTGCCAGATGCTCTGTTTAACTATCTGTGCTTGGTAGGCTGGACGCCCAAAGCAGAGAGCGAAAAGCTGGGAAAAGACGAACTGGTGCGGCTTTTTGATCCGGAGCAGGTGCACTCCTCAAATGCACGGTTCGACATGGCCAAGTGCACCTGGCTCAACGCTCAGTATTTGCGGGAACTGTCTCCGGAGGCCCTGCTTGCGGCAGCGAAGCCGTTCCTTGAGAAGGCTGGCATTGTGACCACCGATGAAACCATGGCGGCTAAGGCCGTGCACAGCATCAAGGAGAAGGTGAGTCTTCTGAGCGAGATCCCGGCCTGGGTTCATTACTTCTTCGATGACAGCTACCCTTTTGAGGAAGACGTGATGGCAAAGCTGAAGGCAAAGCCTGAGAATGGCGCTTTGCTTGAGGCTGCCGCAGCGGCGCTAGGGGAAGCGGCAGACTGGAGTGAGGGGGGCACCCAAACCGCGCTGGAGGCTGCCGCAGCATCCCAAGCGGTGAAAGTAGGTGCCTTGATGCCGCTGCTGCGGTTTGCGCTTACCGGCCAGTCGCGCGGTCCTGGGGTCACCACCATCCTGGATCTACTGGGCAGGGACCAAGTAATGACTCGCATCTCCCGGGCGCGGGCGCTGATTGGATAGCTTTTGGCTTTGCCGAAAGAGAATGTTTTCCGCACTGCGGTGCAGAATATTCTTGCACGCGGGACGGGTTTCCGTCATCGCGGTGGGAATGAAATCGATTCCATATGTCCTGCTGGCAGGGAGTGTTTGCGTGCTTGCGGCCTGCGAGAAAAAGCAGGAGGAGCCAGCGGACCAGCCCGCAGTCCCTGCACCCGTGGCTACCACCACCCCGCCACCGCCCCCCGTTCCGGCCATGAAAGTCCGCCAGATTCGCTGGACGGAGGAGCTTCTGCATACCGAGATCAAGCATTACAACCCAGCGTATGAAGGAGGCGCGCAGCTCAGCATTGAGAACGGCGTGCCCATGGCCGTGGTGCTGGCGGGCCAGAAGGTGGACAATCTGCGTGCGTTCGAGGGCATACCTCTTCAGGCACTGGACCTTAGTGATACGGGGGTGGCGGATCTTTCTCCACTACGTGGACTGCCGCTAAGGCAACTCATGCTGGAGCGCACCAAAGTGTCCGATCTCGGCCCATTGAAGGGCATGAGGCTAGAAATGCTCTATGCCTCAGGAACACCCGTGGAGGACCTATCCCCGCTTCGTGGTATGCCGCTCACGGAAGTCAACCTAGTGGGAACCAAGGTCAAGGACCTCAGCGGATTGAGTGAGAGTCCCATCTCCATGCTCTGGCTCACGGACTGCCCAGTGGAGGATGTTACGCCACTGCGCACCGTGCCGCTGGTCAGTGTGACGCTGCACCGGACCAAGGTGAGAGACTTGAGCCCCTTCAGTGGCACTGCGCTCCAGCGTTTGCACATTGGCGAGACGCCAGTGGAGGACCTCACTCCTCTGCGTGGCCTGTCGCTGACACGCTTGGTGTTCACGCCGGGGAACATCAAGAACGGCATGGAGGTGGCCCGGGAGCTCCCCCTGCAGGAGATTGGGACGCGTTTTGATGATGAGGCAAAAGACTTGGCTCCCCCGTCGGTTTTCTGGGCATCTCAGCCGAACGCGGAAAATGCCCAGAAATAATTGGCTTCTCATCTGCTCAAAGACCTGACACGATTCTACCGAACGGCGGCGACATGAAGGAATACGCTTACATCCACGAAGAAGGCACTCTGCCCACGGAACTGAAGACCGTTCCGTTTCTTAACAGTTTCAATGACGAGCAGCTTGATGACGTGCTGACCTCCAGCAACATCATCCAGGCAGAGCCAGGGGACGTGATCATCCGGGAAGGCACCATCGACAGCCGCATTTACATCCTGCTCAGCGGTGAGCTGGAGGTAAAAGTAGGAGAGAAGCGCGTCGCCGCCATCACCCGCTCGGGCGAGGTGTTTGGCGAGTTGGCTCTGGTCAACCAGGACAAACGGGCGGCATCCGTGGTAGCGGCGCAGCCCTCTTTCTGCCTTGCTGTGGACCAGAAGTTTCTCCAGGACATTCATCCTCGGGAAGAGGACCCTGCATTCCACGCGGCGCTTTACGAGTTTGTAGCAAGGCTGATCGCCAAGAAGCTGGACGCCACCTCGCGGCGGCTCGCTGAGGTGGAGAAGGAGTTGCGTGCGCTCAAAGCTGCGAAAAAGGCAAGCGGCGGCAGGAAGGTCAAAGCCACCAAGCCGGTGAAAGCTGCTAAAGGAGGCGGAAAGGTCCACAAAAGCATTGGGAAATGAGCGTTGCCTCTCAGGCTTCCGGAATACGCCCTGGCCTCATGAAATGAAGCCTCCAGCCTGCAAAGATTCAGCTTCTCAGAAGGGGCTGTGTCTCGTAAGCTGCAAAGAGCAGACGTTCCCTGCCTGCGGATTCCAGAAGTGGAAGTTCTGCCGCCTTCAGCCCGTATTCCCTCATCCCCCTCCATGTCCAAAAACCTCAGTCATCTCTCCTACCGTAAAGGCGTCGAAAAAAACCTCTTCGAGCGCATGGTCACCGCCGCTGAAGAGACCGGCACGGCGGAGGAGGCTGGCTTTGTGCGCAAGCTGGGGGAGGATTCGCTTTTCGGTGACGCGGTGACGCTGGGTGCAGTGTCGTTCTACGACTTTACCAAAAAGGAAAACGCCGGGAAGAAGGTGCTGCTCTGCAACGGCTCGGCTTGTCTCTGTGCTGGCACTCAGGAAAAGCTGCACCACGACGTGGGGGCTCATTTCCCGGCGGAGCAGATAGGCCACATCTGCTGTCTCGGGCGCTGCCACGAAGGTGGAGCGTTTCAGTACGAAGGGCGTAACTACTCCGGGCAGTCCACAGAAGCGCTAAGCGCACTGTTTAGGACGGGCAGCGGTGATGCTGAGGATCGTTACCTCGTGGTGTCCGCGCTGGAGAAGCCTCTGCTCACAGCAGACTTTCCCGGTGTGGAGGCCTACTATGCACCGTTTCGGGAGTTGTTGGCCAAAGGCGACCGTGAAGCCCTGGGTGCCGAGTTGAAGGACAGCGGTCTCAGAGGGCGTGGCGGAGCGGGCTTTCCACTGCACTTCAAGTGGGCGGGTGCCAAGGCCTCTCCGGGGCCGGTGAAGTACATCGTCTGCAACGCTGATGAGGGTGATCCCGGAGCCTACATAGACAAGTATCTCATGGAGAAGCAGCCGCACTCCGTGCTCCTGGGCATGATGGTGGCCGGCTGGTATGCTGGAGCGGAGACGGGCATCCTTTACATCCGGGCCGAGTATCCAGACTCCGTTCGGATAATTGATGCAGCCATAGCCGAGCTCCAGGCCGCAGGTCTGCTCGGAAAAGACATCCTTGGCAGTGGGTTCAACTTCGCCTTGAAAACCATCAAGGGGGCCGGGGCTTACATCTGCGGTGAGGAGACAGCGCTGCTTTCCAGCATCGAGGGGCAGCGTCCGGAAGTACGCACGCGTCCGCCATTCCCCACCGTAGAGGGGTTGTTCCGCAGACCGACCATCGTCAACAACGTAGAGACCTTTGCGAACCTGCATGCCATCCTGACGCTGGGTGGGAAGGGTTATGCCGCCATAGGCACCGCGCAGAGCACGGGGCCTAAGCTCGTCTCCCTAGACTCTCACTTCACCCGGCCTGGCATTTACGAAGTCGCCATGGGTACACCGCTTGTCGATGTGCTGGCCATGGCCGGCGGGTTCAAGACCAAAGTCAAAGCCATCCAAATCGGCGGTCCGCTGGGCGGCATCGTGCCCATGACGCATGTGGACCAGCTCACTGTCGATTTTGAGAGCTTTAAGAAAGCAGGTTTCCTGCTGGGGCACGCCGGTGTGGTGAGCATACCGGAGACGATGCCTATGATCGAATACATCCAGCACCTTTTCCAGTTCACAGCGGATGAAAGCTGTGGCAAGTGCTTCCCCTGCCGCCTGGGCAGCACGAGAGGGAAGGAGTTGATCGCCAAAGCCCGAGCGGAAGAGGACTTTAAGATTGACCGCGAGCTGCTTAATGACCTGCTCGACACCATGGAACTCACCTCCCTCTGCGCCCTCGGCGGCGGTGTCCCGCTGCCGATCAAGAATGCACTCCAGCACTTTGACGGAGAACTGGGTGCGTACTTCGCGACAAGGTCATGAGTGCCGCTCCTCTGCTCAGTCGGCTGCTTGAAGCCATGAACAAGCATGGGCGGGAGGCAATCATGGTGGGCAACGCAGCTGCGGCCATTCACGGTGCGCCTGTAACCACGATCGACTTCGATTTCATGTTTCGTGACACACCGACCAACATGCGCAAGCTCAAGGCAGTCGCAAAGGAGCTAAAGTCGGTGGTGCTGCGGCCTTACTATCCCGTGTCAAAACTCTACCGCATGGTGGATGATGATCTCGGATTGCAGGCGGACTTCATGCCGGTCCTGCATGGAGTGGAATCGTTTGAGAGCCTGCGCTCCAGGGCGGTGCAGGTCTCGGTGGAAAACTGTCCGTTGCTCCTCGCTTCGCTGCCTGATATTATCAAAAGCAAGAAGTCCGCGAGCCGCGCGCGTGACCTCGCCGTGATGGACGTTCTTGAAAAGACACTGCATGAGTAAACCAAACACCAGCAAGGCAAAACGCCAGAACAAGGGCCGGGCTGCGGCGCTTCGCGCACTCGAAGCAGAAAGCGACCTCCAGTTGACTGAACTCATCCGCCGCCGTCTCGCCATGCCTATCGAAAAACGAATGAACTTTCTCCGCAAGCGTCTGCCGGGCGGCGGTTCCTGCCTGTAGTTGCACCTCCAGCCATTTCATCCCCACCCACTCCATCACAACCTCCAGCCATGGTCCAGGATCTCTCCACTCTCACCGCTTTCATCGACGGCGAGCCATACCGCTTTCAGCAGGGTGAAACGCTTTTGAACTTCATCGACAGGCATCGCGGGCGCGGGCACGTGCCTACGCTCTGTGACGCTCCGCAACTGGAACCCTATGGGGCCTGCCGTGTCTGCTCCGTGGAGGTCGCCCAGCAGCCGGATGGCCCCCGCCGTGTGGTGGCCTCATGCCACACGCCCATCACACCGGGCATTCACGTGTTCACCGAGTCCAAAAAGGTGCGAGCTCTGCGGAAGAACATCGTCGAACTCGTGCTCACCGATCACCCACTGGACTGCCTGACGTGTGAAGTCAACGGCAACTGCGAGCTGCAAACGGTGGCGGCCAAGGTGGGCATACGCGGTGTGAGGTATCCAGCGGGGGCGAATCACCTGGACCGCAAAAAGGACCTCTCGCATCCCTACATGACGAGTGACCTTTCCAAGTGCATCAACTGCTCCCGCTGCGTGCGTGCCTGTGACGAGATTCAGGGCCAGTTCGTGCTGTCCATGCACGGGCGTGGCTTCAATGCGCGCATCATCAAGGGGCTGGACACTACCTTTGAAGACTCGCCCTGCGTCTCCTGCGGTGCCTGTTCTCAGGTGTGCCCCACCTCCGCCATCAGCGACCGCTTCCAGTCCAAGTCCATCGAGGCCACGAAGAAAACCCGCACCGTGTGCACCTACTGCGGCGTGGGTTGCAACCTCAGTGTCGCGACGAAGGGCAACGAAGTGCTCAGCATCCAGGCACCGGTGGACGCCGAGGTGAATCATGCGCATACCTGCTTGAAGGGGCGCTATGCGTTCAAGTTCTACAATCACAAAGACCGCCTGCGCAAGCCGCTCATTCGCCAGCCAGATGGCAATTTTGCCGAGGCCACCTGGGATGAAGCATACGATCACATTGTGACCAACCTGAACCGCATCAAAGCGGAGCACGGCGGTCAGGCCATCGCAGGCATCTCGTCGGCACGCTGCACGAATGAGGAAAACTACCTCATGCAGAAGTTCATCCGTGCTGTCATGGGTACGAACAACATCGACTGCTGTGCCCGCGTCTGCCACTCCCCCACAGCTTGGGGCATGCAGAAGAGTTTCGGCACCGGCGCTGCCACGAACTCGTTTGAGGACATCGAGCACACCCGCTGCATCATGGTTATTGGAGCCAACCCCACCGAAGGACATCCCGTCACGGGTGCTCGTCTGAAGCAGCAGGTCATGAAGGGAACGCCTTTGATCGTCATTGATCCGCGCAAGATCGAGATCGTACCTTACGCCAAGTACCATTTGCAGCTTCGCCCCGGTACCAACGTGGCCCTGCTCAACATGTTTGCGCGCTACATCCTGGACGAAGGCCTGGTGAAGCGCGACTTCGTGGAGAAGCGCTGCGAAAATTGGGAGGCGTTTGAAGCCGGTCTTAAGTCGCTCGACCTCGACGAACTGGAGCGCATCACCGGCGTCGAAAAAGAGAAGGTCCGGGCCGCAGCCATCGAGTATGCAAGCAGCGAGGCATCCATGAGCTTCCACGGCCTTGGTGTCACCGAGCATCAGCAGGGGGCAAAGACCGTCATGCTCATCGCCAACCTGGCCATGATGACAGGCAACATCGGACGTCCCGGCGTTGGCGTGAATCCCCTCCGCGGTCAGAACAACGTCCAGGGCGCTGCCGACATGGGGTGCCAGCCGCATCAGGGCGCGGGCTACTTTGAGGTGAGTGACGCGCAAGTGCACAAACTGTACGAGGACTTTTACGGCGTCAAACTTAGCGAGGAAGCCGGCTGGAAAATCCCCCAAATGTTCGATGCCGCCATTGAAGGGAAGCTCAAGGCCCTCTGGCTCATGGGCGAGGACGTGGTGCAGACGGATCCAGACTCCGAGCACGTGAAGCATGCCCTGGAGAGCCTGGAGTTTCTTGTGGTCCAGGAAATCTTCATGACCGAGACCGCCAAGTATGCCGACGTCATTTTGCCTGCCGCCTCCTTCCTTGAAAAGAGCGGCACCTTCACCAACGCCGAACGTCGCGTGCAGAGGGTGAATGCGGCTGTCAAGCCGCTCGATGGCACCAAGCCGGACGGCCAGATCATCGCCGAAATCATGCAGCGTTTCGGTTACCCGCAAGCCGACTACACCCCCGACGGCGTGCTGGCAGAGGTGGCCCGCATCGTGCCCTTTTTCAAAGGCGCCACCTGGGAAAACCTGGGAGACAACGGCAAGCAGTGGCCCATTCTGGAAGGTGGGCGCGACACGCAAATCCTTCACCAGGAGAGCTTCAAACGCGGTCTCGGCAAGTTCCACTTCTTCCCCTGGCAGGAGTCCACCGAACTCGAGAACCACGGCTCAGAGTTCCCCTTCATCCTCACCACCGGGCGCATCCTGGAGCACTACAACTGCGGCACCATGACCCGCCGCACGGGCAACAGCCACATTGTGGCCAAAGACGAACTCGCCATCAACCCCGCCGACGCCGCCAAGAAGAACATCCGCCACGGAGACAAGGTCAGGCTCTTCTCCGCTCGTGGAGAGGTCACTCTACCCGCCCGCATCACAGACGAAGTCAAACCCGGTATCCTCTACACCACCTTCCATTTTCCGGAAAACATGGTGAACAACGTCACCGGCGCAGGGTGCGATGCCGATACGCTCTGTCCCGAGTACAAGGTGGTCGCCGCAGATGTAGCACCCGTGTCATAGTTCTGCCGCAGAAAGTCCACCCAGGATAGCATGTTAGGCCTTTTGCGGTGCAGGCCACACGAAGGGCAGCAGCTTGGCGGTGGGGTGTGGAGCGGATTGAAAAATGGGGGCAGGGAGTTTGCCTAACCGCCGGAGTAGCCGCGCCGCAACCAGCGGGGAAGGGGAGCAATTGTTCAGATTTATTAACGAGCCCATATATTTTATTGATATTTCGTTTGATAAATGCCATACTAAATCGAACTTTCACAGCGGTTTTCCCGATCAACTTCTGTCGTATTCCCCATGGCTTTCACCATTCGCAACATGTTTTCCTCTGGCGACGCGCCGGAAGGAAGTGCCACCGTCAACGCACCAGAAGGGCAGGGGAGTCACTCCTTGCCAGCAGCGTTTGCCAGCAGCCCATTCGCAATGGCTGCGGGGAGCCATGACGCTCATCGCCCGGAGGCCCCTGCAAACATGGGAGGCCTTGGGAACCCAGGAGTGCCTGTATTCAAGCCCATCAGCGAGGAGTCGTTTCGAACGGGAGCCCTGGAACCAAGGCCTGGAGGTGGAGGCTCACCCTTTTTGAGCATGGGAGATCAAACGCCGCCCCTGGTGGTGGCAGACATACTGCCCTCTTTGCCGCCAGATGTGGCCAGGGGCAACGGTGCACCGATGGACCAGGCAGTGCATCTCTCTCCAGCCATCATTGATGCAGCCAGGCATGACGGCAGCTACTCGGTCGCATTGTTCGAGGTCTTTCGCGTATGTCCGGCGCTTTTTCAGGTACCGGTATCTCCGGCGGACCCGCGCCGGGTACGCATCCCTAAGCTTGCGGCGCAAAGCAGTCCCCCCGCTTCCCCCGTCCCCCCAGCTCCAGCGCCTTCACCTTTTGGAATGGCGCAGTCTCAGCCTAGCCCGTCGCCCTTCGCCGCTGCACCTAGCCCAGCGCCGACAGGGATGCCACAGCCGGGACAACCCGCCCCAGCCAGCCGACCTATTGGGACACTTCCGCCACGCCGTCCGGATGGCGTGCCACCGGCTATCCCCACGCAGAGTGACTTTGCCGTGGCGCCCACGCTCCATCTTCCGGGTGGGCTCAACGTGCCGGGGCAGCGTGACACAGCGTCACCTGGGGGAGAGAGCCCGTTCGCCATGGCCTTCTCGGCACAACCGACCTCACCTGCGGCGTCCAACTTCATATCGCCGCCCAAACCCGAGGTGCCTGAGGTCCACGGATTTGGAGGCGGGCCTAGCGGCTCGCCGTTTACTCAGGCAGCCACGCCACCGGTGCCATCGTTTGGCGCGTCTCCATTCGCGGAAGCGGTGGGTTCTCAGTCAACGCCGTCTCCTTTCCTGAGCTCGCCAGCGGCTCCTCCAGCCCCGAAGTCTGGGCCACTGGGAGGAATGTTCTCTCCCCCTATTTCCCAAGGCGGCGCACCTGCCGCCAACCCATTTGCAGCGCAGAGCGCTCCAGCTCCGAGTGGGCCGGAGTCGGTGGCACCCCACTCTGGAACGGGCAACGTGTCACCCTTCGGCTCTTTTCCGCCTGCGGCGCCGACGACTCCTGATGTGAGCCCCCCGCGAGCCCCTTCACGACCGCTTGCTGGTGGGCCCGCATCGAGGCCGCTGCTCCCGCCAGACATGCCGGCCGGAGTGGGCGAGACCGTGGAGATGCCTCTGAGTTCCATCGTCAAAGGCCACAGCCCGCAGGACCTCGGCTTCGACCCGAACTTCATCCCAGCATGGATCATGACCAAGCTGCCGGCTTATTTGGTGAAGCAGCAGGTCGGCGCAGCTGAGATACGAGTGGAACTCGGGGCCGTAATTGACGGAACGGATGAGACCTTCCGGCCCATCATCTCGCATGGCAAACGGGACTTCAAAGTGAAGCTGCCGCATAACGAGGTGTTTCATGCTCTGCCGCAGGTGAGCAGCCCAACCGCACAGCCTGCTTTCCCAGCGGCTCCTGCCCCTGCCGCTCCTGTCCGGCCTGCCCAGGAACCACCGGCTTCTCCCGCCCCTGTCCAGCCTGTTGGTCTGCAGGGGCTGACGAGTGCTTTTGCTTTGGGAACTTTTGGTTCGCAGACACGCCCACAGGAGGCTCCGCCGGCACCGCCTGCGCCTCCATCTCGTCCGCTTTTCACTCCAGCGGCAGAGCCTCCTGCGGCTCCACCCACACCGTCCGTTGGCTGGCAGTCGGCAGCAGCACCCGCACCGTTGTTCAGCCAGGCCCCGCAAGCCCCAGCAGCTGACTTCGGTGCTCCGCCCGCGATGTCGCTGCCGGTTTCTCCCATGCCGGAGATTCAGCAGTCCGCTGCGGCACCTTCCCTTTTTGCTCCCGCAGCGAATGAGGGATTCCGTGCTCCGCAGGAACCTGCTGCTCTGCCGTCTCTCCAGACCTCGGCACCCACCTCCTCGGCACAGCCCGTTCCCATGGCTATCTCCTCTGGAGCCGGAGGGCGGGAGCAGATGATGCTTCGTGCACTTCTCGGCACAGACGGTCACCTGAACCGTGAGTCCGTGGTACAGCATGTGGCTCGTATGCCCGGTGTGGAGGCGTGCGTCTTTGTGAGCGGACCGCAGGTGCTGCGGCACGGAGCAGCGTCTGCCGCCGCCGCCGAGTTTTTGAGACAGGGAGAAGACCTCTCTCGCAGCCTCAAGACGCTCGCCGCAGCGGTCGGCATTGGCCAAGCGGAAACCCTTAGCGTGAACTCAGACAGCAGGTTGGTCACGTTTTCTTTTCACGAAAGTTCAGCCTTGGGCATCCTCCATACGGACCGGGAGTGTGCCTCTGGTTTGAAGGAGAAGGTGGCGCTCATCTGTCGTGAGTTGGCTGCCATGCCTGCTGCCTAGTCACCCCCGCATTGCCATGCCGACTCTGAGACGAGATGAGAAGCTGATCTGCTTCAAGATCGTCTATTGCGGCTCCGCTCTGAGCGGAAAGACCACCAACCTGAAGGAGATTCACCAGCGTCTGGATCCTCGCGGACGCGGTGAACTGGTCTCAATGAACACCACGGCTGACCGCACCCTGTTCTTTGACTTCCTGCCGCTCGAGACAGAGCTGGTGCCCGGTTGGAGGACACTTTTTCAACTCTACACCGTGCCGGGGCAGATGATTTACAACGCCACGCTCGGACTGGTGCTGCAAGGCGCAGACGGACTCGTCTTTGTGGTGGACTCGCAGGCAGATCGTCAGCGAGACAACGTGCAGGCCATGCAGAACTTGGAGGCGAATCTGCGGCTTCAAGGCGTGGACTTGCGTGAAATGCCCCTTGTGCTGCAATACAACAAGCGAGACCTGCCCAACGCAGCTCCTGTGGAGTACCTGGAGTTCCTTTTCAACAATGGCAGTGAGCGCCGTGCTGCCTTTGAGGCTGAGGCAGCGAATGGGCGCAATGTACTAGCCACGCTCAATGCCGTCACTCAGACCGTCCTTGCGGAGTTCCAGCACTTCCTCACGCCGGAGGCGCTGGAGCCGCAGGCTGCCGCCGTCCACGCCTAACCCCGCTGTTCCCCATGCCTCAAGCTTACACCATCAAACCCGACGACGCACGGCAGGCCATGGCGCAACTCATTCGCATCACGGACGTTCGCCACGCGGTCGTCATTGATGCCATAGGCCTCTGCCTGGCTCATGCGGGTCATGAACCCGTTTCCAATGCCCTGCTCAATGACTGGACCGTCGTGGCGCGTGCCGCCTTCTCGGCTGGCGATCAGCTAGGCCGTCGCAGCGGTGTAGGAGCCTGTGAGGAAATGGCTCACCATCATGAACAGGGCGGCATCCTCATGCGCACCCTGCCCGGCGGCATGTTGATGGTGGTGCAGCATGGCCTGCGCACGCCGCTGGAGGAACTGAAAGCACTGGCCGCCACCGTAGCTCAGGTGCTCCCCACTCCCGTGGAGCCGAAACCACAGCCCGTATCTCGCGACCCCTTTGCAGGAGATGGATGGTGGTCAGAGAAGGTGCCTCACAGTCACAAGCCAGCACGCACGGACCACGTGCAGGAGGCGGAGGTAGTGGAGGTCTTCGACTCCTCGCAGACAACGTGAATCAGTCTGCAAGACTGTACGCATACGCAAACGGCTCATCGTCCACGTCATCCGTGTCGAAGACGATACGCATGGGCCGACAGCATACCTCACAGTCGTAGTCCACGTCACAGGGCATTTCATTTGCAGACGGAGCAGCCACGCCGAAAGTCTGGAAGCAGAACGGACAGGTCACGTCGAGAAGATGCGTCATGGCCAAGCCTCGTCATTCTCCCCAGCATTGCAAGTCGTGCTTGAGCATGGCGTTTCCCGCTTGCCGAAATGCGCGAAGGAAGTCAGCATCCGCGGCGTTACCACTACCCTCCGCACTCACCCACCCCCACTTGTCATGATCTCGCGCCTTTTTGCCGTCATCACCTCGTTTGCCCTCAGCAGCGCCGCAGTCACAGCGAACGAACACGTTCTCAGCTTTGAAGGAGGCGAGGGGCCGGGCAAGGGCAAGCACATCGTCTTCCTCAGCGGTGACGAAGAATATCGCAGTGAGGAGTGCCTTCCCATGATGGCGAAGTTAATGGCGACTCGCCATGGATTCAAAACGACCGTCCTTTTCTCCATCGGTGCAGACGGGGCCATCGACCCTACCGCCGGTCCCAGCGTGGAAGGTATCGAAGCACTCGACAGCGCGGACCTCGTCGTCATGCTATTGCGTTTTCGCACCTGGCCGGATGATAAGATGAAGCACTTCGACGCCTATGTGAAGAGCGGCAAGCCCATCATCGCACTGCGCACCAGCACCCATGCTTTCAATCACCCAGCAGGCAGCACCTATGCCAAATACGGTTGGAAAGCCTCTAAGGAAACCGGCTGGGAAGGTGGCTTCGGACGGGCTGTGCTCGGAGAGACATGGGTGAGTCACTGGGGCAAGCACAAGAAGGAAGCCTGCCTCGCCGTCATTGAAGAATCCCAGAAGGAGCATCCCATCCTCAGGGGGATTGAGCAAATGTTCGCCGACAGTGACGTGTATGAAGCCCATCCGCCAGAGGATGCCGTCATTCTGGCGCGTGGACGCGTGCTCAGTGGGATGACTGCCGACACGCCTCCTGCGGTTTACAGCAAGAAGACGGTCAAGGGAATCGAACAAGATGTGAACGCGCCCATGATGCCGGTCGTCTGGACGCGTGAAGTGACTCAGGAAGGTGGAGCGAAGACCAAGGTGCTGACTACCACTATGGGAGCTGCCACAGACCTCCGTAGTGAAGGACTTCGCCGCCTTGTCGTCAATGGAGCCTATCATCTGCTAGGCATGGAGGTGCCGGGCAAGGCCGATGTCACGCCCGTGGGAGACTACCAGCCCACCATGTATGGGTTCAACGACTTCAAAAAAGGCGTCAAGGTCAGTGATCTCCGCTAGCAGCTCGCCCGTCACGGCCGCCCATGAAGCCTCTCATCCTTACACTCCTTTCGCTTGCTGCTTTTTCCGTTTCTGCGCCCGCCAAGCAGCCAAATATCCTCTACGTGTTGTGTGATGATCTGCGTCTTGAAGCGCTGGGCTGCTACGGCTCCGCTCATGTCAAGACTCCGCACATCGACCAGCTTGCCGCAGAGGGGGTACGCTTTGCCAATGCCTTCTGCACCACCTCCATCTGCTCACCGAGCCGCGCCTCCCTCATGACCGGGCTTTACGCCCACAAACACGGCGTGGTGAACAACTTCACCGAACTGCCAGTGGAGTTGGAGACCTTCCCCAAGCGCCTTCAGAAAGCAGGCTATCAGACTGCCTACCTCGGCAAGTGGCACATGGGAGAGGATAACGATGAACCTCGCCCCGGCTTTGACCACTGGATCAGCCACAAAGGGCAAGGAAAATACTTCGACACGGAGTTCAACTTCAATGGAAAGAAGCGTGAAGTCGTCCCCGGTTACTACACCACCGTCGTCACGGACATGGCGCTTGACTGGCTGAAGCAGCGTTCGCAAGACAAGCCCTGGTGCCTCATGCTGGGGCACAAGGCTCCGCACAGCTTCTACTTCCCCGAGCCGAAGTATGAAAATGCCTTTGACCACGTGAAGATACCTTACCCCGCGACCGCCTTCCAGCTCGAAGACAAGCCCACCTGGATCAAGGAGCGGCTCTACACCTGGCACGGCATCTATGGGCCGCTCTTTGAGTGGAGAAAGAACTTCCCAGATGACAGCCCGGCTGCTGTCAAGGACTTCGAGGCCATGGTACGCGCCTACTGGGGCACCGTCCTCAGTGTGGACGACAGCATGGGCCGCCTCCGCGCCTGGCTTGAACAGACCGGGCAGCTTGAAAACACCCTCATCCTATTCCTCGGCGACAATGGACTGCTGGAAGGCGAGCATGGCATGGTGGACAAACGCACCGCTCATGAGGCCAGCCTTCGGATTCCCATGATTCTTCGCGGACCCGGCGCGCCAGCCAAAGTCATCCAGCAGCAAGTCCTGACCGTGGACGTGGCACCAAGTCTCCTCGACATGTGCGGCCAGCCGCCTCTCGAAAACGTGGACGGACGCAGTTGGAGACAGCTCCTTGTGGAAGGGGATCCAAGCTGGCGAACCTCCTGGCTCTACTACTACAACTACGAAAAGCAGTTCCCCTACACCCCGAACGTTCGCGCTATCCGAACGGACAGCTGGAAATACATCCGTTACCCGCATGGAGACGGCACGCCAGATCGGCACATGGCCGAACTCTACGATTTGAAGAATGACCCCGGAGAAACCAAGAACCTCATCAACGACCCGGCGAAGAAGGCGCTCGTCGAAGAACTCCGGGCAGCGCTCGACGCGGAAATGAAGAAAGTGGGTCTCACCGCCGAGACCGACAAAATGCCGCTGGATGAAGGCGTGAAAAAGGAGCTGCCCGACGCAAAGATTCGCTGACTCAAAAGGCAAATCCACCTTGCCAAAACGTCAGGCGGGCTTATCCCATCTTCCCATCCAAACGCGCCCGTAGCTCAGCTGGATAGAGCAACGGATTTCTAATCCGTGGGTCGCAGGTTCGAGTCCTGCCGGGCGTGCTTATGCCATGAATCAGTCAGGCTAAGGTGTGCGACGGGTTTGGTGCTAGAGGGGCTGGGTGCGTCACGTGCATGGATGGAGGTGGGGAATCTCTTCATCGCCGAAAACACCTGGACCAAATCAAGACCCGACCTTGAGAGGGAAGGTTTGGATTGAACTGACTGACTATGATTCCCACGAGAAAAAGAACCATTTTAGTTATTGCCGTCTGATTTTTAGCGACTATTAACTAACAGTTGTGACAGACATCAAGGATCAGAAAGTTGCGGTTCTTAAGGGAGGCCCCGGCTCCGAGCGTCGGGTCTCGCTCAAGACTGCGGAGGGGGTGAGCGAAGCGTTGCGTTCGATGGGTGCGGAGGTCATTGAAGTGGATGTAGAGGGTCCAGATTTTACGGTTCCAGAGGGGGTGCTGGTGGCAGTCAATATGATCCATGGGACCTTTGGCGAAGATGGCCAGGTTCAGGCATTGCTGGAGGAGCGCGGCATTCGCTACACTGGTGAGGGCGTGGAGACGAGCCGCATCGCCTTTGACAAGGTGTTGAGCAAGGAGCGCTTTCTCTATCACGGCGTGCCAACGCCGAGGTCCCAGACGCTGAAGCTGGATGGCAGCGAGACTCTTGCACTGCCGCTTCCGGTGGTGGTGAAGCCGCCTTGTGAAGGGTCCAGCGTGGGGGTGCACATCTGCCACTCGCAAGAGGATTTGGCTGCGGCGCTGGAAGACGCAAAGCGATTCGGTCCTACGACGTTGGTGGAGGAGTATATTTCCGGCATGGAACTTACCGTGGGCATACTAGGGGGCCAGGTACTGCCCGTCATTCGTATCGTCCCTGCGGATGGTTTTTACGACATAAACAACAAGTATCCCTGGATGACGGGTGCAGGGAAAACGGAGTATGAGTGTCCGGCCAAGCTTCCCGAGGAGCACGGAGAGGTCACGGCGGCAGTGCAGGCGGCAGCGCTGGCAGCGTTTCATGCCATTGGCGGGCGCGTCTATGGGCGGGTGGACGTGCTGCTGAGGGCAGAGGACCACAAGCCCTTCGTGCTGGAGGTGAACACCATACCTGGAATGACGCCCACCAGTCTTTTGCCCAAGGCCTGTGCTGAGGTGGGCATTAGCTATGAGAAGCTTTGCGAGAAGATCATTCAACTTTCACTGGCTGCACGTCCTGAAGGACAAAGAAGCGCATGAAAATCAACTCCAGCGCAGAGGGCTCCAAAAAGCCGAAAAAGGTCAACACCTTCAGGCGTCGGCGCAGGTCGGCTGAGGGGGAGGCCTTTCGCCAGCCCCTGGATCTTTCTCCCTCCACTCCCAAGCTGCGAGCCGAGGAAGAGGAGGAGGCAAGGAGACGCGGTTTCCGCCGGGCGGTCGCGGTGGTGGTGATCCTGCTGCTGGTAGCGCTGGGCTACGTGTCAGTGAAGGAAACGGTGTGGGCGAATCCGAGTTTCGCACTCAAGCACATTTACGTGCATACCTCTGGCATGCTGACCCACAATGAAATCATGGAAGCGACTGGGCTGACGCAAGGAGTCAACCTGCTGACGACGGATCTGGCTGCGGTGCGGGCCAGGGTCATGAATGTGCCGGGAGTGAAAGGCGTGTCGGTGCAGCGTGACTTTGCGGGCCGTCTTGATGTGGTGGTGGAGCAGCGTCAGCCGGTCGCTTGGGTGCGCTGCGAGCGTTTGGGGTGGGTGCCAGAGAAGAGTGGAGCTGGCCTGCTAGTGGATGCAGACGGTGTGGCGGTGCCGTGTGTCCACAGGCTTGAAGCCTTTGACGCACTGCCGGAGATTCAGGATGAGACGCTCAAGCAGGTGGTGCCGGGCGCCAGAGTGGAGGGTCCCCAGTTCGCTGCCGCGCTCCACTTGATGCATCGGCTCAAGGAACGAGAGAGAGCAGGCGGACACGCTGCATCCAAGGTGGTGGTGAAAAATGCCTGCGCCCTTGAGGCAAGCCTGAGTGAGGGACTCACCGTCACGTTTGCCTGGGACAATGTGGACAGCGAGCTGAAGCGGCTTGATCTGCTCCTCAGCGAGGCTGCCCGGCGGAAGTGGCAGCTACTCGGTGTCAATCTCATGGCTGAGCACAATCTTCCCGTCACCTTTCGTCCTGTAGCGAAACAGGGTGCTCCACCGGCCGCAGTTCCGCTGGCCAGACCCGCTGCCCGTACTTCCACCACTGCGCGTTCACGGCGCTGACTTTCTATTTCAACCACTCCTTCAACAAAAGACAACGCCATGGCCAAGACTACTATTTATGCAGGACTTGAAATCGGTACGCACAAGATTTGTGTGGTCGTAGGAGAGGCGAAACGAGACGGTGCCATCCGCATTCTCGGAGTAGGTCAGGCCCCATCTCGGGGAGTCCGCAAGGGCGAGATCCTGGACTTCGAAAAAGTGCAGACCTGTCTCAATGATGCGCTCGTTCGCGCTGAGGACCGCAGTGACGTGATGATCCGCAACGTTTTCCTCGGAGTCACGGGCGCACACATCGACAGCTTGAACAATCGTGGTTGCTTTCGCCTTCCCGAGGATCAGAACGAGATCACCGAGGACGACATGGAAGAGGCGAAGGAGATCGCACGCGGAGTCGCCATCCCGCAGCAAAACGTGTTCCTTCATAGCATCACCCGGCAGTTCATCGTGGATGGGCAGGAAGCCGTGAAGCAGCCTGTGGGACGTGAGGCCAGAACACTGGAGGCGGACTATCACATCATCCACGGAGTGCGCGGGAGGATTCAGAACGCCATCCGCTGTGTGCGGGAGATTCCGCTGGAGGTGGAGGACGTGGTGTTCAACCCCATCGCTGCGGCGCAGGTGGTGCTCAATCGTGAGGCAAAACATCAAGGATCCCTCATGCTGGACTTCGGAGCGGGCACGGTGGACTACGTGTTGTATGAGGATGGCATGGTGACAGCAACTGGCTGCGTCCCGCTCGGTGGAGACCACATCACACAAGACATTTCACAGGCCTTCCAGATCCCCAATGGCAGGGCGGAGCGTCTCAAAGTGGATGAGGGCTCGTGCCTTTACCAAGACGTGCCTGAGGATGAACTCATCCGTGTGGAGGACGACAACGGACTAAGCGTGGGAGAAGTGGAGAGAGCCTTTCTCAACGAAGTCATGTATCTGCGCACCAAGGAGATCCTGGAGCAGGTGAAGAACCGTGTGGCCGAGCACCTGGGCAAGCTGGCTGCGGGCGTGTATTTGACCGGGGGGGTTAGCTTGATGAAAGGCGTTGACTCCGTGGCAAGGGACGTGTTTGGATTGAAGGTAACCAGGGCAGGCTCCGCTCCAGTGAGTGGTGTCACCGCCACCTTCGAGAACCCTCAGTACTCGGCACCCATCGGCCTCATCCGCTATGCCCAGATCCTCGACAGCGAAAAACCGTTCATGTCTCCCTTTGGTCGGCTTGCACGGCGGATGGCCGACCTGATTTCCTGACTTTCGCCGTCACCCATTTTCCAGCAAACCAACAACAACAAACGCAACCACCAACTCCACACCGCCATGGTCGAATACGAACGAAATGCCAGCAGTGAAGCCCCGGGCGGAAGCCTGAAAATCTGCGTCGTCGGAATCGGCGGTGCAGGATCGAATGTGATCGATCGCATCACCGTGGATCGCACCATCTCCGCCACCCTTGTCTCGTTGCAGACGGACGTGCGAGTCTTGAACCAATCCATGGCACCCAAGAAAGTGCAGCTTGGCGCGGAACTCATGCGCGGGGTGGGTACGGGGGGCGACCCGGACCTCGGCCGCGAGGCAGCGATTTACTCCAAGGAACGCATCCGGGAGACGATCGAAGGCCACCAGATGGTTTTCCTCAGTGTAGGCCTGGGAGGCGGTACCGGCTCGGGTGCGGCGCCAGTGGTGGCGGAAATAGCCAAGAACCTCGGGGCACTCGTGGTGGTCTTCGCCGCTGTGCCATTCTCCTTTGAAGGCAGACGCCGCCAGCAGCAGGCCCAGGAGGCGCTTGAGAGGCTTCAGAAATGCGCTGATGCGCTCATTCTCTTCGACAACAATCGCATGGGCGAGCTGGTGCTTGGCAAAGAGGGCATTCAAAAGACCTTTGCCCAGGCAGACACTCTCATAGGGCACAGTGTCCGGGCCGTTTCCGCCATGGTGGGCAAGCCCGGCCTGGTCAAGCTTGGCCTGGCAGACCTTATTGCAGCGCTCCGTGTGTCCGACGGACGTTGCCTCTTCGGCTTTGGTGAGGCGAAAGGCAAGGACCGCGGCGTGGAGGCCATGAAGCGTGCTCTCAAGAGTCCCCTCATCAGCTCCGGCGAGCTTCTGCGCAACGCCCGGAACCTGCTTGTTCACGTGGTAGGAGGTGAGTCACTAACGCTGGCTGAAGTGGACACTGTCATGAAGCAGCTCGGGCGGCACGTGCCAGACGAGACCCAGATTCTATTCGGGGTGGGAGTGGATTCCAATCTCGGTGAAAGTGTCACCGTTACCCTCATCTCGGCGCTCAGTGCGGAAGAGCTCGCCTCTGCGAAGACCGTGCCGGATGAAACCACACGCGTGCAGCCCCGCACGGCCTCAGTCGAGCCAGTTGCCAAAGCCCACCCAGTGGTGGCGGCGGACTTTGCTCCCCCTGCCGATTTGTTCTTGGAGCCTGCACCAGCGGCCCCTGTGGCGGCAGTTGCTCCCGTTCCAAAGACGGTAGAGCCGCCGGCACCTCCGCCTGTCCCGTCTGCGCCCCCACCTGCGGCGGAAGTGGCGTTTGAGCCACGATCCGAACCGGTGCGTCCACCGCCCCCGCCTGCTCCAGTGGCGGCCCCAGCGCCCGCAGCTGTGGAACCTCCGGCGGTCGAACCCGAACCGCCTGTTATCCATCAATCGCCACCTGCGGCAGGTCGTGGATTCAGCCTGGCATCAGTCATCAGTGGGAACGATGGGGGTTTGCGGAGCACGGAGCCTAGGAATGAAGACAAGCGCTACGCCCCGGCACCCATCGTGGAGCCCGTCCCGGAGACTGCTCCCGTATCCATTCCGGCGGCGCGGACCCATGTGGTAGTCAGGCCCCATTCAGAACCTGTGCAGGTGAAGGCGCCTGCGGTAGATCTTTCTCCGGAGCCTGAGGTGGCCGCGCCCACGGGCAAAGATCTTTTTGGAAATGTAACGGCATCCAGCACCACTGCCACCGCCCCTGTCGCGACCTCATCCAAGGCCGTCGCAGAGGAGCAGCCCAATCTCCGGCTTGGCGGTGAGGATCGCGGACGCTTCAACGGCACGGAAGCCTCAGTGGTGCAGGGCGAAGACCTAGACACGCCTACCTGGATGCGTCTGAGGAGAAGACCCGGACGTTGACCGAAGGCTCGGAGGGAGAGTGCGGTGCTGCGCTAGCCTGCGGCACCCACCCATGCTCGCAGGTCAAAGTCATCTGCCACGGAGACCACCTGCCAACGTGCATCCGAGTTCAGACGAAAGGAGCCAATCCAGCGCTGGCTCCACTCGTGGGGACCGATCATGCTCAGGTGATAATCGTCGCCGACTTGATAAAGATGATACGTCTCGCCGATGATGGGTTCAAAGCGGTAGTGTGCTTCATAGATGAGCTTGTTCCAGTTGAAGTCATCAATGACCCGCAAGTAACGCTCGCGCAGTTCGGTCAGTTCCTGCTGAAGTTCACGTTCCACCCTGCCGATACCCCGGGTCTTAAATGAAGTCAGGTCTTGCGGGACAATGCGCGGTCCCAACCGGGAAACCGGATAGGCCAGGAAGTTCGCTCGCGCGGTCTCATCCGCCGCGTCCGCAGGTTTGGGCAGTTCGTCAATCATTGGCAGAGATAACGACACTCAGGAAGGTCAGGTGGCAAGGAAGACTTGGATTTGTTGCTGGCGCGGGCGTGGTCGTTTGTTAGTCTGCACGCCGTGATGAAACGCGTTTATCTCGTCCTTGCAGCCGGCCTGATCACAGGTTGCACGACCAACAGCAGCATTCCAGATGCGAAGCGGCTCGACCGCTTTTACCAGTCTGCCGCTGAGCTGATGAGGCCAGAGAGAGAGGCATTGGAGTCCAAACGCGCTGGAGGAAAGATCACGGAGGCCGAGTATCAGACGGAGCTTGCAGCCTTGGAACGGCGCATCGCTACCCGGGCCACCGATGCGGCATGGACACGTCACGCTCTGGCTGAAGCTGAAAGAAAGATGACCGGCATTCCTACACCGGATGCGCCGGTTGAAATCGCGGTGCCCACCGCCGGCACCGGGAGTAACTCTCTGCCCACTCAGGGAACTTACCGCCGATTCAATGAGCAGGACATGGGCTTCTCCGGGGGGCAACAAGTGGCTAATGAGTTTTTCCGGGGCTACACACCCGGTGGCTCAGTGCGGGGGAATACCTCCAGGGGTTACTGAATCCGCAAAATGGGTTCCGCATTCGTTCAACAAAGCGAATGGAACGCGTGCTTGAGCGCGTTAAAATACTCGTCGTTTTGAATCCGCATCTCCTCTGCCATATCGTTCCCAGCATCCCCGCTCCGACGGGAGCCTTGCCTGCTGACCGCGCATGACTTTTCTCAATGGCATCCTGCTTGCTGGAGCGGCGGCGTTTCTCATTCCGCTCATCATTCACCTTCTGAACCGGAGAAAGGTGAGCGTGGTGCGCTGGGGACCCATGCACCTTCTGGCGGAGGTACTGCGGCAGAAAAAGCGGCGACTTCAGCTTGAGCAGTGGCTCCTGCTGCTACTCCGCATCGCCATTCCCATCATTCTCGCTCTCTGCCTGGCCCGACCTGTCGTGTCTGCGGTGCGAGCGTTGCCCGGCATGGGAAAGACTTCCATGGTAGTACTCTTGGATGACTCTTTTTCCATGCGCGCCGCTGGTGACACGGGGGCGGCCTGGGAGCGGGCAAAGGGGGCTTTGAGAGAGGTGTTCGCCGGTCTTCCGCGTGGTTCGGATGTGCAGGTGGTGCTTGCGGGCGGTTCAGGCAGGCTGCTGCTGGATGAGCGGACGACTTCGCTCGATCTCATCCCGGCTGAGCTCGACAAAGTGGGTGCCATGGCAGGCCCGGTAAAGGTGGAAGAGGCACTCAAGCTCGCCGGGGCAGTGCTTGCGAAGTCTCCCAATGGTGCCCGCGAACTCGTGGTGGTGAGTGATTTTCAGGGGGCGGACTGGCGTCCTTTCGTGGATGGAGCTGCTCTGCCGACGCTGGACGAGATCAAGGCGCAGGAACCGCAGCCTGCGGTGAGTTTCTTCCGGCTGGAGAACCGCGTGGAGGAGAACCTGGCCATCGCTGCGGTGGAAATGTCTGCCACAGTGGCCGCAGAGTCCCAGCCGGTGGGCTTGCGAGTCAGGGTAAAAAATCATGGCAAGAGGCTCTGGCAGGATGTGGCGGTGCATCTGGAGGCGGACGGTGCCCGGTTGCGCACCACGCGCATCACTGTCCCTGGCGAGGGTGAAACCACTCTCAATCTGACCCACGCCTTCGATAAGGTGGGGGACCATAGCCTCAGCGTGCGGCTGGATGGAGACGGCGTGGTGGAAGACAACGTGTGGTCAGGCATTGTCAGGGTCCGCAACCAAGTCAATGTGCTGCTGGTGGAGGGAGATCCCAGTCCCGTGCCTTTGGAAGGGGCGGCGGATTTCGTGGAACTGGCGCTGGCTCCGCATCTCGCGGTGGCCGCAGGCATGAAGGACTTGGTGGTGACGACCAAGGTGGAGATGCGCCGCCTTCGAGACCAGGATTTCAAGGGTAAAGAAGTGGTGATCCTCTGCGACGTGGAAAGAGTCAACCGCGTGGCCGACGTGGAGAAGTTCGTGAATGAAGGCGGTGGGTTACTCGTCTTCGCGGGGCCCAACGTGGACCTGAAGCGTTACAATGCTGAAATGTGGAAGCGGGGAGCCGGGGTGCTGGCCACCGAGATCAAGGGATTGGAACACGCGGACACAAGTGGCAATCCCGCCCGCGTGAGCGTGCAGCGGTTCACCCATCCCGCGCTGACCTACTTCAATGATCCACGCGCCGGCAAGCTGAGCGATGCGGGCTTCCGCACCTGGTGGGCACTGGACGGTGCCGCAGAGGGTGTGCAGCCGCTTGCCATGCTGGACCGCGGGGTACCGCTGCTGGTGGAGCGCACCATCGGAAAAGGGAAGTCCGTCCTCTTCGCCAGCACAGCCAATGCGGATTGGAGTAATCTGCCGCTGCAACCGGTGTGGGTGCCCATGATGCAGCGCCTGGTCAGTCACCTAGCGACGCGGGGCACCAGTTCCAGCGCCGCTTTTGTGGGCGAATCAGTGAGAGTGAACCTCGAGGAGGGGCTGGGGACCGAGGCGTTCGCGCTCACGGGACCTACGGGCGAAGTGGAGGAGCTTGAGGCGCGCAAAGAAGGGGCCGTCGCCACGGTCGAGAGCCGACGTACCGAACACCCTGGCGTTTATGAACTGCACCCCAAAACCGGGGGCAGCGCGCCACGCAAGTTCGCTTTCAACGTGGATCCCGCAGAGTCGGACTTCAAGGCGCTCACCGGCGAAGAAGTGAATAGCCTGGCCACCAGGCTCGGGGCGGATGTGGTGGATAGTGTGAACGCCTACCAAAAACTGGACCGCAGTCGAAGGTTTGGCAGTGAGATGTGGCAGGCGGTGCTGCTGATGCTGTTGCTATTTCTGTTTGCCGAGGTGCTGCTTGAACAGCGCATTTCGCGGGCTTGAGCCTGTTCTCGTGCTACTCTTTCTGGAAGCACCAGACATCCTGGTGATTGTCCCAGTGCCGAGGCAGATGGGCGCGGAATCTCATGCGCCCCAGTGCTTCCACGCGTGGACGCAGCCAGTCTGCGGACGTGGCCGAGACTCCGTAACCTGCCCAAGTGGGATAGTCTTCGTAGCCGTAGCCATCCCGCTCGTAACCGCTGATGATGGCACGAATCTTTTCCGGGCTCAGGTCGTAGTGGAACTCGCCGCTGCGGAGGCGGTCCACCACGTGATCGCCGTGGGTGGTGAATACCACATGCCCATCTGGCTCCAATAGGTGCCGGAAGAGGGAGATGTAACCCATGATGGAGTCCTCGTTGAGATGAGTGATGAGGGAGCCTACCCAGATGAGGTCGAAGCCATGCGCCATGGGGATGGCGGTGGGCTTGATCTGGGAGCGGTAGCCGCTGATGTCGAAGTGCTCCATGCAGAATGCGAGTCCGTCCGGCTCCACATCACAGGCGGTCAGCACACTGTGGGACCATGCGGCGCGCAGCATCCGCAGCACACGGCCATAGCCGCAGCCAAAGTCCAGGATGCGCAAGGGGGCAAAGTCCTTGAGCGAGGGGACACAGCGGTAAATGGAATCCAGTGCCGAAAAGCCCGTGGAGAGGTAATGCCGGCAGGTGCTTTTTTTGAGCATGATGTCTTTGTCCGAAACGGCGAGGTTCAGACGAATGGCAAGCTCATGCACAAAGGGCACGGACTGCACCATGGGGTCAGAGGCCAGTAGCTCGCTCAGCGCCGCCCGCATCTGGCCTGCGTAGTGTAGGGATGCGAGCGGGGGATAGCCTTCCTGGGCACGGAGATCCTTGATCTCCTTCTTCTGACGTTTCAGGGCCTCACGCAACTCAGTGCGTTCGCTCTTCAGCGACTCGATCTCGGCCAGCAGACTTCTGCCGTACGCGGTGCGCTTGATGAGGGAGGGGATGAGGCCCATGAAGCAAGAGCTGCGGTTACTCCAGCGGACGGATCCAGATGTTGCGCAGACGAACTGGCGGTTCGTTTTTGTGATCCTGGAGGCGGATCGGTGCTGTGGCGGGGAAGCTGCCTTCGTAGCTGGTGATGTCTTTGTGCCGCGTGGGGCCTTGAATGACGGTGTTGTTCTGGACGAGAATGCCGTTGATGAAGCTGGTGATGCGGGCGGGCTCTACCACTTTGTCACCGTCCAGCTTCGGAGCGGTGAAGACGATGTCATAGGTCTGCCACTCACCAGCTTTGCGTACGGCGTTGACGAGCGGAGGAGTCTGGCCATAGACGGCTCCTGCCATGCCATCGGCGTAGGTGGGGTTGTTGTCCGTGTCGAGGATTTGAGACTCGTAGCGGTCCATGAAGAAGATGCCGCCGTTGCCCTTTTTCTGGGAGTTGCCCTTGGTGTGAGGCTCGCTCTTCCACTCCAGATGCAACTGGCAGGAGGCGAACTCCTGGCGAGTCCAAGCGTCGCCACCATCCACGAGGAGTTCTCCATTCTCGATCTTCCACGGGCAGTCCGTCCACTCATTGGTAGGCTTGCCCTTTTCGTCCTTTTTCTTGGAGCGGAATGCAGCGGTACTGGTGCCGTCGAACAATACGATGGCATCAGCAGGTGGGTCGCCCGCTTTGGGGCCGGGGGCTACGACTGGGGGATGCGGACGATCCAAGTCGTGGACTTTCCACTTGGACCCAGGAATGACCGGGGTGTCGGTGTAGCCAAGGGGCGATGGCTTCTCCTGGGCTGGCTGGCTTTCTTGCGCGGCCACTTGGAGAGACAGGGCAGCGGCGAGGGTGAGGACGGTGCGGATGTTCATGATGGTGTGGGAACTCAATGAGGGCGTCGTGATGAACTCACGGTGCACAGACTGGTTCCAAACATCAGGACGCGCCCGCCGTCAAGCGAACGGCCAGTCGATTGCTGTTTCTCCGTGCATGACCTCTCCAAGTATGGGTACTGCGGCGAACTGTTCCAGTACGCTTCGGTTGGAAATGCTGGCCGGGTCACGCTCATCTGCCACGTAGTTGAGGATGAGTCCCGCGCAGGTGAGGCCGCGTGCGGTGATGGCTCGGACGGTGAGCAGGGTGTGGTTCAGCGCTCCGAGCTTGTTGTTGACCACCACAATGACAGGCAGGCCAAGATCAGCGGCTAGGTCCGCCATGGTGAGGGATCCAGTTAGCGGCACTTCCCAGCCCCCGGCACCTTCTACCAGGACTGTCTGGTAACGTGATGCTAGGTGACAGAAGCCCTGGCGCATGGTGGCTGGGTTAAGTTTGAAGTTCTCCATCATCGCGGCCACGTAAGGTGCGGCAGGCACCTTGAGGTGGACGGGATTGACTTCTTCCAGGCCTGGTGCCACTGGGCCTGAGGCCGCCAGCAGGGCGTGAGCGTCTGCGCGGTCGCCGCAGGACACGGGCTTGTACCCGGCCGCACTGAGGCCCTGTCTGCGAGCTGCCTCCAGAAGCAGGCAAGTGACGTAAGTCTTGCCGGCGTTCGTATCGGTGCCCGTAACAAAGAAGTGCATTCCGAGTCCTCGTTCCTACCAGGAGGTGCCCAGGCCCCAGCGTGCGGCCAGCGCTAGGAGGTCATCCCGCATGGGCCATTCGTCCGGGCGCGGCTCCTGGCCCGCATGACGCTGGCTTGCGCCTTTGAGCAACATGCAACCCTCGTTGTTCCCGATCTCGCGGATGGTTTCCACTTCTTCTGCGGAGAGAAGGTTCTCTGCGGGAAGGGCGGCGAGTTCGTCCAGCTTGCTTTCGATGCTGCGAGCATCAGGCCCAGCTTCCTGGATCAGAGTGGGGACCACGCTCTTCACCGGCTTGTTGGACAGTGTCCAGAGTGCGGCCAGCTGAAGCATGGTGAGGCCGTGCTTTTGGGCGATGGGGCGAATCTTCTCGAGCTTTTCGCAGGCATGTTCGATCCAGCCTGCTGGACGGTAGGTCCGGTGGTCACCGTCCTTGAACAGGTGGCCGGGCTTGACGTCGTCATGGAAAATACCGCCGTAGTCCACGACGCGGGCCAGGATGTCCACTCCGTTTTTCTCTGCGGCAGCGAGCACGTGCTGGCCGGGCCAAGGCTCGAAGGGATTGAGAATGATCATGGCCCAGTCGATGAGGCTGCTGAAGCGCTCAAAGCAGTCGATCATGTCCAAGGTGAAACCGTTTGCCGGGCCGGGAGCGATGCCGAGGCGGTCCGTGAGGCCCTGGGCCTTGAGATCTGCCATGGCATTCCATACCACTTCACTGGTGTAGGCGATGCTGTCTGGGTTGTGCAGCATGAGGAGGTCAAACTTGCTGGTGCCGCAGCGTTCCAGGGACTTCTCTGTGGCCATCCTCAGATAGCTGGCGTAGCCATCAGGCCCGCGCAGGGAGGGTTCGGTGAAACGGGGGTAACCCTTGGACCCGGCGCGCAGACCCTCGTAGAAGTCGTGACCCACGATGCCGGCCAGGCAGTATTCCTCCCGGGGGATGCCTTTGAGAGCTTCACCCAGCATGGCATCGGCACGGCCTGCTCCATAAACATCTGCCGTGACGAAGGTGCGTACGCCTTTTTCGAACGAACGGCGGATCATTTGCATGTAGCGTTCGTCGTCGAGGGCTTCTCCGAAGTGCATGAAGCGTCCTCCGCTCCAGGTTCCGTAGGCAGTGCGTGTGAGATTCATGATGGGTTGGGATTTGGCTGGGTTTGTGCGGGATTGCTACGACAGCGGATGGAGGGTTTCAACTCGTGATGCGATGCTGATTTGGTGGATTCGGTGCGCGATTCTTGCGGGGGGGCTCGGCCTGAGCCCAAAACCTTCAGTTTGAACCACTGTAACGGTTGCCATCGTGCGCTGCGGAGGTGAAAGTGGAAGTCATCGCTTCCCCGCCCATGATTCGTATCGCCGTCACTAGCCTGCTGTTCGGAGTCCTGAGTCCGGGGAATCTCGAAGCCAGTGAAACCATGACAAAAGCAACCGCCCAGTCCTGGGGTATGACCCGGGAGAACCAGCCCGTGACTCTCTACACGCTCATGAACGGCGGTGTGGAGGTGAAGGTGACGAACTATGGTGGCATCATCGTGAGCATCTTTGCTCCGGATCGTGAGGGCAGGCTGGCGGATGTGGTGCTGGGCAAGGATTCACTTTCTGATTACGAGGCGGGGCATCCGTTCTTCGGACCTATTACGGGCCGCTACGCGAACCGGATAGCGGGAGGCCGGTTCAGCATTGATGGCGAGACGTTTGAGGTCAAGAAGCGTCCCGGCAGCGATCATGCGCTGCATGGGGGTGTGGAGGGCTTTGACAAAAAAGTGTGGGACGCAAAGCTGCTCGGTGGGGAAGGGGACTTGGTGGGTGTGGAGATGCGTTACACCAGCGCGGATGGTGAGGAGGGCTTTCCTGGCGAACTGAAGTGCATGGTGACCTACTCGCTGAGCAAGGACGGCACTTTGCGCATTGACTATGAAGCCACCACGAACAAGCCGACGGTCGTCAATCTGACTAACCACTCTTACTTCAACCTGGCCGGTCATGACAGTGGCGACATTCTGGACCACGTGCTTACTCTCCACGCAGACCGCTACACGGTGACGGACAGGAATCTCATTCCCACAGGTGAAGTGGCCGCGCTGCGGGGCACGCCGCTGGACTTTGCGGTGCCGACGCGGATCGGTGAGCGGATAGACGCGGACTTTGAGGCGCTGAAGTTCGGTGCCGGTTATGATCACAACTACGTGCTCGCGGCCGGCGGTGAGGGGCTGAAGCCGTGCGCCCGTGTGGTGGACCCAAAAAGCGGCCGGGTCATGGTGGTGGAAACGACCTGCCCGGCGGTGCAGCTTTATACTGCAAACCACATGAAGGAGGTGGCGGGAAAGGCTGGAGCAGTTTATCGTAAAAGGGCAGCGTTCTGCCTTGAGACCCAGCACTACCCTGACAGCCCGAACCACCCCAACTTCCCGTCCACCTTGCTCCGCCCCGGTGAATCCTACCGCCAATCCACTACCTTCCGCTTCACCGTCGCACAAGATGGCTGACCGCACCAAATCTCAACCGGTGCCGCTGCCTTCGCTCGAGGGCATCCATACGGCGTTCGTTCAGGAGCGGGACTTCGCTGCACGGCAGTATCGTGGCCGAAGAGAAAACCAGGAAGACTACTACGCCTTCGCAGATGCGACTAACCCAGAGGAAGAACCGCTAACCAAGCTCCTGCTCGTCGTGGGTGACGGCTTGGGTGCGCACGCAGGTGGAAGCGTGGCGAGCTATCTAGCCGTGGGTTCCTTCATCAAGGCGTTTCATGACAACGAACTCTCCGGTGCATGGAGGCTGAGAGTGGCGCTTGAGGCGGCCAATGAGACGCTGGGCATCATGACGAACCGTCTGCCGCAGGTGGATCAAATCATGGGCACCACGCTCATCGGCCTGCTGGTCAGCCAAAACTCCCTGCAATGGATCAGCGTGGGAGACTCTCCATTGTTCCTCTTTCGGGATGGGCACTTGTCTCGCATCAACGCGGATCATTCACTGGCCCCCATGCTGGATGAGCGGGTGGCCCGAGGCGAGTTGACAGAGGAGGAAGCGGCTCATCATCCAGACCGTCACACATTGCAATCGGCTGTGCTCGGACTTCCGCTGACGCTGGTGGATACCGTCATGGACCCAATGCCGCTGGTGAAAGGGGATATCATCATCGCCGCATCAGACGGAATCCTGACACTCAGCCACAAACAACTCGAGGATCTGCTGACTTTCGGCAGGCATACCACGGCAGACAAGATAGCCGACGCCATCATTTTTTCCATTCGCCGCATCAACTATGAGCGTCAGGACAATACGACGGTGGGAGTGATCAAAATCGGTTAAGCGCACCAGCTAGGCTGACATACTCATGAAAGTCGTAGCGAGACGCAGTGAAAGCCCGCAGCGGCAAGGCGGGCGCAGTTTTGAAAGGCTGAGTGCATGGGTGAATGCTCGATGCCTTTCAAAACAAGCCCAACGCCGCGAATGCGGGCTTGCAGCAAGTCGCAGTAGCGTTTCATGAATCAGTCAGGCTAGCTGGCTGGCCATACACGGTAGTCCACGGCTGCCTGTGATGAGGTGCTGGCATCCAGTGGTGTTGCAAAAGGCGTGACGGGTGGTGCCTGAAGCGCCTGCACCAGCGCGTGCTTGAGCGCTTGTTCGGGCGTCATGGACCAGCGGGCGGCGAGCGTGCGGAGCTTGTCTATGTCATCCTGGTCCAGAGCTGGCGGCGTTGTCTCCATGGGCTGCAATCACGCGCACTTTGGGCAGATGCCGAAGAACTCGAGTTCATGATATAGCCGGGTGAAGCCGGACTGGGTGGCAATTTGCTTTTCGAGGGCTTCCACCGGGCAGGCGATGTCCAGCCGCTTGATCTCTCCACACTCTGTGCAGATGAGGTAGTCGTTGTGTTCACCCGGAAAAATGTAGGTGTAGTAGGCGGAGCGGTCATGCAGTCCAAGCCGCCGAATGAGGCCGAGTTTTTCGAGCTTGGTGAGCAGCCGGTAAATGGTGGCACGGTCCGCCTTATCTGCCAGTTCCTGTGCCTCCGAGATATTTCCCAGCGTCAGAGGCTGTTCTGCGTGGATGAGGAGGCGCAGCACTTCCTCGAGGGCACGTGTGCGCCTGAGGCCCGCTTCCTTGGCGCGGTCCAGCGCCTGGCAGTGCAGGCAATCCGGATCCCGGGCTGAGGGTGGGTGAGCGTGTGGATGCGCGTGCGACATGGCAGCGCTACCATGAACGTGATGCGAACGCCTGTCGAGCGCTGGGTGCAAGGGGATGAGGGTTTGAGCGGTCGCGTGACGCGCGCGTGGCTTACCTTCCGTCACTGAGCCTTTCCGCGAAGCGTGCGGGCAATCCTGCGGCCAGGATGGCGCACTGAGCGGCTTCGATGTCATACTCCACTCTTCGCCAGCAGACATCCCTGCGGTCTGGGCGATAGATGAGGTAGCAGGCCCGGGGGTCACGGTCCCTGGGCTGGCCTACGGAACCGACGTTGATGAGTTGTTTGCGACCCGCAGTGAGGTTCTCGATGCTCTTCACCTCTCTGGCGCGCTCCTCACCCTCTGCGTAAAAGGCGGGCCAATGAGTGTGGCCTATGAAGCACAGGTCGCGGGTCTGGTGCGCAAAGTTCTTCCACGCATCTGGGAGGGTTTGCACATAGTCCCAAGCTTCAGGGTCGTGCAGGGTGGCGTGTGCGGCCTGAAATGCCCCTCGCTCCATGGTGACTGGCAGCGCGGCAAGCCAAGCGAGCTGGTCGGGCAGCAGGGCGTCCTTGGTCCACTCAATGGCCCGCTTGGCATCAGGGTTCATGGTTTGTGTTTGCACCCGGCTTTCGTCCGTCATGGCATCGTGATTGCCCAAGAGGCTGGGGATTCCGGCCTCTCGGATGATATCCACACATTCGCTGGGATTACCCCCGTAGCCGACGATGTCCCCCAGGCAGACGATGTCAGAGATGCCTGCTGACTTGATGTCGGCAAGCACAGCTTTGAGCGCTTGCACATTGCCGTGGACATCGCTGATGAAGGCCACGTGGGCAGGGGATTCCATGCTCTACGGTGGAGCTAAAGTGAAACGATGGCAAGCGCCCCCTTGGGCGTGCGGCTTACTACAAGACGGCAAAGCTGGGCTACCAGCTGGCTGCGACATGCCCCAGGGCCAGCAGCACGTAGCTGGTGACAAGTACGGGGTCGCTCTCCATCCAGCGTGCGGCCCCGTCATTGATCCAGTGGCCATCACTCTTCTGCAGGTTGAGCAGCTTGCCGGCGAGCGCTTCGCGCCAAGCCACCTTGCCACCGTCTTTGAGTTTCAGCTCGTCCAGCTGCGCAGCGCGCAGGCTTTTGGCCATGGTGTGGTAGTAGTAATACTGTCCTTCAGCGCCCATGGCGGGGTTCTCATCCAAGGTGAAGTTGTTGCTCAGCCAAGTGATGGCGGCGGAGACGCGGGGGTCATCTGCGGTGAGTCCTGCGTAGATGAAGCTGAGCAGTCCGGCGTAGCTGATGCTTCCGTAGGAGCGCATGGCTACGCGCCCATTTTCATCTGGCTCTTCCTTGGGACCGCGCGTCTCTGTGGGTCCGTAGATGAAGCCACCTTTTTCCTTTTCCTGCTTGCTTACCCAGGGTTGGTCATTCGTGCCTGGCAGGTTCTGGCAGCGCTCGATGAAGCGAATGGCTGCGGCGAAGTTGAGCTTTGGCTCGTCCTTCACGGCGTCACCACGGTCCGCTAGGTAGGCTTCTGCATATTTGAGCGCTTCGAGGGTGAAGTGGGTGTTGGAAAGGTCGGCGTGGAAGCCCTTGTCGTCGCCGTATCCGATGCCGCCATCAAGCGGATTGTCCGTTTTGCCCTTTTCATCCAGGTCCATCTGTCGGCTGATGAGGAATCTGCGAGCGCCGAGGATTTCCTTGTCAAACTTCGAGGCCTGGGGGTGGAGCACCAGTGCCATGAGCGAGAGGGCGGTGTTGTAGTTGGCGCGCGCTTTGAGGTAGATGCCGCCGTCTGGCTGCACGTTCTTGATGAGAAAGGCGTATCCTTTTTCAAGCTCTGGGGTGAGCGGGTCGGTGGGTTTGCGCTCGGGGTTGGCCATGTGAGAGGCCAGAACGAGTGCGGTGAACGCTACGGGTTCCACATCTCCCCAGGCTCCGGTTTGCGGGTCTTGCTGGCGCTTGAGAAAGGCGAGTCCGCGCTGGAAGGCGAGTCCGATCTCTTGCCGGGTGGAGGCACCTGGGGTGGCGACGGTCTGCGCTTGAAGCGGTGGGATGAGGCTTCCGGAGCAGACGAGAGCGGCGAGGCTGAGGAGGGCGGGTACGGCTTTCATGGGCGGGGGTGGATGATGGGTTTAGGAAGCGGGTGTGATTACGAGCGTTACAGGGGAATCGACAGCGGGGATTTTGTCCTTTTCACAGAGCCAAACTTCGTCGTTGCGGTTCCGCGGGCTGGGGCAGTTGATGATTGAGGTGACATCATAGTAGATGCCGATGAGGTTGCCATGCAGTGCGGCGGAGAAGCCGGACTCTTGTACCATGGAGCCGTTGAAGATCCAATGGGTGAAGTCCTCGGGTGCTCGTTTTGTGGCCCCATCACGGATCCACTCGCGTAGTTCGGATTTTTTTTTCTCGTCACCGCTTGTCCATTCAACGAGGCATTGCACGCGGTTGGCTCCAGGGACTTCGGCCTTGGTCTCCTCTAGGTTTCTGCGCACTTTGGTGTCCGTCTCGTAGTCGAAGAGCCCGTCGTGGCCGGGCTTGTAGTTGCAGAGCAGGAGGGCTACCTGGATGTCCACGGGGTTAACGGCGGTTTTGAGAATGCTTTCGTGCGTCTTGCCGGTCTCATGAACGAGCGCGAACTCGATGAGACCATCCTGCATGTTGACGGTGCAGGGGATGCGGATTTGCCGGGTGGCGCTGTTGAAGCGGACGCCGCCGAGGTCAAACTCATTCGCTCCGAGCTCCTTGATGCGCTTGACGGCAGCCGATGGGTCAGCGGTGGGCTTTTCCTGAGCAGGGGCACTGGCTTCCTGACCTGCCAGTGGGGTGAGCAGCAGGGCCAGGAGTGGGAAGAGAATGATGTTCAGGCGCATCTTGAGTTGGCAATACGTGCCACAGAACCTTCTCTTGGCGAGTTGCAAAAGATTTCTTCGGCAGCGCAGGAGCCTACTTTTTGAAGATGTCGCTGGCTTTGCGGAGGGCGGGGCGTGGGCGCTTAAGCCAGTTACTGACCTCCTGTCCGAGTACCTCGACGGCTTTTTCCAACTGCCGGTCCTTGCCCTCTGCGGCATCTCCTGGGAGGGGCCAGATGAGATGATGGGGAACGGCACCGTTGAGCTCCATGTCGAGTCCGGTTTCAATGCCGTACCAGCCGCGGAAAGGAAGACGCAGGCTGCCCACGTCCATGATGGATACGGAGCCTGTGCTGATGACTCCACCTGCCGTGGGCACGCCTACAAGTTGGCCGCGCTTGAGCTGCTTGATGGCGTGGCTGAAGATTTCTGCGTTGCTGTAACTGTTTTGGTTGCAGAGGACGATGATGGGCTTGTTCCAGGTGGCATAGATGATGCGGTCCTGGGGGTAGCCCGGTTTGCTGCCTCCGCGTGGTATGGTGACGGCGTGCTGTGGCTGAGTGAGGGCGGTGAGCAGGTGATCTGCGGTGGAGCCGCCGCCGTTCTCCCGTACGTCGATGACCAGACCTTCTTTCCCCGCACCTGCGGCGTAGAGTTGCTCTTGGAACTGCTGGAAGCTGGCGTCATCCATGGCGGTGATGTGCAGATAGCCGAGCTTTCCTTTGGACAGTTCTTCGACTTTTTGCCGGTTGTCCTTGATCCATTTTTGATACACGAGGCTTCGTGCGGCGGAGTAGCTGATGGGGCGCAGGGTGACATTGCGTGCTTTCTCTTCGCCCTCACTCTGGACGGTGAGGGTAATGTCTCTGTCAAGCGGGCCGTTGAGCACCTGGGCGGGGTCCATGGCGGGAGTGACTTCAGTGCCGTCTATCCGTAACACAAGATCACCGGGCTTCAGGCGTGATTCCTTGAAGCTTGCGGGACTCTTGGGCAGGATGTCGCGCACTTTCCAGCCTGGCCCTGGGTGAGAGGCATCGAAACGTGTTCCGAGGTGGGCGGTCTCTTCTTTCCAGACGTTGGCTTGCGGAGAAGGCTGCTGGAGGGTGAAGCCCAGGTGGGAGCCATTGAGTTCACCAAGCATGAGGGCTACCACTTCGGAGACGGTCTCCATGGTCGGTGCCGCTGCCGCAGCGTCGGCATATTTGGTCCTTATGGCGTCCCAGTCCTTGTTGCCGAGCTGTTCGTCATAATAGCGATCTCGCATGACCCGCCAGCACTGGTCGAAAACGGCCCGTTGTTTTGCGGCGGTATCGATGGTCTGACGCGCGCGGAAGGTGTAGCTTTTCAAAGAGCCGGTCTTGGCCGATACGGAACCTATGCGGCCCTCTGACATGCCCACGATTTGGTCTTCTGTGCTCAGCCAGGCCTTCGCACTGAGGGCAGTGCTGGAGAGCAGTTTGGGTTTGGTTTCATCCGGGGGCTCGATGCTGTAAAGGGCGCGTTTGCCGTCAATGGTGGCCAGGAAGGCGAGCTTCTTGGAGTCATGGGACCAGATGAGTCCGGACTCGGTGGTGTTGGGAATGCGGACACGGCGGATGCGCTCGTGAATGCCTTCGAGGTCGAAGACCACTGGCTTGGCGGGCGGAACGGGTTGGGCTTTGGGCTGAGCTGGCTTCTCTTGCTGCTCTGGAACTGGTGGTGCTGGCTTGGGTGAGTCTTCCGCCTTTCTGGTGGCGCTGGAGGAGGCCGTGGTTTTGGCAGGTTTCTTGAACTTTTCCCGCGCTTTCTTCAGGGTGCGTTCTCGCCGGGTTTCCTCGTCATCGTCGGCGTTGAGATAGACGTAAAAGATATCCACTTCATCAATGTCTCGACGCCCTGTCCAGGCGATGGCCCTGCCATCTGGTGACCAGCGTGGTGCGAAGTCATTGCTGGGATGCCTGGAGAGATTGAAGCGTGGTTGGGAGCCGTCTGTGGGCACCAGCCAGATGTCATCATTGAAGAACTCGTCGTTCTGCGAATAGACAATCCAATCTCCCTTTGGTGAGAAGTCATAGGAGCCGAGATGCCAGTGAGACCATAGCACTTTTGGCTGGCTTCCATCTGCTTCGGCGAGCACGAGATCGCCCAGGCCGCTGATGTAGGCGAGCTTTTTTCCATCCGGTGTGAAGCGGATTTGGGATTCGGCTGCGGTGTCGTGCGTGACTTGCTTGAGCTCGAACGCGGTGTTTTCCCACCAGGGTTTGGCTGGAGATTTGCGTTTCGCATTCCACACATCAGGCTGCCCGCCCTGGTCGCTGACGAACCACAGGCTGGCTGAGTCTGGGGAGAAGGTGACGTCCCTCTCTTCCTCTGCCGTCTGGGTGATCTGGCGTGGTTCTCTGAGCTCAGTGTCCATGATCCACACGTCGCCTCCGGCGATGAAGGCGACTTCGAGCCCGTTCTTGGTGAAGGCGGCGTCCGAGGCTTTGTCAATCCACAGCCTCTCCGGCTCCTGAACGGTGTCGGCAAGCGGGGCGGACAGGGTGAGCAGGGTGGGCTCTGCATCTCCAGGCTGCCAGCGGTAGAGGTCAAAACGATTTCGAAAGATGATGGTGGTGCCGTCCCGTGAGATGGCGGGGAAGACTACGGAGTCACCCTTGAAGTGGGTGAGCTGGCGGTCCGTCTTTTTATCGATCTCGTGCAGCCAAAGATTCTGAGTGCCGCCCCGGTTGCTGAGATAGTAAAAGGCTTTTCCATCGGGTCGCCACAGTGGTGAGCGGTTCTCATGCCCATCACGCTTGAGCAGGGTGAAGTCCCTCTTTTCACGGTCGTAGAGCCACAGTTGGCCGCCCCGGGAGCCGATGTATCCTTGCCGTGCCCAGGTTTCCCCCTCGCGCATGAAGAGGAGTCTGCTGCCATCTGGGGAGAGCACACCTTCTGCACCGTAACTGTCAAAGAGTACTGCTTCTGCAGAGCGCTGGGCGGGATTGACGAGAGCGTGCCGGGCAGTTCTTGAACCACGACCCCAGTCGAAGTCACGGACGATAGTGGTGAGAATGTGGCTTCCGTCAGGAGTCCACTCCCGTACCTCAAAGCCCTCGGTATGAAACGTGACCTGCCTTGCGGGGCCACCCTTTGCCGCCATGACATGGACCTGCGGTGAACCGGAGCGGTCGCTGGTGAAGGCAAGCTGAGTGCCGTCCGGCGAAAAGGCGGGCGATGTGTCGCGACCAGGATGCGAGGTGAGCCTAGTCGCTTCACCCCCGGTGCTTGGGACACTCCAGAGGTCGTTCCGCCAGGAGAACACGAGTGTTTTCCCATCTGGCGAAAGAGCTGGGTCGTGGGCAAGCTTTACGGTTTCCGCCGGGGCTGCACCCGCCAGGATTAGCAACGAGACAAAGAGACGCATCAGCGGCTAAACGGACGACAGAGCCAGTTCCTTCCGCACTTCCACGAAGGCGCAGATGGCATGGTCCAGATCACGGCGTGTGTGGGCGGCGCTGATCTGGGTGCGAATGCGCGCTTTGCCTTCTGGCACCACTGGGTAGCTGAAGCCGATGACATACACGCCCTTCTGCAACATGGCGTCGGCAAAGGCCGTGGCCAGTGCCGCATCCCCAAGCATGATGGGGACGATGGGGTGGCTGCCCGGCTGGATGTGGAAGCCCGCTTTCACCATTTCTTCCCTGAAGTAGCGAGTGTTCTGCTCCAGCTTATCGCGCAGTGCAGTGGAGGCGGAGAGTAAGTCCAGGGCGGCCAGAGTGGCTCCCGCAATGCTGGGGCAGAGGGTGTTGGAAAAGAGGTATGGGCGTGACCGCTGACGCAGGAGCTGGATGATCTCCCGCCGCCCAGAGGTGTAGCCTCCGCTGGCACCGCCTAGCGCTTTGCCCAGTGTGCCGGTGAGGATGTCGATGCGGTCCATGACTCCGCACAGTTCGTGAGTGCCGCGCCCCTCGGCACCCATGAAACCCACGGCATGGGAGTCATCTACCATGACCAGCGCATCATGACGGTCCGCCAGGTCGCAGATTTCCCGCAGCGGTGCCACGAAACCATCCATGGAGAATACGCCGTCGGTGGCGATGAGCTTGAACCGGGCTCCAGCTGCGGTCGCCTCCTGGAGCCGCGCCTCGAGGTCTGAGAGGTCGCAGTTCTTGTAGCGGTAGCGCTTTGCTTTGCACAGCCGGATGCCGTCGATGATGGACGCATGATTGAGTTCGTCACTGATGACAGCATCCTCCGGGCCAAGCAGCGTCTCAAAGAGGCCGCCGTTTGCATCGAAGCAGGAGGAGTAAAGGATGGTGTCATCCGTGCCCAAGAATCGGCTCAGCGCGGTTTCGAGGTCGCGGTGCACGGTCTGGGTGCCGCAGATGAAGCGGACGCTGGCCAAGCCAAAGCCCCAGTGTTCAAGGGCTTCGTGGGCTGCTTGACGCACCTTTGGGTGCTGGGCCAAGCCGAGGTAGTTGTTCGCACACAGGTTGAGCACGCCCTCGCCGCCGTTGGTTCGGATCACAGCTCCTTGAGGGGTGGAGAGAACGCGTTCCTTTTTCCAAGTGCCTGCGCTTTGGATGTGATCCAGCTGTTGCTGGATGTGGGAGAGGAAGGTGGTGTTCATGAGTGAAGTCCTGAAAGGTCTGGATAGGCTTTGTGAGAGGTGTTGAGGAACTCTTCCCAGCTGAGGGTTCTTCCTGCTTTGGCGGCCGCCTCTGCGAAGAGTGTGAGCAGGGTGCTCTCCACTGCGGCTTCGACAGTTGCATTGTCCCCTGGGTTGCCAGAAACGATAGCCTGGTGGAACTGTGCCACATTGTTGACGGAACCTGAGCGGTAGAGATCCTTGGTTTCCCCACCGGCCCAGAATACTTCTTTGTTCCCGCGTATCATGACGCGCCCTCCGAACTTGCTGGTGAAGACGCCCTTGGTTCCCACGAAGCGATTGTCACACAAGAAAGGGGAACCCCATGCACTGAACTGCCGTGAACCAAAGGTGATTGCTCCATGCTCAAACTCAAAGAGCACGCTGTAGTGTGATGAGACGTCTCCGGTGGTGTCCGGTCTGCCATCTCTGCCGCTGTGTGCACTGACCCTTCTGGGGCGGCCATACGCCCAGCTGATGATGTCCAGAGCATGGATGTTTTGCTCGGTGATGATGTCCCCCCCAAGGTCGCGAAAACGGAACCAGTTCCTCAACCTGCCCTCAGGCGTATCTGTGCCGCCGGGCTTTAATGGCAGCAGATCGGCCTCATAGTTGCACTGGCCGAAAGTGAGGGGACCTATGGCACCTTCTCGAACTCGCTTTATGCCCTCGTTAAAGAAGGCATCGCCGCGGCACTGGACATCAGCCATGACGACGAGGCCCTTCGCCGCCGCGTCCACTGCAAGCTTGCGAATCACTTCGCAGCCTGCCACGTCGATGGCTACCGGCTTGGCTATAAGCACGTGCTTGCCCGCTGCCACGGCATCCACTGCCTGTTGCACGTGGAACCAGGGCGGGCTGTGAATGGCAACGGCGTCAACGTGTTCGAACATGGCTTGGTAACCTGCCAGTCCGGTAAAGCGCTTCGCTTCAGGCACTGCGAACTTACTTCCGAAAGCGTCCACAGCGTCCTTGAAGTAGTCCGCTGCTGCCGAAAGCGTAAATCCGGAGTGCTCTCGGATGATGTCCGAGACAAAGGTGCCGCGTGATCCACATCCGATGTTCCCGATGCGGATGGTCGCAGTGCTGTCGGCGGCTGAACTCATGGCGGACAATGAGGCTAGGCTGGCCGTGGTGATGAAATGACGTCTGGTGTTCATGAGGTGGTGGATGTCAGGTGGTCCAGTCGAGGATGACCTTGCCGCAGTTGCCGCTCTCCATGGCGGCGAAGCCAAGCTCGAAGTCGGTGTAATGATAGCGGTGGGTGATGACGGGCCTGATGTCCACGCCGCTTTCTAGCATGACGCTCATCTGGTACCAGGTCTCATACATCTCCCGTCCGTAAATGCCGTGGATGGTGAGCATGTTGAAGATGACCTTGTTCCAGTCGATGGCTATGGCTTCACCCGGAATGCCGAGCATGGCAATCTTTCCGCCGTGGCACATGTTGTCCACCATGCTGCGGAAGGCGCTGGCATTGCCGCTCATTTCCAGCCCTACGTCAAAGCCTTCCTTCATGCCCAGCCGCTTCTGCACGTCCTCAAGTTTTTCGTGCCTGACGTTCACGGCGCAGGTGGCACCCATCGTCTTGGCAAGTTCAAGCCGGTACTCATTGACATCGGTGATGACGACATGACGTGCACCGGCATGTTTGACAACGGGTATGGCCATGATGCCGATAGGCCCCGCGCCGGTGATGAGCACGTCTTCACCCAGGCACTCAAAGGCAAGAGCAGTGTGAACGGCATTTCCGAAGGGGTCGAAGATGCTCGCCACCTCTTCGTCCACGCCCTCCCTATGATGCCAGACGTTGGTCATTGGCACGCTGATATATTCAGCAAAGGCTCCCGTCCGGTTCACGCCGATGCCTACCGTGTCTTTGCAAAGGTGGCGGCGGCCAGCTAAGCAGTTGCGGCAGCGGCCGCATACTACGTGCCCTTCTGCACTGACGACTTCACCAGGATGAAAGTCATTCACGTTGGAACCTACGGCAACCACCTCGCCCACAAACTCATGGCCTACCACCATAGGGACCGGAATCGTCTTTTGCGCCCAGGCATCCCACTTGTAGATGTGCAGATCCGTCCCGCAGATACCTGTTTTTTTGACCCTAATGAGGACATCGTTGATGCCCACTTCCGGTTCCGGTACATCTTGCAGCCAGAGTCCACGCTCAGATTTTGCTTTGACGAGTGCTTTCATTTGGAGTGAGGGGGAAAGGTGGGTAGAGCGAGACGGTAGCGAATCGCAAAAAGCCGTATGAGCAGGGCGATGAGTACCCCTAACCACATGACCCAGGGCGCTTTTACCAGCGGCAGCACCAGGCAGTAACCTAATGCCCCCGCAAAGGAGGCCGTGGCATACAAGTAGATCTCAGGCTGAAAGACCATGGGCACGCGTCCAGTCAGTACGTCCCGGATGATGCCACCGGCCACACCCGTGATAACGCCCAGCACAATGGCGGATACCGGCTCGAATCCCAGAACCAGACCCTTCTGCGTGCCTGCGATGGTAAAGAATGCCAGGCCAAAGGCGTCCGCCACCTGAAGTAGGCCCGTCGGTGGTTCTGCGGTCCTGCATGAATAAAAGGACACAACAGCTGTAATGCAGGCGGTGTAGAGCGGCATGGGGGAGCGGATCCAGAGCACGGGTGTGTCTCCAGCCAGGATGTCGCGCAGGGAACCACCCCCGAGAGAGGTGACCAATGCGATGACCAGTACCCCAAACAAATCCAGACCTCGGCCCCGCGTCGCCAGCACCCCGGAAAGGGCGCAGACTGAGATGCCGAAGTGTTCAATGATTTGCAGGGTGGTCATTCGATGATGTGCGGTATACTGGATGACAATCCAAAAAAATGGCAAGTAAAAACTTCTGGTTTACAGAATGATTGTCCGGTATATTGGATGGAGAGTTCAGATCCGCGTCATGCCCCCCGCAAAGAAGAATAACCCACCAGTACATGCAGCTGACTCGATCAATGAAAACCTCGGGCGGCGTGTGAAGAAGCTCAGGGCGGACAGGGGGTGGTCCTTGGAGGAGCTGGCCTCGGCAAGTGGAGTGAGCAAGTCCATGCTCAGCGAAATCGAGCGGGAGAAGGCCAATCCTACACTCAGTGTGACCTTCCGCATCGCCAGGGCCTTTGGGCTGAACTTGCAGGAACTTATTGAGACGGCAGAGAGTGCTTCTACCATTCAGGTCATCCGCAGCGGTGAACGGTCTCAGGTCTATCGTTCGGACAAGCAGTGTGAGATCCGCACCTTGTCGCCGCTGAATCTGGAGAAGGAGGTAGAGTTTTATCAGGTGACGTTGAAGCCCAAAGGGGCCTTGCGCAGCCAGGCACATTATGAGGGCACGCGGGAGTTCATCACCGTGGAGCAGGGGGAGGTCAGAATCGAATCTGGCAAGGATCTGGAGGAGTTGGCCAAAGACGATTCGGCAACCTACCGAGCAGATGTGCCCCACGCGATTGTCAATACTGGGGCCGTACCCGCCATTGTGTTCCTCGTCGTTCTCTACCGCTGAAATCCGTTATGAAGCATCTTGTTCTTGCCATTTCACTCCTGTCCGCTGTTTCTGGGTTTTCCCAGATGCCGATGGAGGTCATCATTGCGGAGCGTGCCAAGCTTTTGGAAGGCGTCACTGCCATACCACGTGCAGGTTCGCCTGGACCGGTCGCCGTTTGGGGCAGTTTGGCCTTTCCGCTTCTCACGGCTCCGGACCGGGTGGGTGTGGAGATCGCAGTCGCTGCTGCGGCGGGTCATGGGAAGGGCCGGGTGGTGATCTTTGGTCATAACGCCTATCTCAGTGGAGCCGAAGGTGGAGATCATGCGAGATTGATGAAGAACTGCATCCGCTGGGCAGGAGGAAAAGACAAACCTCGTCTGGGCACGAAGGGTGTGAAGGCAGACGTTTTCGCCGACGAGGGTTTTAAGGTGAAGGCATACACGCGTGAGATCAAAAGCAGTGACCTCAATGACATCGATGTTCTCATCATCAATGCGCAGGCCGAGACGAGTGCCGAGCAGGGGACAGCCATCATGGAGTGGGTGAGTGGTGGAGGCGGTCTCATCACGGGCATGACCGGCTGGGCATTTGGGCAGACCAGCGGGGGGAAGGACCTTGCTGCGTCACATGGCCTGAACCAGGCACTGATGCCTGCGGGGGTGGCTTTTACGGACATGAGTGCGTTTGACGGAGTGACTTCATTTCAGGCTCGGCCTGAACTGCCGCTGCTGATCAATGCATCCAGCGCCATTTCAGCCATTCGCATGCAGAGTGAGGGCCGGAAGCAGCTTTCACCGCAGGAGGTGCAGCAGGGCACCAATGCCATTCAGGTAGCCATGGCCGCCCAGCCGCCTGGGCGGACGAGTCTTCAATCAGCCGTGCTGCAAGCACTTGGAGACGGCGGTGGGGTGGGAAAAGTTCCAACCAAGTCCACTCCTCTGACTCAGGACCGGGATGCTTCCGCCCGCATCAAGCTGGGTATGGAGACCCGCGTGCTGAGGCTCACGAATGAGGGCATCACGGCGCATCCAGCTCACGAGGCTTTTCCCGGAAAAGTACCCGAAGACGCCCCAAGGGTGACTCAGACAGTGCAGGTGCGGCCAGGCATTCCGGGGTGGCAGAGTACTGGGCTTTACGCACCCGCCGGTGAAGCGATTCATGTCAGCGTTCCGAAGGCTCTGGCAGACAAGGGCTACGCGGTGCGCATAGGTTGCCACAGTGATACGCTCTACCATCTGGAAAAGTGGGAACGTGCACCGGACATCACGAAGAGTGTGCCGCTGACGACTGAGGAAACAAGTGCGACGAGCGCCTTTGGAGGACTCATTTACATTGAAGTACCGTCCAGCGCTTCCGCCAGTGATGCGGTGCCGGTGGTGATCCAGGGTGGAGTTCCTGCACCTCTCTTCATTCTTGGCGAGCATACGGACACCCAGTGGGCGGAAGAGATTCGGAAGCGCCCTGCTCCATGGGCTGAGCTCGCCTGTGACCAAATCATCATTACGTGCCAGACGGAGGTGGCACGCACCATTGGGAATCCGACGCAGCTGATGCAGTTCTGGAAACAGGTCGTTGAAGCTCAGGACGACATTACCAACCAAGCAGGGGAGCGCCGCAGGCCGGAACGCATCGTGGCAGACGTTCAGATTTCTGCCGGCTACATGCACAGCGGTTACCCCATCATGATTCCAACCAGCGCCGCGCCTGAGATGGTCACCTACAATAGGCTCAAGTTCCCTGGCTGGGGCTTCTACCACGAGCTGGGCCACAATCACCAGCGCGCCCATTTCACGTTTGAAGGCACAGGTGAAGTGACCAATAACGTCATAGGAATGTATTGCTATGAGGCGGTGCTGAAGAAGGACTGGCTGATAGGCCACACGGGCATCACCGCTGAGGCGAGGAAGGAGCACATTCGAAAGATCAAAGCCGCCACGGACAAGTGGCAGACATGGAAGAGTGACCCCTTTCTGGCACTCACGACTTACATTCAGCTTGTCCAAGAGTTCGGCTGGAAGAGCTGGAGGGACTACCTGCACAGTTTTGACGATTCATCCTTTGGACCCAAACCGGCGAACGATTCGGAGGCGAAGGATCAGTTCCTGATTCGCTACTCCCGCATCACGAAGAGAGATCTGGGGCCGTTCTTCGACTTCTGGGGCATTCCCGTGAGTCAGGCAGCCAAGGCCGAGGTGGCGAAGTTTGAACCCTGGATGCCCCCAGGCCTTTGAGGAGCCACGCGTTGTCTCAGGGCTTTTTAAGGCGGGGAGATGCGTCCGGGTTCTTGTAACCGTGGTCGGGATGCGAGAGGCTGTCCATGGCGTCTCCGGTACCATCCCAATCCGCCGAGGGGCGTGCGTAGTGAGGGTCAGATGAGTTGAGCGTGTCCTTCAGCACGATCATGCCCGGCCTCGTTGATTTGTGTGGCGTGTTGCACTCGGAGATGAGGCAGTTTGCGAGTGATACGGGGCCACTGGCAGCGCTATCTACCTTGACGGCGGTTTCCGCCATCTGGTGGAAAGTGCTGCGCTCCACGGTGACGGGCCCGCCATTGCTCCACAGGCCCACATTGGCCCGGGTGGCGATGCTGTTGCTCAACGTGCCGCCATTCCACAGACGGAAGGCACGGGCGTTTCCAACTCCAATGCAGTTCGTGAACAAGGGGTCCTTTGCCTTGACATGGAATCCGCCATCCTGGTTTCGGATGGCGCGGCAGCGGTCAAAGCTGATCTCCGCTGCGCCCGCCTCCACTACGAAGCCCTCACCATTCTTGTCGAGGTTGGTTTGCAGTAGCATCATGTTATTGCGGGCCAAGCAGCGCTCGAAATGGATGCGCACACTGGGAGCACCTTTGTCATTCACAAAAAAGCCGGAGGGCTGGTGTTCCGTCTTGTCCTCCCACTCGGAATCTCCTTCCGAACAGTCAGCGGTGCAGTTCCGAAAAACCACCTCAGTGCAGCCTCCCTCAAGCCGGAAGCCGTGCATGGAGTAACGTTTCACGTCACATCGTTCGAGTAGAAGATCCTTGCAGTCGGAGAGCACATATCCCTCGCGGCAGTGAGACACATCGACGTCCCGGAAGACCAAGCCTTCTCTGGCCCGGCCGGTTGAGGGTCTTTGTGTTCGGATGCCTATCACGGCTCCCTTAATGCGCAACTTCTCTAAAACCACATGCGAGACCCCATCTGCAATTTCGATGACGACATGCCCATTGTCCGGCTGTCTTTCGTTCCACTGGGTGGTCAAGACGGGAAGTCCCTGGCCCTGGTCGATTCCGCTGAGAGTGATCGGATTACCTGGCTCGCCGCTATTTTTTAGGTGGATCTTGATACCTTCATACACGCCGGGGGCGAACTGAAGGTGGTCGCCGGGTTTCATCAGCTCATTCACGATGCGGTCGATTTCGGATGCGGGGAACGCGTGGGCCCAAACCATACCGTCCATGGTGCCTGCGCCCTCGGGAGAGACGTGATAGTGCGCCGCCCGCAGTCCGAGCAGGGGTAGCAGTGTCAGGCAAATGAAAAGGGGAGAACGCATGTCACAGCCCGCAGGTGAAACGACTGGATTCGGGAGTTGTCGTCGGCAACTTAACCCTGAACGGTGGAGCAAACGCTCTGCGAGTTCAAGGCCATATCTGGGCCTACCAAGCTGCGGTGCTGCTGCTGTATCCTGGAAGCTCTGCCGCTACGGTCGGTAAGCGCGGATGGAGGTAATCTTCACTTGGCGGCTGCCGTGGGCACTGTCAGAGGGAAGTTCTGCCGTCTCTCCCTCTGATTTGCCGATGAGCGCGCGGGCGCTTTCCGACAGGTAAGACATGATACCCTGATCTGGGTCACTGTCCCAGGCCCCGAGGATGGTGTAGGTTTCAGTGCTGCCGTTGGAGAGGTCCTGGAGGGTGACCACAGTGCCTACGCCGACCTTGTCCGAGGGCACGCCCGTGAAGTCGGTGCCCTGAGCATGGCGGAGTTCGCGTTCATACTTGGCCTGCATGCGAAGCAGGACGGCCTGTTGCTGCTTGGCGGACTTGTATTCGAAGTTTTCGCGAAGGTCGCCGTACTCGCGGGCAATCTGGATGTCCCGCTTGTTCTGCGGGATCTTGACGGTGATGATGTCATCCAGTTCCTTCTTTTTCGCCTCAAGGGACTCCCAGGAGACGATGAGGGCCTCATCCTGACGAGCGGCTTCGTTCTCCTCCATCAGGCGTTCCATTTCGGGACGTGCCTTGATGATTTTGCCCATGAGGGAGCGGCGTGTGAGTTCGTCAAACACGAGCGTATTGAGTATGCGCCGTGCAAAGAGACGAAGCTCCTCGTCATCGGCGTCGGCTACCATCTCGCCCAAGAGTGTGCGGTCCTCTGCAAAGGCATCTGCGAGTCGGCCCGTGCGTTTGGGGCCGCCCTGCACGTGGTCATTCTCCAGGGCGCCGAGGATGGCGTTGCCGAGGTCAATGTCGAAAACAGAGGCGGCCAGGCCTTTTCGCTCTTTGCAGATCCAGACGAGGAGGTCGGTGGAGAGGGCGCGGTTGCGGACCGCCTTTTTCAGGTAGTCTGCAAGGACATCGAGCTGATCGTTCTCGTCCAGCACGGAGGTGATTTCGGCCACGGCGCGTCCGCCCGTCTTGGTGAGGTGGGCCAGCGCTTCTTTGATCCACTCCCCGTCGGGGAAGGCCAGGGGGAAAGAGCGGTACAGTCTGCCTAGGATAGCGGCAGAGAGGCCGTTGATGGACTCACTCAACTGCTGGCGCGCTTCCCGCACCACTTCGTGGACGCCAAGTGCGCCCTCGGGCGCAGGGGCCTTGGCGTTGTCGCGCAGTTCCTCAGTCTGGAGGAGAAGCTGGAGGCTGTCCCTAAGGTTTAAGCGCCAGCTTTTGCGGACGGTGTCAGAAACGTCTTTGAAAATGGGCTGGAGTTCTTCGGCAGCGTTCTCGAAGAGGTCCAGATCTTTCACCACCGCAGCGAGGGCACTCAGCTTGCCCTTGAGATCTCGGGCGGCGAGGAAGGTTTTAACCATGACCGCGCTCGGCTTTTCATCTTGGGCACGCATGGTGATGGGGTCCGAGCGCTTGGTGGGCACGACGATGTGGCGGCTGCCCTTGAGGTCTTTCTTTGCAGCATCCCACCACTTTTTGAACTCAGCGGTGTTTACAACTCTGGGAGTGAGAAGCTTTTCCAGATCGTCGATGAGGAGGGAGTTTCCGCAGCTTTTGAGGGCCAGTTCTACCAGCGCGGAGGGCCTTTCCTTTGCCATTTGCTGAAGGGAAGTCGGTTCATTGATGCGCCGTGCGAGGATGTGATCCGCAGGTAGCGGTGTGAGTGAGTCTGCCGCGAAGGAGAGCTTCATGGGGTGCCCGGTTTTGGTCTCGAAGTCGATGAGCACTTTGTCTCCGAGTAGGTCCCACTCAGCGATCTTGCCCAGGCCCCAGCTTTTGTGCTGGCAGACGGTGCCTGGTGGCAGGGCATCCAGCTTGGAGGCATCGGAGGGGGAGAGTTTCGCGGAGGTGATGAGCTTTTGCAGTTCAGGGTGCATCGTTCACTGCCTTACAAGCCATCGCCGCCTGATGCAAGTCCCCGCTCGATCTGGGGGGATGACCCGTCGCAGGCGGAATATGGGGCATTTTCCGCACTGCAAGGTTGAGCGTGCGGCGGTGCTGCGCTTCCTTGCCGGAGTGACATCCTTCTTTTCATCTCCCTGCGCCATGCTCCCTGTTTTCGGTCCGCTGGATGCGCCTGTGGCCCCGGTGAAGCCTGCAAAACCGCGGGTGCTGCCTCCGCCGAAAAAGCAGCCCGCTCCGGTGGAACCGGAACCTCTCTGGCACGTCATCCTGCTCAATGACGATGAGCATACCTTCACCTACGTGATCCACATGCTGTGCTCCATCTTCGGCCATTCCGTGGAGCGTGCGGCTCAGATGGCGATTGATGTGCATGAGAACGGCAGGGTGATCGTGGCCACGGTCCACAAGGAACTTGCTGAGCTCAGGCAGGAGCAGATTCACGAGTATGGCCCTGACCCGGACGTGAAGGAGTGTCCGGGATCCATGCGTGCTGAAATCGAACCGGCGGCGTAATGACTGATGACGGGGGTTGATTGGCGCCCATTCCGGCCTTTCTTCCCTGTGTTCCCCCATAATGCTCCTCATCATCGACAACTACGATTCCTTCACCTACAATCTCGTCCAATACTTCGGAGAGATGGGTGCGGACATGGTCATCAAGCGCAATGACCAGATCTCCGTGGAAGAGATCGCCAAACTCAAGCCAGAGCGCATTTGCATTTCTCCCGGTCCATGCACGCCGAATGAGGCCGGCGTGAGTTGTGAGGTGATCCGCACTTTTGGCCCACGCATCCCCATCTTCGGCGTGTGCCTGGGCCACCAGAGCATAGGTCATGTCTATGGTGGTGAGGTGGTTCGCGCCGCCCGTCTGATGCACGGTAAGACCTCCATGATCGTGCATGAGGGCAAGTCGGTCTTCAAGAATCTGCCATCGCCCTTTGAAGCGACTCGTTACCACTCCCTGCTGGTAAAGCGCGAGACGCTGCCAGACTGTCTGGAGATCACCGCAGTGGCAGCGGATGACGAGAGCGAAATCATGGGACTGCGGCACAAGGAGTATCCGGTGCATGGCGTGCAGTTTCATCCAGAGTCCATTCTCACTGGGGAGGGGAAGCGGCTGATGAAGAACTTTCTGGAGCTGTGACCAGATGTTTCGGAAACCCTTTTGGAGCTATCGATGAAACGTCACCAAGCACTGAGTGAAGCACTGGCCCAGTCGCCCGAGAATGTATCGCTTCTGCTTCTCTATGCGCAGGCCTGTTGCGAAGACATGCAGCTGGACAAAGCGCGAAGGTCCTTTGAAAAAGTGCTTACCCTGGAGCCGGATCACGCACAGGCACAGTTGGGCATCGCCCGTGTGCTGATGCTAGAAGGTGATACATCCGGGGCGGCGGTGCGTGCAGAGCGCGTGATCCAGCGGGATGAACGCCATGCACCTGCCCACCTGCTGCTGAGCCAGATCCATCTCATGGAGGGGGATCGAACCCGCGCCTTGGAAGCGGCGAAGAGGGCCGTCGGTCTGGATGGTGGCATCGTGGACACGGCGCTGGAAGCCGGGCTTGGTGTCAGACTCCAGGACCTCGTGCGGCCCGCAGAGCGCCGGGTGGAGCGCCATCGGTGGGATTCCTCCTCGGACGATGGGAGTGATCCGCTGCTTAAAAGCACCAGCACCGACTTTGACGAAGAGTCCACCGACTCGGACTGGCAGACCGAGGTGCGGTTTTCACCTGGGGATGAGGATCGCAGGGCGGTCACCTTCGATGACATCAGCGGACTCGCCAGAGTAAAGGAGGCCCTCAGAAGACGCGTCATTTTGCCGCTTCAACATCCGGATTTGTTTGAAATGTACGGGCGCAAGCCTGGGGGCGGAGTGCTGCTCTACGGACCACCGGGTTGCGGAAAGACGCTCCTGCTGCGAGCGCTGGCGGGAGAAACCAACTGCCACTACATGTCCATAGGCTTGCATGAGATCATGGATCCTTATGCGGGAAGCAGTGAAAGGAATTTGCACGACCTCTTTGAGGAAGCCCGCTCTTTCGAAGCCTGTGTGGTCGTTTTTGATGAGATAGAGGCCTTGGCCACTCAACGCAAAAAGCTGCGGGAAAACAGTTTACGAAGCCTAGTGAACCAGTTTCTCTCCGAGCTAGATGGTCTCATGTCATCCGGCTCCAAGGTGCTTGTGGCGGGCGCTACCAGCGCGCCGTGGCAGCTTGATCCCGGCGTTTGCCGACCGGGACGGTTTGACCAGTGTCTCTACGTGGGACCGCCGGATGAGCGGGAGAGAGAGGACACCATCCATGCCATCGCCTCCCGGCGCCCAGTGCATAACCTGGATGCAGCATTGCTCGCCCGAGCCACTGGGCACTTCAGTGGCGCGGACCTTGCTTGGGTGTTTGATCAGGCCACGGATGCCGCCATAGCGGAGACGCTGCAGCGAGGCACGCCTGTGACCATCAGCATGAAGTCCCTGCTTGCGGCAGCGGAAAGCCTCCATCCCGGCGCGCACGAGTGGATAGAGACGGCGAGGCGAGAAGCCAGACGTCAGCCCGGGCATCGCATCCTCAATGATTTTCTCAAGCAAAGGAGTTGAGTGAAGCGAGCGAAAAATGGCGGACGTTCATTCGGCGGGCTGAGCCGTGAATCGGCCACTCCGAGTTCCCGGGAGAACCGCTTTTGCAAGATGAGTCGGTTGCCATGAATCTACTTGAAGGCCCCATCAAACAAGCGATACACCGAATCGCCATACCTGCGAGCGTGGGGTTCTTTTTCAACACGATGTACAACTTCGTGGACACATATTGCGCTGGCTTGATTTCAACCGATGCGCTAGCTGCCCTCTCGCTTTCCTTTCCGGTTTTCTTCATCCTGCTCTCAGCTGGCAGCGGGCTGAGCCAAGGCACGACTGCACTTATAGCCAATGCGCTTGGACGTGGTGAGATGATGGAGGCAAGGCTCGTCTTTGGCCAAGCTCTTGTCTTTGCCACGGTGGTCGGACTTGGCCTGAGCATGGTCGGTATGCTCGCCGCGCCAGCCATGTTCCGGCTTTTGGGTGCGGGGGATGCGTATTTGGCGACCTCGCTCGCTTACATGAATGTGATTCTTTTAGGTGGAGTGTTCTTCGTGTTGCAAATGACGCTCAATGCCGCGCTCAATGCGCAGGGAGACACCAAGGCCTACCGCAATCTGCTCATAGCGGGCTTCTTCGCCAACTGTGTGCTGAACCCAGTTCTGATGTTCGGTTGGCTGGGCCTGGTGCCACTTGGCATCTCAGGCATCGCCGTGGCCACTGTGGTGGTGCAGGCGGCGGGTTGTGTGTTCCTAGTAAAGGTCATCAGCCGCCGGGAACTGGGTGCTGCTCTGCGACGAAGTCACTTCGTTCCGCAACCGGTGGTGCTGCGTCAAATCGCAGGGCAGGCAGTGCCGGCAGCACTGAACATGATGACGGTGGCGCTGGGTATTTTTGTCATCACTTGGTTTGTGAGTCGCTTCAGCAAGGAGGGTGTCGCGGCGTATGGCATCGCCACACGCATCGAACAGGTGGTGCTGCTGCCCACTATCGGACTCAACTTCGCTGTGCTGTCTCTGGTGGGGCAGAACTTCGGAGCGGGTCTTCACCACCGGGTTCGCGAGGCATGGAAAAAGTGCATCATCTACGGCGTCTCGCTCATGCTTGGAGGCGGAGCGCTGATCTGGCTGGTCAGAGGTCATGCCATGAGCTGGTTTACCAACGATGCGGAAGTCACCCGCCTCGGAGCGGATTATCTTTCCGTCGCCTCCGTCACCATGTGCGCATACCCCATACTCTTCATCACCGTTTTCATGCTCCAGGGGCTGAAGCGCCCGGCATTCGGCCTCTGGATGGGTTTATACAGGCAGATCATTGCCCCTCTGGCTGTTTTCACGTTGTTTGCCTTTACGTTTGGATGGGGGCTCTGGGGCGTGTGGTGGGGCATCTTTGTGGTCACCTGGAGTGGCTCGCTCTTTACCCTGTGGTGGGGGAGGCGAGTGCTGCAAAGGCTGGGCCGTGCCTGATCAAGGCGCACGTCTGCCGAACTTTCGCTCCAGCTCCTGATAGGTGATCTGAATGAGCGTTGGCCGGCCGTGAGGACAGCAGTAGGGCATCTCACAGGCCATCAGGTCCTCCAGCAGGCTTTTCAGCTCGGGCTGTCGCAGAAGATCGTTCGCCTTGACCGCATGACGGCACACAGTGGTGGCTATCATGTCCTCACCAAGCCGCAGCGAGGAGGCGCGACTGCTGATGCCGGAAAGCTCATCCACGATCTGGCTGAGGAGACGCACCGGGTCGTCCGTCTTCAGAAAAGCGGGGAGTGTGTCTATCTTCAAGGTATTGGCACCGAATGGAGCCGCTTCGATTCCGAGCTTTGCCAAGATGCTCACGTTACGGGAGAGCAGATCATAATCACGCGGAGTGAGAGGCAACATGACTGGCATGAGGAGACGCTGTGCAGGCACGCCCTCCTTCTCCATGGCGTTGCGCATTTTCTCAAAAAGCACACGCTCATGCGCAGCGTGTTGATCCATGAGCACGAGCCCCTCGTTGCTCTCCATCAGCACGTAAAGTTTCCCCAGCACGCCGAGAATCCGAAAAGAGTCTGCCGCAGGGGGCGCTGGTGAAGCGGGTGCCTCGTCGCGATGTGGAGGTTCCACGTCCGTATCATCGGGTGTCTCTTGGCGTGGTTCCACCTTTGGGTAGAGATGGGTGGTGCTGGCAGAGTCTGGCCTCACCTCCATCTGGGACCAGTCACTACGGAGAGATGTCACCTCTCGCCCAGGAATCGGCAGCTCGGGATGAACGTCAGGTGCTTGAGATGGAAAAGCAGCTGCTGCTGATGTGGCATGTCCTGTGGGTATGGAACGCGCAAGATGCAGAGTGTCATGCACCGCGCGCGAGACAACCTCTCTAATGATCTGCGAATCGTGAAAGCGAACTTCCTTCTTTGCAGGATGCACATTGATGTCGAAGCTGTGAGGGTCCATGGTCACAAACAAGAAGGTTACAGGATACTGGCCCTTCATGAGAGTGGTGTGGTAGCCTTCCCGCACGGCATAGTTGATGGTTTGGCTTTCAATGGGCCTCCCATTCAAAAAAGTTAGCTGCATTTGCCTGTTTGATCGGCTGAAGCCGGGCCCACCTATGAAACCATGCACCGTAATGCCGTGCCTCTCTACGCTCGGTATTTCCAGCAATCGAGAAGCGAGTTCAGTGCCCACCAAACCCGAGATTCGCTCCCTGGGGTCAGTGGTGGCGGGAAGATGAAACATCACCTCGCCATCGCGTATCAGAGTGAATGCCGTTGCTATGTTGGCTATCGCATGCAGTCTGAACTGCTGCTCTACATGGGAATACTCTGTGGTCTCTGCGCGCAGAAACTTGCGGCGCGCTGGTACATTGTAGAAGAGAGACCTCACCTCAATCATCGTGCCTTGAGGGCCACCGCCGTCCTTGACGGACATAAGCCTACCGCCATGTACCTCTATCTCCGTTCCCGAACTGGCCTCAGGCTCCCGAGTCAGAAGACGAAAGCGGCTGACACTAGCGATGCTGGGCAGTGCTTCCCCTCGGAAACCAAAGGTGTATATGGCTGCCAGATCCTCTTTGGTGCGGATTTTGCTCGTGGCGTGGCGTTCAATGCATAGCAGAGCATCTTCACGATCCATTCCAGAACCGTTGTCCGTAATCCGGATCAGCGAACTCCCACCGCGCTGGACTGCCACCTCAATCTGCGTGGCACCGGCATCGAGACTGTTCTCTACCAGTTCCCGCACCACGGCGGCGGGGCGTTCCACCACCTCGCCGGCAGCCACCTGGCTGGCGAGTGAATCAGTCAAGACACGGATTTTTGACATGTGGAACGAAAAAACGTTTGAGTGTGTGAAAAGTGAGGGCATGAAAGCGGTACACCACCGCCCGAGCCGCCGAATGCCAAGGCTGGCAGCCCATTCATGGGGTGACAGAAGCGGGATCGACGGGCTGCGGGGTGGGTGGGTGCCTTCACACACTCGTTCCGCAATGCTTACCCTCACCGCCAACGCCGTCAAACAACTCCAGACCTTGCTTCAAGGAAGGTCGGAGAGTGGTTTGGGATTGCGTCTGGATGTCGAGAAAGGCGGTTGTGCCGGTTTTCAGTACGTCATGAAGATAAGCCCTCAGGCTGAAGGAGATATGACGGTAACCCAGGACGGTGTGAGCGTCTTTATCGGTCCTGAAGGGGCGAAAATGCTTCAAGGATGCCAACTCGACTATGTGGATGCTCTGAATGACGGGGGATTTCGTGTAGAGAACCCGAATGCGGAGCGTAGTTGTGGTTGTGGAACGTCCTTCGAACCAAGGAAGTCCTGACAGATTTATTTTACTATGTTAACGAAAAAGGCTTTCCACAAAAACCGTAATCTGGTAGGCTTGTGGATAACTTTTTCCTTTCACTTTCAAAACTTTTTTCATTTTTGGTATGCGTGTTCAATTTTTGAGCGACGGATCAGAGTATCGTAGTTACGGCGGAGGTAATTTTTCAAAAAAAGCAAAGGCTGAGACTGGCCTCTTCTGGTGGACCATTGGGATCACTCTCCTTCTCGGACTGGCTACTGCCAGTTGGTTTTTCTCCATTTTGGTGTTTGCTCACCCGGAGAAGCCTTTCAACTACGACCTGCTCGTCAGGTTCAATAAGCTGGAGGGGATTCGGAAATACACCCAGCTGAGTGTTCCACACGGGCAGTTTCTCACGGGGGGCAAGCTGCTGGAAGAGTTCTTTTACTTCACGCCGGAGCAGTTTCGCGTGCACAACGATCTCCTGAAGCGCAACTACATTCGCAACTTCAAGGAGAAAAACCCCACTTATGTGCGCGGTGCCTTTGAGGTGCTGGACGCACGCCGCCTTGGGAAGGATGATGTGTTTCAGTCTGGCTGGGTGATAGTGGCCCGCGATACTGAGATTGAGGACGTGGATGTAGAGCTTGTGCTGCCTGAGCTGGATGGGAGCGAGGCACCTTACAAGAAGGGTGACGTCATTCAGCTTGATACCGGCTCCGTCAAGCAAACCTATGCGGGCCTGGTCCACGTGCAGCGTCAAGCTGACGGACAAAAAATCCGCGCGACACTTGTTCCCTTGGTCTATCAAATACCTGCGGGCAACGGTGGCGCGGACAGGATGGCGTTTGCTCCGCCGGAGAAGCTGAATCTTAAAGCTCGCTGGCCTATCTCTGCTGGCATGGCTGAAGAGTCCGCTGCTGCTGGTTCTCGCAATGTGGCGGCACAGACTGCAGAGTAATGTTAGACACTCGGTGGTAGCCTGATTCTTTTCGGTGGGCATCAACTGTGACTTCGGGTGCTCTAACAGAGAGCTACGGTTTTTATTTGCCGGAGCTTGAGAGTCTGAGCGGTGGCGCTTGAGGTAAGTTCGGGTGCGTCAGAGCTCTCCGCCGGTTCTGCTTGCTCAACTCATACTGAAAAGGTCGGGTTAAAAGGGGGCGGGATAGATGAGGCAACAGAAACCACATCGAGCGGTATGCAGCCAGAAACGGCAAATCTGCCCCTGCTCCGCCGCAAGCAATCAATCTCAAGCTGGCACCAGTGCGTCGTTTGGTTCAATAGGCGAGCGGTTGAGCGGCCTCACGCTTCAAGAGTGGTAAGGTTTTACAGGTCCACGCAAGAACTCTCGTTGTGAGAACGCAGCGCGGCGGCGAAGATCTGATGCGTGGCCAGAGCTTCTTCTGGCGTGGCACACTGGAAGCGGCTGCCCAGGGTGCCCTCCCGTTCGGCGAGGAATGAGGCCCACATTTGCTGGATGATGTCAGGAAAGCCGGGCTCGAAAATGTGGCCGGTGACGGTCTTGAATGGCATGTCGAAGCCTAGATCCGTACGTTTCCAGTATTGTTCTTTGCCGGACTCGAAGAGCCAGAGAGATTTGGGTTCGGCGGTAGAGAAGCGGCAGCCGCCCTGGGTTCCGAGGACTTGGAGGAACCAAGTGTTCGTGGCACCGGGGGCCAGGCGTTTCATTTCGAGACGCATGGGGACATCTTCTCCGTCAATCTCTGTCCAGGTGTGGAGCATGGCGTTATCCCACGTGTCGCAGACCGCAGTGCCGCCCTTTCCATCTGGTCGCTCGGGGTAGCCTTTCTGAAGCTGTGCGAAGAGCTTGGTGGGCCTCCAACCCAACCGGAGCGGAATGTGGCAGGCGTGCATGCCGAGATCTCCCAAGACGCCTATTTCCCCGCAGGTTCTGGATTGTCGCTTCCAGTTGGCAGCTTTGTTTGCATCCAAGTCGCTGCTGTGGTGAAAGCCTGAGGTGATTTCAAGCACTCTGCCTAGGTGGCCGCTGCTCACGTAGTCGATGATGCGTTGCGCCCCGGGGAGGAAGGGGAACTCTGAGGAGCAGCGAACAAATCTGCCAGTGCGCTGGATGGCTGAGGTGATGCGCTGTGCCGCTGCGAGGTCGATGCCGAAGGGCTTTTCTGCAAAGAGATCTTTTCCGGCCTCGAGCACATCGATGTAAATCTGTTCGTGCAGATGGTGGGGTACGGCTACATAGACGACATCGACATCGGGGCTGGCGAGTAGCTCTTTGTAGTCTGCGGTCAATAGCTTGCAGGAAGGGACGCGGGTGAACCAGTTCCGCGTAGATTCCACGAGATCTGCTACGGCTACGAGTTCAGGCCGTACTTCGCAGTCTGTCAGTGCCAGCCAGCGGGCGAATGCGCTTGCCATTTCCCGGCCCATGAGGCCGCCGCCGATGATTCCGATGTGGATGGTTTTCATGAAGCTTTGTTGATGCTTGGCCGGTAGCGGTTCATTGACAGCGCGGCCAATAGTCCGCCAAGGCAGTCTGCAAGCCAGTCCAACGCGTCGTGCCCGCTGCGTCCGGGGGTGTAGGTCTGGTGATGCTCATCTAGTGCGCCGATGAGGGCGGCAAATACGAGTCCGATGATGATGAGGTGCCTCGGCGTGAGTGAGGTCCAGGTGGTCCTGAGGGCGAGCTGGAAGGCGATCCCGCCGCAGTAGAAGTAAGCGAGGTGCTGGAGCTTGTCGAAGTGGGGGATGCGGGGCCCTTTGCCCGTTCCTGGCTGTGAGGAGAGCCACCAGAGGAGTGCCACCCAGGCTGCCACTGTGCACCAAAAGATTCCGGGCTGGAGATGCCACTTGGATTTCTGCATCACGTCAGTCTTTCATCTCCTGCTCCATGCGCTCGCTGAGCCACTGCTTGATCATGCTCTGGTAGTTGAGGAACCGGCGGCGTGCGATGCGCTTGATGCGCGAGAGCATTCGCGGGTCGAAGCGCAGAGTGATGGTGGTGGATTCTCGGACGTCTGCCTTGTGCAGGGACATTTGCATGAGGCGGCCATCTAGCTGATGCTTGGACCAGAAGCGAGCTTCCTCCGCTTCGGAGTCGAAAGAGGGGACTTCTTTCCACGCCCGCAGCGTAGTGATTTGCGTTGGTACGGCTCCTGGTTCCATGGTTCTCAGATGTCCTCAGCCATTTTGCGTTCGTAGAAGTAGATCTCCTCCTGAGTCATGGGACGCGCAAAGATGACTCTGTATCGTTTCCCATCTGTCCAGAACACGCTGAAGATGGGCGTGCCGGCAAGGGAACGGCCGAGGCAGAAGTAGCGCGCTTCATGGCCCGGGCCTTCTCCGCCGTCTGGGAGGAGCTTGAGGGAAAACGGGTCCTCGAACGACTCCTCAATGTCCTTTGGGGGGAGCTTGGTGAGATCGAAGGAAACGTTCAGCCAATCAAAGTCCATTCAGCGTGTCGGGTAAGAGGAGGGGTGTGGAATCAGAACATGGATTGGCATCCGGGAACACAAAAATCGGCACTACTTGCGGTATTCGATGAGTTCGATTTCATACCCCTCTGGTGCGTCGATGAATGCAAAGCGGCCGCTGGAGCTTTCTGTAGGCCCGTCGGAAAGTGGGTAGCCCAGAGCGGTAGAGTGCTTGGCGAACTCTTCAATGCTGTCCACCTCGAAAGCGAGGTGGGTAAGGTCTGGACAAAAGGTCACTTCACCGCTCGCCGGGTACGAGCAGATCTCGATGAGTTCATCGCTGTTCGGTGTTTTGAGGAAAACGAGTTCGGAACCGCGTGGCGACTTGTGACGCCGTATCTCCTCGAGCCCCAGCACTTGGGTGTAGAAGTGAACGGTTTTTTCGAGATCGTTGACGCGGTAGCGGGTGTGGAGGAGCTTTTTGACCATGGGGTGGCCTACACACTGGACTTGGTGCCGGGCAAAGGCAAGGGACCAGGATCAAAGCTGTCTCCCCAGGCCAGTTTCTCCTCGGGTGCCAGGTCGTGATTGCTGTCCAGCAGTTCCTGCCAGGTGATGCGCTTCCCGGTGTAGGCGGCACTGCGGCCTAGGATGGCTACGAGGGTGCTGTTCATCATGCGGTCGCCATCGTTGACTACGCTGCCGTTGCGGACGGCTTCGAAAAGCACGTCGTGTTCCGCTTGATACATGTCTTTTTTCTGGCCTTTCCAGCGCCAGCGTTTCGCGCCTTCGATGAGGGGTTCTCCACCGCCCATTTTTCCGATGAGGAGTCTGCCTTTGGTGCCGGCGATGATGTCATTGGTCTCGCCGTGGCAGCCGGGGATCTGGCGGCTGGCCATATGGCAGATGATGCTGCCTTCGAACTCGTAAGCGACTCCGAAGTGGTCGAAGATGTTGCCACCCTCCGCTGGAATCTGACGCCCTCCCACGGCGACCGCCGCTACAGGGGGTACGTCCTTCATGGCCCAGCAGAGCTTGTCCACGCTATGCACGGCCTGCTCTACGAGCCCGTCGCCGCTAAGCCAGGAGAAGTTGTACCAGTTGCGCACTTGCCACTCCACGTCGGCCATGCCGGGCGGGCGGGTATCTGCCTTGGGCATGGGTTTGACGGGGCCAGTATGGTAGGAGTGGGATGCGGCTACTACGTCCCCGATCTCTCCGTCCATAAGCCTCTGGAAGGCTTCCTGCCTGGCCTGATCGTAGCGCCAGCAGAATCCGGCGACGAGATTGAGTTTTTTCTCCTTGGCCTTGGCCACGGCCTCCATGGCTACTTTGTATCCTGCCACGTCCACTGCCATGGGCTTTTCGGCAAAGATGTGCTTGTTGGATTCCACGGCTGCGGTGAGGTGGTGAGGGCGGAAGCCCGGTGGTGTGGCGAGGATGACCACGTCCACGTCTGTGGCGAGGAGCTTTTTGTAGCCGTCTAGGCCTGAGAAACGCATTTCTGGCGTTACCGCCACGCGTTCGCCGTGAATGGCGGTCAGGTTGGCCAGGGCTTTGTCCATCTGGGTATCCAGCACATCGGCCACGGCGACCAGCTTGGAGTTCTTGTCATAGGCGGCCAGAGCCTGATTTGCTGCTCCTGATCCGCGTCCGCCGCAGCCGATGAGTCCCACTTTGATCGTTTCGCTGGAATCCGCCTTTTGCTGGGCGCTTGCAGAGCGTGCGGTGGTGATGATGAACGGGGCAGCTAGGCTGCTAGTGCGGAGGAAACTGCGGCGGCTGAAAGGGTGGTGTGGGTGCGGCATGGGCGTGGGTGGATGCTGAATGAATCGGCGGATGAGGGCGCGATATTTCAGCGCTTGCGGTGCAGATCAGATGAGTTCCCGTCCGATGAGGTGAGTGGTGGGCGGCGGCTCCGGAAAGTTGTCGTCTGCCCGAAGTTCCTGCGTTTCTGAGGCGTCGATGCCTGCATCGCTTGGGTTGAGCACGGCATTGACGAGCAGTTGGGAGTCTTGCAGGAAAGCCACCGCCACCTGTGCCAGGAAATCCACGTCCGCAGTGCGGCTGTGCAGCATGATGAGCGTGCAGTCTGCGGAAAAAACGGCAAGGGCATGGACGCCTTCGTAGCCGAACCAGAAGCTGCGGATTTCCCGTCCGCCGTCGGCGAAGTGCTGCCGGGCGTCATGCAAGTCGTGAATGAGGCGTTCCGCACGGTGATCCTCGTATGGCAGCAGGTTGACCAGGACTTGGCGTCGCCAGCCGAGGCAGAGTCCGTTGATGGCACCGCTGTGTTTGAGGCGCTCCATGGAGGCACGAAGGGAGTGGGCGATCTGGGTGGCCATGGGTGTTAGTCCTTGGTTTGGGTGAGGGTCTCGATGAGTTCGTAATACGGCACCTTCTTCTCGATCATGGCTCCCTGGGCCGGGGCCGTGTCGCTTGTTTGCTCCGTGGTGCTCGCCCAAAGGAGGGTGAAGTCATCCTCCCGGTATCCGCCGTGCCAGGGCTCGCCAAGTTCCAAGGCGGAGCCAATCCGCCGACCAAAGTGCCGAAGTCCCTGTAGGTCTGCTGCGAAGTCTTCGGTCTCCTTTTGAGTGGCTTCGCCCACCACGTTTCCGTCCGCGATTTCGAATCGCATCAAAAGGCTGGCTGAAGAAGAATCTGCGTCTGACATTCGCAAACTATCCCACGGTCTGACTTCGCAGCGCAAGACTTTTCAATGGGTTCGTTGCGGGGAGTGTCTTTGTGCCAGTGCGGACTGGACTGTGTTAGCCTGACTGATTAGAAGGGGATTCGGGATACCACGGGGTTCAGAAGTCCAGGAAGATTTCCGCCCTGCGATTTCTTGAGCGTCCCTCGGGATCGTCTGAGCCATCGGCTTTTTGGTTGGGACTCAGTGGCACTGCCTTGCCCATGCCTTCCGTCACCACTTGATCTGCGGCTACGCCCAGGGCTGCAAGCTGCTCTTTGACTGTCTTGGCGCGCGCTTGCGAGAGACGGAGATTGTAATCATCGGTTCCCATGGCATCGGTGTGGCCTGTGATGTAGAGCTTGCGCTTGGAGTCAGACTTCAGCATTTCAGCTACGATAGCAAGCTGCTTCTGCGCCCGAGGGTGCAGCTCGGCCTGGTCGTATTCGAAGTAAAGCGCCAGCGACTCCCCACCTTTGGGATTCTGCACGATTGGCGTGTAAGGCACTCCCAACTTCGAGGCTGCCTGGGCAAATGATCCAAGCAAGTCGGAGAGGTTCAGCCCGACCACCTGCCACGGGGACTGCTCCGTCTGCCGTTGAAGCTCCACGCCGAACTCGGTGCTCTGCTGTAGGCTCTCTGACTCCACCTGAGCGATGACCCAGGAGACATTAGGACTCGCCACAGTGATGATGAGTGGCTTGCTTTGCTTCAGTGTGTATTTGCCTTCTTCAAAGACGATGCACAGACCGGCGAGCTTCTCCGGGGGAACCTTGGTTTCATCGATCACTTGGCGAGCCGAACTGAAGTCATGATTGAGCAGTGAGGTGACGAACCCACTGGCAAAACCCAGTGCATCCGCATGTTCCTCTACTACAAACAGCGGGGTGCCGCCTTTCTTTGCGGTTGGTGCCGCAGCCCCGGCTGTGCCAGTGGCGGCCGCTGCCGCTGAAGCTGGGGCCGTGCTCGGTGCGGCGGGGGGGGATGGCATGGCTTTCAGGGCTTCCGCTACCATGGGTTCCAGCTCTTTGGGCAGGCGCAGCTGGGTGATCTTCCAGCCGGTTTTAGCATCTCGCTCCACATCGAACTGGAGGCTGAGAGAGGGCAGGGACTCACCCGGCTTGATCAGTGGAATCGAGAGCCGCGTGGCATCTCCCACTTGCCCGAGGATCTTCACTTGATCCTCCGGGCCGACCTTGTAGCCCATTTCTTTGAACAGCTTCTCCAGAATGGCTTTCGCTGCTGCTTCTTGGTCTGGATCACCCATGGAGGCGATCTTGGCGGCTTGCTCTAGGTCACCGCCTGCAAGCGCCTTGGCCATTTGCGAGCCGAGGTCACCCGGCCTTGCGAACCCGAAGGTCTGAGGCTGGGGTGCCCCAGGCGGCGGCGTTGAGGAGGGCACCGACGGAGTGGCAGGTAAGGTCTTTGGCTCGGTCGGAGGTGCTACGACCACTGGAGGAGGTGAACCGGGCTGAGAGGGCGCTGGTGCAGCAGCCACCGGGGTAGGGGAGCCTTGCGTAGGGTTGCCGAGTTTTCGCTTCGTAAATAGGAAGAAAATGGCCGCACTGAGCAGCAAGGCACTGAGGATCACCAAGACTGGTGCTTTGCTGTTGCCTGCTTGGAGGCGGAGTCGCTCTGGCTTGGGGAAGTTCACGGACGAGTTGTGAGGGTACGTGGCATTTGTCGCCTGTCGTAGCGCCGCCGCAAGCCCATTCTCAAGAGCTTGTGTTTGATCGCACTTTCGGCCAAAGCAGGGCCAGTGCCAGAACTCCCACAAGCGGCACCAGACCGGCCACGGCCATGCCCATGTCATAAGACTTGGTCTGGTCCACCACTCGCCCGAAGAGTGGATGCAACGGCGAGGTCACCGCCCATACCCACATGCTCAGAAGTCCGGTCAGCTTACCCACGTGCTGGTCTGAAAGCTCCTGCACGAAGCTGTAGTAGCAGGGGAACAGCCCCAGCGCGCCCATGCCTACCAGGAGGATCACCCCCAAAAGAAGCGGCCCCTGGGAAAGTTGAGGTATCAAGACAGACAGCGAAGTGAAGCCACAGCAGATGAGATACACTCTGCGTTTCGAATCATGCGCACTGAAGCCGCGCTTTGCTAACCACAGGGAAAGCACGCCTGCCAAGATGCAACCCACATCGGTGGCCAGGTAATACACTGAGTTAAAACCCAGTGCCATAGTCTCGCTATACCCGCGGCCCTCCTGAAGAAACTTCGGCAGCCAGACGCGGAAGAAGTGCCAGCAAATCTGAATGCCCAGCAGCAAAATGGCCACCGCCCAGAACTTGCCGCCTCGCAGCACCGGCCATACGGAGCCGCCGCTGGTCGTGGCCACCACTGGCAGGTCTGACCTGCGCACCGCCAGAAACCAAACCGCAATCCACAAAATCCCCACCGCTGCCACCACTTGAAAGGCATACCTCCACGTCGTGATGTCATCCGTCATCAACCACAGCATGAAAGGCGGCGTGAGCACGGCCCCTACGGAAGCACCACTTTGCAGCACGCTGTTGCCCATCGTGCGCTCCCCCGCCTTGAGCAGCAGTGCAGTCGTCTTCAAAGCGCAGGGCCAGTGGCCTGCCTCAAACAGCCCCAGTACCACTCGACACCACAGCAAGCTCTCTGCCGATCCAGCCGAGCCAGATGCCCAGCCTGCTGCCGACCACCCGAACAGAACCGCAGGATACAGCCACCACACGCTCACCCGATCCGCCAGCAACCCGAAGAGAAGGGAGCCTGCCGCAAATGCCCAGCCAAACCCAAGCTCCAGTTGGCCGTACTGCTCATCGGACAACCCGAACTCCTGCGTGATCCGCGTGGCCGCATTGGCCAGGGTCATCCGGTCCATGTAGTTGATCGTCGTCGCCAGAAGCAGCAGCCCGCAGATCCACCATTTTCGTTCAATCCCAAACATTCCCTCAAGTCTGGGCACTCAACCCATTGAAAGCAAGCCCCGCCTGCCATCGTCATCACCTGCATGAAATGGATTATCGCTCTGCTGGCCTGTGTATTGAATCCCTTCCAGGCAGATGCCGTCCAGCCAAACTTCGTCTTCATCCTCATCGACGACCTCGGGCGGGCGGATGTCGGTTACAACGGCGGCCAAGTGCCCACACCGCACATTGACGCCCTGGCAAAGGAAGGCATCATCCTCGACGCGCATTACGTGGCCCCCGTATGCAGTCCCACCCGGGCCGGCCTGCTTACCGGGCGGTACTGGAGCCGCTTCGGCGTCACCACGCCTACAAACGAGCAGGTGCTGGCCTTTGAGACCTTCACCCTTCCGCGTGCCTTGCAGTCCGTCGGCTATGCCACCGCTCTCATCGGCAAGTGGCATCTCGGCTCCCTCCCAGAGCAGGGGCCCAACCGCTTCGGGTTTGACCACAGCTACGGTTCCCTCGCGGGCGGCGTAGGCCCCTATGACCACTTCTACAAGCAGGGTCCATACTCCACCACTTGGCATAGGAATGGCCGACTGCTCACGGAGACCGGCCATGTCACCACCCTGCTCACGGACGAGGCCTGCCGGTGGATCGGTGCCCAGGGCGCACGTCCCTTCTTTCTCTACCTTCCCTACACAGCCGTCCATCTGCCAGTGAAGGAGCCAGAGGAGATCTTGAAACGTGTGCCTGCAGCCATCACCGATGCCGTAGCCCGGCATTACGCAGCCTGCCTGATCCACCTTGATGACTCCATAGGCCGCATCATCCGAGCGCTCGAGAACACTGGCAAAAGGCAAAACACCCTCATTGTCTTCAGCTCGGACAACGGAGGTTCCAACGCCGAAAACGCAGACCCGAAGTATCCGCCAGACGACTACCCGAGAGGGCGACTGCCCGGCAGCAACCAACCCTTCCGAGGAGAGAAAGGCACGCCCTATGAGGGAGGCATCCGCGTGGCTGCCTTCGCCAACTGGCCTGGCAAACTCAAGCCCACTGTGTTGAAGACACCCGTTCACATCATCGACTGGATGCCCACCCTCTGCCACCTCGCCGGAGTCACACCACCGGATGACACACGCTGGGATGGCATCAACCTCTGGCCTCACCTCGCCGGGAGTCCCGCCCCGCCCGAGCGCCCACTTTACAACGTCAGCCCCAGTTGGAAGTCCCGCGTCGTCCACCTGGGAGAATGGAAACTCATCGAAAACTCAAAGGCCAAAGACCAGACCGCGCATGAACTCTATCACCTCACGAGCGACCCTGCCGAAACCACCAACCTCGCCGCACTGAAGCCCGAGATCCTCGCCAAGCTTCAAAAGGCCATGAAAGACCTTTCTGGTGCCGACCGCGACCGCGCACTGCCAAAGTTCCAAAACTGATTCCAGAAGCCAATGTCGAAACAAGTGGCGCACCCGTCAGGATTCGAACCTGAAACCTTCTGATCCGTAGTCAGATGCTCTAATCCGTTGAGCTACGGGTGCGTTTCCCGCCGCCTTCTGCGAAAGCTGTGCGGAAGGGGAGACTAACCTTCGTCACTGCGTTGTCAAACTTTGAGAACAAGTTTTTGCATTCGCACCACGACATCGGTGCATTTGATCTGCTGCTACCATCCCAGCGAGCAATCCGGCCGTATGGCCAAGCCACGACACACCCTCTTTCAGAGTGAACAGAGCGGATCCCAGCCCACCATACAAAAGCAGCACCACCACTCCCACCGCTACCCACGCAGGTCGCCGCGTGATCCAGGCCCGCATCAGCAGGAAGCCAAAGCAGCCATACACCACATTGCTCGAGCCCAGATACACCGAGCCAGCGGCCCCGAATAGCCAGACGATGACACCGCTGACGAGCACGATGATGACCAGAGCTTTCCAGAATCTCCGTGCTCCCTCCACCAGCATCAGAGAAGCCAGCACCAGCAGCGGCAGCGTATTCGCCGCCAGGTGCTGAAAGTTCACATGCAGCAGCGGCGCGAGCAGCACGCCCGGCAGTCCCTGTATCTGGCGAGGAAAAATGCCAAACCGATCCAGACCCGGAGGAAAGAGATGCCGCAACATCACGTCCGCCAACTCCAAACTCCACAGCACCACTAGGATCACTCCCAGTGTCACTCCCTGCAGCCGCACTTGCTGACGCCAGTCGATTCGAGGTAGCTGGTTCACCCGTGCATGATGCCCCGTGCCGCGCCGGGTGCAACCCATGCTTCAGACGAGCCGGGCAAAGCCGGTCGGCGGGACTTCAACATCCAGTATCGGCTCCTTTTCCATACGGCTGAACGTTTCATCCATGGCCTCCAAGAGAGCACTCACCATGGAGGCGTCGTGTGACCACGTGACATACAGCTGACCAGAGACCATGAACCCGCGGGCGAGTAGGTGACGGATCATCAGGGTTTTCACGGCTGGAATCCCAAACCCTAGGGCAGGTGCGCTGGGCATCCCTGTCACTCTCACCTCCAGGGCTGGATGTCGCGCGGCCAACTGCTTCAGTCCGGTCTGCAATACCTCTCCTAGCCTCCAGACATGCTCATAAACGGTCTCGCGCCTCATTTTGCGAATGCAGGCCAGTGATGCCGCAGCGCCCACGCCGTCCGTCCAGTAGCTGCTGGAGATGAAGCTGGCATTGGCCGCGTCCATCACTTCCTCCTGGCCTACCACGGCGGCAGCTGGGTATCCGTTGCTCATGGCCTTGGCATACACCACTAGGTCGGGCACGATGCCCAGCTGACCAGCCGCACCCGGAAAGCCGAACCGCCAGCCGCTCGTGACCTCATCCAGCACAAACACCGCGCCTGCCGCTCGACAGGCTGACATGACCAGCGGGAGAAAGCCATCCCTCGGAAACTCGCTGCGCATAGGTTCCATCACCACGGCAGCGAGTCGGCCATCCAGCCGCTGAAGTGCCTCTTGGAACGACGCGCTGTCGTTGAACCGAAACGGCACCGCCGTTCCTGCCAACTCGCGCGGCACGCCCGCAGGGGCAAGGCCGGGAAGCAGATGCCCGTCGAGAGCGGAATCATCGGCCAGATTGGCAGCCAAGTACCAATCGTTCCAGCCGTGGTAACCGCAGAACGCCACTCCGCTCCTCCCAGTCGCCGCGCGCGCGATGCGCACCGCTAGACCCAGCGCCTCACCTCCACCCCGGGCATACCGAACCTTCCCAGCCCATGGATGCAGGGCCAGGAGTTCATCTGCCAGGATCACTTCGTCTGGGGATGCCAGCGTGCAATAGCTGCCCAGGTTCACCCGTCGTTTCACGGCATCGTTCACCTCATCATCTGCATGGCCAAGAAGAATGGCTCCTACGCCACCCGTGAAATCTAGGTATCGCTTTCCATCCAGATCCCAGATGTGTGCGCCCTTGGCCCGGGAAAAGTAAGAGGGCCACGTGGCTTCGTCGAAGACGTGGGCACGCTTGGACAGCAAGCCCGTCCCACACGAAATCTTCTCTTTTGCCTCATGCCACAACTTGGGGCCAGAACCCTCGGTCCGCCGCAGTCCCAGCAGCCGCAGTGCGTTGTTGCGAAAGAGGTCCTCCACATCGCTCTCGTTCATGCCCGCGTCCTCACAGGCTTCTCGAAGACAGAGCAGGGATTCGATTCCCACCGTGGTGTAGTTCCCAAAGACCGTCAGATTCTCCGTACCCAGTTCCGGGTGAATCCAGGTGAATCCATCACCTTGTGTCACGCAAGTGCCCCTCAGCTCGCTCACCATGTAGTCGCTGCCCCAGAGAACCCGGCGTGGCCCCAGTATCTCCAGCGCTGCCCGAAAGGCACTGGCCTGGGTCACCGCAGAGGTGTCCACGACCACGTTCTCCAAGTCTTCCACGGCATGCAGTCCCTCACGTGCGTGACGATAGTTGAACGACCGTGCCACGTGCGCCAGCACCAAGCGGCAGCGCGGATACCTCGTGCAGAGACGCCGTATCACCGTTACGTTTCGCTCGTCAGTGATGCCGCCAGCCAGCATGATGTGCAGCATCAGCACCCCATCGTGATCGTGGCAAGCCTCCCACATCCACTCCGGAGCGAAGGATTCGATCTCCGCCTCCCGCGTATCAGGCACGTCTGCATACATCCGGTATGGCTTGATGCCGACAAAGCTCCTCTCCGTGAGCAACCGCCGCACTTCAGCCCTGTCATCGCCCGGTGCGGCGAGCACCAGAGCACGCGAATCCCCGGCACCCTCCACGTGAGAGCGCACCCACTCATTCTCACCCGCTCTGTCATTGCCTGTGCTGGGGAAGCCAAAAAACAAGCCATCCACCTTACGGCCCGGCATCCAGTTCTTCATCGCTGCCTGAAACTCAGGCATGCCGTAGCCACGGTTTTCTTCTAGAAACACGGGCCGCCGACCTCGCGCGAAGTGCCGAGTGTGGAACAGATGAGCGTGAACGTCGAAGACCTGGTTAGGCACAAAGCCATCCAGCGCCTTCTCCAGCAGACGTTCATCGCTCTCGGTGAGATGCGTGACAAGACAGAGAGACATGCGCCAGTCATGGCTCAGTCCTCACGGTCCTGCCAAACTGGTCTGCTGGATCGCTTCGCAGACCAGGCGCGTGAAGCGCGGTCGGCTCAGGACTTGCCGCCCAAAAGGCCACCGAGCATGCCGCCCAGCCCCCCTCCACCCGCGCCACCCAAAAGATCACCCAGACCACCGCCCTTCATAAGGCTCGCTATGGCTGCCTCAAGGCCGGAACCCTGAGCCGTTTCAGGGTTCACCTTGCCATCCGGAGTGAGCTTGTCGATCAAACCAGGAAGCAGCGTCGCCAGAAGCGGCAGCACGGCTTTCAGGTCAATGCCCATGGCCTGCGCGGCACTCGCTGCCTGTCCTGCACCGCCGCCAAGCGCCCGGTCCAAGTCATCGGCACTCACTGGCTGGTTCTCGCCAGTTCCCACCCATGAGGCGAACTGTTCACCCAGGCCACTTTGCTGGAACTTCTGTTGCAGCCCCTCTATCCCGCCCATGCTGCTGATGACGCCGCTCAAAGATGAAGCAAGGTCCGCCTTACCGCTGAGCACGTCCGACATGATGGCGCCCAGTCCGTCTGCATTTTGACCGCCGAGAAGTTTGCCCGCGAGTGAATCAAAGAGTCCCATAAAGAATGTGAAGCGTGAAGGTTGAGTTTGAGACAGCGCCGGGAGTCCGCCTTGGACAGAGGGAGCACCGCGCCCCCTCTTATGCAAGCATGGATTTTCTCAGAGCCGCTTCACCTTGAAACTGCGGAAGGCGACCGGGTCACTGTGCCCTGCGAATCCGATGTGACCAGAGCGGCGGTCCAGTCCCTTCGGCGGATGCTTGATCTGGGAACGGTCAAAGGTGTCGATGTCCGCATCCAGGATGGTCGTGCCATTCAGGGTGACCTTGATTCTCTGGCCCTGCACTTCGATCTCCTGGAAGTTCCACTCTCCAGCAGGGCGCAGGTAACCGTGCTTGGCTCCCACGCAGTGATAGATGGACCCATGATACTGGTAAGGCTCCAGCCCGGGCTTGCCGGCGGCCGCCTGCTTCGCATTGTAACCATCGCTGTCAATGACCTGCAGCTCCAGTCCGTCAGAGGCTGACTTCCCATCCAGCGGTGTGCGAATGGCGATGCCGTTGTTCCCGGCGGGCGGCAGCTTGAACTCCACCCGCAGCTTGAAGTTCTCGTACTCCTCCATGCTCAGCAGGTCTCCACCTTTGCCTGGCTTGCAAAGGATCTGACCATCCTTCACCTCATAACTGTCCACCGCACCCTGCCAGTTGCTCAGGTCCCTGCCGTTGATGAGCTCCTGGTAGCCCTCTGCATCCCGAGCGGCCAACTCCTTGTTAGCCTCCTCGGCGCTGATTTCACGAATGAATACGTTCCGCCAGCGGATCTCACTGCCGTGGGTCTGAAGCTGAATCGGACCTTTAGGGAAGGCTGGGTCTTTCATCCACCCGTTGGGCTTCTTCTCCTCAGCCTTCGTTTCGCCTGCCTTGGGCGTGGCGTAGGCCAGGTAGCCCGCCTTGCGATTGGCGAAGAAGTTTTCCAGCACCGCATTGTCCACCACCACTTCACCGTTGAAGACGATCGTCACTCGCTCGCCGATCATCTTGATCTTGAACTGGTTCCATTCCCCCAGCGGCTTGTCCATGCGCTTGAGCGGATCCTTGCCCGGCGCTCCCTTGCTGTTGTTCCAAAGACCGCCTGAACCCATCGCACGCCCAAGTCCTTTCGGATCCTCTTCATTCGGATCCCAAATTTGAACCTGCGGGATGCCGCGCAAATACACGCCGCTGTCACCCAGCGGCAGCGCTTTGTATTCCACCCACAGCTCAAAGTCGCCATAGTCCTTGTCCGTGGTCAGATAGAGTCCCTTGCCATCATTGACCAGCTCGCCGTTCTCCACTTTCCAGTGGGCGTTGATATGGTCGCCCTTGTCCACGCCTTTGGCGTCCAGCAGACCGCCCTCGATGGACTTCTTCTTGTAATCCGCCTTTTCCTCCTCGCTCATGGCCCAGAGTTCACTGGGATCACGCGTACCCCAGCCATACCAGCCCGAGAGGTCCTTGCCATTAAACAACGCGGTGAAGCCCTCCGGGGGATTGGGTGAATCTGCACGGGCGATGCCGAGACTGAGGAGAACAGCGGCCAAAGTGATGGTTGGTTTCATGATGGATTGGGAAGAAAACGGAAACCACCAAACGCACACACAGACCATGGTTCTTGCGTCAGTTGCAAAACCATTGGAATCCAGCCCTGAACCGTCTCTCTTGGCAGCACATGCCACGCGACTATCGCATCGTCACTCACCGCTCCGCTTCCTCTGGTATCGACTACCAGGCGGAACTCAATGAAGCTCAGCATCAGGCCGTCGTCAGTCCGCCTGGGCAGGCTCTCGTCATCGCAGGTGCAGGCTCTGGCAAGACCCGCACACTCACCTATCGTGTCGCCTACCTGCTGGACAACGGCATCCCGCCAGAAAACATCCTCCTCCTCACCTTCACCAACAAAGCCGCGCGGGAAATGCTGGAGCGCGTGAATGGACTGGTGAATGCAGACATCCAGCGCCTCTGGGGCGGCACCTTCCACTCCATCGGCAACCGCATCCTCCGACGTCACGCCGACCGCCTGGGCTACACAGCCTCATTCTCCATCATGGATCGTGAAGACCAGGCAGACCTCATGGATGCAGTGCTCGCCTCCGCAAAGCTCGACGTGGGAGACTATCGGTTCCCCAAGGCAGAAGTGCTCTGCGACATGTTCTCCCTCGCAGAGAACCTCTGCTGCGGCGTTCAGCAAGTCATCGACGAACGCTACCCCTACTTTGAGTCCGTGGCAGAAGCCATTCACAAAGTGTACGATCTCTACCGCGCGAAAAAGCAGGAGACCAACAGCATGGACTTTGATGACCTCCTCGTCCGCGTCGTCGAGTTGCTTACCGCAGCGGAAGACTTGCGCGAGCACTACCAGCGCACCTTTCAGTTCGTCCTCGTAGATGAGTATCAGGACACCAACAGTCTCCAGTGCGAAATGGTGGACCTTCTGTGCGGGCAAGACGGCAATCTCATGGTCGTGGGAGACGACGCCCAGAGCATCTACTCCTGGCGTGGTGCGGACGTTGGCAACATTCTCAACTTCAGCCAGCGCTATCCCAAGTCACGCACCTTCAAAATCGAAACCAACTACCGCAGCGTGCCAGAGGTGCTCGCACTCGCCAACGCCTCCATCGCCAACAATCGCGCCCAAATCCCCAAAAACCTCCTCCCAGCTCGCCAAGGCGGAAAAATGACACCCGCACTCGTGGCCGTGGACACACCCTCGGCACAGGCCGCATTCGTCGCACAGCGCATCCTGGAGCTTCATGAGGAAGGAATAGATTTCAGCGAGATAGCCGTGCTTTATCGCGCCCACTTCCATTCGCTTGAAATCCAGATGGAACTCACCAGCCGCGGCATTCCCTTCCAGATCACCAGCGGCCTCCGCTTCTTCGAGCAGGCTCACGTCAAGGACGTCGCCTGCTTCATGAAGTTTGCCATCAACCGCAAAGACGAGGTCTCCTTCATGCGCATGGTACGCCTGCTTCCCGGCGTTGGGAACACCAGCGCCAGTCGTCTCTGGAATGAATGGAGCAAGTCCGAAGGCGCACAGGATGGCCCCATGCCTCAGCGCTTCTCCACCTACCTTCAGCAACTGCCCGTTCCAAAAAAGGCCCGGGAAACATGGACCCAGCTCGCTCTCACCCTTGATGAACTCATGGATGAAAATGGCAGACCAGTCGCTCCCAGCTCCATGATCCTCTCCGTAGTGGAAGGCGTATACGCAGACTACATGAAGGCTGAGTTCAAAAACTACGAACAGCGCTCCCAGGACCTCGACCAGCTCAGCAGCTTCGCCTCCCGCTTCAACGACACCGCAGAGTTCCTCGGCCAGCTAGCACTTCTCTCCGGAGTCGATACGGACGGCAACAACCCCGGCCCACGCCAGCAGCAGACCGAGCAAGACGCCGTCACCCTCACCACCGGCCATCAAGCCAAAGGCCTGGAATGGAAGGCCGTCTTTGTCGTGTGGCTGGCGGACGGCATGTTCCCCAACCGCCGCGTCTTGGAAGAAGGCGGCCCGGAGGGCTTGGAAGAAGAGCGCCGCCTCTTCTACGTCACCGTCACCCGCGCCAAAGACGAACTCTATCTCATCCACCCCCTCATCAATCACCAAGCCCGAGACGGCAACATCATCCTCCGCCAGTCTCGATTCATCGAAGAACTGCCCGAGGAACTCATGGAAGAGTGGAAAGTCAGCTCCGGGTGGTAAGGTGCGATCGCGAATCATCCCCCATGGCATGGAGAAGGCTATGGTAAACCTGTATCGCCTCCGCCCGCCTCATCTTCACCCACGACAGCCAATTCCGGCGATTGAGGAAAGTGGTCGAGAGCTTCAGCTCTTCGTCAGGCAACTACACCCTTGCCACCGACCTCCGATTCCTTTACGATGACTGGAACTTGGTCGCCGAGTTCGAGATGAATCCCCTTCATCCTTCATCAATCATCCTTCACACTTCGTATGCCTGGGGCTACGACCTGAGCGCCACCGAACAAGGAGCCGGAGGAGTCGGCGGCCTGCTCTTTGTCAGTCAACGGAACACGGAAAACGGAACACGGACAACCGTTCCGTCTTATGACGGAAATGGCAACATCACCGCCTACACCAACATCGCCACCGGCCAAGTCATGAGCCGCCACGAGTACGATGCATTCGGAAACGAACTGAGCATCGACTCGAATCTGGTGTCTGGCAGTCTGGGTTCTGGTGTCTCATCCCTGCCTGCCTTCAAGTTCTCGACGAAATACACGGATGCCGTGCGCCAAGCGAAGCTTGGCGTCTCTTGCATGGTGAGAGTCCATGCCGCCAG